>NZ_DATJPU010000159.1:0-8102 GCF_035506235.1 Mycobacterium sp.
GTCAGGACACTGGCCAACCTGACGGGTTCCAGGCCACGCAGGTAGGCCGAAAGCCGTTGGGCCAGCGGAACTCCGAGACGACGCGCATCCACCGCGGCGGCAACGCCCTGCATCCTCGCGGCCCCGCTGTGGCTGAGGGCCTCGGTCAGCAGGTCGGACAGCAGCAGCACCTCGACGCCGCGTGAACGCAGCAAGTCCGCGAACCGGTCGTGCTCCTCCTGTGCCCGCGCCACCCACGGGAGCCCGTCGAACAGCAGCTGGTCGTTGTTGCGGGGGTTGAGGCGCAGCAGCTCGCCGCCGGGGCGGTGCAGGATGACCACCCGCAGCGGGCCCACCTCGGAATTGGTGCCCAGCTCGACAACAGCCACGCAGGAAACGGTAGCCGGTCGCCCCGCCGGTCCCCGCTCGATCGAACGGGTGTGCGATAAACTGGTGGCCGTGGGCATCGCGGTACAGGGCTCGCTGTTCGAGCACACCGAGCGCAGGGAGCTCGGTGAGGGCGCCTTCATCGAAATCCGCGCCGGCTGGCTGACCGACGCCGATGGCCTGCTCGTCCAACTGTTGTCGGCGGTGCCGTGGCGGGCCGAGCGCCGCCACATGTACGACCGGGTGGTCGATGTGCCGCGGCTGGTCAGCTTTCACGACCTGACGATCGCGGATCCTCCCCATCCGCTGCTGGGGCGGCTGCGGCGCCGGCTCAACGACATTTACGCGGGCGAGCTCGGCGAGCCCTTCACCACCGTGGGATTGTGTTGTTATCGCGACGGCTCCGACAGCGTCGCCTGGCATGGCGACACCATCGGGCGCAGCAGCTCGCAGGACACCATGGTGGCGATCGTCAGCCTCGGCGCGACGCGCACGTTCGCGATGCGGCGACGCGGCGGCGGCCCGTCGCTGCGACTGCCCCAGGCACACGGCGATCTGCTGGTCATGGGCGGCTCGTGCCAGCGCACCTGGGAGCACGCGGTACCCAAGACGTCGGCGCCGACCGGTCCGAGGGTGAGCATCCAGTTCCGCCCGCGCGACGTGCGCTAGTGGCGATCACAAGCGCGGCGTAGCCGGGCGCCGTGGGTCGCCACCATCGACCTAGCTGCGGACCGCGGCCACGCCCTTGACGAGCAGGTCGCGGGCACGCTGGGTGTCGATCTTGGCGACGGGTTGGTCCGGAATGACCAGCGGGTTGGCGATGACGATCACCTGGTAATCGCCGAATTGAGCCGAGTAGTCGTACAGCTCGCCGGTGCGGGCTCCCCCGGCCACCACCGCCTGCAGCACACGGTGCACGCCCGTAGTGCGGGCCCCGTCGATGTGCGGCCCCTCGATCACCTCGATGCCGCCCCGCAGCCCGGCCCCGACGAACGCGACCTTCGTGCAGTCTTTCCCGGGGTCGTTGTACGGCAGGGCTTTTGAGGTCTCGATGGCGATGACGACGAACCGATTCCCGTTGCCCTCGGCGGAGACGGCGGCCATGTTGCCCTGCAAGTCGGGCGGCATGTCCGGCCCCACTGCCACTTTCGCGCAGTTCGCGGGATCGAACGTCAGCCCGTCGGGCAGCTTCCGGGCCGAGAGCAGCTTGGGATCGATCGCCCGCTCGGAGATGTCGGCGACCTTGTACTCGGGCCCGAAACTGGACTTGACGTCGGCGACCTTGCCGATGTCGGCCCTCACAGCCGGATCGCCACCCGATGAGCAGCCGGCGAGCACGCAGACGGATGCGGTCGCGAGCAACACCTTGGACATCGTGGCCAATCTACCCAACGTCGAGGCTCAACTGCGCAACGTGGACACCGTTTTGACCAGCAGATCGGCGGCAAATCGGGACGGCAGCGGCGGGATCGCCGAACCCGGGTCCGTGGTCAGCGTCGTGAAGGCGTAGTAGTTGCCCAGGTACGCGGTGAAGGTGTATGTGCGCGAGTCGATTTCGGTGCCCGACTCGACGGATGACTTGGCGTCGGCCACCATGCCGAGGGTTTCAGCGCCGTCGATGTGCGGGGCGTCGACGAGACCGACGTTGGCCGCGGTGTGCCCGTCGCTCATGGTCCACCGGGCGCACGCCGCCACGACGCCGCGGTCGAGATCCACCGGTCCCGGCAAAGCCACCACCACGGCGTCGACGATGCCGCCGTTGCCCGAGGCGGAGAAGCCCTGGGCGGTTTGGTCGCGTCCGCTCCCGGGGTCGGCCAGTGCGGCGCAATGCGGCGGGTTGGCCCGCGCGTCGGCTTCGAGGCTCCAGATCACTTTCGGCGAGGCCCCGCTTGGGATGCCGGTGGTCACCTCGTAGTCGGCCGGCAGGTCGCGTACGACCCGCTTGATGTTGGCGGGGTTGACGGCGGTGTTGCGGGTCGTCGTTGCTGTGGGTGTCGACGGTGGGGGCGCGGGCGAATGCGCGCATGCGGCCAGCAGCACCATGAACACACCAATCCCGAACGGCCGCACGCCCGTTCAGCCGACCGCTTCGATCACCTGGCGGGCGACGCGCTTGATCTCGCCGGCCATATGCCGGCCGAAGCCCAGCCGGCGCGGCACGTCGATGACGGTGGTGATGACGCCGACGTCCTCGCGCTGCCAGACCGCGCCGTGGTGGTCCATGATCGCGCGCATCGGCACGTTATCGGAAAGCATTCGCGCGGAGAACCTTTCGACACCATCGACCCTGGCCGCGATCGACAGCGCGCCGATCAGGAAGCTCCCGATCCCCCGGCCCTGATAGGCGTCGGCGACGGTGAAGGCGATCTCGGCAACCGTCGGATCCTTCTCGTCCCGAACGAAGCGGGCGTCGGCCACCGGGTCCTCCCCGTCGGTCACCACCCAGACGAAATGGTCGACATAATCGACCTCGGAAAGGTAGTGCAGCAATGCCGGGGTGGGAATGCGGGCCGTCATGAACCGCCGATACAGCGTCTCGCTGGAGAACTGGATGTGGCCGTGGACGGTCCGCTCGTCGTCGCCGGGCAGGACCGGGCGCAGCATCAGGTGGGTCCCGTCGCGGACCCGTATCGGGATCGGCGTGATGTAGGTGGCCAGACGCTGGCGCACAGTGCGCAGCAGTCGCGGCATCACCCCGGGGAGGTGCACCATCCGGGTGAAGGCGTCGTTGTCGCCGATCCAGCCGGTCAGCGGCTCGGCAGTCGTGACCGTCGCGATTCGCGGGATGTTCCGCAATAGCGCGATCTCGCCCACGATCGTGCCCGGTGATACCTTCCCGGCGATGACCGTGCCGTCGCTGTCTACGCGCTGGATTTCGGCGGTGCCCGAGGAGATGAGCAGGAACGAAACGGCCTGCTCGCCCTGCTGCATCAGCACCTGGCCGGCCGCGGCACGCAGCGGTTGGAGGCGGGCCGCCAGCGGCACCAGGTCCTCGATAGCGCACCCCTCGAAGATGTCCATCGTCGCGAGCTGATCTGCTCGTGCGCCGGTCAGTTCGGCCACCGCGATATCCCCGCCGATCCATGTCGCCAACTACTGCGCCAGGTCGGACACCCTGCGCGCGGTCGGATGTTGCTCAGGTTATGAGGTGTTTTCCTGACGCGGCAAGGACGGCGTCGCGCATACCGTCCCCCACGGCTCGACTGGGACAGATCTAGTCAGCGTCTGCCTGGGCTGCGGTAGGAAGTCGACGACAACCACGACGATCGAGTCGATCGCGTTGCGGGCGATGACTTCAAATTGTGGGTGCTCATCGTGGGCAGGCACAGCCACCGTGGAATCGCGATCGCCACGATGAGACCTCGATCGTCCGACCCCGGAATCTTGAGCCTGCGCGAAGGAGTTGCCGTGCAAAGCGGCTCAGCTGAGCCGTCGCCGGCAAGACGCGGCGCTCCCGCGCGAACCGCAGCGCCACAGTCACAGGCCACCCAAACCGAGCAAAACCGCACGTCAGACGGGCTCAAAAGCAGTGACTCCGGGCTGGCTTACAGGGTCTCGTTAACGTCATAGCGAATACCGCGCGCGTTGCAACGGTTTGTATCATTCCAGATGTATGTATATTGGCCGTTGAGTGTATCCCTGGTTTGGCCTCGTGTTTCGGGGAGGCCTTCGCCGTTCATAGCCAGGCAGGCCCAGACCCTGATGACGTCGCTATGCCTGCCGGAGTGCACATGCTGCCCGCCTGGCGTCGTCATCTGAACCTGACCCAGGACCGTGGGACGCTGCTCGCGGCAACGGTCCGCGCCGCGCGCTCACGCAGGTCGGGGCGGATATCTCCTCGGCGACGAACTCCTGAGGAAACCGTAAGGTCTGTTTACTACCGAGTTTTCCGGTTGTACTCATGCTTTCTGCATGAGGATAAACTGTCCGTCTGCGATAAGCTTCTGTTATCGTCTTCAGGTATGTAAACTGCGAGTCAGGTGCATCATCGGTATAACCCGCACCCTCGCACTCAAGCGTCGGCGGAACACCCGGGTTGGGCTGCTTCCGTGAGGAGGAGGACATGTCGTTGGTGACCACACAGGCGGAGACGCTCGGAGAAGGTGCCGGCATATGAGCGCTGTCCCGATGGAGGTAGTCGCGCCGGTGGAAAGCGCCACCCGCTCCTTCACCAGCGACAACACCGCCGGTGGTGCACCCGAGATCATGGCAGCTGTGGCGGCGGCAGCCTCCGGGCAGGCAGCGCCCTACGGCACCGACAGTTGGAGTTCGAGCGCACGACGCCGCTTCAGCGAGATCTTTGATTGCGACGTCGATCTGCTTCCCGTTTCCACCGGCTCGGCGGCGAACGCATTGAGCCTGGCCACGCTGACCCCGCCGTGGGGCAGCGTGTTGTGCCACCGCGACAGCCATATCAACAACGACGAGTGCGGCGCACCGGAGTTCTTCACAGCGGGCGCCAAACTCATCGCCCTGGGTGGGGATAACGCGAAGATCGACGCCGGCGAGCTGCGCGCCGCGGTGCACCGCAAGGTCGGAGACGTGCACAGCGTGCAACCCTCCGTGCTGAGCCTCACCCAGGCAACCGAGACCGGCGCGGTGTATACCCCCGCCGAGATCGGACACCTGGCCGGCATTGCCAAGCACGCGGGCCTGCGCGTTCACATGGATGGCGCCCGCCTCGCGAACGCCGTCGCCGCGTTGGGCTGCGACCCCGCCGAGCTAACCTGGCGCGCCGGCGTGGACATGCTGTCCTTTGGCGCCATCAAGAACGGGAGCATCACCGCCGATGCGATCGTCGTCTTCGACCGCTCTGTGACCACCGAGCTCAGCTTCCGGGCCAAGCGAGCCGGACAACTCGCCGCCAAGATGCGTTTCGCCGCTGCCCAACTCGACGCCTACCTCACCGACGATCTGTGGCTGCGCAACGCCTGGCACGCCAATGCCATGACAGCGCGGCTCGAAGAGGGGCTGAAGTCCATTCCCGGCACTCGCCTTGAGGGCACGCCACAGGCGAACATCCTGTTCTGCCGCCTGCCCCAGCAGGTCATCGACGGACTTCTGGACCAGGGTTACGGCTTTTACCACGGCCGCTGGGAGCCAGGTGTCGTCCGTTTCGTCACCTCCTTCGCCACCACCACCCACGATGTCGACGAGCTGGTACTCGCGGTCCGCCGACTCACCGCGACCGTGGTCGAGGGAAGCCGGCCTAAACGGGCTCGAACGCAGAGATCAGCCAGCGGCCGCCGATCCGGGGTTGCGTGTGTGGGAGGCGTCCGATGATCGAGATGGCCATCGTGGGGCTCGGCGCGTGGGGCCTGTGCGTCCTGGAGCGGACCGTGAGCCGGGCCCGGCGGACAGGGAGGCCGGTGCGGGTGCACCTGGTCGAGCCCTCTCAGCTCGGAGGCGGGGTTTATTCCGCCGAGCAGCCCGACTTCCTGGTGCTCAACAACGCCTGCGGTCAGCTCTCCCTCTATGTCGCCCCCGACGGGGATGCCCTTCCCCCTTACGCCGTGGGCCTGCACCCATGGGCGGTCGTCCGCGGCTACCGCTGGGTGGGTTACGAGTGCCGCATCGGCGCCGGGGGCGACCCCATTCTGCCCACCGACTACCTGCCCCGGCGGTTGATGGGCGAGTACCTGGTCTGGTTCTACGACACGCTGGTGGCCTACGCCCCGCCCAACCTCGAGATCGTCCGGCACTACGCGGCGGCTATCGACATCTCGCCGGCCCTCCACGGGCGCGAGGCGGTGCTGCTCGACAACGGCACCACCCTCAGCGTCGACCACGTGGTGCTGACCTCGGGGCACACCTGGAATCACGAGCGCGGGGCCGACGGGGGCGTGCAGTACCTGCAGCCCTACCCCGTCGAGTCCCTCGACCAGAGCGCTCCGGCCGGATCCTCGGTGGCCGTGGCCGGCATGGGCCTGGTCAGCTTCGACGTCCTCACCGCCGTCACCATCGGACGAGGCGGCACCTTCAAGGACCGGTGCGACCGGGCCGACCGCATGCGGTACGTGCCCTCGGGCCGGGAGCCGACCATCACCCTCTACTCGCGCTCGGGCGCGCCGTACTGCGCCAAGTCGGCAACCGGCGTCGACCCCTACGGCCAGTACCAGCCGGTGGTATGCACCCCCGAGGAGTTCGCGGCGCTGACCAATCCGGGCGGGTCGCCGGTGCGGCGCCACGTGGACTTCCGGGCCGAGCTTCTACCGCTCATCTTCGCCGAGATGCAAGCGCGCTACTACATACAAGCCGCCTCGCTGGCCGGGGGCGACGTCGAGTCGACCGACGTCCGCACCGTCCTCCGCCAAGGCTGGGTCGACGGGCACTACGAGAAGGTCGTCGACGGTCTCGAGCCGCGCTACGGGCGCTTCGACCCGGCCACGCATCTGTTCGCCGGGTCGGACCGCGAGTACACGTCGGCCGCCGACTACCAAAGCCAGGTCTACGACATGATCGAGGACGACCTCACCGAGGCCCTGCGACCAGGGGGGAGCCCGGTCAAGGCGGCCCAGGAGGTGCTGCGCATCCTCCGGGACCAGCTGCGTTCGGTCATCGAGTTCGGTGGTCTCTCCCTTGACTCCTACGTCGAGTTCCAGGCCAACGTCCGGGGCCGCATCAACCGCCTGGAGGCCGGCGTGCCACCCATGCGCTCCCAGCAGCTGCTGGGGCTGCTCGACGCCGGAGTGGTGCGCATCCCGCTCGGACCTGACCCGGCGTTGGCCCGCTGCCCCGACGGCGTCCGCCTGAGCTCCACGGCCCTCGACGAGCCGACTGCCATGACGGTCGACGGGGTGGTGCGGGCCTATCTCGACATGCCCTCGCTGGCCCGGTCGGGCTCGCCTCTACTCAACCGCCTCTACGCCAAGGGAAGGCTGACGCAGCTCAGCTACGGTGACACGCCCGTGGGCAGCGTGGCCATCAATGAGGACTTCCACCCCTACGACACCGAGGGCCGGCTCCAGCCCAACATCTCCCTGCTGGGCGTGCTCACCGAGGGGGTGCGGTATTTCACCCACTACCTGCCCTCGCCCCGCAGCCGCCTGCGGGCCGTCTACGACGCCCAGGACTGCGTCGAGGCCGTGATCGGCTGAGCACATGACGGATTCCACGACCGGACGGGCGCGGCCGCTGGTGGCGGTGGGTTACGGGCCGCGTTGCGTTCCCGTGATGCAGCTGGCCGAGGCGGCCGCCGGCCTATGCGACCTGCTCTGGATGGTCGACACGGCCGTGCCGGGGATGGGCGAGATGGCCGGTCTCCTCAACCGGTTCGGTCCCGTTGTCGATCTCGAGGGCATGAGCGCCGAGCAGGCGGTCAAGGTCCTGGCCGACTGGGAGCCCGACGGCATGACCACCTACCTCGACGCCGGCATGGTCGAGCTGGCCCGTGTGGCCGAGGGGCTGGGCCTCCCCTTCCACAGCCCGGCGACCGCCGCCGCCCTCACCGACAAGGCCCGCCAGCGCCGGGCCCTGGCCGACGCCGGCCTCGACGTGCCCCCCTGCCACCCGATCCGCCCCGACCAGTCCGAGCCCGAGCTCTCGGCCGTCGAGGCCGAGGTGGGCTGGCCCGCCGTCCTCAAGCCCCGCTCGGCCCAGGGCAGCCGCTACACGTTCCTGGCCCGCGACGGTGCCGAGCTCGAGAAGCTGCTCGACACCCTCGGGCCGGGGCGCCCCGACATGGTCCTCGAGGGTTACCTGGCCGACGATCCGGCCCGGGCCGGCGACCCCTACGC
>NZ_DATJPU010000160.1:0-39666 GCF_035506235.1 Mycobacterium sp.
CCGAGGCGTTCACCATCGAGACCGTCCCCCGCCGCTTCGCCGAACTGGGCGACCCGTGGGAGGGGATGGACGACGCGGTCGGCGAACTCGACCGGCTGCTGGTGCTGGCCGAGGAGATGGGGCCGCCGGAGCGCGCGCCCAAAGGATCGGGCACCCGCACCGAGGGTGGGCGGGTCTCGTCGAAGCCGCTCATCGAGATCGCCCGCACCAAGACCCGGGACGAGGCGATGGCCGCGCTGGACACCTGGCGGGACCGCCATCCCGCGGCGGCCGCCCTGCTGCAGCCGGCCGACGTCCTGGTCGACGGCATGCGCGGGCCGAGTTCGATCTGGTACCGGATCCGGATCAACCTGCAACACGTGCCCCCCGACCAGCGCCCGCCGCAGGAAGAGCTGATCGCCGACTACAGCCCCTGGGACAGGTACTAGACCCCCACCCGGGCGGCGCCCTCGCGCAGGTAGCAGTACCAGGTGACGACCAGCAGCGCGAGGAAGAACGCGACGTAGAACCGCAGCGCGGGCTCGATGCTGCCGAAGTTCGACTTCGACCAGGCGTAGGCCAGCGGAACGACGAATCCGCCGAAGGCGCCGATCGACGAGATGACGCCCAGCGCACCGGCGGCCTGGCGGCGCATGAGCACCATGGTGTCGGGATCGCCGCCGGCCAGCTCGCCCTTGACCTTGAAGATCCTCGAGATCATCCGGTACGTCGATCCGTTGCCGATGCCGGTGGCGACGAACAGGAACATGAAGCTGGCGAAGAACACCGGCAGGTTCCTGGCGTCAACGGACCACAGCGCCGCCGCGGCCCCGGCGGCCAGCATGACGAAGCTGGCGGCGGTGATGCGGGCCCCGCCGATCCGGTCGGCGAGCCTGCCGCCCAGGGGACGGACGACCGAGCCGATACCTGCCCCCAGGAAAGCCCACGTCAGCGCGATGTCACCGCGGCCGAACACCGTCTTGAGCAGCGTGGGAAAGGCGGCCGAGTAGCCGATGAAGGATCCGAACGTGCCGATGTACAGCAGCGACATGATCCAGGTGTCGGCATGCCGCAGCGACTGCAGCACCGGCTTCACGTCGGCTCCCCCAGTTTTGGACGCCTCGGAAAGGTTGTCCATGAACAAAAACGCGCACACCGCGGCCACGACGGCCAGCGGCACGTAGAACAGCCCGGCGCGCGAAAGCGCCACACCGCCGCCGGCGATCACGATCGGCGGGATGATCTTCTGCACGACGGCCACCCCGAGGTTGCCGCCGGCCGCGTTGAGGCCCAGCGCCCAGCCCTTGTCCTTCTCCGGGTAGAAGAACGAGATGTTGGCCATCGACGAGGCGAAGTTGCCGCCACCGAAGCCGGCGGTCGCGGCGATCCCGACCAGCGCCGCGAACGGGATGTGCGGATGACCCACCGCCCAGGCGAGCAGCAGGCATGGGATCAGCAACAGTGACGCCGAGACGATCGTCCAGTTTCGGCCGCCGAAGATCGGGACCGCGAACGTGTACGGCAGCCGCAGGAACGCGCCGACGCCGCTGGGCACGGCAACCAGGCACAACGCCTGGCTGGCGGTCAGCGCCCAGCCGGACGCGCTGGGATGCCCGTGTGGTCCGGCCATCATCTGGACGACCACGATGCTCCACAGCATCCACACGCTGAACCCGATGTGCTCGGCGAAGATGGAGAAGACGAGGTTGCGGCGGGCGATACCTCTGCCGGTCGCCTGCCAGAACGCGGGGTCTTCGGGCCGCCAGTCGTCGATCCAGCGCCGTCCGTGGTGATGCCCGCGCGGCGGCGCGGGCGCGAGAAGCCCGGTGCCGGTCTCCGGAGTGGTCATGGTCACGGCCCCGACGCTAAGGACGGACTGTTACCGGTCGTGGTGTGCGCAGTTACGTCGGGGATACGTGGATCTCGCAATGGCCATTGGTCGGTTGTCAGAACTTTTCACCGCCCGGATGCGGGAGAATCAGCCCATGCAGGCGACCGACCAGCCGCTGGGACTGCGGGAACGCAAGAAGATCAAGACCCGCCAGGCCATCAGGCGCGAGGCGTTCCGCCTGTTCGACGCCAACGGGTACGCCGCCACCACCGTCGAACAGATCGCCGGCGCCGCCGAGGTGTCGCCCAGCACGTTTTTCCGGTACTTCGGGTCCAAGGAGTCGCTGCTGCTGGCCGACGACCTGGACCCGCTGATCCTGGCCGCGCTCAAGGCCCAGCCGCCCGAACTGTCGCCGAGCCAGGCCATCCGCCGGGCGTATGAGACGACGATGGCGGGCCTGTCTGACGAGCAGTCGGAGTTCGAGAACACCCGGCAGCGGCTGATCTTCTCGATACCGGAACTCAAGGCCGCCCTTTACGACGAGTACTATCGCACCGTCACCGTCATGGCCGAGGCGATCGGCGACCGAATCGGCCGTCCCGCAGACGATTTCGAGGTCCGGGTGTTCGTGGGCGCGATGGTGGGCGCCATGATGGCGGCCTACGACAGCGCGCCGAAGACGGCCGACACGATCTACCGGGCGCTGGACTTCCTTGACGCCGGCATGCCGCTGGGCTGAGCGGCCAAACCGCGCGGCGAAGCAAGCCCGGGCCGGGAACGCGATAATCTCACGCGATGAGCGGTTGGAATCGACGGGGATTCTTGCAGCTCGCGGGGGCGATGGGGATCGCCGGGGCGACCGGGTTCGCATCGGCCTGCTCGCCACGCAAGCCGGCGCCCGGCGCCCCCGGCGGGTCCGTGACGATCACCCACCTGTTCGGTCAGACCGTCATCAAGGAGCCGCCCAAGCGCGTCGTCAGCGCCGGCTACACCGAGCAGGACGACCTGCTGGCGGTGGGCGTGGTGCCCATCGCCGTCACCAATTGGTTCGGTGACCAGCCGTTCGCGGTGTGGCCGTGGGCCCAGCCCAAGCTCGGCACGGCCCAGCCGGTGGTGTTGAACCTGGACAACGGGATCCCGATCGACCAGATCGCCGGGCTCAAGCCCGACCTGATCGTTGCCGTCAACGCCGGCGTGGACGCCGACACCTATCAAAAGCTGTCTGCGATCGCCCCGACCGTCCCGCAGTCGGACGGCGACGCGTTCTTCGAGCCGTGGAAGGAGCAGGCCACCGCCGTCGGCCAGGCCGTGTTTCAGGCCGACCAGATGAAATCACTGATCGACACCGTCGACAAGCAGTTCACCGACGTCGCCCAGAAGAATCCGCAGTGGAAGGGCAAGAAGGCGTTGCTGATGCAGGGCGCTTTCTGGCAGGGGACGGTGGTGGCGACCCTGGCGGGCTGGCGAACCGACTTCCTGAACCAGATGGGCCTTGTCATCTCCGACAGCATCAAGCCCTTCGGCGGCGATCACCGCGCCGTCATCCCGCGCGACCAGATCAAGGCAGTGCTCGATTCCGCCGACGTGGTGATCTGGACGACCGAAAGTCCCGACGATCAAAAGGCACTCCTGGCCGACCCCGAAATCGCCGGCGCGGCGGCCACCGCCCAGAATCGCTACATCTTCACCACCAAGGACCAGGCCGGCGCGATCGCGTTCGCGTCGCCGCTGAGCTACCCCGTGGTCGCCGAGCAACTGCCCCCTCAGATCGGCAAAATCCTGGGCTAGATCCCGCTTAGACGCCGCCTGTTTGAGCGTTTACTAAGGCGCCTCTGGCAGTGCTCGAAAATCCGTCCATTCCCTCCCGCCTACCCCGATTCCGGAGTTACCGTCGAGTAATGAGCGTGACGGACATGGGGAGCGGCCTCGCCAGGGAGCTGTCGACCGACCTGGTCGGCAACACCGTTTTCGACTACGGCGACCAAGCGCTGATGCTCCAATGTGGCAGCACCGCCGAGGTATTGGCGTGGGTGGACGCCTTGCGGGCGGCGGCACTGCCCGGCGTGTTCGACATTGTCCCCGCCGCCCGCACGGTGCTGGTCAAGCTCGAGTACCCGGGCTTACAGGGAGTCACCCGGCAGCGGCTGCGCAGGATGCGGGTCAGCGCCTACGCGGATGCCGCGTCGGGCCGCGGCGCCGACGTGGTGGTCGACGTCGTCTACGACGGTCCGGACCTCGGCGAGGTCGCCGACCACACCGGACTCACCGCGGCGCAGGTGATCGACGCTCACACGTCCACCCTCTGGCGGGTCGGATTCAGCGGGTTCGCAAGGGGTTTCGCGTATCTGGTCGAAGGCGACGCGCGACTGCGGGTGCCGCGCCGCGTTGAGCCCCGCACCTCGGTGCCGGCCGGCTCCGTCGCGCTCGCCGGAGAATTCAGCGCGGTATATCCACGGCAATCGCCCGGCGGTTGGCAACTCATCGGCCGCACCGATGCCGTCCTGTGGGATCTCGAGCGGCCCAGCCCGGCGTTGCTGACGCAGGGCATGTGGGTCCAGTTCCGGGCGGTCTGAGCAAGGAGGTAGCCGTGGCAAACCCGGAAATCAGCCTGGAAGTCCTGCGGACCGGACCGTTCGCCGTCGTGGAGGACCTCGGCCGGCCGGGACTGGCCCACCTCGGCGTCAGCCTGTCGGGGGCCGCCGACCGCCGCGCCCACAAGCTGGCCAACCGGCTGGTCGCCAACCCCGACGACCGCGCGACGGTCGAGGTGACGTTCGGCGGCTTGTGCGCCCGGGTCCGTGGCGGCGATGTCGACATCGCGGTGACGGGCGCCGACACCGACCCCACCGTGGACGGAATCAAGTTCGGCACCAACAGCATTCATCATGTCCGCGACGGCCAGGTGATCTGCCTGGGCACTCCGCGTGCCGGCCTGCGGACGTATCTGGCGGTGCGCGGCGGCATCTGCGTGGAGCCGGTGCTGGGATCGCGCAGTTACGACGTGCTGTCGGCGATCGGGCCGCCACCGCTCCGGGCCGGCGACCGGCTGGCGGTCGGCGAGCACACGGACGACTACCCCGAACTCGACCAGGCCCCGGTGGCCGGCATCGCCGAGCATCTGGTGGAGCTGCAGGTGGTGCCGGGGCCGCGCGACGACTGGTTGACCGATCCCGACGCCCTCGTGCACACGATCTGGATGGCCTCCGACCGCAGTGACCGGGTTGGCATGCGGTTGGAGGGCCGGCCGCTGCAGCACCGCTACCCGGACCGGCAGCTGCCCAGCGAGGGAACCACCCGCGGCGCAATCCAGGTGCCGCCCAACGGTTTACCGGTGATCCTGGGGCCCGATCACCCGGTGACCGGCGGCTACCCGGTGGTCGGCGTGGTCACCGACGAGGACGTCGACAAGGTCGCCCAGGTACGGCCCGGCCAGTACGTGCGGCTGCACTGGGCGCGACCCCGGTGCGCGCTGGCGGGCCGGCCGGTTTCGAGCGGGGCGGGCTGGCCGTTCTCCTGAACAATCCCGGCGCCGGCCTCTGGACAGGGCTGGTAGACAAAGAGTGTGCAAACCCAGGTCCACACCGCCCGCCTGGTCCACACCGCCGATCTCGACGCGGAGACCCGGCAGCGCGTCTGCGAGATGGTCACCGCCGCGTTCGCCGGAGATTTCACCGCCGACGACTGGGAAAACACGCTGGGTGGTATGCACGCCCTGATCTGGCATCACGGCGCGATCATCGCGCACGCCGCGGTCATCCAGCGGCGCCTGATGTACCGCGACGACGCGCTGCGGTGCGGTTACGTCGAAGGGGTCGCGGTGCGGGAGGACTTCCGGGGCCAGGGCCTGGTGCACGCCCTGCTTGACGGGGTCGAGCAGGTGATCCGCGGCGCCTACGAGGTGGGCGCGGCAAGCTCGTCCGACCCCGCCCGCGGGGTGTACACGGCGCGGGGGTGGTCGCCCTGGCGCGGGCCGACGTCCGTGCTGACGCCCACCGGACCGGCCCGCACACCCGACGACGACGGCGCCGTGTTCGTCCTGCCCGTCGGGATCAGCCTGGACACTTCCGCGGAGCTGATGTGCGACTGGCGCGCCGGCGACGTCTGGTAGGGCCGGGCCGCGGCGAGTGTGAAGCCACGGCGAATAATGCGGTGAATTCCGGGTTCAAACGAAATGTATTCCAACTCACACCAATTGCCACGGCCGCACGAAATCACTTGACACGGGCGGTTATTCCCGAAGCAATCGTCGCTCAGCTGTTTACCAGATAACTGGGATTCAACTTACAGCCGATTTCGGCCGAATCGAGTTGACGGACTTCTGCCCTTAATGTGAGCATCGAAACATACGGCGGGGCAAGTCTCTTCGCTCGGGGCGCCCACACAGCATCGGCTGCGACGGCTCGACGAGAGGGATCGACATGCGCGCGAGGTTGCGGGGTTCTATCGGCAGGCCTGCGGTTGACCCCAGTCCCTCACGCCAAGGCGCCCAAGCGATTCGCCGGTGTAAGCGTTCGCCAAATCCCGGCGACACCGTCGTCGCCACCTGAGGCTCCGCGCTGCGGCGCCGTGATGAGAGAACCCGTCGAAGGAAAGGTGCAAATCGCATGGGCCGCAGCCACCGCATCACGAACTGGGATCCGGAAGACGCGGCGGCCTGGGAAGCCGGCAACAACAAGATTGCCCGCCGCAACCTGCTCTGGATCATCGCCTGCGACCACATCGCCTTCGGCGTATGGACCCTGTGGCCAGTGATGGCGCTGTTCATGCCGCAGAACGTGTACGGCTTTTCGGCGGCCGACAAATTCCTGCTCGGCGCCACCGCCACTTTCGTGGCGGCATGCCTGCGCATCCCCTACTCACTGGGCATCGCCACCTTCGGCGGCCGCAACTGGACGGTGTTCTCCATCGTGGTGTTGCTGGTGCCCACCGCGGCCACGATCTGGCTGCTGGCCAACCCCGGCCTGCCACTGTGGCCATATCTGGTGTGCGCGGCGCTGACCGGGATGGGCGGAGCCAATTACGCGGCGTCGATGACCAACACCAACTTCTTCTACCCGCATCGGCGCAAGGGCTTTGCGCTGGGGTTCAACGCCGGGGCCGGCAACCTCGGGGTGCCGATGATCCAGCTGGTGGGGCTGCTGGTGATCGCCATCGCCGGTCACCGCCAGCCGTACTGGGTGTGCGGGCTCTACCTGCTCCTGCTCACCGCCGTCGCCTTGGGAGCGACCCGTTATATGGACAACCTGGCGCATGCCACCTACGACGTCAGCCACCTGCGCTCGATCCTGTCCGAACGAGACACCTGGGTGCTCGCAATGCTTTACCTGGGCACCTTCGGCTCCTGGATCGGGTTCTCGTTCGCGTTCGGCCAGGTTCTGCAGATCAACTTCGTCGGGACCGGGCAAAGCCACGCTGTGGCCGCGCTGCACGCCGCCGAATTCGCCTTCATCGGCCCGGCGCTGGGGTCGGTGGCGCGAATCTATGGCGGCAGGCTGGCCGACCGCGTCGGCGGTAGCCGCGTCACCCTGGCGGTCCTCGCGGCCATGGGAGTCGCCACCGCATTCCTGGTCGCCCTGAGCACTCACGACGACCGCACGCCCGGGCTGACCACCGCTGCCACCATGGTCGGCTACGTCTGCGGCTTCATGGCACTGTTCCTCCTGGCCGGTTTGGGCAACGGCTCGGTGTACAAGATGATCCCATCGGTCTTCGAGGCGCGTAGCCACCGGCTCGGCCTGAGCGACACCGACCGCCGCCGCTGGTCGCAAGCCACTTCCGGCGCGGTGATCGGGTTCGTTGCTGCGTTCGGCGCGCTCGGCGGCGTCGGGATCAATCTCGCGCTGCGGCAGTCCTACCTGAGCACCGGCACCGACACGTTGGCGTTTTGGCTCTTCCTGTTTTTCTACGTCGCCGCAGCGGTTTTGACGTGGGCGAGGTACGTGCGCCGCCCCGCATCGGCGGCCCAGGAAGTAGCGGGCTCGCAGGCCAACACGGAGTTCGCCCGGGTGTGAGCGCCGTCGCAACAGGAGCAATGCGTCAGCAATTCCGCGGTAACGCGCCGGAAACGTCGCAGGCATACACAGGTCATATGGGCCAGCCGAAATCCGCGCCGCTCACCGGCTACCGGGTTGCGGTCACCTCCTCCCGGCGCGCCGAGGAACTGTGCGCGCTGCTGAGCCGGCAGGGCGCCGAGGTCTGCAGCGCGCCTGCGATCAACATGATCGCGCTGCCCGACGACGACGAATTGCACAGTCACACACAGGCATTGATCGCCGACCCGCCCGACATCCTGGTCGTGCACACCGGCATCGGCTTTCGCGGCTGGCTCGCCGCGGCCGAGGGCTGGGGGCTGGCAAACCAGCTCATCGCGTCGTTGTCGTCGGCGCGGATCGTGTCACGCGGGCCGAAGGGGACCGGGGCGCTGCGCGCCGCCGGCCTGCACGAGGAGTGGTCCCCTGAGTCCGAATCCTCACAGGAAGTGCTGGAGTATCTGCTCGACTCGGGCGTATCGGGACTGCGCGTCGCCATCCAGCTGCATGGTGCCGCCGACGCCTGGGACCCTTTCCCGGAATTCCTCGGCGGCCTGCGCTTCGCGGGCGCCGAGGTGATCCCCATCCGGGTGTACCGGTGGAAGCCAACACCGTTGGGCGGCGATTTCGACCAGCTGGTCGCCGGGATCGCACGCCGGCAATTCGACGCGGTCACCTTCACCTCGGCGCCCGCGGCGGCGGCGGTGCTCGAACGCAGCCGCGAGCTCAGCATCGAGGACCAGGTGCTGGGAGCCCTGCGCAGCGATGTGCACGCGATGTGCGTCGGCCCGGTGACGTCCAAACCGCTGATCCGCAAAGGCGTCCCGACGTCGGCGCCCGAACGAATGAGGTTGGGGGCTTTGGCCCGGCACATCGCCGAGGAGTTACCGCTGCTGGGATCGTCCACCGTGAAGGTGGCCGGTCACACTGTGGAAATCCGCGGAACCTGCGTGCTGGTGGACGGTTCGATCAAGCTGCTGTCGCCGTCCGGGATGTCGGTGTTGCGCGCGCTGGCGCAACGGCCCGGCGACGTCGTCGCGCGCACCGACCTGTTGCGGGTGCTGCCCGGCAACAGCAACGACCCGCACGCCGTCGACACGGCTGTGCTTCGGCTGCGAACGGCCTTGGGCGACAAGAACATGGTCGCGACGGTGGTCAAGCGCGGCTACCGGCTCGCCGTCGACGACCCGCAGGCTGACCCATGGACCTGATCCTGGTCGCGCATGGCACCCGCCGGCCGGGCGGTGTCGCGATGATCGGAGACCTTGCGGCCCGGGTCAGCGCGATGCTCGACCGCCGGGTGCAGGTCGCGTTCGTCGACGTGTTGGGTCCCACCCCGGGCGAGGTGCTGGCGCGGGCCGCGCCCAGCGGCCGGCCCGCCGTCGTGGTGCCCGCGTTCTTGTCGCGCGGATATCACGTGCGAACCGACCTGCCCGCCCACGTCGCGGCCAGCGGCCATCCGCACGTCATCGTCGCCCCCGCCCTGGGGCCGGGCGGCGAGGTCGCGCGGATAGTCGCCGACCAGTTGGCGAAATCCGGCTGGCGTCCGGGCGATTCGGTGATCCTCGCCGCGGCGGGCACCACGGACCGGCGAGCGCGCGCCGATCTGCACGTCACCGCGACGACGCTGTCGGCACTGGTCGGGGCGCGGGTGCAGCTGGGATTCGCGGCCACCGGCGACCCGTCCGTCGACGACGCCGTGTCAGCCGCCCGCCGCGGCGGCGCACGGCGCGTGGTGGTCGCGTCTTATCTCCTGGCCGACGGCCTGTTTCAGCAACGCCTGCGGGCCGGCGGCGCCGACCTGGTGAGCCAACCGCTGTGCACCCATCCGGGCCTGGCCCGGCTCGTCGCGAACCGATTCCGCCGGGCCGCGCCCGGACTGGCGCCCGTCACGCCGCGGCACGCGTCGCGCCGGCCCGCCCTGCTCCTGGCCCAAGGACCCCACCTGAAGCGGCACGCCGACGCCCGCGACGCTTGATCTTTGACCGCATACCGGCGATCCTGGCTCCATGCCGCGCCGCGAAGAGCCTTCGCACGGGCTCCTAGACCCGGTGGCGAAGATGCTGCGGTTGCCGTTCGGCACACCGGAGTTCATCGATCGCATCGTCACGGGCGGGGTCAACCAGGTGGGCCGCCGCACGTTGCACATGCTGATCACCACCTGGGACGCGGCCGGCGGCGGCCCGTTCGCGGCCAGCGCGGTCGCCTCGACCGGGATGGCCAAGACCGCCGAAATCGTCGAGGCCATGTTCATCGGCCCGGTTTTCGGCCCGATTCTGAAGTTGCTCGGCGCCGACAAGGTCGCCGTACGGGCGTCGTTGTGCGCCTCCCAGCTCGTCGGCCTCGGCATCATGCGCTACGGAATACGCTCCGAGCCGCTGCACTCGATGTCGGTCGACACGCTCGTCGACGCGATCGGCCCGACGATGCAGCGCTACCTGGTCGGCGATATCTCCCGCTGACTGCTCATGCGGCGATCTGGATTTCGCCGTCGGGTGTAACCCGCACCTGATACACCGGCACCGCGACCCGCGGGTCGTCCAGGCAGGAGCCGTCCTCAAGCGCGAAAGCCTGCTTCAGCAGCGGGGATTGGACGGTGGCCCGGCCGCCGCGGTCCCCCACGATCCCGCGCGAGAGCACCGCCGCGCCCGAGAAGGGATCGATGTTGCCCACCGCGTGCACCGAGCCGTCGTCCAGCCGGAACAGCGCCACCTGCGTGCCGTCGTCGAGAAGCACTCCGACGCCACGACCCGGAATGAGGCGATCGTAGGGGCAGGCGGTCGTCCACACCTGAATGTCGTTGAGAACTGTCATGATTCCTCTCCCACACGGACCCGTGGCATGCCAATGGGCACGGGTACTTTTCGTCCGGCACGCTCGGTGAATGTCACCGTCGAGTCGACGGCATCGGGGGCGTTGACGAAGGAGACGAACCGCGACATCTTGTCCGGGTCCTCCAGCACGCCCTTCCATTCGCACTTGTAGTTCTGCACATGCCGCTCCATTGCGGCCTCGAATTCTGCGGCCAGGCCCAGCGAGTCGTCGCACACGACCTCACGCACGTGATCCAGGCCGCCGTCCAGCGACTCGACCCACGGCGCGGTGCGCTGCAGCCGATCGGCCGTCCGGATGTAGTACATCAGGAACCGGTCGACGTAGCGGATCAGCGTCTCGGTGTCCAGGTCGCTCGCCAGCAGCTCAGCGTGCTTGGGCGTCATGCCGCCGTTGCCGCCGACGTAGAGGTTCCAACCTTTTTCGGTCGCGATGACCCCCACGTCCTTGCTGCGCGCCTCGGCGCACTCCCGCGCGCAGCCCGAGACGCCGAGCTTGATCTTGTGCGGGGCGCGCAGGCCGCGGTACCGCAGCTCCAGGTCGATGGCCAGCTGCACCGAATCCTGTTGGCCGTAACGGCACCAGTCGCTGCCCACGCAACTCTTTACCGTGCGCAACGCCTTGCCGTAGGCGTGGCCGGATTCCATGCCCCCGTCGACCAGCCGCTTCCAGATCTGGGGCAACTGGTCCACGCGGGCGCCGAACATGTCGATCCGCTGACCGCCGGTGATCTTGGTGTAAAGGCCGAAGTCCTGAGCGATCTGGCCGATCAGGATCAGATGCTCCGGCTTGATGTCACCGCCGGGGACCCGCGGGACCACCGAATAGCTGCCGTTCTTTTGGATGTTGGCCAGGAAGTGGTCATTGGAATCCTGCAGCGAGGCCTGCTCGCCGTCGAGGATGTGCTCGGAGCCGGTGGATGCCAGGATGGAGGCGACCACGGGTTTGCAGATGTCGCAACCCTTTCCGCCGCCGAAGCGCTCCAGCAGGCCCGAGAACGTCCGGATTTCGGTGGCCGAGATGATCTCGAAGAGCTCGGCCCGCGACTGGGCGAAGTGCTCGCACAGCGCCTTGGACTGTTCCACGCCCTCGGCTTCCAGCAGCTGCTTAAGCAGCGGAACGCACGACCCGCACGAGGTGCCCGCGGCCGTGCACGACTTGAGCGCGGGAACGTCGGCGCAGCCGCCGGCGATCGCTCCCTTCAGGTCACCCTTGGTGACGCTGTTGCACGAGCAGATCTGCGCCGAATCCGGCAGTGCCCCAACGCCCAACGCCGCTCCGCCGTCGGAGGCGGCGGGCGCGATCAGCGCGAGCGGATCCCCCGGCAGCTCGCTGCCGACCATGGGCCGCAACACCCCGTACGACGAGGCGTCGCCCACCAGCACCCCGCCGAGCAGGGTCTTGGCGTCGTCGGACAGCACCAGTTTGGCGTAGGTCCGGTTCACCGCGTCATTGATGGCGACCTCGAGGCAGTGCTCGGTCGACCCCATGGCGTCGCCGAAGCTGGCGACGTCGACGCCGAGCAGTTTGAGCTTGGTCGACAGATCGGCCTCCGGGAATTCCGCGGCGCCGTCCAGCAGCCGGTCCGCCACCACCTCGGCGGACGTATAGCCCGGGCCGACCAGGCCGTAACACCGCCCCTCGATCGCGGCGACCTCGCCAATCGCGTAGATGTCGGGATCGCTGGTCTGACAGGACAAGTCGGTGAGCACGCCGCCCCGCTCGGCGAGCGCCAGGTCGGCCGCCGCCGCCAGCTCGTCGCGCGGCCGGACGCCGGCCGCGAAGATCACCACGCCCGCGTCGATGATCTCGCCGTCGGTCAGGTGCACCCGCACCGACGTCGAACCGTCTGCATGCTCGACGGATTCGATCGATTCGGTACCCGTCCCGACGTGCACCGCGATCCCCAGCTCGGTGACCATCCTGGCCAGCAGCGCGCCGCCGGCCTCGTCGATCTGCTGGGCCATCAGGCGCGGCATCATCTCGATAACATGGGTCTGTAACCCGAACTGGCGCAGCGCATTAGCGGCTTCGAGGCCCAGCAGGCCGCCGCCGATGACCACGCCGCAAGTGGGGCGGTCGGCCGCCAGCGTGCGCCGGGCGTCGGCACGGATGGCGTCGAGGTCGTCGAGCGTGCGGTAGACGTGGCACAGCGGCAGGTCGTGGCCGGGTACCGGGGGGACGAACGCATACGACCCGGTGGCCAGCACCAGGGCGTCGTAGCTGTGCCGTTGACCGTCGGCGGTGACCACCGACTTTGTGGCCCGGTCGATCTCGGTGACGCGCGCGTTCAGCAGCAACCGGACCCGCTCGTCGCCGGCGTAGTCGTTGCCGGGCAGCGCCAGCCGCGCCCGGTCCCAGCTTTCGGTGTAGGAGGTCAGGCCGACGCGGTCATATGCCGCGTCGGCCTCCTCCGCCAAAACCGTGATGCGCCAAGACCCCTCGGTGTCGCGGGCACGGAGCGCCTCGACCAGCCGGTGACCGACCATGCCGTGCCCGACGACAATGACGTGACGCGCGGCACAGTGCTCGCGCACGGTTTCGGATTGGGCCATGCCACGAGGGTAGGGACACCAAATTAAGGAGAAATCGCGAAATGTGACGCCCGCATGACGGCGCCCTCACACCTCACAACGGCCGCTGTGAATCTGTTCGCTGCGGGCGAACTCCCGGGTGGAACTTCAGCGTGGTCGACTCAGGTTTCTAGAAATAGCCGTCCGGCAGCCCGCCGGTCACAGCAAACTCACAACGAAGCACAAGGAAGCAAAAGGAGAAAGCCCATGAGCAACCTCGCATTGGGGTCGCGACCGGCCTGGGATACCGACCGGTGGTTCCGCGACTTTTTCGGCCACGCGGCGACGACCGACTGGTACAAGCCGATGAACAGCGGATTTAGGCCGGCCGCCGAGATCGTCAGGGACGGCGACGACGCCGTGGTCCGCGTCGAACTGCCCGGTGTGGACGTAGACAAGGACGTCAACGTCGAGGTCGACAAGGGCCGCCTGGTAATCCACGGCGAACACCGTGACGAGCACGCGGCGGAGGAGAACGGCCGCACCCTGCGTGAGATCCGGTACGGGTCGTTCCGCCGGACGTTCCAGCTGCCCGCGCACGTCACCAGCGAGTCCATCGCGGCGTCGTACGACGCCGGTGTGTTGACGGTGCGGGTCGCCGGTGTCCACTCCGGGACTCAGGCGCAGCGCATCACGATCACGAAGTAATTCGCGGTAAATTGCGGCGATATCCGGCGGGGTCATCGGCTCCGCCGGATTCGCCGCGTCTAGCAACCGAACGCTTTGGGGCATCGATTCCGATGACCCGCAACAGGTTTGCCACCTTGCGGTCGAGATCCTCACCCACCCCGGCCACCTCGGCGATGCCCAGACTGGCGAACGCGGCGCTGGGCTGGTCCATCGAGAAGACCGCATCGCCCTCGGCGTCGGCGTAGACGAGCACCCGCAGCGGCGCGTACAGCAGGGCCCTGGGGTCGTGGCGGAACATCGTCTCGGCGATCGTGTGGTTGCCGATCAGATACTCCACCGCTTTGGTCGTGTGGCCGGCCAGGTAAAGCAGGGGGAGCGCGTCGATCGTGGCGTAGACCATCAGGCCGTGCGGGGCGTTAGTGGCCGCGGCCGCGCGGATGTCGTCCCAGCTGCCCCCGCGCTCGATGATCCCCTGCACCGACGCCCGGTCGAACGGCGGCGCGGCTTTCTCGAAAGCGGTTCGGAATTCGTCGAATTCCACACCGGTGGCCACGTCGATGCGGTTCATCGGGTGCGGCGTCACGGTGTACTCGGCCGCTTCAACGCTGGTTGTCATTGCGATACCTCACGATTCGGTAGTTGGGTCCAGCACGATGACTGCCTTCATCGCGACCATGTGGTTCGGTGAACGAACTCGGCACCCGCGAGTGTATGGTTCAGTGAACGAACCCACAAGGCGTAAGATCGCGGCGTGGCCCTTCCCCGCGAATATCCCGCCGAGAGCTGCCCCATCGCGCGGTCCCTGGAGATCGTCGGCGAACGGTGGACCCTGCTCATCCTGCGCGACGCCTTCTACGGGGTGCGGCGCTTCAGCGACCTGCACCGTCATCTCGGCATCCCGAAAGCGGTGCTGTCCGAACGGCTCGGCTTTCTCGTGGAACAGGGTGTGCTGACGAAGGATTCGGGCGAATACCGGGTGACCGTCAAGGGCAGGCAGCTGTGGCCGCTGATCTGGTCGATGATCACCTGGGGCAACGAGAACTACGTGGACAAGCCCAACAGAAGGACCTACCGGCACGCCGACTGCGGCGGCACGATCGGTCCTGACCGCGTGTGCCACCGATGCGCCCAGGTTCCCGACGTCGCCCACCTCATCGCGCACCCACCGCGGCGGCCGCGGGATCCGAACCGCGACGATCCCGTGAGCCGGGCGCTCCGGCGGCCGCACCGGATGCTGGAGCCGATTTGAGCCCGATCCAGGTGAGGCCGCGCGGGGCAGTGACCGCCTGACACGAGAGCTGTGTGGTCGATAGTATCGGGGTACTGTGATCCGTGACACCGTCGAGCGCGGGGAAATCCGAGGAGACCCATTGACGAGCCCCACCGGCACTGCTGAACTCGCCGAACTGCACGACCTCATCGGCGGCTTGCGGCGGTGCGTGAACTCCCTGAGGGCGCGATACGGCGACAGCCCGGCCATGCGCCGCATCGTCATCGACGCCGACCGGATCCTGTCCGACGTCGAATTGCTCGATACCGACGTCTCCGAATTGGATCTGGCCCGCGCCACCGTGCAGCAGTCGGGCGAGAGGATCGTCATTCCCGACACCCAGTACGACAGTGACTTCTGGCGTGATGTCGACGACGAGGGTGTCGGGGGTCACAGCAGGTCCTGACAACCAAACCCCCTGAAAGTGAGGGGGTGCTCTCTGTGTACCCTTCGACCAACAGCCCGTTCGAAGAGGAACACTAGATGAGCGCACCCACGGCGAACCGTCCTGCGTCAGGTGTCTTTTCACCCACGCGCGCCCACATAGAGCAACGGACCCTGCGCACCGACCGGTGGTGGATGTCGCCGCTGCGGATCGACCTGGGCTTCGCCGCGTTCGTCATCTACGCGACGGCGCGCGCGTTCCAACGCGATTACTTCTTCGTGCCGAAATACCACTACCTGACGCCGTTCTACTCGCCCTGCGTGAGCAAGGCTTGCGGGGCGGCCGGCGACTTCTGGCCGCAGATCCTGCCGGACGTCTGGTGGTTGCCGTACGCGGCGCTGACGCTGCCATTCCTGCTGCTGTTCCGTCTGACCTGTTATTACTACCGCGGCGCCTACTACCGCACGGTGTGGCAATCGCCCACCGCCTGCGCGGTGGCCGAGCCCCGCGTCCATTACACCGGCGAGACCAGGTTTCCGCTGATCATCCAGAACAGCCACCGGTATTTCTTCTACGTCGCCGGCATCATCTCGGTGATCAACACCTACGACGCGATCATCGCGTTCCACTCCGACTCCGGCCCGCATGGCTTCGGCTTCGGGCTGGGCAACCTGATCATGGTGGGCAACGTCATCATGCTGTGGGTCTACACGCTGTCCTGCCACTCGTGCCGGCACGTGACCGGCGGGCGGCTCAAGCACTTCTCCAAGCACCCTGTGCGGTATTGGATCTGGACCCAGGTCAGCCGTATCAACACCCGGCACAAGCTATACGCCTGGATCACGCTGGGCACCCTGATGCTCACCGATTTCTACATCGCGCTGGTGGCCGGCGGCGCCATCCCTGATTTGAGATTTGTTGGCTAACAGGCCATTTGAGGAAAACCAGAATTTAGCGAGGGTTTCATGGTTGAGGTCGAGCGGCACGCCTACGACGTAGTCGTCATCGGTGCCGGCGGCGCGGGGCTGCGTGCGGTCATCGAGGCGCGCGAGCGTGGCCTGCGGGTCGCGGTGGTGTGCAAATCCCTGTTCGGCAAAGCCCACACGGTGATGGCCGAGGGCGGCTGCGCAGCGTCGATGGGCAACACCAACCCGAAGGACAACTGGAAGACCCACTTCGCCGACACGATGCGCGGCGGGAAGTTCCTCAACAACTGGCGCATGGCCGAACTGCACGCCAAGGAGGCACCGGACCGGGTCTGGGAGCTGGAAACCTACGGCGCCCTGTTCGATCGCCTCAAGGACGGCAAGATCAGCCAGCGCAACTTCGGCGGGCACACCTACCCGCGGCTGGCGCACGTCGGTGACCGCACCGGCCTGGAACTGATCCGCACCATGCAGCAGAAGATCGTGTCGCTGCAGCAAGAGGATTTCGCCGAGCTCGGCGACTACGAGGCGCGCATCAAGGTATTCGCCGAATGCACCATCACCGAACTCCTCAAGGACGGCGACGCGATCGCCGGGGCCTTCGGCTACTGGCGCGACAGCGGCAACTTCGTGCTGTTCGAGGCGCCCGCGGTGGTGCTGGCCACCGGCGGCATCGGCAAGTCGTTCAAGGTGACGTCGAACTCGTGGGAGTACACCGGCGACGGGCACGCGCTCGCGCTGCGCGCGGGCGCGTCGCTGATCAACATGGAGTTCGTCCAGTTCCACCCGACGGGCATGGTGTGGCCGCCGAGTGTGAAGGGGATCCTGGTCACCGAGGGTGTCCGCGGTGACGGCGGTGTGCTGAAGAACTCCGACAAAAAGCGCTTCATGTTCGACTACATCCCGCCCGTGTTCAAGGGCCAGTACGCGGAGACCGAGCAAGAGGCCGACCAGTGGCTCAAGGACAACGACTCGGCCCGTCGCACCCCCGACCTATTGCCCCGCGACGAGGTCGCCCGCGCGATCAACTCCGAGGTCAAGGCCGGCCGGGGCAGCCCGCACGGCGGCGTGTTCCTCGACATCGCGTCCCGGCTGACGCCCGAGGAGATCAAGCGGCGCCTGCCGTCGATGTATCACCAGTTCAAGGAGCTGGCCGGGGTCGACATCACCAAGGAGCCGATGGAAGTCGGGCCCACCTGTCACTACGTGATGGGCGGTGTCGAGGTGGACGCCGACACCGGCGCGGCCACGGTGCCCGGCCTGTTCGCCGCCGGTGAGTGCTCCGGCGGCATGCACGGCTCTAACCGGCTGGGCGGCAACTCGCTGTCGGACCTGCTGGTGTTCGGCCGGCGCGCCGGCCTGGGCGCCGCCGACTACGTGCGGGCGCTGAGCAGCCGCCCCGCGGTCGCCCAGGCCGCAGTCGACACGGCGGCGAAGAGGGCGCTGGACCCCTTCGAGGGACCGACCAACGGCGCCACGGCCGAGAACCCGTACACCCTGCAGCTGGAACTGCAGCAGTCGATGAACGAGCTCGTGGGCATCATCCGCAAGTCGGAGGAGATCTCCGAGGCCCTCGCCCGGCTCGACAAACTCCGCGAGCGGTTCAAAAACATCCGCGTCGAGGGGCATCGTCAGTACAACCCCGGCTGGAACCTGGCCATCGACCTGCGCAACATGCTGCTGGTCAGCGAATGCGTGGCCAAGGCCGCGCTGGAGCGCACCGAGAGCCGCGGCGGGCACACCCGCGACGACCACCCGTCGATGGATTCGTCGTGGCGCAAGGTGTTGCTGGTGTGCCGGGCAGTCGCCGAGCCCGGCGACCTGGAAGCCGCCGTGATCCCCGACATCACCATCACGCGCGAGGATCAGACGCCGATGCGTGCCGACCTGCTGGAGCTCTTCGACATCTCCGAGCTGGAGAAGTACTACACCGACGAAGAGCTGGCCGACCACCCAGGACGGACCCCGAGGATGGAGAGCTGATGACCTACAACGCCACCATGCGGGTGTGGCGCGGCGACGAGGCCGGCGGCGCGCTGCAGAACTTCACGGTCGAGGTCAACGAGGGCGAGGTGGTGCTCGACATCATCCATCGCCTGCAGCAGACCCAGACCCCCGACCTCGCGGTGCGGTGGAACTGCAAGGCCGGCAAGTGCGGATCATGCTCGGCGGAGATCAACGGCTATCCCCGGCTGATGTGCATGACCCGGATGTCCACGTTCGCCGAGGACGAGGTGGTGACCGTCACGCCGCTGCGGACGTTCCCGGTGATCCGCGACCTGGTCACCGATGTCTCGTTCAACTACGAAAAGGCCCGGGAGATACCGTCGTTCGCGCCGCCCAAGGACCTGCAGCCCGGGGAATACCGGATGGCGCAAGCCGACGTGCAGCGCTCGCAGGAGTTCCGCAAGTGCATCGAGTGCTTCCTGTGCCAGAACATCTGCCACGTGGTCCGCGACCACGAGGAAAACAAGAAGGCGTTCGCCGGCCCGCGCTACCTGATGCGCATCGCCGAGCTGGAAATGCACCCGCTGGACACGCTGGACCGGCGCAACCAGGCGCAGGAGGAGCACGGCCTGGGCTACTGCAACATCACCAAGTGCTGCACCGAGGTGTGCCCGGAGAACATCAAGATCACGGACAACGCGCTGATCCCGATGAAAGAGCGGGTCGCGGACCGCAAATACGATCCCGTGGTGTGGCTGGGTAACAAGCTGTTCCGCCGTTAAGGCCGCAATAGACAGAGGCCGGACCGGGTACCCGATCCCTATGCGAGCAACCACCAGCATCAACGAGATCCGCACCGCGATCCGCGAGCTGTCGGTCCGCGCCGAACTCGCGCACAAGGAAGGGCGGCACGACGACGCCGCCGAAATCGAGCGGCGCATCGACAGCTATCGGGAAGAACTCAGCCACCGCCCCTAGGCGCCCAGCCGGCGGAACATGCTGCGGTGGAACACGATGGGCGCCACCTGGGCGTCCACCGTCACCTCGTTGACCCGCAGGACCACGATCGTGTGATCCCCTGCCGGGATCAGTTGCTCGATCGCGCTCTCCAGCCACAAGCCGGTGCCCCTGATGAAAACCGCACCGCTGGTGTAGGAGACGGTCTCGAGGCCGGCGAAGCGGTCCCCGGTCTTGGCGGCCAACGTGCGAGCGGCCTCGTCGTGGGCCTCGCCGAGCACGCTGATGCCCAGCATCGGCACGGCCTTGAGCTTGGGCCACGTCGTCGAGGTGTTCTGCACGCAGAACGACACCAGCGGCGGGTCGAGCGAGACGGGGACAAAGGTGCTGGCCGCCAAGCCTTCCCGGATCCCCTCGACTTCGGCGGCGATGGCCACCACGCCGGACGGAAAGTGGCCGAAGGCCTCGCGAAGGGAAGACGGTGTCAGCTTGTTCATCGAGTTCACCGGACCGGGTCGCCCCTCGAAGTCGAAGACGGTGTGTCCTGCTGAACCCTACCCGCTGAGTAGCCGTGCGCGGCGGCCACATCCGGGTGTGCCCGCAGTCTGCTCTTCCAGGCGTTGCGGCCGTAGACCGAGAAAATCGGGTCCGACGGGTCGTTCCTCACCGAGGCCAGCGCTGCTAATTCCCCGGGCAGCGACAGCACCGGTATGCGCGCGTCCAGCCGCGGGTTGAAGAAATACGGCACCGAAAGCCGCTCCGCGGCCTGCCCGTGCAGGTTCACCCGATGCTCGGTGGCCCGAAGATAACCGCCGGTCGCGACCTCGAGCAGCTCCCCGATGTTGACGATGAACGCCCCCGGCACCGGCGGCACGTCGATCCACCCCCCGGGCCGCCGCACCTGCAGGCCGCGGCTACCCGGCTCGGCGAACAGCAGGGTGAGCACCCCGGCGTCGCGGTGCGCTCCCACGCCCTGCGAGCCGGCCGCCCGGGCGGGGTAGCGGATCACCTTGATCAGCGTGGCCGGTGCGTCGGCGAAGGCGGCGTCGAAGAAGTCGGGCGCGCCGCCCAGTGAGGCCGCCCAATGGCGCAGCAGGGTGCGGGCCACCGCGGACAGCGCGGCATCCCACTCGGCGATGACCCCGGGCAACTCGGGCAGGGCCTTCGGCCACTGGTTCGGGCCTTGCAGCCACAGGTAATCCGGCTTGCCGGGCCCGCCGATCGGGGGCCGTTCGGGCCCGATGTCGATCTGTTCGCGCCAGTCCACCCGGCCCCGGGTCAGCTCCCCGCCCAGCCGCGTGTAGCCGCGGAAATGCGGGCTGCGCACCATCGCGATGGCGTCCTTCTCGGCGTCCGGCAGCTCGAACAGCCGCCGGGCGGCGTCGAGCATCCTGCCCGCCAGTTCGTCGGGCACGCCGTGGCCGACCACATAGCAGAAGCCGACCTCGTGCGCGGCCTGGCGCAGGCCCTCCCGCAGCGGCTCCGGGTCGGCCCGAAGGTCCACCACCGGCAGCCCAGTGACGCGTCGCACATCCGTCATAGGTCCATCATCTTCGCAGGTCACCGAGACATCGGCAGCCTCCCCAACCGGTTGGTCGGTCAGGGGTTGCAATATGGCTCACACTCGCTTGCGTTGTACTACGCGACCGATATATTTTAGGCGTGTTACTGGTGGGTAACTTAGACCTAGCACCCAACCACAAGTGGCATTCTCAACGAGGAGGAACGTAGTGAGCCACTACAAGAGCAATGTCCGTGACCAGGTGTTCAATTTGTTCGAGGTATTCGGCGTTGACAAGGCTTTAGGCCAGGGTGAGTACAGCGACCTGGACGCCGACACGGCCCAGGACATGCTGACCGAGATCAGCCGGCTGGCCGAGGGACCCGTTGCGGAGTCGTTTGTGGAGGGCGACCGCAACCCGCCGGTGTTCGACCCGAAGACGCATTCGGTGACGCTGCCGGAGTCGTTCAAGGACTCGGTGCGCGCCGTTCAGGAGGCCGGCTGGGACAAGGTCGGCATCGACGAGGTGCTCGGCGGCATGCCGATGCCCAAGGCGCTGGTCTGGGCGCTGCACGAGCACATCCTGGGCGCCAACCCTGCGGTGTGGATGTACGGCGGGGGCGCCGGCTTCGCCAACATCATTCACCACCTCGGCACCGAGCAGCAGAAGAAGTGGGCGGAGCTGTGCGCGGAGCGCGGCTGGGGCGCCACCATGGTGCTCACCGAGCCGGACGCCGGTTCGGACGTGGGCGCCGGGCGGACCAAGGCAACCCAGCAGGACGACGGCTCCTGGCACATCGAGGGCGTGAAGCGGTTCATCACCTCGGCCGACTCCGACGACCTGTTCGAAAACATCGTGCACCTGGTGCTGGCCCGCCCCGAGGGCGCCGGACCGGGCACCAAGGGCCTGTCGCTGTTCATCGTGCCCAAGTTCCTGTTCGACCCCGAGACCGGTGAGCCGGGCGAGCGCAACGGCGTCTTCGTGACCAACGTCGAGCACAAGATGGGCCTGAAGGTCTCGGCGACCTGCGAGCTGTCGTTCGGCCAGCACGATGTGCCCGCCAAGGGCTGGCTGGTCGGCGAGGTGCACAACGGCATCGCGCAGATGTTCGAGGTCATCGAAATGGCCCGGATGATGGTCGGCACCAAGGCGATCGCCACGCTGTCGACCGGCTACCTGAATGCGCTGGAATACGCGAAGTCCCGGGTGCAGGGCGCCGACATGACCCAAATGACCGACAAGACAGCACCGCGGGTGACCATCACGCACCACCCTGACGTTCGCCGGTCGCTGATGACCCAGAAGGCGTACGCCGAGGGTCTGCGGGCGCTGTACATGTACACCGCGACCTACCAGGACGCCGCGGTCGCCGAGGCGGTGCACGGGGTGGACGCCGACCTGGCCGTCAAGGTCAACGACCTGATGTTGCCGGTCGTCAAGGGCGTCGGTTCCGAGCAGGCCTACGCGAAGCTGACCGAGAGCCTGCAGACGCTCGGCGGGTCCGGCTTCCTGCAGGACTACCCGATCGAGCAGTACATCCGGGACTCCAAGATCGACTCGCTCTACGAAGGCACCACGGCCATCCAGGCGCAGGACTTCTTCTTCCGCAAGATCGTCCGGGACAAGGGTGTGGCGCTGGCCCACGTGTCCGGGGAGATCCAGAAGTTCGTCGACAGCGAGTCCGGCAACGGCCGGCTGAAGACCGAGCGCGAGCTGCTGGGCAAGGCGCTGGCCGACGTCCAGGCCATGGCGGCCACCCTCACGGGCTACCTGATGGCGGCCCAGGAGGACGTCACCAGCCTGTACAAGGTGGGCCTGGGTTCGGTGCGCTTCCTGATGAGCGTCGGCGACCTGGTCATCGGCTGGTTGCTGCAGCGTCAGGCGGCGGTGGCCGTGGCGGCGCTGGACGGCGGCGCCAGCGGCGCCGAGCGGTCCTTCTACGAGGGCAAGGTCGCCGTGGCGTCATTCTTCGCCAAGAACTTCCTGCCCCTGCTGGCCGGTACCCGCGAGGTCATCGAGACGCTGGACAACGACATCATGGAGCTCGACGAGGCCGCGTTCTAACGGGCCTCAGCAGAAACCCCGCTTCCGGCTGGAAGCGGGGTTTCGTATGTGCATACGAAAAAGACCGCCGCTGGATCCCCTCACTCCAGCGGCGGCCCTTTTCGTACGCCCGGCGCGTTGTTCCACCGATCGGGCGGCGACTAAAGGGATGCCCCGTATTGCCGTCGGGGTCGGGGGGTCAGACCACAACACGGGGCTATCCGGACCCTGGGATACCCCGCCTCCGGCACTAGTAACCTGGTGTGACCGAAATCATCGGCTGCCGATCAGGCCTCCAGGATCGCGGCCACGCCCTGGCCGCCGGCGGCGCAGATCGAAATCAGCGCCCGGATCGTACCGCCGCCCTTCTGGCCGGCCTTCTTCTCGGCCAGCTGCTTGGCGGCCTGCGCGAGGATCCGCCCACCGGTTGCCGCGAAGGGGTGGCCGGCGGCCAGCGACGAACCGTTGACGTTGAGCTTGGACCGGTCGATCGAGCCGAGTGCCGCGTCGAGCCCCAGCCGTTCCTTGCAGTACTCCTCGGATTCCCACGCCTGCAGATGCGCGAGCACCACCGAAGCGAACGCCTCGTGGATCTCGTAGAAATCAAAATCTTGCAGCCCCAGTCCGTTTCGCGCCAGCAGCCGGGGTACCGCGTAGGTCGGCGCCATCAGCAGCCCGTCGCGCCCGTTGACATAGTCGACCGCGGCGGTCTCCGCGTCCACCAGGTAGGCCAGCGGGGCCAACGAGTGGGCGGCCGCCCAGTCCTCGCTGGCCAGCAGCGCGACCGAGGCGCCGTCCGTCAGCGGGGTGGAATTGCCGGCCGTCATCGTCGCGTCGCCGTTCTTCACGCCGAACACCGGCCGCAGCGTCGCCAGCTTTTCGGTGCTGGCGTTGGGCCGCAGGTTGTCGTCCCGGTAGAGCCCCAGGAACGGCGTGACCAGGTCGTCGAAAAATCCGCGGTCGTAGGCGGCGGCCATGTTGCGATGGCTGGCCACGGCCAGCTCGTCCTGGTCAACGCGTTTGATGCCCATTTGCTTGGTGGTGATGGCGGCGTGCTCGCCCATCGACAGCCCGGTGCGCGGCTCGCTGTTGGCCGGGATCTCGATGCCGAGGGTGGCCGGCAGCGTGCCCACCAGCCTGAGTCGCTGCAGGTTGGACTTGGACCGGCGCAGCTTGAGCAGCTGGCGACGAAGGTTGTCGCCCAGGCCGATCGGCGGGTCGGAGGTGGTGTCCACCCCCCCGGCGGCGGCGACCTCGTAGCGGCCGGACGCCACGCCGTCGGCCGCCGCGATCGCCGCCTGCAGCCCGGTGCCGCACGCCTGCTGGATGTCGAACGCCGGCGTGTACGACGACAGCTCGGAGCCCAGCACGCATTCGCGGGTCAGGTTGAAGTCGCGGCTGTGCTTGAGGACGGCGCCGCCGACGACCACGCCCAGCCGCTCGCCGGCCAGCCCGAACCTGTCCACGAGGCCGTCCAGGGCCGCGGTGAACATGTCCTGGTTGGACGCCTCCGCGTAGGCGCCGTCGGACCTCGCGAACGGAATGCGATTGCCGCCCAGCACCGCGACGGGTCGCCTGGTCTTATTGTCAGGGGCCACTTTTCTCTCCGTGTATCTCCGGGTACACCAGCCTTGAACCGGCCGTTACAGGCCATACTACCCACTGTTCTTACTCTGAAGTAAGTTCGTCCCGATACGGTTGGCCTTTGTACCGCACTACCCATGGAAGGCAGCTCAGTGGCTCCCAAGCGCTCGTCCGATCTGTTCTCGCAGGTCGTCAACTCCGGGCCCGGATCGTTTGTGGCAAAGCGACTCGGCATCCCGCAACCGGAGACCCTTCGTCGCTACCAGCCCGGCGATCCGCCGCTGGTCGGCTCGCTGCTGATCGGCGGGGAGGGGCGGGTGGTCGAGCCGCTGCGGGCGGCGCTGGACAAGGACTACGACGTGGTGGGTGCCAACCTGGGCGGCCGCTGGGCGGATCAATTCGGCGGCCTGGTTTTCGACGCCACCGGGATCACCACGCCGCCCGGGCTGAAGGCCTTGCACAAGTTCTTCACCCCGGTACTGCGCAATCTGGGCCACAGCGCGCGCGTCGTCGTGGTCGGCACCACGCCCGACGCCGCCGCCGGCACCGACGAACGGATCGCGCAGCGGGCGCTGGAGGGCTTCACCCGCTCGCTGGGCAAGGAACTGCGCAACGGTGCGACGGTGCAGCTGGTGTACCTGTCGCCGGCCGCCAAACCCGCGGCCACGGGCCTGGAATCGACGATGCGGTTCATCCTGTCGGGCAAGTCGGCCTACGTCGACGGCCAGGTCTTCTACGTCGGCGAGGCCGATTCCACTCCGCCGGGCGACTGGGACCGGCCGCTGGACGGCAAGGTCGCCATCGTCACCGGCGCCGCGCGGGGCATCGGCGCCTGCATCGCCGAGGTGTTCGCCCGCGACGGGGCCCGCGTGGTCGCGATCGACGTGGAGTCCGCCGCCGAGACGCTGGCCGAAACCGCCAGCCGGGTCGGCGGCACCGCCCTGTGGCTGGACGTCACCGCCGAGGACGCCGTCGACAGGATCACCGAGCACCTGCGCGACCACTACGCCGGGCACGCCGACGTCTTGGTCAACAACGCCGGCATCACCCGCGACAAGCTGTTGGCCAACATGGACGACGCCCGCTGGGACTCCGTCCTGGCCGTCAATCTGCTTGCCCCGCAACGGCTTACCGAGGGCTTGATCGGCAACGGCAGCATCGGCGAAGGGGGCCGGGTGATCGGCCTGTCGTCGATGGCCGGCATCGCGGGCAACCGCGGGCAGACCAACTACGCCACCACCAAAGCCGGGATGATCGGCCTGACGCAGGCGCTGGCGCCGGGCCTCTACGGCAAAGGCATCACGATCAACGCCGTCGCACCGGGATTCATCGAGACCCAGATGACCGCCGCCATCCCGCTGGCCACCCGCGAGGTGGGCCGCCGGATGAACTCGCTGCTGCAGGGCGGACAGCCGGTCGACGTCGCCGAGACGATCGCGTACTTCGCCAGCCCGGCTTCGAACGCGGTGACCGGCAACGTCATTCGCGTCTGCGGCCAGGCGATGCTGGGCGCATAGGGCTTCTCGGGAGGACGTGATGAACCAGCCAAGCGGTCTGAAGAACATGCTGCGCGCGGCGGCCGGGGCCCTGCCGCTGTTGCCGCGGTCGGACCAGTTGCCCACCCGCACGGTGACCGTCGAAGAGCTACCCATCGACCACACGAACGTAGCCGAGTACGCGGGGGTCACCGGCCTGCGCTACGGCAATCACGTGCCGCTGACCTACCCGTTCGCGTTGACCTTTCCCGCGATGATGTCGCTGGTGACCGGCTTCGACTTCCCTTTCGCGGCAATGGGATCCGTGCACACCGAGAACCGCATCACGCAGTACCGCCCGATCTCGGTGACCGACACCGTCAGCGTGCGCGTGCACGCCGAGAACCTGCGCGAACACCGCAAGGGCCTGCTGGTGGATCTCGTGACGGACGTCAGCGTCGGCGATGAGGCCGCGTGGCACCAGGTGACCACCTTCCTGCACCAGCAACGCACCAGCCTGTCCGACGAGCCCAAACCGCCGCCGCAGAAGCAGCCGAAGCTGCCGCCGCCCAGCACCTTGCTGCGGATCAGCCCCGGCCGGATCCGCCGCTATGCCGTCGTCGGCGGCGACCACAACCCGATCCACACCAACCCGATCGCCGCCAAGCTGTTCGGGTTTCCGACGGTCATCGCGCATGGGATGTTCAGCGCCGCAACGGTATTGGCCAATATCGAGGCCCGGCTTCCGGACCGGGTGCAGTACTCGGTGCGGTTCGGCAAGCCGCTGGTCCTGCCCGGCACCGCGGGGCTTTACATCGACCAGGGCGATGACGGCGGGTGGGACCTTTCGCTGCGCAACATCGCCAAGGGATACCCGTATCTGACCGGCAGCGTCCGGGCCCTCTAGGCGGGCCTGCGACCGAGCGCGAGCACCTTCAATCCGTATGCGCCGCAGGCGGTCAGCAGGAAGACCAGGAACAGCCAGAGCGGCGGATGGGCGAGTTCCCAGACGAAGATCGCGGCCCAGATCGGTGAGTCCTGGGTGACCGCGAGCACCCCGGCGGCCCCGGCCAGCGACACCGCCGGCGTGTGCAGGTTCGTCCCCGCCGCCCAGTTGATCGCCAGCACCAGCGCCGACCCCGCCGCCGCGCCCGTGGCCAGCGAGGGCGTGAGCATTCCACCCGCCCCGCCGGCGCGCAGGAACAGGGCCGTCAGCAGAGGTTTCAGCACCAGGATGATCGCCGCCGTCGACAGTGTCATGCCACTGGCGAGGCTGACGGTCAGGATGCTGCGGCCGTTGCCGGGCAACTCCGGCCACCAATGGGAGCAGACGCCCATGACCAGACCCGCGCCCGCCAGCGCCGGGATCAGCACCCAGGTCCGCATCTCCCTGGCCGGCCGCGCCGCGGCCATGAGCCGGTTGAACGCCAGACCCACCACGAGGGTCAGCGGCGCCAGCATCAGACCGTGCGCGGTGAGCAAGTACGACGATTCCGCGCTCGGCCAGTCCAGGGTGGGCTGATCGTGCGTGGCGGCCGAGCAGATCGCTACGGCCACACTGGAGGTCAGCAACGCCGCGCCCACCGCCCGCGGATGCCAGGTGTTCAGCATGATGCGCACGGCGAACAGCGCGCCGGCCAGCGGAACGGCGTAGACCGCGCCGAGCCCGGCCCCCGCCGCGCACGCCAGCAAGACCTGGCGGTCGTGGGCGGACAGGCGCTTCAGCCACGCGGTGCCGAAATCGCCGAGGGCCGCTGCGAATTGGCGCGGGGCACCCTCCCTGCCCAGGGACGCTCCCGAACCCACGAGCAGCACCTGCAACGCGGCATCGACGCTCCACGCCAGCCGCGGGATCCGATCACGGCGGGCGATGGTCTGCGCGAGCGGCGGCACCGGGGTGCTGCGGCGCAGCATCCACCAGCCGAATCCCGCCAGCGCGCCGCCGACCATTGGTCCGAGGACGCGGCGGACCGGGCTGCTGCCGGCGATCCCGGTGAGCAGCGTGCCGAAACTGTAGTGGTACGTGGCGTGCTCGACGAAGCGCAGCACCGCGGTCGTCGCCAGCCCGGCGACCCCGGCCAGCAGCCCGACGATGACCACCGCGCAAAAGAAGTCGAGGTTGCGGCGGGCAGGCGGGAGGGCCACCCCATGAATGTAGGGGCTAGCCGGCCGCGGCGGCTTCCCGGTCCTCCGGCGTGCCCCTGAGACCGTGCCAGAACAGGTCGATCATCAGCTCTGCGGCCTCGTCGACGCCGATGTCGCCGGTGCTGAGCCGGTTGGCCATCGCCTCGCCCGCGCCTACCAGCGCCACCGCCATCATCTGATACTCGGCGTCCGACCGCGGGGTGCGGCTTCCGGCCCGCATCAGCTCGGCCACCAGATCGATGATCTGTTCGCGTCCGTCGCGCACGGTGTGCGCAAACGCCTGCGAGCTGATGGCCTGGGTGTACATCACGATCCAGGACGCGCGGTTGGCGTCGATGTAACGCATGAAGGACCCGATGGCGTTGCCCAGCAAGTCCTTTGGGCTTTGGGCGAAGTTGATGTCGGCGCGCACCGCATCGACGAACCGTCCCAGCTCACGATCCAGGCAGGCGCCGAACAGGTCCTCCTTGGACCCGTAGTACAGGTACAGCATGGGCTTGGAGATCTCCGCCGCGGCGGCGATGGCGTCCATCGAGGTCTCGTGGTAGCCGTTGACGGAAAACAGCTGCACGGCGGCGTCGAGCATCTGCTGTTCGCGGACGGCACGGGGTAACCGCTTGGTACCACCCGCCATCGCTGCACCTCTCTGGCCCCTCAATCTGACTCCAGGGTAACGAGGATGCGGCGTGCTAGTGGCCGCATGTTCGATTGGCGACCTTCATCGTCGCCACGCGCACCACCGAGTCGTTGACCGCCGGCATCGGCAGGTCGCCCGAGTCGACGGCTTTTTGCAGGCGGTCCAGCACCGCGGGCACCTCGTCGGTGGTGACCCACAGCGCGACGTCGGTTCCGGCCCGCAGGGTGCGCAGCACCGCCTCGGGCACGCCGTAGCGATCGGAGATCGCGGCCATGCTGGAGACGTCGTCGCTGAACACCGGCCCGTTGAACGGCGGGGCGCCGTAGCCGGTGCCGGTGCGCAGCAGCTGGACCGCGGCGCGGCTCAGGCTGGCCGGGTCGTTGCCGGTCAGCCCGGGAACCTGCAGGTGGCCCACCATCACCGCGACCGGCGTCGCGGTCACCAGCGCGCGGTACGGCACCAGGTCGTCGTTCCGCAGCTCGCTCAGCGGAGGCGTCACCACGCCCCCGGTGTGCGAGTCGCCGGAGCCGTGCCCGTGGCCGGGGAAGTGCTTGAGGACCGGCAGCAGACCGGCGTCTCGCAGGCCCTGCGCGTAGGCCCCGGCGTAGGCGGTGACGGTAGCCGGATCCGCGCTGAACGAGCGGTCGCCGATCACGGCGTCGTCGGGCTCGTCGCTGACATCGGCGTCGGGGGCGAAGTCGATGGTGATGCCCAGCTGGCGCATCTTCTTGCCGCGGTCGGCCGCCAGGTCGTGGACCTGCTGGACCGTTTGCTGCTGCGCGAGCTGCCGGGCCGACGGGGCCGTCCCGATCAGCGACTTCAACCGCGACACCCGGCCACCCTCTTCGTCGACGCTGACCGCCAGCGGCAGCGGACCCGCGCTACGCGCGATGTCGGCCAGCGGGCCCTTGAAGATCGACAGGTCCGTCCAGCCGCCGATGAAGATGCCGCCGACGTGATAGCCGTTGACCACGGCACGCGCGTCGTCGGCGTCCTTCACCCCGACCATCAGCAGCTGCGCCAGCTTGTCGCGGGTCGACAGGGCGGCCGGGACGGCCGTCGGGTCCGCGCACACCGGTGGCGCGGGAGCCGCCGCCGGCTTGCCGGTCGAGGGGCCGGGCGGCCGGGCGGCGTGGTGGCCGCAGCCCGCGGCCAGCGCCGCCGCGACGGCGAGCACGGCCAGGAGCCGGGGGAAAGCCATCGGGACATGTTGTCACGGCGGTCGTTTCGTCCCGGCCACCAGGGGGCATCAGCGGTACGTTGGCCAGAGCCCATTTGCCTGGCAGGGAGGAGCCGGCGATGGCGGGGTTCTCGTTGGCCGCTGCCGCCAGCATCGCGGTGGGATTGTCGATCGGCGCCGCCGCGACCGTTGGCGTCACGCTCGCCGTGGATGGTCACACCACGGCGCCGTCGCAGAGCCCGCCGACGCCGCGGAATCCCTCCGGGCCGTATCTGGTGGACTACGGCGACCGGTGTTTTCACGGGCATTGCCTGCCGTGCGACAGCAAGCAGAGTTGCCTGGATCAGCTGCCGCCGGGATTGCGGCCTTAGCAGGCCCGAACCGCCCTTCTGCTAGGTTGGCGCTAGGTCGCCCTAGTCACGACCGCAAGCCCCGAAGGAGCCTTCGCATGAACCGGATCATCGCGCCCGCCGCCGCGAGCGTGGTGGTTGGTCTGCTGCTGGGCGCGGCCGCGATCTTCGGGATCACCTTGATGGTGCAGCAGGACACGAAGCCGCCACTCCCCGGGGGCGATCCGCAGTCGTCAGTTCTCAACCGGGTCGAGTACGGCAACCGTAGCTAGCGGCGATCGCAAGCGCGGCGAAGCCGGGCGCAGCGGGTCGCCGCCATTCGACTCAGCGGCGGCAGGGGCAACGCAGGCCGAGCCCGCGGAAGAAGCCCCCGCCGCGCCACTGTCGCGCCGCTGGCTGCTGTTGGTCGGCGCCGTCGCGCTGGCGCTGACGTTCGCGCAGTCACCCGGGCGGGTGTCCCCCGACACCAAGCTCGACCTCACCGCCAACCCGCTGCGCTTCCTGGCCCGGGCGACCAACCTGTGGAACAGCGAACTGCCTTTCGGCCAGTCGCAGAATCAGGCCTATGGCTACCTGTTTCCGCACGGCACCTTCTTTCTCGTCGGCCACCTGCTGGGGCTGCCGGGTTGGATGACCCAGCGGCTGTGGTGGGCGTTGCTGCTCAGCGTCGGGTTCTGGGGGCTGTTGCGGGTGGCCGAGACGCTGGGGATCGGCAGCCCGACGTCGCGGGTGATCGGCGCGGCGGCGTTCGCGCTGTCGCCGCGGGTGCTCACCACGCTCGGATCGATCTCGTCGGAGACCCTGCCGATGATGCTGGCGCCGTGGGTGCTGTTGCCGACGATCCTGGCCCTGCGCGCCTCGACGAATAAATCGGTGCGTGCGCTGGCCGCCCAGGCCGGGCTGGCCGTCGCGCTGATGGGCGCGGTCAACGCCATCGCCACGCTGGCCGGGTGCCTGCCGGCGGTGATCTGGTGGGCGTGCCACCGGCCGAACCGGCTGTGGTGGCGCTACACCGCGTGGTGGCTGTTGGCCCTGTGCCTGGCCATGCTGTGGTGGGTGGTGGCGTTGGTGTGCCTGCGCCACGTCAGTCCGCCGTTCCTGGACTTCATCGAATCCTCCGGCGTGACGACGCAATGGTCGTCGCTAACCGAGATCCTGCGCGGCACCGACAGCTGGACACCGTACGTGGCGCCCACGGCCACCGCCGGCGCGCCGCTGGTCACCGGGTCGGCGGCCATCCTGGCCACCTGCCTGGTCGCCGCCGCCGGGCTGGCCGGGCTGGCCGGCCCCGCGATGCCGGCACGGGGCCGGCTGGTGACGATGCTGCTTGTCGGCGTGGTGTTGATGGCCGTCGGCTACAGCGGCGGGCTGGGCTCGCCGCTGGCCCACGAGATACAAACCTTCCTGGACGCCGCCGGCGCGCCACTGCGCAACGTGCACAAGCTCGGATCGGTGGTCCGGATCCCGGTGGTGCTGGGCATCGCGCAGCTGCTGGGCCGGGTGCCCCTTCCCGGCCGGGGGCCGCTCTCGGCGTGGCTGAGCGCGTTCGCCCACCCCGAGCGCGACAAGCGGGTGGCGGTCGCGATCGTCGTCCTGACGGCGCTGGTGGTGAGCACCTCGCTGGCGTGGACCGGCCGGCTGACCCCGCCCGGCACCTTCAGCGCGATACCCCGGTATTGGCAGGACACCGCCGACTGGCTCGACCGGCACAACACGGGGACGCCGGTCGCCGGGCGGGTGCTGGTGGTCCCCGGAGCGCCGTTCGCCACCCAGGTCTGGGGCACCAGCCACGACGAGCCGCTGCAGGTGCTCGGCAGCAGCCCGTGGGGGGTGCGTGACTCCATCCCGTTGACCCCGCCGCAGACCATCCGGGCGCTGGATTCGGTGCAGCGCCTGTTCGCCGCCGGGCAGCCCTCGGCCGGCCTGGCCGATACCCTTGCCCGGCAAGGCATTTCGTACGTCGTGCTGCGCAACGACCTGGACCCGGAGACCTCGCGCTCGGCGCGCCCGATCCTGGTGCACCGCACCATCGAGGGCTCGCCGCGCCTGCAGAAGGTGGCGCAGTTCGGCGCGCCGGTGGGATCGGGCACGCTGGCGGGTTTCGTCGCCGACAGCGGGTTGCGCCCGCGGTACCCCGCCGTGGAGATCTACCGGGTGGCAGTTGACGGGGATCCGGGCGCGCCGTACTTCGTCGACACCGACCGGCTGGCCCGGGTCGATGGCGGGCCGGAGGTGCTGCTGCGCCTCGACGAGCGGCGACGGCTGCTGGGCCGGCCGCCGCCCGGGCCGGTGCTGATGACCGCGGACGCGCGCGCCGCCGGGTTGCCGGCGCCCCTGGTCACCGTCACCGACACCCCGGTGGCCCGCGAGACCGACTACGGCCGGGTCGACCAGCATTCCTCGGCGATCCGGGCGCCCGGCGACGCGAGGCAAACCTTCAACCGCGTCCCCGACTACCCGGTCCCCGGCGCCGACGCGGTGTTCGGCGCCTGGAACAGCGGCCGGATCACCGTGTCGAGTTCGTCGTCGGATTCCACCGCGATGCCCGACGTCGCACCGGCGACCTCCCCGGCCGCGGCGATCGACGGCGACTCGGGAACCGCGTGGGTGTCCAACGCGCTGCAGTCCGCCGTGGGCCAGTGGCTGCAGGTGGACTTCGACCACCCGGTGAGCAACGGTGCGATCACGATCACCCCCAGCGCGACCGCCGTCGGCGCCCAGGTCCGCCGCATCCTGATCGAGACCGCCAACGGCAGCACCACGCTGCGGTTCGACGAGCCCGGCAAGCCACTCGCGGTGGCGCTGCCGTACGGCGAGACCGCGTGGGTGCGGGTCACGGCCGCCGGCACCGACGACGGCTCCCCCGGCGTGCAGTTCGGCATCACCGACCTGTCGGTCACCCAGTACGACGCGTCCGGATTCGCCCACCCGGTGAACCTGCGCCACACGGTCGGAGTGCCCGGCCCGCCGCCGGGCTCGGCGATCGCGGGCTGGGACCTGGGATCGGAGTTGCTCGGCAGGCCGGGCTGCGCCCGGGCACCCGACAGCGTGCGCTGCGCGGCGTCGATGGCGCTGGCGCCCGAAGAACCGGTCAATTTCAGCCGCACCCTGACGGTGGCGGCCCCCGTCTCGGTGACGCCGATGGTGTGGGTGCGGCCACGGCAGGGCCCCAAGCTGGCCGATCTGGTCGCCGAGCCGAATACCACTCGGGCCCAAGGTGATTCCGATGCGGTCGACATCCTCGGCTCGGCCTTCGCGGCCACCGACGGCGATCCGGCCACCGCGTGGACGGCGCCGCAGCGGGTGGTGCAACACAAGTCGCCTCCGACGCTGACCGTCACTTTGCCGCGGGCCGCCGAGGTCGCCGGGCTGCGGGTGACGCCCAGCCGGTCGGCGTTGCCGGCGCACCCGACGGTGGTGGCCGTCAACCTCGGCGACGGCCCGCAGGTCCGGCAGCTGAAAAGGGATGGGCCACAGACCCTTTCGCTCGAACCGCGGGTGACCGACACCGTCAGCATCAGCCTGCTCGACTGGGAGGACGTCATCGACCGCAACGCCCTGGGCTTCGATCAGCTCAAGCCGCCGGGGCTGGCCGAGGTGGCGCTGCTCGGCCCCGGCGGCACGCCGATCGCGCCCGCCGACGCCGCCCGCAACCGATCGCGCGCGATCAACGTCGGCTGCGATCGGGGGCCGGTCATCGCGGTCGCGGGCCGGTTCGTGCACACCTCGATCCGAACCACCGCGGGCGCGCTGCTCGACGGCGAACCGGTTGCGGCGCTGCCCTGCGAGCGCGACCCGATCGCACTGCCGGCCGGCCAACAGGAGTTGCTGATCAGCCCCGGCGCCCAGTTCGTCGTGGACGGGGCCCGGCTGTCGACCCCGGCCGCGGCCGGCGTACCCGACGCCTCGCCGACCCTCGCCCGCACCGCGGCGTGGGGGCCCAGCCGCCGCGAGGTGCGGGCCCCGGCGTCGCCCACCTCCCGGCTGCTGGTAATCCCCGAGAGCATCAACCCCGGCTGGGTGGCGCGCACCAGCACCGGCGCCCGCTTGACGCCCGTCGCCGTCAACGGGTGGCAGCAGGGCTGGGTGGTGCCGGCGGGCGACCCCGGCACCATCACGCTGACCTTCGCCGCCAACTCTTTGTACCGGGCCGGCCTGGCGATCGGGCTGGCCTTGCTGCCGCTGTTGGCCGCGCTGGCGTTGTGGCGCACCCGGAGGGGCCGCGGCGACGGGGAACCCGCACGGCCCTGGGCGGCGGGGCGCTGGGCGGCGGTCGCCGTGCTGGCGGTCGGGGCCGTGGTCGCCGGCGCGGCCGGGGTCGTCGTGGTCGGCGCCGCCCTGGGCCTGCGGTACGCGCTGCGCCACCGGCCGCGCAGGCGCGATGCGGTGACGGTCGCGCTCAGTGCCGGCGGGCTGATCTTGGCCGGGGCGGTGCTGTCCCGGCATCCCTGGCACTCTGTCGACGGTTACGCCGGTCATTCGGCGAGTGTGCAACTGCCGGCGCTGATTTCGCTCGCCGTGCTCGCCGCTTCGGTGATGACGTTAACCGGCCGGGAGCCACGGCCCCACAAGGAGTGACTTTCGGCTGTTGGCTGAGGGTTTTCCGGCTGGTTGACTGGCTATACGTGACGGCCATGGGATGGTTTTCGGCACCCGAATATTGGCTGGGCAGGCTCGTGCTGGAGCGCGGCATCGCAGCCATCTACCTGATCGCCTTCGTTGCGGCCGCACTCCAGTTCCGCGCGCTCATCGGGGAGCACGGAATACTGCCGATACCAAGGTTTTTGGCCAGGCAGTCGTTTTGGCGGGCGCCGAGCCTTTTTCATCTTCGCTATTCGGATCGGCTGTTCGCGGGCGTGGCCTGGCTGGGGGCGGCGCTGTCGGCGGCCATCGTCGCCGGCGCGGCCGACCTGGCGCCGCTGTGGGCCGCGATGCCGGCGTGGCTGGCGCTGTGGGTGCTTTACCTTTCCATCGTCAACGTCGGCCAGACGTGGTACGGGTTCGGCTGGGAGTCGTTGCTGCTGGAGTCCGGATTCCTGATGATCTTCCTCGGCAACGCCCGGGTCGCGCCCCCGGTGCTGACGCTGTGGCTGGCGCGGTTGCTGTTGTTCCGGGTCGAGTTCGGCGCCGGACTGATCAAGATGCGCGGCGACCCGTGCTGGCGCGACCTGACCTGCCTGTACTACCACCACGAGACCCAGCCCATGCCGGGGCCGTTGAGCTGGTTCTTCCATCACCTGCCCAGGCCGCTGCACCGAGTCGAGGTGGCCGGCAACCATTTCGCCCAGCTGATCGTGCCGTTCGGGCTGTTCGCGCCGCAGCCGATAGCCAGCGTGGCGGCGGCGATCGTGGTGATCACCCAACTGTGGCTGGTGGCGTCGGGTAACTTCGCCTGGCTCAACTGGGTGACGATCTTCCTGGCGTTCAGCGCGATCGACGACTCATCGTTCGGGATGCTGTTGCCCGTGCCCGCGCACCCCGCCTGGCCCGCGACGCCGCTGTGGTTCGCCGGCCTGGTGATGGCGTTCACCGGTGCCGTGGTGTTCCTGACGTATTGGCCGGTGCGCAACATGCTCTCCCCGCGCCAGCGAATGAACATGTCCTTCAACCCCTTTCACCTGGTGAATACCTACGGGGCGTTTGGCAGCATCGGGCGCATCCGCCGTGAGGTGGTGATCGAGGGCACCGACGAGGAGCGGCTCACCCAGCACACCGCGTGGAGGGAGTACGGCTTCAAGGGCAAGCCCGGTGCCGTGGACCGGCTACCCCGGCAATGGGCGCCCTATCACCTGCGCCTGGACTGGCTGATGTGGTTCGCGGCCATCTCGCCCGCCTACGCCCACCAGTGGCTGGTCCCCCTGCTACAGCGGCTGCTGCGCAACGACCGGCCGACGCTGCGCCTGTTGCGGCGCAATCCATTTCCGGATTCGCCGCCGCGGTATGTGCGGGCGCAGCTCTACGAGTACCGTTTCACCACTCTTCAAGAGCTCAGGCGCGACCACGCCTGGTGGCACCGCGCGCTGGTGGGCACCTATGTGCGGCCCATGACGCTGGGAGAAGTGACGTCCCCGCGGCAGGCCTAACCAAGCCTCAGAATGGCGGCGGGTCGTCGTCGTCCGAGTCCGGTGGGGCGGGGCCAAAATAGCTGGGCCTCGCGGCCTTTCGGGCCACGCGGTTGTGTCGGCGTTCGGTGGCCAGGCGGGAGGCGCGCTCTTGCGCGCGGGTGCGCCGCCGTTTGGGCATCATCGCGGTGCGCTCGGCGCAGTAGTCGACCGGGGTGTCGGCTTCCGCGCAGGCGAACCCGCCGACGGAGCGACACAAACTGGGAAACAGCAGCGCGCTGCCCGGGGTGGTCACATAGGTTTGGCCGGCCGGCGACGTCAAGATCAGCGTCCCGTCGGCAGCTGCTGTTCGCCCCAGCCCTTAAAGATCTTCACCAAATGATGCAGCGACTGGCTGAACAACACTTCAAGCAGATCTGTGAGTCGTTTGTGACCGCAAAACAAAACTACGTAGGCAGCTCGCTGGTGCTCTAGAGTGATGCCCTATTTGAAGGGTGGTAGTGCATGTCAACGACCGCTGATGCGCTGCCGGACGACACCGAACAGGACACTCACTCGGTCACGCATCCTTGGGTCGAGACCGGGCGTTCGACGGTCGGCTTCGGGATCGTTAACGGTCCACGAGGTGACTTGCACGCTCTCACGGAGTTCGTCCTGCAGGTCGAAGAACTCGGACTGGACGGATTCTGGATCACCGACCATCCGGTGTGGTATCCGGACTGTTGGATCTCCTTGGCCGCTATTGCGGGTGTGACAAAGCGTATCCGGCTGGGCACGCTCGTCAACTGTGTCCCGTACCGCAACCCGCTTGTCCTGGCGCGGATGGCCGCCGACATCGATGCGTTGAGCAGTGGCCGCCTGGTGGTCGGGCTGGGCATGGGCGATAACGACGACGAATTCAAGCAAATGGGGATAGCGCTGCGTAGTATCCGCGAGCGCCAAGAGATGGTGGATGAAACGGTCCGGACCCTGCGCTGGCTCTGGGGTGATGCCCCGATGGCGCCGACAATGCGACACTACAGCGTGAGCGCGGAACCGCTGAAACCGGCGCCGGTCCAGCGGCCCCGGATCCCAATCCTCATCGCAGGGGGCGGCGAGCGGGTCACGTTGCGACAGGTGGCCGAGCATGCCGACGCCTCGAATTTCGGCCAGCACTATTGGACGGGCGCAGTCCAGGGCGACGAAGGCGTCCAGCGCCGACTCGCGGCACTGCGGGGCTGGTGCGAACGGCTGGGACGACCATACGACTCGGTGCTGAAGACCAACACCACCTTCCCGCTGATCATTGCCGACAATCGATCTGCGGTGGCCGACAAACTCAACCGGTACGTGCCCCCCTTCATCCGTGAGATCACTGCTGAGAGCATTGTGGCCGGGACCCCTGAAGAGGTGATCGCCCACTATGCGCCCCTGGTGCAAGCGGGTCTCCAGCAATTCCTGGCCATGGTGTACGGGAACGACATCGACACCGTGCGTCAGCTTGCTGAGCGGGTCCTTCCGGAGCTACGGAACCTGCAGGTAAATTCGGTCGCTTAATGCGCGACAACTTCGGCGTGCCCGCAAGCGCCGACAATGCATAAGCAATGTCAGCTTCTTGACCAGATGATGGGTGCGGTTGCGTGAAGAACACCTTAAGCAAAGTTAGTGAACCTTCTACGAGCAACGCTACCCACGCATCTGGCAGGTGTTCTAGAGTGACACGCTATCGGGGGATTCGTCGAGACATCGAGGAGGCCCCGTAATGACAGCGGTCGAAGACATAACAGCCCTTCGCCAGCGCCGCGAGGCAATCGTCAATCAGCACGCCGAGGCGGAAAACCGGCACGATATCGAGGCGACGATCGCTACCTTCGCCCATCCACGTTACGAGGTGAACGGCGTCCCGAGCGACGGCGAGGAGGCCGTTCGACAGCTGCTGCAAGGCCTTATGGTCGGCCTTCCCGACCTACACGCCGAGCTCGGCAAGATGCGCCATACCGATGACGCAGTATTCGGCGAAGGGCTGATCACTGGGACCCATAACGGCGAATGGGCGGGCATCCCACCGACCGGACGCCGCGTCGAGATTCCGATAGTCGGAATTTTCGAATTCGACGGCGATCGACTTTTATGCGAGAAAGTCTACTTTGATATGGCCACCGTACTGACTCAGATGGGTGTTCTTCCCCCTGTCAGCTAAGCAGGGAACTGATGAAGAGGCTCAAGAGCCCGTGGCACGAATTTGCGAAGAACAGCCGGGCCCAACGACGTACTCGCGTCCAGCACACTGCGCGACCTGGTGATCGGGTCAGGCCTCGAATTCGAGGACCGCGGGGCGCATCGACTCAAGGGCGTGCCTCGCATGGCGTCTTTTCGCCGTCGACTCTACGTAAACCCGTGAGTTGCCGTCAGAATGGCGGCGGGTCGTCGTCGTCCGAGTCCGGTGGGGCGGGGCCAAAATAGCTGGGCCTCGCGGCCTTTCGGGCCAGGCGGGCCTCGCGGTTGTGTCGGCGTTCGGTGGCCACGCGGGAGGCGCGCTCTTGCGCGCGGGTGCGCCGCCGTTTGGGCATCATCGCGGTGCGCTCGGCGCAGTAGTCGACGGGGGTGTCGGCTTCCGGGCAGGCGAACCCGCCGACGGAGCGACACAAACTAGGGAACAGCAGCGCGCTGCCTGGGGTGGTCACATAGGTTTGGCCGGCCGGCGACGTCAAGATCAGTGTGCCGTCGGCCAGCTGCTGTTCGCCCCAGCCCATGAAGGTCTTCACCAAATGGTGCAGTCAGCTGGCCGGACGCGCTATTATTTACGCACACCCATGAACACAAGACAACAATAACCCTACGGTGGCAACGGAGTTGGGGCCGATGTACGCCGAAGCCGCGAAGGCTCGGGCAGGTCTGATGAGCGGCCGTTGGCTCATCGGGTAGGTCGGTATCCCGAAGGGCCAGAAGGCGATAGCCCCGACCTGTTGGGGGCCGGGGCTATCGTCGTGGGTGGGTTAGGTGAGCAGGTCTGCGAGCTGCTCGTCGTAGATCTCCCTGTAGACCTCCGGGTACGTCTCCTCGTACGTCTCCTTGAAGGCCTCGTCGGCCTTCTCTCAAGCGATCTCGTCGGCCTTCTCTTTGGCGGCCTCGATCTGTTCGTTAGTCATCTTGTTCACCTCCTCTCGTCGTGTTCGCGCCGTCCTTCGACGCGGGCGTCGTCGGCGTGGGTGCGGCGCCAGTGGCACAGCAGGCATATCGGCCCGTGGGCAGCGACCCACAGGGAGGCGGTAATCGGCTCATTGCAGTCAGCGCAGCGGGTCACGGGGTCTAGCCGCCCGTCTCGTCGTCGAGGTTCAACGCGCGGATCT
>NZ_DATJPU010000161.1:0-74517 GCF_035506235.1 Mycobacterium sp.
GTGGTCCTGTTCGGCCAGTCGAGCGGCCTGTATCAGCACTACTTCTCGACGTTCCTCAACCCGATCGACTTGTTGTGGTCGTTCCTGCAAGCCGTCCTGATGGCGATCACGATCTTGTTGATCCACACGTATTTCGGCTACTTCGCTTCGGGCGGACCCGCCGGTGTCGGCGTCGCGACCGGTAACGCGGTGCGAACCTCGTTGATCGTGGTCGTGTCGGTAACGCTGCTCGTCTCGCTGTCCATCTACGGCACCAACGGCAACTTCAACCTGTCGGGCTAGGGAGGGTGGTGAAGGACAGTGACGCGTAACCTCGGGCCGGGCCCCATCCACCGCTCCGAAACCACCAGCGCCGCACGCCCTGTCGCCGCGTCACCCGGCCGCCACTTCGGCGCGCAGTCGTATGTGCGGCCCCTCGCCGGGTTGGCCACCATCGTCCTGATCGGCCTTATCTTCGCCGTCGCGATAGGCCTGTTCCAGGGCTCCTTCACCACGAGCGTGCCCGTCACCGTCGTCTCGCCGCGCGCAGGCCTGGTGATGAACCCGGACGCCAAGGTGAAGATGCGCGGCGTCGAGGTCGGCAAGGTCGCCACGATCGACGTGCGGCCGAACGGCGAAGCCGTCCTGCACCTTGCGATGCAACCGTCGCAGATGCATTTCATCCCGGCCAATGTGCTCGTCGACATCGCATCGACGACGGTGTTCGGCGCCAAGTTCGTTGAGCTGGTGCCGCCCGCCGAGCCGTCGGCCCAGCCGCTGCGCGCAGGTCAGGTGCTCGAGGGCGAGCACGTCACCGTCGAAATCAACACGGTCTTCCAGCAACTCACGTCGCTGCTGTCGACGATCGACCCTGCCAAGCTCAACGAAACCCTCGGCGCGATAGCGTCGGCGGCCAACGGCCGCGGTCACAAGATCGGCCAGATGCTGCACGATCTGGATTCCTTCCTGGCCACCCAGGAGCCCGGCCTTCCCGCGCTGAGCCACGATCTCGAGGCCCTGCCCGTGGTGAGCAACGCCTATGCCGACGCGGCGCCCAACCTGCTCGCAACGGCCGACAATTCGATCAAGATCAGCAAGTCGATCGTTGACGAACAACAGAATCTGGATGCCTTCCTGATCAGTTCGATCGGCCTGGCGAACATGGGCAACGACGTGATAGGCGGCAACAGGCAAGCGCTGACCGATGTGCTCCATCTGCTGGTACCGACCACCGATGTGCTCAACGAGTACCACCAGGCGCTGTGGTGCGGCATTTCCGGCTCACTGGTGAACCTGCACGCTCCGAATCTGCCCGAGCCGATGATCAAGGTGCTGGTATACCTCGGCTTCGGCGCCGAACGCTACCGCTACCCGAGCAACCTGCCCAAGGTGGCCGCGACCGGTGGCCCACAGTGCCAGGACCTTCCGGTGGTGCCCTTCGACAAGTCCCCGCCGTTCGTGATCGCCGACGTCGGAGCCAACCCGATGCTGTACGGCAATCAGCAGTTGCTGCTCAACTCCGACGCGCTCAAGCAGCTGCTGTACGGGCCGATCGACGGGCCGCCGCGCAACACCATGCAGATCGGGCAACCCGGATGACCGGCTCACGCCCGATGATGATCAAGTTCGGGATCTTCGCCACCGTGATGGTTCTGCTGACCGTGTTCTTGTTCTTCATCTTCGGGCAGTACACGACAGGTTCGACGAACGGGTATTCGGCACTCTTCACCGATGTGTCACGCCTCAAGACCGGAGAAACCGTGCGAGTCGCCGGAATTCGCGTGGGCACCGTCAACAGCATCAGTTTGCGCCCTGACAAGAAGGTCGTGGTCAAGTTCGATGCCGATCGAAGCGTGGTGCTCACCAGCGGAACCCGCGCCGTGGTCCGCTATCTCAACCTGGTCGGTGACCGCTACCTCGAGCTGGTCGACGGTCCCGGATCCACGAAGGTGCTGCCACCCGGCTCGGAGATCCCGATCGATCGCACGGCACCCGCGCTCGACATCGATCTGCTGCTCGGTGGGCTGAGACCCGTTACGCAGGGCCTTAATCCGCGAGACGTCAATGCGCTCAGCGCAGCGCTCATCCAGGTTTTCCAGGGCGAGGGCGGAACCTTGCAGTCGCTGTTGTCGAAGACGTCGTCGTTTTCCAACACCCTGGCCGACAACAGCCAAACGGTGCAAGAGCTGATCGACAACCTCAATACCGTGGTGGGCACCGTCGACAAGGAGGGCACCAAGTTCTCCGGCGTCATCGACCGCCTCGAGAAGCTGATCAGCGGGCTCGACCAAGACCGCGACACGATCGGCACCGCGATCACCGCCCTGGACAACGGGACCGCCTCGATCGCCGACCTGCTCACCCGGGCGCGTCCGCCGCTGGCCGGCACCGTGGACCAATTGAGCCGGATCGCGCCGCTGCTCGACAAGGACAAGAACCTCATCGACATTTCGCTGCAGAAGCTGCCGAACAACTACCGCAAACTGACGAGGCTGGGAGCCTACGGCGCCTGGTTCCCCTACTACCTCTGCGGTCTGGCGTTGCGCGTCTCGGATCTCCAGTACCGGACGGTGGAAGTGGGCGTCACCCACCAGGTCACCGGGCGCTGTGCGGAACCGAAAGGTCCCGATGAATAAATATCGCGGAGCGGGCCTCATCAAGGCCGGATTCATCGGCGCCGTGCTGATAGCGCTGGTCATCGCCGTCGGCTTGAATCCCGACCAGCTGATACAGCGTGCCACCACGGTCCGCTACCAGGCGCTGTTCGCCGATGCCGGGGGCCTGGCGCTCGGCAATGACGTGATCGTGTCGGGAATCAAGGTCGGCAGCGTGACGGGCATGTCGCTACAGCACGGCGACGTGCTGGTCACGTTCACGGCCAAGGGCAATGTCCTGCTCGGCTCGGCCACCACCGCCCACATCAAGACCGGTTCCCTGTTGGGCCAGCGCGTGCTGACCATTGACTCTGCGGGCACCGGCAATCTGCATCCGATGGCCGTCATCCCGGTGTCGCGCACCTCCTCGCCCTACTCGCTGTCCGAGGCCGTCAGCGACCTGACGACCGACATCGGGGGAACCAACACCGAATCGCTCAACCAGTCCCTCGACACGCTGTCGTCGACCCTGAATCAGATTGCGCCGCAACTGGGTCCCGCGTTCGACGGGGTTTCCCGGCTTTCCCAAAGCCTCAACGCCCGCGACCAGACGCTCGGGCAACTGCTCAAGGGCGCCGCCGATGTCACCGGCATCCTGTCCCAGCGCAGCCAGCAACTCAACACGCTGATCCTGAATGCCGATGATCTGTTGTCCATGCTGGTGGCGCGGCGTCAGGCGATCGTGCGGCTCTTGGCCAGCACGTCCGCGGTGGCCAAGCAGCTATCCGGCGTGGTGCATGACAACGAATCGAAGCTGGCGCCGTCGCTGGAAAAGCTGAACTCCGTGACGGCGATGCTGGAAAAGAACCGCGACAATCTCACCAAGGCGCTGCCCGGACTCGCGAAATACGAACTGACGCAAGGGGAGACCGTGTCCAGCGGTTTCTATTACAACCCGTTCATCCCGAACTTGTTCACGTTGCAGTTCTTCCAGTGGTTGTTCGACTACACCTGGGGCTTCCGCGCCTTCGGCGCCCCCGGGCAGCCGCCGGACACCGCCGGGCCGCGGGCGCTGTTCCCATGGCCGTTCAACAAAGACCCGGGAGGGTCGCGATGATGCGGCTCGAGGTGATTCCGCGCAGAAAGCTCACGGTCGGGCTGGCAATCGTGTTGGTGGGGCTGATCGTTCTGGGTACGGCGATCGCCATCCGCAACACCTTCTTTCGCCCCACGACGATCACCGCCTACTTCCCCACCGCCACCGCGATCTACCCGGGCGACGATGTGCGGGTGTCGGGCATGAAGGTCGGCACCATCGCCTCCATCCAACCGCAGGGCACCCAGGCCAAGCTGGTGATGCACGTCGATCGGGGCGTGCCCATTCCGGCGGACGCGAAGGCGGTGATCGTCGCCCAGAACCTGGTGGCCGCGCGCTACGTCCAGCTCACTCCGGCCTACCGGACGAGCGGCCCCACCATGCATGACGGCGCCGTCATACCGATCAACCGGACGGCGGTGCCCGTCGAGTGGGACGAGGTCAAGGACCAGTTGATGCGTCTCGCAACGGAATTGGGCCCCAACAGCAAGGTGTCGACCCCGTCGGTGGCACGGTTCATCGACAGCGCCGCCGACGCGCTCGGCGGCGGCAACGGCGACAAACTGCGGCAAGCGCTGGCCCAATTGTCGGGGGTCGGGCGAGTCCTGGCCAACGGCAGCGGCAACCTCGTCGACATCATCAAGAATCTGCAGACTTTCGTCGGGGTCCTGCGGGACAGCAACGTCCAGATCGTGCAATTCGACAACCGGCTGGCCACGCTCACCAGCGTGCTCGACGACAACAAGTCCGACCTGGACGCCGCATTGACGGACCTGTCCAGCGCGGTCGGGGAGGTGCAGCGGTTCATCTCGGGCAGCCGCGACGCGACCTCCGAGCAGATTTCGCGATTGGCCGACCTCACGCAGATACTCGTCGACAACAAGATGTCGCTGAAAAACGTTCTGCACGTTACCCCGAACGCGCTCGCGAACGCCTACAACGACTACGACCCGGACGTCGGGAACATCCGCGGCGGCGTCGGACTGCAGAACCTGACCAACCCGGTGTGGGCCCTGTGCTCACAAATCGGGGGTCTGGAGAACGCCACCGGCAACGAATCCGGCAAGCTGTGCGGCTTGTACCTGAGCCCGGCGCTCAGGGTGTTCAACCCGCTGCTGTACTTCAACTTCAACTATTTCCCGATTCCCATCAACCCGATCCTGGCCCCGGTGTTCGACTCGACGAACGTCGTCTACACCGAGCGGCGGCTGGCGCCCGGCGGGGAAGGCCCGAAACCGACGCCGCCCGAATTGCCGCCCGCGGTATCCGCCTACACCGGGCTGCCGGGTGATCCGGTCGGGCCGCCGGGTTCGGTGCCGCTGGGGCGGATACCGGGCGCGGCGATGCCGGAGCCGCCGCCGCCGACCACGCCGGTTCAACCGGCGCCGCCACCGGCGAACGTTCAGGACATGCTGCTCCCCGGGGAAGGGCAGCAACCATGACCGCCCGGGTTGCCCTCCGGCGCGTGCTCGGCATCGGGTGCGCCGTCATGCTCGCCACCAGCGGCTGCGCGTTCAACGGCCTGAACTCGCTGCCGCTGCCGGGCGCGGTGGGACGCGGGCCGGGAGCGACCACCTACCACGTCGAGCTCGCCAATGTCGTGACGATGGAACCGAATTCGCCGGTGATGATCGGCGATGTCATCGTCGGCAGCATCAGCAAGATGAGGGTGCGAGGGTGGCACGCGGACGTCGAAATCTCGGTGAAACCCGGCACCGTGATCCCCGCGAATGCGGTGGCAAGCGTCGGCCAGACCAGCCTGCTGGGATCCATGCACTTGGCTCTGAACCCCCCGCTGGGCCAGCCGGCGAGCGGGCGGCTGCAACCGGGCGCCACGATCCCGCTGAACCGGTCGTCGACCTATCCGTCCACCGAACAGACCCTGTCGTCGCTGTCGGTGATCCTCAACGCCGGGGGCCTGGGCCAGATTGGCGACATCATCCACAACTTCAACCTCGCCCTGTCCGGAAACGAAGGCGCCGTTCGCGATCTGCTGGAGCGCCTCGACAGGTTCGTGGGCACCTTCGACCAGCAGCGCGACAACCTCGTCGCGTCGATACGCGCGCTCAACCGCCTTTCCGGCACCTTCGCCGCTCAACGCGACGTGATCACCCAGGCGCTGTACAAGATTCCGCCCGCACTGGACGTGCTCATCAAGGAGCGGCCGCGGCTGACAACGGCGCTCGACAAGCTGGGGACGTTCAGCAACACCGCCACCAGGCTGGTCAACGACGCGGGCGACGACCTGGTCAAGAACCTGCAAAACCTCGGGCCGACGATCAAGGCGCTCGCCGACATCGGGCCGGATCTCGACGCCGCCCTCGCTTACGCGCCGACGTTCCCGTTCACCCAGGGCTTCATCGACCGGTATGTCCGGGGTGACTACACCAACGGCTATTTCATCATCGACTTGACGAACTCCGGGCTCCGCAAGAGCATCCTGCTGGGCACCCACTGGGCACGGTTGGGCGCCGAAGCCGTGCCGGCGCCGGGGGATCCGGAGTACCTGCAGTTCAAGTACGGCGCCCCGCCCGGCGCGCCCGGGGGAGTCGTGGCGCCCGGACCGGTCGGGGAGCCGTTGCGGATGGGATTCTGGCCGCCACCCTGGCAACCCGGAGTGCCCCCGCCAAACGCGCCACCGGCGACGGTCAGTGCGCAGTCGGGAGACGCCCCGGCCCCGGCGCCGCCGGTGTCGCCGTTGATCGCGGGCATGACGATGCTCGGCCCCGATGCGCAGAACGCGCCGCCATCCGCGGCGCCGGCGTTGCCCGGCCCGCCGCCATCCGCGGCACCGGCGCCGGCAGCCGACCAGGGTGCCCCGGTACCGGGCGCGGTGCCGACCACCGGCCAGCCGACGGACGGGGGCTCGTAGATGCTGACCCGCTTTGTCCGCATCCAGTTGGCGATCTTCACGATCGTCGGGATCATCGGTGTGATCGTGATGGTGCTGTGGTACATCCAGGCGCCCACGCTCCTCGGCATCGGCAAGATGACCGTCACGCTCAAGCTGCCCGCCACCGGGGGGCTGTATCGCTTCAGCAACGTGACCTACCGCGGGGTGCAGATCGGCAAGGTGACCGCCGTCGGGCTGACCCCCCAGGGCGCGCAAGCCACGCTCTCCCTTGACACTTCGCCGAAGATCCCCGCGGACCTGAAAGCGGAGGTGCGCAGCATCTCCGCGGTCGGCGAGTATTACGTCGACTTGCGGCCACGAAACGACTCGGCGCCCTACCTGCACGACGGCTCGGTCATCGCCGTGAACGACGCGACGATCCCGCAGCCGATCGGTCCCGTGCTCGACCAGTCCAGCGCGTTGATCAACAGCATCCCCAAGGGCAAGCTCGGCCAATTGCTCGACGAGTCCTTCCAGGCATTCAACGGCGCCGGTTTCGATTTCGGATCGCTTTTCGACTCCTCGGCACGAATCTCCGGTGACCTCAACGGTGTTGGCGACCGCGCGCGCAGCCTGACCGAAGACACCGGGCCCTTCCTCGATGCGCAAGCCCAGACCGCCGACTCGATCCGGACATGGGCGCGCAGCCTCGCCGGTTTCAGCGGCCAGCTGGCCACGAACGACCCACAGATCCGCACGTTGCTGCAACGGGGGCCGGGGGCCTTCGACGAGGCGTCGCGGCTGCTCGACCAGATCAAGCCGACGCTGCCGGTGCTGCTCGCCAACCTCACCACGATCGGCCAGATCGGCGTCACCTACCACGCTTCCCTCGAGCAGGTACTGGTGCTGCTGCCGCCGTTCACCGCGGCGATTCAGTCGTTTCTCGGCACGAAGAGCCCGAGCGGGTTGGCCACGGGCGCTTTCAATCTCGTCCTCAGTGATCCGCCCGCGTGCACGGTCGGTTTCCTGCCGCCGAGCCAATGGCGTGCCCCGGCCGACACCCGAGTTGTCGACACCCCGGACGGGCTGTATTGCAAGCTGCCGCAGGATTCGCCCATCGGGGTGCGCGGCGCCCGCAACTATCCGTGCCAGGGGCAGCCCGGGAAGCGTGCGCCGACCGTCGAAATCTGTGAGAGCGACAAGCCTTTCGAACCGCTGGTGATGAGGCAGCACATCTTCGGCACCTATCCGCTCGACCCGAACCTGATCGCGCAGGGCATCCCGCCCGACGACCGCGTCAACTGGAACCGCGAAAGAATCTTCGGGCCGGTGGAGGGAACGCCACTTCCTCCCGGAGCGGTTCCGCGGGGAACGCCCCCGGGATCATCGTTACCGCCGCCGGCGGCCCCGCTGAGCCCGGCGGCGCAGATGGGCGAGGTCTCGCCCATCGCGCCGATCGACGTTCCCGCCGCCCCGGCCGCCGCGCCCGGCAGCCCGCCGGCCCAGCCTTCAGCGGCGCCAAGCGCGTTCGGGCACAACGACGCGTCCGCGCCCGGTCCGTCGGTCGCCGTCGCGCAGTACGATCCGCACACCGGCGGCTACGTCACCCCCGACGGCCGGGTTTATCGTCAGGCGGACCTGGTCCCGCCCACGTCGCCCAAGGCGCCGAAAACGTGGAAGGACATGTTCACCACGTGAAACCGGCTGCACGCGTTCAGGTTACGCGCGGCGGTTCATCCAATTTTGTCCAGCCGGAACGGCTGGTCGATGTACATCGGCTCGTTGGTGCCGCAGACCCCGGGCGGGCCGACCGTATGTTCTCGTCCGGCCAGGACCGACGACCCCGGCGCGTTTTCACCGGTCTCCGGGTTCGCGGGATAGAAGTAGACATAGTCCTTGCCGGTGAATGAGCTGCCGTCGGGGCAGGTTTCCCAGTTCGGGATGTCGCGTTTGAGGTACCAGTTAAGCCCGTCGTGCATGGTCAGCGGTGCGGTCCAGCCCTGGTCGCTGACCACCTGGCCCTTGCAGTCCTCGGCGGTGTCGCACGAGGTGGTGATCTTCCAGGTGCTGCGCACCACGGCCTCCTGGTGATACACCTCCTTCGTCCGGGCCCAGTCGCCGATCACCGTGGCGGTGTACGTCCCGTTGATGGCGGGGTCGTAGGCCCATGCGGACGGCGCCATCCCCACACCCGCGGCCACCCCGGCGGCGACCATTGTCGCGCTTACCGCCATATTCACTGAACGCATCGCGTGCTCCTTGACGCGCTAAACACCGCAATTCTCAAGCGAATCGAATTCACAGACTAACATCATCCGCGCGTATCGCGGAATGGTTTAGACCGCGCTCTGGACGGCTCACACGGCATCGAATTTCTCGATAAGCCAGGAACCGTTGACCTTTGTCAGCGCCACCCGGAGGCTGCTCGATGTCTCCACCGGTTGGGGCTTTTCCTTGCTAATCGTTTTCTGCCTGACGAACACGAGCACGACGGCCGAGGTCGGATGCAGTTCCGACACGGCGGCCTTGACCACCGTGGCGGTCGTCGTCACCTGGCCGCGCTGCGCCGACGGTCCCACGATCTGGTCTGCGAACCGCTGATAGTAGGCCAGATAGTCCTCGGTGAGCCGGGATTTGGCGTTGGCGAAATCACGGTCGAGGGTGTCGGGCGAATAGGACAGCAAAGCCACGGCACCATCGCTGGCCGCCCTGATGACCTGGTGCGCGGCGGCGCGGTCGGTCTGCACATCGGGCCGGTAGTCGAGGTAGAAAATCCGGGCCGCGTTGCCGACGGCCGCAATAAGCAGCAGTGTCAACAGAATTGGGCGCCACCTGGCCAGGCAACGACGCGTCCAGCGCCCGATCGCGCGGCGGGGCGCCGGGTCCTGAAGTGACTTTTCGGGCGCTGCGCTGTCGACCTTCACGGGACGAACTCGACTCTGGAAATCTTGAGCTGCCCCGCGTCCTTTAGGACGGTGACGACGAGCCGTAATGATCGCGACTCCGGTTTATCAGGACCCGGCTTGGTGAACTCCGACTTCGCCGCGACGAGAACGGTTGCCGAATCCTCGGTCATGGATTCCACCGCGGCGGCCTGCACGGAACCCTTGGAGCTGACCTTCGACTGCTCCACCGCCTTCACGGCATCCTCGGCGCCCATCAAAATGCCGGCCTTGAACAGCCCGGTGGTGTCGTCGGCCCAACGCTGCATGTCGTCTCGCGCCTTGTTCGGATCGATCGACATCATCAGCAGCACGCCGTTGCGGGCCGCCGCCGCGAACTCCGCGGTGCGCTGCCGTTCCCGGGCGACGCCGCGGTGATGCCACACCAAGTACCCGCTCGCCGCCAGCGAGGCGCAAATGAGCATGAACGCTGCGGCCGCGGCCTTGGCCTTCCGGCCCGGGGGACGGGGCCGCAGGCGCCGCCAGCGCGACGGTGCCGACTTGGTCGCTACGGCGGGGTTGCGGTTGCCTTGCTCGCTTTTCGCGGCCTCGGCCTGCCGGCGCAGCAGCTTCGCGCGGGCGCGGGCGGCCTCGGCCCGCGCTTCCGCCTCGGCGATTTCCGCGGCTTCTGGCGCTTCTGCGACCGAGGTGGACGGCGATCCGGACGGGGACATCCCCTGTCGATCGTCGGCGTGGGTGGCCCCAGCGGGAAGCTTGCGCCGAGGCACCCGATCACCTCCTCGTGCGCGCCTACAGGAGAGCCACATTATCACCGCCAGGCGGGGGCGCCGGCGATGACGACGGCGGCATTGAACGGGCATCCTCTCTGGGCCGGAGAATTCTATTCCCAGCGCTGCGCGAAGTAATTTAAAGTAATCCCGTGCGATTCTTTGTGGCAGCGGTCGCCGTATTCCTGGGCCTCGGCGCGTTGGCGGCGCCGCCGGCCGGTGCCGCACCGGTTAATTGCGATTATCCCGATTGCACGCCGGGCATCATGCCGCACGTCATTCTTGGTACCTACTGCGACAACACCACTTACTACGTGTTTGGTACCGCCGATTACTACGTGTCCGGCACCACCCAGACCGGACGGCTGATGTTCTGCGGCTCTCCGCGGCGGTATCAGCCCCGCTGGTTCCGGTCACCGCCGATGGCCGGCGTCAAGGACGAGGGCTCGTCTTGCACCGATTATCCGGAGTACTACGTCGCGCAGGCGCCGGATGGCCTGTTCCTGGTCTGCAATGCGCATGACGGAGTACAGAACTGGGAGCGCGGGGACACCTAATTCGCCGCCGAACTCACGGCCGCGTGTTCGGGATCTCGGGCCAGTCTTGGAAGGGGCTGGGGCCCCAGTAATCGCCATTGTGAATCGTGCCGTCCCTGTCCCGATGGTGCGCGTCGTGACAGGTGGTCGGGTCCCATTGGGGTCCCCACGACGGATCGAACGGCTGGCCCGGGCACCAGTGATATCCGACGAAAGGCCAGGGTGGATTGTCGGCGCGAGCGCCGGCCGCGGCGCCCACACCGACCAGTCCAAAGCCGGTGGCGGCCATGATCGCCGCGGCAGCGAAACGCGCGACTTTGTTCATGGGAAAACCGTACCCGAGCACCGTCGGACGTGGCCAAGAAAGTTGCCGGACGTCACGTTCAGTCGGGCGCGTCGATCAAGCGGCGGGTGATGCGTCCCAACTGGGAACGCAGGGCGTCGTCGTCGATATCGGCCACCAGGGGGGACACCACCCCGACCGCGATGGCGCCCGACAGCATTGCCGCCGATACCCGCGCGTCCTCGGCGGCGTCGCCGAGCAGCACACCGTAGAGGCGCTGGATGAATTGCTGGAACGGTTCGTGCTCGCCCAGTAACCGCACGATGACGGGGTCGAACTGCAGGGTGCTTGCGGCGCCGCGACGTTCGACGGCGACGTCGATGACCCGATCGAGCAGCACCTCCCGCGCCCTGCTCCGGTGGTCATGTGCCTCCGCGGCCTCCAGGGCCTCCTCGAGACCCCCGAGCTCGCGCTCCGTGAGCGCGATGACGATTTGCTCCTTGGTCCTGAACTGGTGGTAGACGGCGGCTTTGGTGACGCCGATGGCGTCGGCGATCATCTGCAGCGACGTTCCGCCGACGCCGTGCTCGGCGATCAACTGCAGCGCGGCATCGAGGATGCGTGTCTGCGCGGCGCTGCGCGTGATGAAGCGAAACCGGCTCCTGGTCGGCGGGGAAGCCACACTCCGAAGCGTAGCCGATCGGCTATTGACCGCGGGTAGCCGATCGGCTAGTTTCCCTGACTAACCGGGCGCGGCCAAACGACCTGGCGCGCTGGAAGGAGTCACCGATGACCGGCATCGGCGCCAACCAGACGCCGGGTTCTCCGCGAAAGGCCTTGCGGCGCACCGACGGCGAGTTGATCCTGCTGTGGACGCTGCCCGCAACGGTGATCATCTGGATCGCCTGCTTTTTCCTGTTTCCGGGCTTCAACCCGCCGATGTCACCGACGATGACGGCGGAGCAGGTTGCCGCGTTCTACCGCGATCCGGCCCACCTGCCGGAGATCCGCTACAGCATGATCGTGTTCAACTGGTTCGGCGTGTGCCTGGTGCCGATTCTGGCTCTGATCGTCTTGCAGGTCCGCAGGATGGCGCATCGGACGCCGATCTTCTCCTACGCGATGCTGGGCTGCGTGGCCGGCGGTCCGACTCTTTTCCTCATCGCGAACGTCTGCTGGCTGCTGGCCGCCTTCCGTACCGAACGCAGCCCCGAGCTGACCCAGTTGCTCAACGACTTCGCCTGGATAACGTTCACGATTCTCGTTCCCTTTCTGATCGGGCAAAGCGTGATCCTGGCCCTGGCAATCTATTTCGACGATCAGCCGCGCCCCGTCTTCCCGCGCTGGGTGGCCCATTTCAACCTGGTCGTGGCGGCCGCGCTGGTACCCGCGGCGTTCGTCGGCGTGGCCCTGACGGGCCCGCTGGCCTGGAATGGCGTCCTGTCCTTCTGGGTGAAGAACGTTGCCATCGGCGTGTGGATCGTCGTGATGGGCGTCGCGTTGGGCCGGGCGGTGTATCGGGAGCGCGCCGAGAACGGTAGGCGCGAAACGGAACTGGTTGGCGCATGAACGCGGTGATGACGCCGTCGTCGTCCGCGGCCATGCCGCCCTCGGGGCCGCTGCACCACCGAATCGGTTGGCACCTGCGGCACGGCCCCAAACGCGAGCTGTGGCTGGCTTGGGCGGTGCTCGTGGTCTTCTACAACCTGTTCTTCCCGGTGTTCTTCATAGTTGCGCAGGTCCAGCCGCCGCCGCAGCCCACCTGGGACCTCGCGACGCAGGCGCACTGGTTTCACGAACGCCACCTCGGGATACCTGTGGGCTTCGGCATCATATTCGCCATCGGCGGCATGATCGCGATCAACAACGCCCTCATCGCGTATTCGATGCGGCGAATGTCGGTCAGCCCGGCGTTCGGGTATTCGTATCTGATCATCTACTCGCTCAGTGCGGTTCCCGGCATGCTGCTGCTCAACATCGCGCTGATCGTGGGGACGCTGCGGCCCGAGCGGGACCCCGAAGCGCTCGGTTGGCTCTATGACTTTGCCTTCTTGTCCTTCGACGGAACCATGGGGGTTTTCCTGATCGGCTCGCTGATCTGGATGGTTGCGATCCTGCTCGACCGAAACCGGGTGTTTCCCAGGTGGTTCGGCTACCTCAACCTGTGCAACGCACTCACCGAGGTCGTCGTGGCACCGTGCTGGATCTTCCGGCGTGGCGTGTTGGCATGGAACGGTCAGATCGCCTGGTGGCTGGACATGGTCGTGTTCGGCGTCTACCAGGTCACGTTTATCGTCATGCTATTTGGGATGATTCAGCGCGAGGACTTCGGCACCGGGCCTCTCCCGGAATTCAAGCCCGGCCTTCCCAGGAAGACGGTGGCCCCGCGATGACCGACTTAGCCCACAAGGACGCACGCGCGCGGTTCGTGCCGGGCCAGCCCGACATGTGGGCCTTCGTTCTGTTCGAGACCCTGGTTTTCACAGGGTATTTCGGCTTCTACCTGTTCTACCGCAGCCGAAGCCCCGAGCTTTTCCTGCACTCGCAGGCGCAGCTCGACCTCCGTATCGGGGTCGTCAACACGTTGGTCTTGTTGCTGAGCTCCTGGTCGGTGGCGCGGTGTGTTCAGTCGTCCCGGGCCGGCGCATACCGAGCGGCTCTCAGGGACGTCTTCCTCACGGCCGAATTCGCCGCCGTGTTCCTCTTCTTCAAGGTGTTTGAGTGGGTGCGGTTGGTCCGCATGGGAAATGGGCTGGACAGCAACGACTTCTTCACCTACTACTTCTTCCTCACCGGGATCCATTTCGTGCACCTGCTGATCGGCTTCGTCGTGCTGGGTGTGGTGGCCTACCAACTTCGAAGTCCGGCAAGGCGATCCCAGGAAAACATCGAAACGTGCGCCACCTACTGGCACACCGTCGACTTCCTCTGGGTGCTCATCTTCGCGCTGCTGTACGTGGTGAGGTGATCGGTGATCACTTTCAACAAACGGCTGTTGGTCGTCTGGGTGGTGCTGGCGTCGCTCACGCTGGCTTACCTGACGATCGATCACTCGGCGGACGGTTCCCCCAGGCCCAGCGCGGCGGTCACGTCAAGCGTCATCGTGATCGCAGTTATCAAGGTGCGCATCATTTTCCGCGAGTTCATGGAAGTGCGGCAGGCGCCGGCCTTACTGTGCCGCCTGACGGACGCCTGGGTGATACTGATCGCCGTGAGCTTGCTGGCCTGCTACTTCGCCGGATCGGCGATCCGGTAAGTCTCAAGGCCGCGCTTCAGATGATCCCGTAACCGATTCCGGTGGCCGCCGCCTGCGCGAGCGACCAAACCATCGGCTGCGTGAGCGGCCGGGAAAATGACGGCGTCGCCGGTATGGAGTCGGCCGCGGCGCTCCATAACACCACGTTCACCCGCCCTGTCATCGTGGAGGGTGCTTGCAGACCGTCGAGCTCCGGCCAGGTTGTGTAGATCGCGCGGGCCCAGCGCCGGCAGATAGCTCGGGGTGCGGCGAGCAGCGCCGCCGAAGCGGTGTTGCGCAATAGCCACGTTCCCGACACGTCCAGCAACTGGAGTGGCCGCGTTGGCTCCCAGGCGGTAAGCCGTGGCGCGCCAGCGTGTGTGTCGATCAACCGCGTCGTTTGGTAGACCTCGGCCAGGCCGGTGGCCAGGTCGGTCGCGGCATACAGGACGCTGTCACGATGGCTGGCGGGTTGCAGGCCTGGATGAGGGTCCCAACGCATCGTTGCCAGCGGGCCGTAGGTGCGTAACTCGTTCCACGGTCGCACGCGGTCACCGTTGGTGCGGTGGATTCGCCACAATACGCCCGTGTAGTCAACGACGTCGGCGGATTCTTTGGTGAGCCGGTCGGGCGGCGTTCGCGGAACTTTCGGCTTGGGCCGACTCACCAGCGGCTGATGTCCGAGATGAAGCCGGCGATCAGAGTGGGATCACCACCGGCAGCGAGGTATTCGATCGGTGTGCGGTCGCCGAAATCTGGTTGCGGCGTCTTCATAAACGCTTCGACGGCTGACGGTGTTGCGTCGCGCGGTATCGCTGGCACGATCACATCAAGGCCGGGAACCAGCTGTCGGCCGAGGAACTGCCAGCGAGGGATGCGGCGGTTCCCGTTAATGTCGAACGCCCACAATGCTTTTCCGGTGATACGCCGTGACACGCGGGACCGGTCGATTTGCAGGAGCACGGCGGCTTCCTTGATACTCATCGACCTAGAAAGCGTGTCACCGAGTTCCTGTACAGCCGACCGCGCCCGGGCCTGACGTTCCTTCTCACCCGACCAGTTGTCGATCACCGCTGCCGCCCCGGGACCTGCATGCGCGCGAAGAAATCGCACTTCATCCGTAGACATGGGCGCCGCGCCCACGCCGGGGATCGTCGCGAACGCAGAGTCCAACTGGTCCAGCACATCTTCGCTCGTCAGGTCGAGCTGGTGCCTTTCCAACAGCGCATCAAGCCGATGAGAACCGGATCCACCCATAACGCACATACTAGCACTGCCGTGCTGCTCAGTGCCCGCGGCTGGACGATCTCCGCAGTGGAGCCCTAATCGCCTTTCGGTGTGAAGGTCAGGTGCAGTTCGCTGAGCCCACGCAGAATGTACGTCGGCTCGTAGGTGTATCGGCGGTCGCCGGCGGGCCCGTGCTCGGCCTCGTTGATCTTGATGTCGGTCATCCGGTCCAGGATGCGTTCGATGGAGACCCGGCCCTCGACCCGGGCCAGCGGTCCACCCGGGCACGAGTGCACACCGCGCGCGAACGCCATGTGCTCGCGGACGTTCTTGCGGCGGAGGTCGAACTCGTGGGGGCGTTCGAACCGGCGTGGATCCCGGTTGGCCGCTCCCGGTAACACCATGACGACGGTGCCGGGGGCGATATCGACGCCGCCGACCGTGGTGGCTTTGCGCGCCAGCCGCGAGTCGCACTTGACGGGGCTGTCCATCCGCAGCGATTCCTCGATGAACCCGGGGATCAGGCTGCGGTCGTCGCGCAACTGTTGCTGGATGTCGGGGCGGTCGCCCATCACCTGTAGCGCGGCGCTCAGCAGCTTGGCCGTGGTTTCCTGGCCGGCGGCGAACAGGAACGTCGCCGAACGCACCACCTCGATGACCTCGGGGGTGGATCCGTCCGGATACTTCGCGGTGGCGAGGGAGGTCAGCACGTCGTTGCGCGGTTCCCGCCGCCGGTCCTCGATGTAGGAGCAGAATTTGTCATCGAGCCACTCCAGCGGGTTGACGCCGACCGACTCGTGATCCAGGCCGCCCACCCGGCCCGCTTTGTCGGCGCCCAGGACAACGCGAAACTCTTTGTGGTCCTCCTCCGGAACGCCGAGCAGGTCGGCAATCACCAACGTGGCGAAGGGCTTTGAGTACTCGCTGATAAATTCGCAGTGGCCGTTGACCAGAAATTCGTCGAGCTGGCGGTCGGCGAGGCGCCACATGAATTCCTCGTTCTGCTTCAGCCTGCTCGGCGTCAGCAGCTTGGCCAGCACCGACCGCGCGCGGGTGTGGTCCGGCGGGTCCATGGTGACCATGTGCTCGTTCATCGGGAAGTAGCTGCGGTGCTCGTCGATCTGCGGGCTGATGTCGTCGCCCTCGGGCTGGAAGGGGAGCGGTGGGAACGGGCCGCCGAGCGCGACGATGTTCGAAAAGGTGTCGGGGTCCTTGTAGACCTCGGTGGCCTCCTCGTAGCCGGTGACGGCGACGACGCCGTAGTGCGGGAGCCGCAGCACCGGGTTCTGGCTGCGCAGGTAGTCGAAGTAGGGGTGCGGATCCGGCACGAGAGATTGATCGGTGAAGAAGTCGATCGTGTCGAAGCTGGTCATGTCGTGCATGCCTCCAAGAGCCGGTGCTGGCCGAAGGGTGGATCGGCGGCGCGACTTTACGCCGCCCAAGTCCGATATGCGTGAAGTGCTGAGCACCTGCTTAGCATGGCGGTAATGTCAGGGTCAAGGTCGCAACGCCCGGGCAACTCGATGACCTGGCTACGATCGGGCATGCGCGACACTGAGGTGTCGCCGGTAGGTCGAGAGTATGGAGTCAAGGCATGTCGTCTGCTTCCCCGGCCCGCAGGATCGGGGCGCCGGACGCGAAGAACCGCGGCCTGCTGCTCGACGCGGCCGAGCAGCTGATGCTCGAAGAGGGCTATGCGGCCGTCACGTCGCGTCGGCTCGCCAGCCGGGCGGGGCTCAAACCCCAGCTGGTGCACTACTACTTCCGCACCATGGACGAGCTGTTCCTCGAGGTCTTCCGGCGCCGCGCCGAGGAAGGGCTTCAGGTGCAGGCGCGAGCGCTGCAAAGCCCTCAGCCGCTGTGGGCGCTGTGGAGATTCGGCACCCATCCCGCGTTCACTCGAATCTCGATGGAATTCATGGCACTGGCCAACCACCGCAAGGAGATGCGAGCCGAAATCGCTTACTACGCCGAACGTTTTCGCGAGGAGCAGCGCCAGGCGGTGGCCGCCGCGCTGCGGCGTTACGGTGTCGAGAGCGAGGACGTGCCGCCGGTGGTGTGGACGGTCCTGATGACCAGCCTTTCGCGGTTCCTGGTGCTCGAGCAGGCCGTCGGCATTGCCGGCGGTCACGCCGAAACCCTGGAGCTGGTCGAGAGCTACCTGCGCCGCCTGGAAGGCGAGCCGCAGCCCGTCGCGGGCATGTCGCCCGCCTGGGTGGTTCACCAGGATCGCAACGAGCAGAGCGCGCCCTTGGGGCCGATCTTGGAGACCACGACCTTCCCGTCCACCGACAGGTCGCATTGAATGCCGCCCGATGCCGCGGGTGCACGACCGGTGGTGGCGGTCACCATCGCCCACTCATCCGGGTTCAACAGGTTCACCGGCTGAACCCATGGCGCACCCGGGGCCACATCGGCGTGGACCTGCGGGGTGAAGGTATAGGGGTTGTGGCTGTAATCGGAGAACAGCGTCGGGTCCTGATCTTGATAGAAGATGTCGACGTGGGCCGGGCTCGTGGACGAGACGATGTACACGACCTGATGCCAGACCGGATCGGCGTATGCCCGTCCGGGGTTCACCAGCAGGCAGGTAAGCCCGATCAACATCGCCGGGCTGATGCCCAAAAGTTTCTTCGCGGTGGTCATGTCGCTCCTCCGGCCGCCGGACGCGGACTGGCGGTGCGGTTCATCACCCGCTCTGCGGCCTGCCAGTGGGCGTCGGCAACCCAAAGCCGTGCAAAGGATGCTATCGCTTCATCAGCGGAAACGCCGCTGATTACCCGTTTTATCTCGGCCGCCGGGTGGTGGGCCAGCGAAGTGGCGACCGATCGCCACCCTTGGTCGAAAGAGGAGCGGGGAAAAACCAGATCCACCAAGCCAATCCGCTCCGCCTCGGCGGCGTCGAGGGCGGTTCCCGTGCCCGCCAGGAGCAATGCCTTGCCCTTTCCGACGATCGAGGCCAGTCGTTCGGCGCCGCCCCAGGCCGGCATGATCTCCAGCGTCACCTGATTGAAGGCGATCTTGATGTCGTCGGCGGCCACCCGAATGTCCGCGGCGACAGCGAATTCGGCGCCGCCGCCGAAAGCGTGGCCGTTCAGGGCGGCGACGACCGGAGCCGGAAACGCCGCCAGCTGATCGCAGATGGACCGCATCCGGCCGGCCATCGCCGCGGCGTCCTCTTCGGTGCGCAGCGCGCTCAGCTCCTTGAGATCCCCGCCCGAGACGAAGGCCCGGTCGCCCGCGCCCGTGATGACCAGGGTCCGCGCGCCCGCCGCGGCGTCGATCGCCTTCTCCAGCTGCTCCATGGTGTCCAGCGCAATGGCATTGCGCGCGTGCGGGCGATCGATGGTGAGCACGGCCAGCCCGTCATCGAGCTCCAGGTCCACCATGGCGTCATCGCTCCAGTGATAGGGACGGCCGGGAATTTACCGATATTGGCATTCTCCTGCGGGGAGAATAACATCATCGCAGCAGGCCCTGAAGTTTCGTCAGGCAGGATCGAGGTGGCCGAGTGCGTAACCGAATCGTGGCGATAGCCGCTGCGGCGCTTGCCGTGGCCGCCCTGGGCGCCTGCAGCCCAAAGCCGCGAAGCCCGATCTCCAGCACGGCGTCGGTGACCGTCAACGGAAACGACGCGAACATCCATGTGGTCAACTGCAGCCAGTTGGAGTGGTACCGGACGATCGACATCGGCGGCGACTTCGCCGGGGCCAAGGTTGTCATCGACCAACGCGCCGAGCCGCTTACCGCCGAGTCGGTGCGCATCCAGAATCTGGGCGGCTTCACCGGCATGTACTCGGCACATGACGGGGGCAATGCGGACATGAGTCTGAGCGGCGACAGATTCACGATCACCGGCACCGCCAACGGCTATAAGACCGACAATCCGGGCGAAGCGGCTTCTGCGACGTTCAAAATCATCGCGACGTGCTGATCGGGGAGTTCGTCAGACGCCGCCGAGCGCCCCGAACGGCCGTACTCCCCTAGGGCTCTCGCCGTTCGCCGGACGCCGTCGCACGCAACGTCTTCAAATAGGCCTCGGCGACGGGCCGCGGTCGCGCCAGCGGACCGCGGTGGTCCAGGCCAGGCATGACGGTGACGCCGGCGGCCGGCAGGCTGGCGGCGATTGCGGTCGCCGCTGTCCGGAAGTAGGGCGGGCTGTGTTGGCCGACCAGGAAGTGCACCGGCGTCGAGATCGCCTCGTAGGCCGACGCCGGCCCGTCCAGACGCAACGCCTCTCGCCCTTCCTTGGGAACCGTTGGCAGCACCTCGCGTTCGGCTTTCCACACGGTGTTGACCCCCAGCCGGCTGACCGCCAGAGTCGCCCAGAAAGGCAGGTCGTCGAGGTGACGCCCAATCCGCAGGCCGCGGGTGAGTTCGGCTATCGCGCGCGCGTGACGTCCCTCTTCGACGGATCGGGTGAACGAGGGCAAGAATCCCAGCGGCATGGAACCGTCGACGCTCACCGCGGCGTCGTAGACCACCACGCAGTGAAGTTGCTCGCGATGCGCCCGCAGGGCCGTTTGCAGGGCGGTCAGTCCGCCGAAGCTGTGTCCGAACAGGTGTCGGGAGTCGGTCTCTGCCAGTACGGCCAGAGCGTCGTCGCACTCCCGGTCCATCCCGTACGCCTCTCCTTGGGGACCGCTGGCGCCGCGGCCCCGTCGCTGGACCACATGGACGGTGTGCGATCCGGCCAAAGCGTGCGCGAAGCGGCGATATCGGGCCGGCGGCGCCAGCGAGCCGGACAGGACGACGACGCCGGGCCCCGCGCCGAGGCTGTCGAAGGCGATGCGGGTGCCGTCCGGGGAGGTGACGAATCCGCGGTGGAAGTGGTGCCTGGCCATGTGACTCCATTCGTGTCCTGCACCCCGCGTGCAATGTATCGCGTGTGCGCCCCGGCGCCGAGCCCACCGGCAGTTGCGGCATCCGCAGTACGAGAATAATATTCTCCCAAATTGCGAAGGAGGATTTCATGGGGCAACTGTCGCACCGGGTGGACGTTCCGTTCCCGCTCTTCGACGCGGATAACCATCTCTACGAGCCGCCGGAGGCGCTGACCAAGTTCCTGCCCAAGGAGTACAAGGACTTCGTCCAGTACGTGCAGATCAACGGGCGCACCAAGATCGCGCTCCGCGGCGTGATCAGCAACTACATTCCCAACCCGACCTTCGAGGTCGTCGCCCGGCCGGGCGCCTGGGAGGAGTACTTCAAGTACGGCAACCCGGAGGGCAAGAGCAAGCGTGAGTTGTTCGGCGAGCCGATGCGCGCGATCCCGGCGTTCTTCGAGCCCGGCCCGCGCCTGGAGAAGATGAACGAGCTGGGCCTGGACCGCACCCTGATGTTCCCGACGCTGGCCAGCCTGATCGAGGAACGTCTGCGCGACGACCCGGTCGCCATCCACGTCCTGATCCATGCGCTGAACCAGTGGCTCGACGAGGTCTGGGGCTTCAACTACCAGAACCGCATCTTCACCACACCGGTCGTCACCCTGCCGATCGTCGAGAAGGCGATCGAGGAGCTGGAGTGGGTGGTCAAGCGTGGCGCGCGGTGCATCCTGATCCGCCCGGCACCGGTCCCCGGCTTTCGCGGCCCGCGGTCGTTCGCGCTGCCCGAGTTCGACCCGTTCTGGGAGCGGGTCGTCGAGCACGACCTGCTGGTCGGCATGCACTCCAGCGACAGCGGCTACTCCCGGTACACCTCCGAGTGGGACGGTGCCGACCAGGAGATGCTGCCGTTCCAAACCAATGCGATGGGCATCCTCAACGAGTGGCGGCCGATCCAGGACGCGGTGGGCTCGTGGGTGATCCACGGCGCGCTCTACCGCCACCCCAGGCTGAAGGTTGCCATCGTCGAGGCCGGATCGAAGTGGATGATCCCGCTGCTGGACGGCCTGGCCGAGGTGTACCGGAAGGCCCCGGAAGCCTTCCCGAGCGACCCCGTCGAGATGGTCAAGAACCGGATCCACGTCAGCCCGTTCTTCGAGGAGGGCATCGACGATCTGATCAACCTCGTCGGTGTGGACCAGGTGCTGTACGGCTCGGACTGGCCGCATCCGGAAGGGCTGGCGGAGCCGACCTACTACATCAACGCGCTGTCGCATTTGCCCGTCGAGGATCAGGCGAAGATCATGGGCGGCAACCTCGGTCGGCTCGTCACGGTGTGACGTCCAGCCAGTCATGGCAGACCATCCCCGAGATGGTCTTGAGCGCGGGGGACCGCTTCGGCGACGCGGAAGCGGTCGTGGACGGTCCGCTGAGGTTGACATTCAGACAGGTCGTCGAGAGAATCCGTTGCGCCGCAGGAGCCTTCGCCGACCTCGGTGTCGGTGAGGGCGACCGAGTCGCGATCTGGGCGCCCAACTCCGCGGAGTGGATCATCGCGGCGTTCGGGCTGCTCACCGCGGGCGGCGTGCTGGTGCCGGTCAACACCCGGTTCAAGGCCGGGGAAGCCGGCGACGTCATCGTCCGCAGCGCGGTCAAGGCCGTCCTGGTGCAGAAGGGATTCCTGGACCAGGACTACACCGCGCCGGCGGGCATACCGGTCATCGATCTGAAGTCCGAGTTCCTCTCCGGCGGTGCCCCGCTCGAGCGGGCGGTGAGCGGCAGCGACGTCTCGGACATCATCTTCACGTCGGGCACCACCGGCCGCCCGAAGGGCGCGATGATGAATCACCGCCAGACGCTGCGCATGTACGAGGAGTGGGCGACGCTCGCGGACTTGCGCGAGGGTGACCGCTATCTGCAGATCAACCCGTACTTCCACACGTTCGGCCTGAAGGCGGGACTCATCACGTCCTTCCTCCGCGGTGCGACGATGCTCCCGGTCGCGGTCTTCGACCTGGACACGGTGGTGAATCTCGTTGCGCGAGAGCGCATCACGATGCTGCCCGGACCCCCAACGCTATACCACTCGCTGCTGAGGGTTCGCGACACGGCCAAGCTGTCGACCCTGCGGGCCGGCGTGACCGGCGCCGCCGACATCCCCGTCGAACTGGTCCGTCGCATCCACAGCGAACTGCCGTTCCAGACGTTGATGACGGGATACGGGCTCACCGAGGCCGGCAACGTGACGCTGTCGCGTCCCGGTGATTCGTTCGAGGACGTGGCCACCACCGCGGGCCTGCCCTGCGAGGGGGTCGAGGTGCGCATCGCCGACGACGGCGAGGTGCTGGTCCGCGGCTATGGCGTCATGCAGGGCTATCTCGACGATCCCGTCGCGACGGCGGAGGCGATCGACGCCGACGGCTGGCTGCACACCGGGGACCTGGGCAACCTGGACGACGGTTCTGATGGTGGTGACCCGCCACGCCCAGCTTCGCTGGGCTCGCGATCACCACGAAGCCGCCTCCGCATCGTCGGCCGCAAGAAGGACATGTTCATCGTCGGGGGATTCAACGCATACCCGGCCGAGATCGAAGGCTTCCTCATGCATCACCCGGCCGTCGCGCAGGCGGCGGTCATCGGCGTTCCCGACGAGCGGCTCGGCCAGGTGGGCAAGGCGTTCGTCGTCGCGAAAGGCGCTGTCAGCGCTGAGGAATTGATCGGCTGGTGCCGCGAACGCATGGCGGGCTTCAAGGTGCCGCGGTCGGTGCAGTTTCTGGACGCGCTGCCGCTCAACGCCACCGGCAAGGTGGTCAAGGACCTGCTGCGCTAGGACGCGGATGCACCGCCGTATGCCGGATAAGAGAACGTCATTTCCACAGCTTATTGCGCGTTTGTAGAGCGGCAGCCCGGCGGGTTGAGCCGAACGCTCACGAGAAGGTGATAACGTGGCTCTCCTGGTGGTCACGACATTCGCGGCGGAAAGAATATCGGCGCAAGTGCTCGCGCGCTGACGCGTAGCCCGAGTAGGGTTGCCCAACGGCGACGGCCGGAAGCAGCCTTGCCAGGCGGGCAAGCGGTAGAGGAGTTTGGCATTGAGTCACGAACAGCCTTGTTCTCGGGCTGGTGAGCGGTGAGTGGCGGCGCCCGCCAGAATGCCGCCGAAAAATCGGTTCCGGTGAACGAGGACGAAACCCCAAGCACTGCCGCCGAAATCCGGGCACTGGCCGAACAGGCCGAGGCCGAGGCCGAAGAAGCAGAGGCCCTTGCCGCCGCCGCCCGCGCCCGCGCGCGGGCCATCCAGTTGCGCCGCGAAGCCGAGCTCGCCGAAACCAAGCAACGGGTCACCGAAGAAGCCGTCTCAGCAGAAGTAGAGGAGACGGACGCAACGGAATCCGCCGAGGCCGGGGTGGCGGCGGGTGACACTGAGGCCGCGGACGAGGCGGAAGGCGCCGAGACCGAAGAGCCGCTGGTGGAGGCCGGAGCCGATGTGCCCGCCGACGCGGCGCAGCCGGTGCCACGCCGCTCCCGCCTCGCCGGACGCCTGCACCGCCCCAAGTGGTCGACTCTTGCCGCGGGTCTGGCGATCGTCGTCATCCTCGCCGCGCTGGCGGGCAGCGGTTACATGATCAAGGCTCATCGCGATGCCGTTCAGCAGCGTCAGCGTGCGGCCGAGTTCGTCGCCGCGGCACGCCAGGGTGTCGTGAGCTTGACGTCGCTGGACTTCAACAACGCCAAACAAGGGGTGCAGCACATCCTCGATAACTCCACCGGCTCGTTCAAGGACGACTTCCTGAAGATGGCCGACGATTTCACCAAGGTGGTGGAGCAATCGAAGGTGGTTTCGCAAGGCAGCGTGCAGGCCGCGGCCGTGGAACTGGGCACCATGACCAGGGATTCAGCGGTGGTGCTGGTTGCCTCCACCTCTGAGGTCACGAATGCGGCCGGCGCCAAGCAGGATCCACGCAACTACCGGCTCATCGTGACGGTCGCCCGCGACGGTGGCCAGCTCAAGATATCGAAAGTCGAGTTCGTGCCGTGACCGCAGACAAGACATCGGACCAGAAGACCGCGGAGGTCGACGAGACCGCCGAGGTCGAGGAAACGACCGACGCCGAAGACATCGGCGCCGCGCAGGACATCGACGCCGTCGACGGTGAGGGCAAGGGGCAGGGTCGACTGAAGCGCCTTGCCGCGCAGGCGAAGAAGCGGTCGTCGGGGAAGATCGTTCCCGCGGTGCTGGCGCTGCTCGTGATCGCGTCGCTGGCCTTGCTCGGCGCACTGTACTGGTTTTCCTACCGGCCCGACCGGGCGACCGATGCGGGCGCCAACAAGGCGGCGATCTCGGCGGCGAGCGAAGGGACGGTGGCGGTGCTGTCTTATTCGCCCGACACCCTCGACCGCGACTTTTCTTCCGCTAAGTCGCACCTGACCGGCGACTTCCTGTCCTACTACGACCAATTCACCCAGCAGATCGTCGCCCCGGCCGCCAAGCAGAAGTCGGTGAAGACCACCGCGGTCGTCCTTCATGCCGCGGTGTCGGAGCTGCGTCCGGATTCGGCCGTCGTGCTGCTGTTCGTCAACCAAAGCACGCAGAGCAGGGACCGGCCGGAGCCGACGTTCACCAACAGCAGCGTGTCGGTCACGCTCACGAAAGCTCATGGCAAATGGCTGATTTCGTCGTTCAACCCGGTATAGGGCTGTCCCGTTGACGACCGGCGATATCCACTCGATGGTGATCGCGTCGGATTATCGGGTGCCGGATCCGACCCGGGTGTGGCCGCTGCTCGAGCGGAGCAAGGCGAGGCTCGCCGAAATCGGCGCACACCACGTGCTGGTGTACACGTCCACCCACGACTACGGCCGTGTACTGGTGATGATCGGGGTGCACAGCCGCGAGCCCATCGTGGAACTGCTGCGCTCGCGGGTGTTCTTCGATTGGTTCGACGCCGCCGGCGTCGAGGACATCCCCGCCGTTTTCGCCGGCGAGATCGTGGACAGGTACATCCCGCAGCCGCCCGCACTACCGGGGGCGCCCGGCGTGGTGGTATGCGCGATCGCCTCGGTCGACGACGTGTCGACCCTGACCGCGGGGGTCCGCTCGGCGATGGACAGGTTCACCGCCGCCGGCATCCGAAAGACTTGGGTTTTCCAGGCTTTCGACGACAAGCACGAGGTCCTGATCCTCCAGGAGTTTCCCGACGAGGAGCGCGCGCGGCGGTGGATTGAGCATCCGGACGCCGCGGCCCAATGGATGTCGGGGGCCGGCGTCGGCGCCTACCCGCCGCTGTTCGTCGGGCAGCTCTTCGACACGATGCGCATCGAGGGGGACTGAGCGCGCCCGATGTTCGTGTGCCTGTGCAACGGCGTCACCAGCCAGACGGTGGCCGAGGCCGTCGCGGCCGGGGCGTCGACGACCAAGGATGTCGCCCGGGCGTGCGGGGCGGGCGCCGATTGCGGGCGTTGCCGGCGCACCGTCCAGGCGATACTGCGATCGTCGACCCCGGGCCGGGCGGCGCACCCGACCTAGTCGCGTGCGCCGCCCTCGGGCGACATGGGACCGACGAGTTGGCCGAGCAGGTGGGGGATCTCCAGCCGCGGCAGGACGACCTCGACGAACACCATGCGATCCTGGTGCTCGGCCGCCGCGGTGAATGCGTCGTCGAGCTCGCCGTAGGTCTGCACCCGGAACGCCAGGTGGTCGGCCACCCCGAGCGCCCGGGGGATCTCGGTCCAATTCCAGCTCACAATGTCGTTGTAGGGGGCCGTCTTTCCGTGAATTGCCCGCTCGACGGTGTAGCCGTCGTTGTTGACAACGACGATGACCGGGGACAACCCCTCCCGGGAGAAGGTGCCGAGCTCCTGGACGGTCAGTTGCGCGGCCCCATCGCCGATCAGCAACACGGTCCTGCGCTCCGGATGCGCCACCGCGGCCCCGACCGCCGCGGGCAACGTGTAACCGATTGAGCCCCAGAGTGGTTGACCGATGAAGGTAACCCCCTGCGGCAACCTGTGATCCGCCATGCCGTAGAACGACGTGCCCTGATCGGCGAGGACCACGTTCCCCGGTGTGAGTGCCACGCAGAGGCGGTCCCACAACATCTGCTGGGTCAGTGGCTGATCTCGCGCCGGGGCCGGCGGCAGGGGCTCGGCCGGCGGCGACGCCACGGGCGCGGAGGTGATGCCGCGGTTGACCAAGACGGTGGCCAGCGCCTCCAGCGCGGCACCCATCTCCAACGGAGCGAAAACCTCACCCGCGACACTGCTTTGGTACTGCCCGACGTCGATGGTCCGCGCCGGATCGATCCGCTGGCTGAAAAACCCGCTGACCATGTCGGTGAACACGACTCCCGCCGTCACCAGCACCGGCGCCTCTTCGATCGCCGTGCGCACCGATTCGGCGCTGGCCGAACCCGCGTAAATGCCAAGGAAATTCGGCGAGCTCTCGTCGAGCAGGCTCTTCCCCCACATCAACGTGGCGTGCGGCACCACGTCCGCGGCCAGCAGCGCCTCGAGCTCTTTGACGGTTTGTAGGCGGTGGACCAGCAGATCGGCGAGCACGGTCAACTGGCGATCCCCGATGAGTTCGGCGGCGGCCTCGATGAACAGCGACAGCGCGCGGGGGCTGGTGCCGCCGGTGTAGCGGGGCAGCGGTGCGTCGGGTGGTTCGGTGGGGAAGCGCGCCACGTCGGTGGATAGCAGGATGTAGCCCGGCCGTTTCTGTTCGCGCACCTCGCTCAGCACCCGGTCGATCTCTCTGCATGCCGTCGCAGGCATGAGATTGGCTTGAGCGCAGGTGATTTCACGGCTAATCCGGAAGAAGTGCTCGAAGTCCCCGTCGCCGAGCGAATGGTGCAGCGCGCGCCTGGTGCCCTGCGCGTCTTTCGAGGGGCCGCCCACGATGTGCACCACGGGCACGTGTTCGGCATAGCTGCCCGCGATCGCGTTGGCCGCCGAGAGCTCACCGACCCCGAATGTCGTTACCACGGCCGACATTCCGCGCAGCCGTCCGTACCCGTCGGCGGCGTACCCGGCGTTGAGTTCGTTGGCGCTGCCCACCCACCGAATGGTCGGGTGCGCGACGATGTGGTCCAAGAATGCCAGGTTGTAGTCGCCGGGAACGCCGAAGATCTCGGAGACGCCGAGTTCGGCGAGGCGGTCCAACAGGTAGTCACCGACGGTATAGACGGGATCAGTCACGAAGACGACGGTACCCTCGGTCGAAACCATTCCGGCTAACACGCCATTTCAGTATCGTGCGGGCCATGGCAATCAAAGAATCCCGCGACATCGTCATCGAAGCCAGCCCCGAGGAGATTCTGGACGTCATCGCCGATTTCGAAGCGATGCCCGAGTGGTCGGAACCCCACCAGAGTGCGGAGGTGCTCGAGACGGGGGAGGACGGGCGCCCGAGCAAGGTGAAGATGAAGATCAAGGTCGCGGGGATCACCGACGAACAGGTGGTTGCCTACACGTGGAGCGCCGACGAGGTCAGCTGGACGCTGGTCAGCTCCTCCCAGCAGAAGGCGCAGGACGGGAAGTACACCCTGGTGCCTCGAGGCGAGGCCACGCTGGTCAAGTTCGATCTCCTTGCGGACCCCACCGTTCCACTGCCCGGCTTCGTGCTCAAGCGCGCCGTGAAGGGGACGATCGACTCCGCGACCAAGGCACTGCGCGAACGGGTGCTGAAAGTCAAGAGGGGCGAGTAATCGCCGTGAGCAGCGGCGGGCCCCTCGCCGGGGTGCGGGTGATCGAACTGGGCGGCATCGGGCCGGGGCCGCACGCGGGGATGATCCTCGCCGACCTGGGCGCGGACGTGGTGCGGGTGCGCCGCCCCGGCGGGCTCACGATGCCGCCAGAGGACCGCGACCTGCTGCACCGGGGAAAGCGGATCGTCGACCTGGACGTCAAGGCGCAGCCGCAGGCCCTCCTCGAGCTTGCCGGTAAGGCCGACGTGCTGCTCGACTGCTTCCGGCCGGGCACCTGCGAGCGGCTCGGCATCGGTCCCGACGACTGCGCGGCGGTCAATCCGCGGCTGATCTTCGCGCGGATCACCGGCTGGGGGCAGCAGGGGCCGGTGGCCCAGACCGCGGGCCACGACATCAACTATCTGTCGCAGACCGGTGCGCTCTCGGCGCTGGGCTATCGGGATCGCCCGCCCATGCCGCCGTTGAACCTGGTCGCCGACTTCGGTGGCGGTTCGATGTTGGTGCTGCTGGGCATCGCGGTCGCGCTGTACGAACGGGAACGTTCCGGCAAGGGCCAGGTCGTCGACGCCGCGATGGTCGACGGCGTCAGCCTGCTCGCCCAGATGATGTGGACGATGAAGTCGACCGGTGCGCTGCGCGACGAGCGTGAATCGTTTCTGCTCGACGGCGGCGCCCCGTACTACCGCTGCTACGAGACCTCCGACGGCAAATACATGGCCGTCGGCGCCATCGAGCCGCAGTTCTTCGCGGCGCTGCTGACCGGGCTCGGCCTGTCGACCGACGAAGTGCCAGGCCAGCTCGACATCGGTTCGTACCAAAGGATGTACGACGTCTTCGCGGAGCGGTTCGCCGGCCGGACCCGCGACGAGTGGACGAAGACCTTCGCGGGCACCGATGCGTGCGTCACCCCGGTGCTGACCTGGAGCGAAGCCGCCATCAACGACCATTTGAACGCGCGGTCGACGGTGATCACCGCCCATGGCGTCGAGCAGGCCGCGCCCGCGCCGCGTTTCTCCAGGACGCCGGCCGGGCCGGTCGGGCCGCCGCCGGCGGCAACCACGCCGCTGGCGGAAATCGGCTGGTAAGTAAAGATTTCGGCGAACGCCATCCGCGCAGACGGCGGTGGGGTTAAGTTCATCCGAGTGGCCGTAAAAGCATCACGAGAATTTGTCGTTGACGCGCCGCCAGAAGTGGTCATGGAGGCGCTGACAGATGTCGGCGTCCTGTCGTCGTGGTCGCCGCTGCACAAACACATCGAGGTGATCGACCGTTATCCCGACGGCCGGCCCCACCACGTCAAGACCAAGATCAAGATCCTGGGGCTCGTCGATAAAGAGATCCTGGAATATCACTGGGGTCCCGACTGGGTCGTCTATGACGTCAAAGGGACCGCCCAGCAGCATGGCCAGCATGTCGAGTACAACCTCAAACCCGAGGGCATCGACAAGACGCGCGTGCGTTTCGACATCACCGTCGAACCGGCGGGGCCGATACCGCAATTCGTCGTCAAGCGGGCCACCGAAAATGTTCTCAACGCCGCGGTGAAGGGGCTGAGCGACCTCGTCGGCGGCGAGGACCTCGACAAGCCGACCTAGTTGCAGCAGTGGCCGTACAAGCGTCGTCCGAAATCGTCATCGACGCGCCCCCGGAGGCCATCATGGAGGCGCTCGCCGACATGGACACCGTGCCGTCGTGGTCTGCGGTACACAAGAAGGCCGAAGTCATCGACACTTATCCCGACGGGCGGCCGCGCCACGTCAAGGTCACGATCAGAGTGATGGGCATCATCGACACGCAGCTCCTCGAATACCACTGGGGGCCGGATTGGATGGTGTGGGATGCCAAAAAGACCATCCACCAACACGGCCAGCACGGTGAGTACAACCTGACCCGCGAGGCCGACGACAAGACGCGCGTGCGCTTCGGCATCACCGTCGAACCGTCGGCGCCGCTGCCGGAGTTCTTGATCAACCGGGCCCGCAAGAAGATCCTGCACGCCGCGCTGGAGGGACTCCGCAAGCGGGTGGTGGGGGGCCTCAACGGGGACGAGTAACGGCCTTGTCCCGCAGCACGGCCAGTCGCCGGATCGCCTCGTCGAGGGTGTCGTCGCGTTTGCAGAAGGTGAAGCGCACCAGGTGATTCCACACGTCGGCGTGGGGTGCCGCCGGATCGCAGAAGGCCGACATCGGGATGGCGGCCACGCCGACCTTCTCCGGCAGGGCCGCGCAGAAGGCGGTGCTGTCGTCATACCCGAGCGGGCGCGGGTCGGCGCACAGGAAGTAGGTGCCGTCGCTGTCGTGCACCGCAAAGCCGATCTCGGTCAGCCCGGTGGCCAGCCGGTCCCGCCGGGCCTGCAAGGTGCGGCGCAACTCGGCCACCCAGGCGTCCTCGGTGTCCAGTGCCAGGGCCACCGCGGGCTGGAACGGGGCGCCCCCGACGTAGCTCAGGTACTGCTTCGCCGCGCGCACCCCGGCGACGAGTTCGGCTGGCCCGCAAGCCCATCCGATCTTCCACCCGGTGCAGTTGAACATCTTGGCCGCGCTGGCGATGGTGATGGTGCGTTCGGCCATGCCGTCGAAGGCGGCCAGCGGCAGATGCTTCTTGCCTTTCGGGCCGTCGAACACCAGGTGCTCGTACACCTCGTCGGTGATCACCAAGAGGTCGGCCGCCACCGCGATCTCCGCGATGGCCGCCAGGTCCGCCGCGCCCAGCACCGTGCCCGTCGGGTTGTGCGGCGAGTTGACGATCAGCGCGCGGGTCCGGGGCGTCACCGCGCGCCGCAGCGCGTCGGCGTCCAGCGCGAAGCCGCGCCCATCGGCGACCAGCGGCACCGCGACACGATGCGCGCAGGCCATCGCCACCACCGGCGAGTAGGAGTCGTAGAAGGGTTCGATCAGGACCACTTCCGAGCCCGGCTCGACCAGCCCGATCACAGCCGCGGCGATGGCCTCGGTGGCGCCGACCGTCACCAACACCTCGGTGTCGGGGTCGTAGTCGACACCGAAATGCCGCCGGCGGTGGGCGGCGATGGCCTGCCGCAGCGGCGCGATGCCCATCCCGGGCGGGTATTGGTTGGCACCCGCGGCGATGGCGTCCTGCGCGGCCTTCAGCAACGCCGGGGGTCCGTCCTCGTCGGGAAAGCCCTGCCCGAGGTTCACCGCCCCGATCCGCGCAGCCAGCGCCGACATCTCCGCGAACACCGTCGTCGCGTACGGCCGCAGCCGCGACACCGTCATGGGGATTGAGCCTAAGACGGCCGTTGTCACACCCGCCACAGTGGCCCCTGGCCGGGCTGGCACCCTTTGTGTCCACCTACGCGCGACAACCGCCCAACCAACAGGTTGGCCGGGGGCCACTGTTAGGGTTGTGCTGATATACGGATCCGAACCCCCATTTGCGAAGAGGAAGCCGACATGTCCGAAGAAGCCTTCGTCTACGAGGCCATCCGCACCCCGCGCGGCAAGCAGAAGAACGGGTCGTTGACCGAGGTCAAGCCGCTGAACCTGGTCGTCGGCCTGATCGAGGAGCTGCGCAAGCGCAATCCGGACCTCGACGAGAACCTGATCAGCGACGTGATCCTGGGCTGCGTGTCACCGGTCGGTGACCAGGGCGGTGACATCGCCCGCACCGCGGTGATCGCGGCCGGCATGCCCGACACCGTCGGCGGCGTGCAGCTCAACCGCTTCTGCGCCTCTGGGCTGGAAGCCGTCAACACCGCCGCTCAGAAGGTCCGCTCCGGCTGGGACGACATGGTGCTCGCCGGCGGCGTGGAGTCGATGAGCCGCGTACCGATGGGCTCCGACGGCGGCGCGATGATGGCCGACCCCGCCACCTCTTACGACGCGTACATCGTCCCGCAGGGCATCGGCGCGGACCTGATCGCCACCATCGAGGGCTTCTCCCGCGACGACGTGGACGCCTACGCGCTGCGCTCGCAGGAGCTCGCGGCCGCGGCGTGGTCGGGCGGCTACTTCGCCAAGTCGGTGGTTCCGGTCCGCGACCAGAACGGCCTGCTGATCCTCGACCACGACGAGCACATGCGCCCCGACACCACGATGGAGGGCCTGGCCAAGCTGAAGCCCGCCTTCGAGGGACTGGCCGCGATGGCCGGCTTCGACGATGTGGCGCTGCAGAAGTACCACTGGGTCGAGAAGATCAACCACGTCCACACCGGTGGCAACAGCTCGGGCATCGTCGACGGCGCCGCGCTGGTCATGATCGGCTCCGAGGCCGCCGGCAAGTCGCAGGGCCTGACGCCCCGCGCCCGCATCGTCGCCACCGCCACCACCGGCTCCGACCCGACGATCATGTTGACCGGCCCGACGCCGGCCACCCAGAAGGCGCTCGACCGGGCGGGCCTGACCGTCGACGACATCGACCTGTTCGAGCTGAACGAGGCGTTCGCGTCGGTCGTCCTGAAGTTCCAGAAGGACCTGAACATCCCCGACGAGAAGCTCAACGTCAACGGCGGCGCCATCGCGATGGGTCACCCGCTGGGCGCCACCGGCGCGATGATCCTGGGCACCATGGTCGACGAGCTGGAGCGCCGCAACGCCCGCCGTGCGCTGATCACGTTGTGCATCGGTGGCGGCATGGGCGTCGCGACAATCATTGAGAGGGTTTAAGCGCATGGCAGAGAACACGATTCAGTGGGACAAGGACGCTGACGGCATCGTCACCCTGACCCTGGACGACCCGACCGGGTCGGCAAACGTCATGAACGAGCACTACAAGGAGTCCATGCACAAGGCCGTCGAACGCCTTGTCGCCGAGAAGGATTCGATCACCGGCGTGGTGATTACCAGCGGTAAGAAGACCTTCTTCGCCGGTGGTGACCTGAAGAGCATGATCACCGCGGGCCCGGAGAACGCCGGCGAGGTCTTCGCCGAGGTCGAGGACATCAAGCGCGACCTGCGCGCGCTGGAGACTCTGGGCAAGCCGGTGGTGGCCGCCATCAACGGCGCGGCGCTGGGCGGCGGGCTGGAGATCGCGCTGGCCTGCCACCACCGCATCGTCGCCGACGTCAAGGGTGTCCAGATCGGGCTGCCCGAGGTCACGCTGGGTCTGCTGCCCGGTGGCGGCGGCGTCACCCGCACGGTGCGGATGCTCGGCATCCAGAACGCGTTCGTCAATGTGCTGAGCCAGGGCACCCGCTTCAAGCCGGCCGCGGCCAAGGACAACGGCCTGGTCGACGAAATCGTTTCCAGCGTCGATGAACTGGTTCCCGCCGCCAAAGCGTGGATCAAGGCCAACCCCGAGGCCCACACGCAGCCGTGGGATGTCAAGGGCTACAAGATCCCTGGCGGGACCCCGAGCAGCCCGGCGCTGGCGGCGATCCTGCCGTCATTCCCGTCGCTGCTGCGCAAGCAGCTCAAGGGCGCGCCGATGCCGGCGCCGCGGGCCATCCTCGCCGCGGCCGTCGAGGGCACGCAGGTGGACTTCGACACCGCCACCCGCATCGAGAGCCGCTACTTCACCGAACTGGTCACCGGCCAGGTCGCCAAGAACATGATCCAGGCGTTCTTCTTCGACCTGCAGACCATCAACGGCGGCGGCTCGCGGCCCGAGGGCATCGGCAAGACCCCGATCAACAAGATCGGTGTGCTCGGTGCGGGCATGATGGGCGCCGGCATCGCCTACGTCTCGGCCAAGGCCGGCTACGACGTGGTGCTCAAGGACGTCAGCCTCGAGGCCGCGCAGAAGGGCAAGGGCTACTCCGAGAAGCTGGAAGCCAAGGCGTTAGAGCGTGGCAAGACGACCAAGGAGCGCTCCGACGCGCTCTTGGCCCGCATCACGCCGACGGCCGACGCGGCCGACCTCAAGGGCGTCGACTTCGTGATCGAGGCGGTGTTCGAGAACCAGGATCTCAAGCACAAGGTGTTCCAGGAGATCGAGGACGTCGTCGAACCGAACGCGGTGCTTGGGTCCAACACCTCGACGCTGCCGATCACCGGTCTGGCGACCGGCGTCAAGCGGCAGGAGGACTTCATCGGGATCCACTTCTTCTCGCCGGTCGACAAGATGCCCCTGGTCGAGATCATCAAGGGCGAGAAGACATCCGACGAAACGCTGGCCCGCGTGTTCGACTACACGCTGGCGATCGGCAAGACCCCGATCGTGGTCAACGACAGCCGCGGCTTCTTCACCTCCCGCGTGATCGGCACATTCGTCAACGAGGCGCTGGCCATGCTGGGTGAGGGCGTCGAGCCGGCCAGCGTCGAGCACGCCGGTTCGCAGGCCGGGTATCCGGCGCCGCCGCTGCAGCTGTCCGACGAGCTCAACCTGGAGCTCATGCACAAGATCGCCGTGGCCACCCGCAAGGGCGTCGAGGACGCCGGCGGCACCTACGAGCCGCACCCGGCGGAAGCCGTCGTCGAGAAGATGATCGAACTCGGCCGGCCCGGGCGGCTCAAGGGCGCGGGCTTCTACGAGTACGTCGACGGCAAGCGGACCGGGCTGTGGCCGGGCCTGCGGGAGACGTTCAAGTCCGGCAGTTCGCAGCCGCCGCTGCAGGACATGATCGACCGGATGCTGTTCGCCGAGGCGCTGGAAACGCAGAAGTGCCTCGACGAGGGGGTGTTGACGTCGACGGCCGACGCCAACATCGGGTCGATCATGGGCATCGGCTTCCCGCCGTGGACCGGCGGCACCGCGCAGTTCATCGTTGGCTATTCGGGTCTGGGCGGCACGGGCAAGGAGGCCTTCGTGGCGCGGGCCCGCGAGCTGGCCGCCCAGTACGGCGACCGCTTCAACCCGCCGGACTCGCTGCTCTAGTTCCTGCGCGAGCAGACGCAAAAGCCCCCAAAACACCAGGTTTTCGGGGGCTTTTGCGTCTGCTCGGGGTCAGAGGGCCGCCGCGATTCGGCGCCATTGCTCGCGCGGGAATTCCGTCGGGTCGGCCGTCAAGACCTGGATGCAGACATGGTCGGCGCCGGCCGCACGATGCTCGGCGACCCTGCGCATGACGGCCTCTTCGTCGCCCCATGCGATGATCGCGTTCAGGAGCCGGTCGCTCACCTGTGCCAGATCGTCTTCGGAGAACCCGCTGCGCAGCAGGTTGTTGGCGTAGTTGGGCAGCGCCAAATACGCCCGGAGCCAGTCGCTTCCGATGCGGCGGGCCTCGTCGGCGCTGTCGCACAGGATCACGGTCTGCTCCGGCAGCAGCAACGGGCCCTCGCCCAAAACTGAACGGGCAGAAGCGGTGTGGTCTGGGGTGACGAGGTAAGGGTGGGCGCCGCGAGCGCGCGTCGCCGACAAGGCCAGCATCTTCGGGCCCAGCGCGGCCAGGACCCGCGCCTCGGTGGGCCCCGGTCGCGGCGCGGCATCCAGCCCGTCCAGAAATGACGCCGTCGCGGCCAGTGGCTTGCGGTACCGCCCGGGCTGGCCGGCGTCGATCAGCGGCGCGTGGCTGACACCGATGCCCAGCAGGAAGCGGTCGCCGTGCTCGGCGGTCAGCGCCGCAAAGGATTCGGCGACGTCGCCGGCCTCGTGCATCCACAGGTTGAGGATCCCGGTGGCGATCACGGTCCGCTTGGTCGCCGCGAGCAGGTGTGCCACCGCGTCGAACACCGGACCGCCCACGTCGGGAATCCACAGCGCGGTGAACCCCAGGTCGTCCAATTCCGCTGCCGCGTCGGCCGATTCGGATGGGTCGCCGTAGCGCAGTTGACTGCTCCATACCCCGACACCGGCAAGGTCCATCGGCGATCATCCTCTCGTCAAGCCTCGGCCGCGCTGTAGTCGGGCACCTGCATCGAGTCGTACATGCGCACGCCCTTGGTGTTCAGCTTCGCCAGCCCCCGGGACAGCGAGGCGGGCATCAATGAGATTAGCTGGATCCCACGGGTCAGCGCCCAAACCCCGGCCCGGGAACCGGGGATGATGGTTTTGGCGGCGGCGCGCGCGAAGCCGCGGCTGAGGTGCACCGGCTCGCGCATCTGCAGTTCGTAGGCCGCGAACGCGCGCAGGTGGTCCCCGTCCGCCCGGGCCAGCTCCCCCGCCAGCACGTAGGCGCCGAGGACGGCGAGGCTGGTGCTGCCGCCGACCGCGGGGCCGGGGCAGTATCCGGCGTCGCCGACGAGGGTGACCCTTCGGCGCGACCAGATGTTCATGCTCAGTTGACTGATCGCGTCGAAGTAGAACGCCGGCGTCCGGTCGATTTCCTCCAGCCAGCCGTCCACCCGAGGATGCATGCCCACGTACGCGCCGCGCAGTAGCTCCTTCTGACGCAGCGAGTCTCGGTGATCGTAATCGAGTTCGGATTTGCTGCGGAACATGAACACCACTCGGGCGTCGTCCAGATGGTCGGCGGTGTAGATCGCCGCGAGGCGTCCGACCCCGACGTGGCCGACCATCTCATTCGGTTTGGCCAGCGACTTGGGCGCGGACACCACCGCCAGATAGCCGCCGAGGAACCGGGTCAGGCTGTCCTCCTCGCCGAAGGTCAGGCGCCGCACGTTGGAATGCAGCCCGTCGGCGCCGACGATGACGTCGAAGCTGCGGGCGGGGGAGTGTTCGAATGTGACCTCGCCGTCGTGCTCGATCGCCGTGATGGAGTCGCCGAAGAGGTACTCCACGTCGTCGCGGGCGGCGTCATAGTAGATCTCGCTGAGATCGTCGCGCATGACCTCGACGTGGCGGTCCGACGCGACGCCGACCAGCTTGGTGAGGTCGACCTCGGTGGCTCGCGGCCGGCCTTCCCGATACATCGTCATGCGATCGGTTCCGGTGGCGAGCGCCTCGATGCGCGGCAGGACGCCCATCTTCGCCGAGATCTCCATCGCCGGACGGAACAAGTCGACGGCGTGGCCGCCGGTCTTGCGCAGCGTCGGCGCGCGCTCGACGACGGTGACGTCGAACCCGTGGCGGGTCAGCCAGTACGCCAGCACCGGCCCGGCGATGCTGGCGCCCGAGACCAGAACCCGCATGGGCGTCAGCCTACGGCCGAGACCGGCGGCGAGGCCCAGCGGATGCTCGCGCTACGGGGCTAGTTCTGGTCCTGGGCGTTCTGCGTGAAGATGTCGCCCGAAGTCTGGCCCTGGTCATCGACGAAATTCGTGTCGTCAGTGGCGAACGGCGCGGTGGCCGAGGGGCCGGACGCGAAAACGGTTGCCGTGCCGGCCGGCTGCGCCGCGCCGAACAGCGCGAGCATCGCGGCGGTCGCGGCGCCCGCGAAGATCAGTTGGGCCGCGCGGTCTCGCCGATTCCGGGATGGTTTGATGTGGTGCCCGAGGTTTGTCATGCATCCGGTGTAGGGGTTGATTGTCAGCGGTGGATGGGGCCGAGCTATCGATCCGCTGTGAGGCCGACGGGCTAAAGTCGCTTGCTATGCGCTTTGGTCTCTTCATTCCGCAGGGCTGGCGAATGGATCTGGTCGGCATCGCCCCCGACAAACATTGGGCGGTGATGCGCGACTTGGCCACCTACGCGGACGACAGCGCGTGGGACTCGCTGTGGGTCTACGACCACTTCCACACGGTCCCGGTGCCGACGGGCGAAGCCACTCACGAGGCGTGGTCACTGATGGCTGCGTACGCGGCGACCACGTCGCGGATAAAACTCGGCCAGATGTGCACGGCGATGAGCTACCGCAATCCCGTGTACCTGGCCAAGGTCGCCGCGACCGCCGACATCATCTCCGGCGGCCGGATCCAGATGGGCATCGGCGCCGGCTGGTACGAACACGAGTGGCGCGCTTACGGTTACGGCTTCCCATCGGCCAAGGTGCGGTTGGCCCGGCTGGACGAAGGCGTACAGATCATGCGCGATGCCTGGCGCGACGGCAAAGTCAGCTTCGACGGCGAGCATTACCAGGTCGACGACGCGATCGTCGCTCCGAAGCCGTTGCAGGACAATGGGATACCGATGTGGATCGCCGGCGGAGGCGAGAAGGTGACATTGCGCATCGCCGCGAAGTACGCACAGTACACCAACTTCAGCCCCGAGCCCGAGGCGTTCGCACACAAGTCGGAGGTGCTGGCGCGGCATTGCCGCGAGGTGGGCACCGACTTCGAGGCGATCGTGCGCTCGGTCAACGTCAACGCGCTCGTCGGCCCGTCGGAGGCCGACGTCAAGGACCGGCTGCAGCGGGTGCGGGACCGCATGATCGGCTACGTGCCCGAGGCGGCGGCCGACGCGATGATCGCCAACACGAGCGGGCCGGATTCGGCGGCGGGTGCCCCGGAACAGGTGATCGAGCGGATCGCGAAGCTCCGTGACCTCGGATGCGAGTACGCGATCTGCTACTTCCCGGAGGCCGCCTACGACCGTTCGGGGATCGAGTTGTTCGAGCGGGAAGTCATTCCCGCTCTGAGTTAGGAGCGATCGCAAGCGCGGCGAAGCCGGGCGAAGCGGGTCGCGACCAGCAGCTAGATCTCACTGGTGACGTATCGCGTCTTCACCGGCGGCGCGGCCAGCAGCGGGGGCAGCTCGGTCAGTTTGCCTTCACCGGCGCGAAACGCGCGGTAGGCCTCGTCGTGCTCGACGCTCTGCCAGAGCTCGTAGATCAGCCAGTGCGCCTCGTCGTCCTCGTCGACGAGCACATCCGTCCCTAGGTTGCCCGCGAACGCGCGGGTGTCCTTGAGCGCCCGGCCCATCACTTCGCGCGCCGCCTGCACCGCGTCGGGCTTCAGCCTGAGCTCGAGTGTCACCGTCACCGGCATAGTGGTCTCCTCACATCGCACAGATCCTCGCCAAGATAGCTCGGCCGGCCGGGGGACGTGGAGCCGCATCATGCAACGAGAATGCGCTTTCCACTTTTTGGAAACCTGTTATACGGTTCAGTGAGCAATGATCTGTTGCCCACCGTGGACGCTCCTGGAGGATCCCTCGATGCAGAAGGCGCTGGCCCCCGAGATCTCCACCTGGCCCGACGAAAACCCGCAGCTGATCGGGAGTCGCTGCGGCAACTGCGGTGCCACGACGTTCCCGGTGCAGCAATGGTGCCCGCGCTGCAGCGCCGGTGAAATGACCGAGTTGTTGTTGCCGCGCCGCGGAACCCTGGTCGCGTGGACCACGCAGGGTTTCCCGCCCGGCGCGCCCTACGCGGGCCCCACCGGGAAGGACTTCGTGCCGTTCGGCGTCGGCCTGGTGCAGCTGGGACTGGGGAAAGACGCGGTCATCCGGGTCGAGGGGCGGCTGACCGAAAACGACCCGGCCAAGCTGCAGTTCGGTCAGGAGGTCGAGCTGACCATGGTGCCGCTGACCACTGACGAGGAGGGCGCCGAGGTCATGACGTTCGCCTTCCGGCCGGTCTAGTGGCGATCGCGAGCGCGGCGGTGGCCGGGCGAAGCGGGTCGCCACTATTGGCGAAGCCGGGTAAAGCGGGTCGCCACCATCCATACGAAAGGAGCGTCAGATGACGAACGACGTTGCCATCATCGGCGTGGGCCTACATCCGTTCGGCAGATTCGAGAAGACCGCCATGCAGATGGGCGCGGAGGCCATCCAATCCGCACTCACCGACGCGGGCGTCGACTGGAAGGACATCCAGTTCGGCTTCGGCGGCAGTCACGAGGTCTCCAACCCCGACGCGGTGACCCGCCTGGTCGGGCTGACCGGTATCACGTTCACCAACGTGTTCAACGCCTGCGCCACCGCCGCGAGCGCCATTCAGCAGACCGCGGACACCATCCGGCTGGGCAAGTACGACATCGGCATCGCCATCGGCTTGGACAAGCACCCCCGCGGCGCGTTCACCGACGACCCCGCCAAGCTCGCGCTGCCGCAGTGGTACGCCCAGAACGGGCAGTTCGTCACCACCAAGTTCTTCGGCATGAAGGCCAACAAGTACCTCCACGACCACAACATCTCCCAGGCCACGCTGGCCAAGGTGGCCGCCAAGAATTTCCGCAACGGCGTGCTGAACCCGAACGCGTTCCGGCGCAAGGCGATTCCCGAGGAGGAGATCCTCAACTCGGCCGTGCTCAACTACCCGCTGACCCAGTACATGTTCTGCGCGCCCGACGAGGGGGCCGCCGCGGTGGTCATGTGCCGAGCCGACATCGCGCACAAGTACACCGACAAGCCGGTGTACGTGCGGGCCTGCGAGATCCGGACCCGGCGTTACGGCGCCTACGAGGTGCACGCCACCTTCGCCCCGCTGGACGAGGACGTCTCGCCGACCGTGTACGCCGCCAAGGCGGCCTACGAGGCCGCCGGCATCGGACCCGAGGACGTCGACGTGGCTCAACTGCAGGACACCGACGCCGGCAACGAGGTCATCCACATGGCCGAGACGGGCCTCTGCGCCGACGGCGAGCAGGAGAAGCTGGTGGCCGACGGGGCCACCGAGATCCACGGCTCGCTGCCCGTCAACACCGACGGCGGATTGATCGCCAACGGTGAGCCGATCGGCGCGTCGGGCCTGCGCCAGATGCACGAGCTGGTGCGCCAGCTGCGGGGCGAGGCGGGGGGGCGCCAGGTGCCCGGCAACCCGCGCGTCGGCCTGGCTCAGGTGTACGGAGCGCCCGGCACGGCGTCGGCGACGATCCTGTCGCTGTAGGTGCCCCCAGCTCGCGGTTAGATAGCCGGGCCCAGCAGGTCATCCGCGTCGCGGATGACGTAGCCATAGCCCTGTTCGGCCAGGAAACGCTGGCGGTGCGCGGCGTACTCGGCATCCAGGCTGTCGCGGGCCACCACGGAATAGAAGATGGCCCCGCCGCCGTCCGACTTGGGCCGCAGCAGCCGGCCCAGCCGCTGGGCCTCCTCCTGGCGCGAACCGAAAGTCCCCGAAACCTGCACCGCCACAGACGCTTCCGGCAGGTCGATGGAGAAGTTGGCGACCTTGGACACCACCAGCGTCGACACCTCGCCGCGGCGGAAGGCGTCGAACAGCGCCTCGCGCTCCTTGGTCCGGGTGGAGCCCTGGATCACCGGGGCGTTCAGCTCGGCGCCGAGCTCGTCGAGCTGATCGAGGTAGGCGCCGATCACCAGGGTCTGCTCGTCGGGGTGCTTCTCCAGAATCGACTTGACCACCGCGATCTTGGTGTGCACCGTCGAGCACAGCCGGTAACGCTCTTCGGGTTCGGCCGTGGCGTACGTCATTCGCTCGTTGTCGGTCATGGTGACCCGCACCTCGACGCACTCGGCGGGCGCGATCCAGCCCTGCGCCTCGATGTCCTTCCAGGGCGCGTCGTAGCGCTTGGGACCGATGAGCGAGAACACGTCGCCCTCGCGGCCGTCTTCGCGGATCAGCGTCGCCGTCAGGCCCAGCCGCCGCTTGGACTGCAGGTCGGCGGTCATCCGGAACACCGGCGCCGGCAGCAGGTGCACCTCGTCGTAGATGATCAGCCCCCAGTCGCGGCTGTCGAACAGTTCCAGGTGCCGGTACTCGCCCTTGGTGCGGCGGGTGATCATCTGGTACGTCGAGATGGTCACCGGACGGATCTCCTTGCGTTCGCCCGAGTATTCGCCGATCTCATCCTCGGTCAGCGAGGTGCGCGCGACCAGCTCGCGCTTCCACTGCCGCGCGGCGACGATGTTGGTGACCAGGATCAGGGTCGTCGCACCGGCCTTCGCCATGGCGGCCGCGCCGACGAGCGTCTTGCCCGCCCCGCAGGGAAGCACCACGACTCCCGAACCGCCGGACCAGAACGAGTCCGCGGCCAGCTGCTGGTAATCGCGGAGGTGCCAGTCGTCCTGCTCCAGGCTGATCGGGTGCGCTTCGCCGTCGACATAACCGGCGAGATCCTCTGCGGGCCAGCCGATCTTGAGGAGCATCTGCTTGACCCGGCCGCGTTCGCTGTTGTGGACGACGACGGTGTCCTCGTCGATCCGCGCGCCCAGCATCGGCGCGATCTTCCTGTTGCGCAGCACCTCCTCGAGCACCGCGCGGTCCAGACTGACCAGCGTCAGGCCGTGCGCCGGGTGCTTGACAAGTTGCAGCCGGCCGTAGCGGGCCATGGTGTCGACGATGTCGACCAGCAGCGGCTGGGGCACCGCGTAGCGGGAGAAGCTGACCAGCGCGTCGACGACCTGTTCGGCGTCGTGGCCGGCGGCGCGGGCGTTCCACAGCGCCAACGGTGTGATGCGGTAGGTGTGCACGTGTTCGGGGGCGCGTTCCAGCTCGGCGAACGGCGCGATGGCGGCGCGTGCCGCGCCCGCCAGCTCGTGATCCACCTCGAGCAGCACCGTCTTGTCGGACTGCACGATCAAAGGTCCGTCACTCAATGTGCGCCACTCCTCTCCCCCGCAAGCGGGAGGTGCCCCCACATCGCTTTTTGCTCTGCATCGTCGCTGGCGCGCATATCACCCATTATTCAGTCGCCGGCCGACACCACCGACGTGATGCGGTGGATGGCGAAGTCACGCAGCCGCCCCGATGCCGAGTCGTAGGCCACCAGTTGCCCGCCTTTTATCGTGATCGGCGACACCACCCGCTGAGTGGCCACGCCGGCGGCGTCGAGATAGCCGATCACCAACGTGTCCTGGTGCTTGGCCGCGCGCTGAAGCAGCGACATGGTGACCGCGGGGTCGACGCGGATGTTTCCGAAGGGTGCCGCCGTCACCTTCCGCAGCACCGAGACGACGGCGTTGAGCGTCTCGCCGCTTGGCCGCGGCGGGGGGCGGTAAGGCCTGCGCTGCTGCGGCGTGGGCACCCTGGCCCCGCGCGGGCGGACGTCGACGATGGAGCCGGTGGAATCCTCGGCGGCCGGGGCGAAGCCCGCCTTGCGCAACGCTACGAGCACCTCGGCGATCGGGGCGGGCGACACCGCCACCGTCGGCGCCAGCGCACGCAACTGCAGCTCCGCGGCGGCCGCCACGGCCTGGGCCAGCAGTGTGGGGTCCTCGCAGCGCACGAACGAAGTGGCCATGCCGATCCGGAGCTGGCCATGCCGACGGGCCACGTCGTCAATCAGGTAGGTAAGCCCCTGCGGTACAGGGGTTTTGGAGTGCTTTCCAAATAGGTCGTGCATCCAGTCCCGGGTCTTGCCGATGTCGAGGGCGTGCCGGATCGACTGCTCGCTGATGCGGTACACCATCGCCGTGCCGGCCGATTCGACGGTGGCGACCGTGGCCAGGTCGTCGGCGAGGTCGCGTCGCAGCGGCCCGGGAACCACGACGGTCAGGTCGCCCTGCACCAGGAAGTGATCGATCGGCGCGGGCATCGCCCGCGTCATCGCGTGCACCGCGCTCTCCGGGTCGCCGGGCTCCTCCAGCAGCGCCCGGCCGGGTGTGCTGATCGCCCCGCGGCCCACCAGGCCCAGCGCGTGGCTCTCGGCCAGGAGATCGGCGACGGGTTGCGGCTGCAACCGCCTGGCCCAGCGCGGCCGCCGCCAGATCAGCGCCGCCGACGCGGTGACCGCATCGACGCCGGCCCCGGGTGGCAGCCCGCACAGCATGCTCAGCAGCAGTCGGCGATCCAGCGGTGCGGCCGTCGAGTACAGCGAATCCGTCAGGGCGCCATAGGGTTTGGCGTCGGGGCCGCGGGTGCCGATCAACGCGGGGCGGCTGGGCAGGTCGAGCCAGGTGCCGGCCAGCAGTTGCCAACGCTCGGCGGCGGACATCGTGGTGAACCGTTCGGTGGCGACCGTGGGCGCCCAATAGGGTCCGTCGCCGTCGGCGGGCTCCGGGTCGGGCATGCCGCTGGCGATCAGGCCCGCCGCGGCGGCGATCTCGAGTATCAGGCCCAGCCGCGGCTCCTCGACACCGGTCGCCTTGGCCAGCCGCTTGACGTCACGGATCCCCAGCCCGCCGCTGCGCAGCTCGGAAACCGGTGCGGCGCCGAGGGTTTGCAGCAGCACGTCGAGCTCGCGCAACAGGTCGATGACGGCTCCCGCCGCCACCGCGTCGACGTCGCTGGGACTGGTGGTCGACACGATCGGGTCCGGGGCCGTCAGCTGCAGGGGACCGGGGTCCTCGCCGCGCAACACCTGCCCAACGTGGCGGGGCAGGATCACCGTCTCGGCATCGATGCGCCGCAGCAGGCCCATCGCCAGCAGTTGCGGCACCGGCCGCTCCGCCGGGGCACCGGGCGCGGCGTCGCGGGTGCGGCCCATCGGCGAACCTTCGAGCAGCTTGTCCAGCACGTCGAGCTGAGCCTGGTCGAGCCCGTCGATGAGGGCGGCGATCTCTTCACCCGTACGGGAGCTCTCCTCGAGCGTGACCTGGCCCGGGTGCCACGGCAACGCCGTGCCGGCATCGGCGGCCACCCGGACAGCGGTCTCGCCCCAGACCAGGGCGCGCTGCCTGAGGTCGTCCAGCGCGCCGAGCACGTCGGCCTCGGTAGCGCGGTCACCGATGAGGGCCAGCAGCTTGGCCGTTGGCACCGGGGTGGAATCGGCCTGCAAAACCAGCAGCGCGTCGAGCACCGCCAGCCGGAGAAAGTCCAGGTCGTCGGTGGCGGCCTTGACCGACTGGCGCGCCTGCGCACGCGCGGCCAGCGCGGCGATGCTGCCAGGCGGGGGCTGGGCGAGGTCTGGCCGGAGTTCCAGCAGTCGGATCAGCCGCTCGTCGGGTAAGTCGGCCAGCCACGACCCCAGCGGGATATCCGGGGTGTTGTCAGTCATTGCTGACCAGCGTAAAGCAGTCGGCGGCCCCGACGTCCACGCTCACGACCCCGACCAGTGGCCTTGCGCCACGCACGCATGCGCGACCTGTCAGAATGGACCGCGTGGCTGACATTGCTGAGGGCAAGGCACGCAAATCCAACTACGTCGATAACGGATGGCCGACGACGGACCCGGACGACCACGCCGTGAGCGAACTGGTGAGCGACCGGACGGGTGCGTTGTCACCCTACGGTGAGCTGGTGTTTCCGCTGCCCGCGACCGACCTGCCCTACGTCCACCCGGTAACGGTCGTCAACCGGTAGGTCGCCCGGATGGCTAGGGCCTCTGAGGCCTCGAACGCCTCGGCAACCTGGGAGTCGCGCGATTCCCGGTCGGGCGCGCTCTCGCATCTGGACGAGCGCGGCGCGGCGCACATGGTCGACGTCACGGAGAAGGGCGCCACCAAGCGCACCGCCGTCGCCGCTGGCGCGTTGCGTACCTCGCCGCAAGTGGTGGCGCTGATCTCGAGCGGCGGCCTGCCCAAGGGCGACGCGTTGGCCACGGCCCGGGTGGCCGGCATCCTGGCGGCAAAGCGCACCAGCGACCTGATCCCGCTCTGCCATCAGCTCGCGCTCACCGGGGTCGACATCGATTTCGCGATCGGCGAGGCGGAGATCGAGATCAGCGCGACCGTGCGCAGCACCGACCGCACGGGCGTGGAGATGGAGGCGCTGACCGCCGTCAGCGTCGCCGGGCTCACGCTCTACGACATGATCAAAGCGGTCGACCCCGCCGCCCGCATCGATGACATCCGGGTACTGCGCAAGCAGGGTGGCAAAAGCGGAAATTGGGAGCGGTGATGAGCGCGCGATCCGCACGAGTGATCATCGCTTCGACCCGCGCGTCGGCCGGCGTGTATGACGACCGATGCGGGCCGATCATCGCGGAATGGCTTGAGCAGCGAGGTTTTTCGTCCGCTCAGCCCGAGGTGGTGGCGGACGGTGAGGAGGTCGGCGAGGCGCTGCGCGGCGCATTGGACGCCGAGGTGGACTTGATCATCACCTCGGGCGGCACCGGCATCTCGCCGAGCGATAGCACCCCGGACCAGACCGTGGCGGTGCTGGACTACATGATTCCGGGGCTGGCCGACGCCATCCGCCGCTCCGGGCTGCCCAAGGTGCCCACGTCGGTGCTCTCGCGCGGCGTCTGCGGCGTGGCCGGCCGGACGCTGATCGTCAATCTGCCGGGTTCGCCCGGCGGGGTGCGCGACGGCCTCGGGGTGCTCGCCGACGTTCTCGACCACGCCCTCGACCAACTCGCCGGCGGGGACCACGAGCGATGACGCGCGTCTTGCGCGCCGCCATGACCGAAGAGCCGATTTTTCTGGCGGATCACGAAGAACTGGTGGGCCACCAGTCGGCCGGAGCCATCGTCGGGTTCGTCGGGATGATCCGCGACCACGACGGCGGCCGCCGGGTGGTGCGGCTGGAGTATTCCGCGCACCCGTCGGCCGCGCAGGTCCTTGCCCAGGTGGTGGCCGAGGTCGCTGAGGAGGCCAGCGGCGTGCGGGCCATCGCCGCCAGCCACCGCATCGGCGTGCTGCGCATCGGCGATGCGGCGTTGGTGTCCGCGGTGGCCGCCGAGCATCGCGGGGCGGCGTTCGACACCTGCGCCCGTCTGGTCGACACCATCAAGGCGCGACTGCCGGTGTGGAAACACCAATTCTTCGATGACGGGACCGAAGAATGGGTGGGCTCGGCCTAGGGGCCTCGCCCCGCCCCGTGTCCGGCTAACGCGAGGCGTCAGCCGGCCGGAGACGGCTGCGCCAGGGCGTCCAGCGCGTCGTTCCCGTGGATGTCCGCGCCGCGGATGGCTTCCCACAGCTGCCTGGTGTAGCCGACGTTCGACGCGTGTTCCGGCTGGGCCGGCGCCGGAGATCCCGCGTCGACGACGGGCGCGTCCGCGGGAGGCGCGGGCGGCAGGGCGTCGGCGGGAGGCGCGGGCGGCACATCCGCCGGCGGCGGCAGCGGCGCGTCCGCAGGAGGCGCGGGCGGCACATCCGCGGGTGGCGGCAGCGGCGCGTCCGCGGGAGGCGGGGCGTCGGCGGGAGGCGCCGGCGGTGCCAGATCCGCCGGGGGTGCCGGCGGGACGGCGTCGGCCGGGGGCGCGGGCGGCGCCGGGGGTGCCGGCGGTGCATCCGGGGGAGGCGCAGGCTGGCCAAAAGAGGTCAGCTGCACCGGGGGTGCCGGATCGGCGGGCGGCGGGGGAGCGTCCGGCGGGGGCGCATCCGCGGGCGGCGGGGCCAGCGGGCCCGGACCGCCGTCGAGCCACGGCGCGTCCAGCGGGGCGTCCATGCCCGCCGGCGCCGGGGCAGGCGCCTCGCGCGGTGTGGCACCCGACAGCGGACCACCGCACACGGGCCACGCGCCGCGGCCCTGGGTGGCCAGCACGCGCTCGGCGACCGCGATCTGCTGTTGCTTGGTGGCCAGTTCGGCCGACGGGGCGTACTCGCCACCGCCGTGCGCGGCCCACGTGGATGAGCTGAATTGCACACCGCCGTGGTAGCCGTTGCCGGTGTTGATTCCCCAGTTGCCGCCGGACTCGCAACGGGCTACCTGATCCCATTCGCCGTCGGTCGCCGCGGCGGCCTGGCCGGCCAATGCGATGCTGCCGCCACCAAGCACCGCCCCCGTAAAGGCGATCTTGGCGACGCTGATGCTGGAAGTGGTGGGCTTACGATGACGTCCACTCATACGCGCCGGAATATTCCTCTCTGGTAACGCGCCTGCGAGGTCAGCTGTCGGGTTCGGGTTGGAGAGGCCACCCGGCCGCCGCCGTACTCCCATGAGAGCCGGCGTCGGCTTCACCCCAAGGAGCCGCAAGCGGCTCCTGTCAGATCACGGTGGACCGGTGGGTCCCCCGCCTCCATCCACTTTCTTCGGTGTCCCCCGCCTACTGGATGGAGCTCGGCGCGATAAGCGGGGAGGAACGCCACTCGGTGGATTGGCGAACCCCCGGAGACGCTAGCGGGTTCTGTTCGTCCCGTCACGTTCTGTGAAACCCGGCGTTTCTCTCACGGCCATGTGCGAAAAGCCCAGGAACACTAGGGATTTGCGCAGGTCATTGCGCCCGAGATCGCAGCGTGATTGTGTCGTTATCGTTTCGTTACGTGAGGTATCTCACATTTTTAGCCGCCGGCGAAGGGCGGCAGAACGTCGACCGTGTCACCGGGTCGTAACGCTGTGACCTCGTCGCGAACGGCGATTCCGTCGCGTAGATAAGAGCATCGGTTCAGCACGGCGGCGAGGCGGGATCCGCGACCGGCGAGTCGCTCGACCAGCTCGCCGACCGTGGTGCCGGGACGCACCACCAGCGTCTCGGCTTCGACTCCCGCGGCCGCACACGCGGCCGCGAAGTAGCGGACCGTCACCTCGATTCCCTCCGCTTCGGCCGGGGCTTCCATCGGGCTAGCCACCGATCGCGCTCATCGGGCGGGCGGGCTGGATGAAGTCGGGATCGTTGATGCCGTGGCCGGCGGGCTTGCCCCACATCGCGCGGCGCCAGGTCGCCTCGATCGCGTCGTCGTCCGCGCCGCCGCGCAGCAGGCCCCGGAGGTCGGTCTCCTCGGCCGAGAACAGGCAGCTGCGGACCTGGCCGTCGGCCGTGAGCCGGGTGCGGTCACAGGTCGAGCAGAAGGCGTGCGACACCGACGCTATGACACCGAACTTGCCGCTCGGGGTGTTCGGGCCGGTATCGACCAGCCAGAGCTCGGCGGGGGCAGACCCGCGCGGCGCCGGGTCGGGCTGCAACCGGAAGTGCGGGCGCAGCGTCGCCAGCACATCGTCGGCGCTCAGCGCGGCGCCACGGCGCCACTGATGGCCGGCGTCCAGCGGCATCTGCTCGATGACGCGCAGCTGATGGCCATGCTCGAGACAGAACCGCAAAAGGTCGACCACGTCCTCTCGTCCGGTCACGGGGTCGAGCACGGCGTTGACCTTGACCGGCGTCAGGCCCGCCTCCTTGGCGGCCGCCAAGCCGTCCAGCACATCGGCGAGCCGGTCCCGGCGGGTGATGGCCGCGAAGTGGTCCGGGTCGACGCTGTCCATCGACACGTTGACGCGATCCAGGCCCGCCTCGGCGAGCGCGGCGGCCCGCCGCGCCAGTCCCACACCATTGGTGGTCAGCGAGATCTCGGGCCGGGGCCGCAGGCCGGCCGCCGCAGCGACCACCTCTTCGAGGTGGCGTGAGAGCAAGGGCTCGCCGCCGGTGAACCGCACGCTGGTGATGCCCAGCCGGGTGACGGCGATATGCATCAGCCTGGTCAACTCACCGGGCCGCAGCAGTTGCTCGCCGGGCAGCCAGTCCAGGCCCTCGGCCGGCATGCAATAGCTGCACCGCAGATTGCAGCGATCGGTCAGCGAGACCCGCAGGTCGGTGGCGGCCCGCCCGTAGGTGTCCAGCAGTGGGCCGCCGGCGGGAACGTCCTGCGCCGCGGCCCGGCCGGTGCAACCTGGCACCGCCGGTACACCCAATGCCGTCACCGTCATGCGGGCACCGTCCCGAATCGGGCCGGCGAATCGACGGACACGATCTCCTTGCCGAGCGGCATCAACGACACCGGGATCAACTTGAGGTTGGCCAGCGCCAGCGGGATACCGACGATCGTCACCGCCATCGCCGCCGCGCTCACCAGGTGACCGATCGCCAGCCACAACCCGAACAGCACTATCCAGATGACATTTCCGATGAGCGCGCCCGTCCCGGCGGTGGGCTTGTCGACGATCGTCCGGCCGAAAGGCCACAACGCGTACGACGCGATGCGAAGCGACGCGAAGCCAAAGGGAATGGTGACGATGAGCAGGAAGCTGACGAGCGCCGCCAGCAGATATCCGGCAGCCATCCACAGGCCGCCGAACACGAGCCAGATGACGTTCAGGATCAGGCGCATATCTCCTCCGGGTGGTAATGCCCAGGGTACCCAGTGACGGGTAACGGGGGTGCTCGGCAGGCGGGCATCCGAGTAGGATCAGGCTTCAACATGCGTCCTGCGCGGGGGGACGCTTCTTGCGTTGCCCAACCTAGTGATCCGTCAGACAAGCAGGTGAGACCAGTGCCGACCGGCAAGGTTAAGTGGTACGACGCCGAAAAGGGGTTTGGCTTCCTGTCGCAGGAGGACGGCGAGGACGTCTACGTCCGCTCGTCGGCGTTGCCCGCTGGAGTCGAGGGGCTCAAGGCGGGGCAGCGCGTGGAATTCGGCGTGGCGTCCGGCCGGCGCGGGCCGCAGGCGTTGAGTCTCAAGCTGATCGATCCACCGCCCACCCTTTCCAAGACGCGGCGCGAGACGCCGGTCGAGCACAAGCACAGTCCCGACGAGTTGCACGGGATGGTCGAGGACATGATCACGCTGCTGGAAGGTGCCGTGCAGCCCGAGTTGCGCAAAGGTCGCTACCCGGACCGCAAGACCGCCCGCCGGGTCTCCGAGGTGGTCAAGGCGGTGGCCCGGGAGCTCGACTCCTAACGGCTACCAAGCGCCTTCCCCTCCTTCTGGAGGGACCTGCGACTACTGGTCATTTTTGCGCCGATTCGCCGTAGTATTCGGCTAGGGCACCGAGTACTCAAGCCTCGATGTGGTCGTAAGCAAGGAGGCGGGGATGGCACAGCAAGCGCAGGTCACCGAGGAACAAGCGCGGGCCCTCGCGGAGGAATCCCGCGAAAGTGGCTGGGACAAACCGTCGTTCGCCAAAGAACTCTTCCTTGGCCACTTTCCGCTGGAGCTCATCCATCCGTTTCCCAGGCCGTCTGAGGCCGATGAAGAGCGCACCCGCGCCTTCCTCGGCCGGTTGCGGGAGTTCCTCGACAACGTCGACGGCAGCATCATCGAACGCGACGCGCAGATTCCGGATGAATACGTGAAGGGCCTGGCCCAACTGGGCTGCTTCGGCATGAAGATACCCGCCGAGTACGGCGGCCTGGGCATGTCGCAGGTCGCCTACAACCGTGCGCTGGTGATGGTTTCGTCGGTTCACCCCAGCCTCGGCGCCCTGGTGTCGGCCCACCAGTCGATCGGGGTGCCCGAGCCGCTCAAACTCGCCGGGACCCCCGAACAGAAGCAGAAGTTCCTGCCGCGATGTGCCGCGGGTGCGATCTCGGCGTTTTTGCTCACCGAACCCGACGTCGGCTCCGACCCCGCGCGCCTGGCGTCGACGGCGACACCGGTCGAGGACGGGAAGGCGTACGAGCTCGAGGGCGTGAAGTTGTGGACGACCAACGGCGTGGTCGCCGAGTTGCTGGTCGTCATGGCGCGCGTGCCCAAAAGCGACGGGCACCGCGGGGGCATCAGCGCGTTCGTCGTCGAGGCCGATTCGCCCGGGGTCACCGTCGAGCGGCGCAACACGTTCATGGGGTTACGCGGCATCGAGAACGGCGTGACCAGGCTCCATGGCGTGCGGGTACCTGCCGAGAACCTGATCGGCCGGGAAGGCGACGGCCTGAAGATCGCGCTGACCACGCTCAACGCCGGGCGGCTGTCGATCCCCGCGAGCGCGACGGGGTCGTCGAAATGGGCGCTGAAGATAGCCCGCGAATGGTCCGGCGAGCGCGTGCAATGGGGCAAGCCGCTCGCCAAACACGAAGCGGTGGCGCGCAAGATCTCGTTCATCGCCGCCACCACGTACGCGCTCGATGCGGTGCTCGAGCTGTCCGCCCAGATGGCCGACGAAGGCCGCAACGACATCAGGATCGAGGCGGCGCTGGCCAAGTTGTGGTCCAGCGAGATGGCCTGCCTCATCGCCGACGAGCTCCTGCAGATCCGCGGGGGGCGTGGCTACGAGACCGCGGAGTCGCTGGCCGCGCGCGGGGAGCGCGCGGTGCCGGCCGAGCAGGTGGTGCGCGACCTGCGCATCAACCGCATCTTCGAGGGGTCGAGCGAGATCATGCGGTTGCTCATCGCGCGAGAGGCGGTCGACGCCCACCTGACCGCGGCCGGTGACCTCGCCAAGCCGGACACCGGTCTGCGGCAGAAGGCCGCCGCGGCCGTCGGCGCGAGCGGTTTCTACGCAAAGTGGTTGCCGCAGTTGGTGTTCGGTGAAGGGCAGCGGCCCACCGCGTACGGCGAGTTCGGCCCACTGGCGTCACACCTGCGGTTCGTCGAAAGATCCACGCGCAAGCTGGCCCGCAACACCTTCTACGGGATGGCGCGCTGGCAGGCCAAACTCGAGCAACGGCAGGGGTTCCTGGGCCGGATCGTCGACATCGGCGCGGAGCTGTTCGCCATGTCCGCGGCGTGCGTGCGCGCCGAGGGGCAGCGGGCCGCCGACCCTGTCGTCGGTCAGCAGGCGTACGAGCTGGCGGGAACGTTCTGTGAGCAAGCGACCCTGAGGGTGGAGGCCCTGTTCGAAGCGTTGTGGTCCAACACCGACAGCAGCGACGTCCGATTGACCCGTGACGTGCTGGCAGGCCACTACACCTGGCTGGAGGACGGCATCATCGATCAGTCGGAAGGCACCGGACCGTGGATCGCGAACTGGGAACCGGGGGCGTCGACCGAGACCAATCTGGCGCGCCGATTCCTGACCTGATCGCACTGGCCCGGACGTCGATTTGATGCGGCGGGCAGAATCGTCGCCATGGCCTCCTATGTCGCCCCGGCGGGGGAATTCACCCGTGACACCAACTACATCACCACCCGCATCACCGCCGACGGACGCGACGGTTACCCCGTAGAGCCCGGCCGGTATCGGCTTGTCGTGGCCCGCGCCTGCCCGTGGGCCAACCGCGCGATAATCGTGCGGCGGTTACTGGGCTTGGAAGGCGCTCTCTCCATTGGGTTTTGCGGTCCCACGCATGACGAGCGCAGCTGGACGTTCGACCTGGACCCGGGCGGCGTCGACCCGGTGCTGAAGATCCCGCGGCTGCAGGACGCGTACTTCAAACGCTTCCCCGGCTATCCCAAGGGCATCACGGTTCCGGCGATCGTCGACGTGCCGAGCGGCGCGGTGGTCACCAACGACTTCGCGCAAATGACCCTGGATCTGTCGACCGAGTGGCCCGCCTACCACCGCGACGGCGCCCCGCAGCTCTACCCCGAGTCGCTGCGCGACGAGATCGACGAGGTGAGCAAGAGGGTCTACACCGAGATCAACAACGGCGTCTATCGCTGCGGCTTTGCCGGCTCGCAGCAGGCCTACGAGGCGGCCTACGATCGGCTGTTCGCCGCGCTGGACTGGGTGAGCGATCGCCTCTCCGCGCAGCGATATCTGGTGGGCGACACCATCACCGAGGCGGACGTCCGGCTGTTCACCACCCTGGCCCGCTTCGACCCGGTCTACCAGGGGCACTTCAAGTGCAATCGGAGCAAGCTTTCGGAAATGCCGGTGTTATGGGCTTACGCGCGTGACCTGTTCCAGACGCCGGGTTTCGGCGACACCGTCGACTTCGTCCAGATCAAGCAGCACTACTACATCGTGCACGCCGACATCAACCCCACCCGTATCGTGCCCAAGGGCCCCGACCTGGCCGGCTGGCTGACCCCGCATGGGCGACAGGCGTTGGGCGGCAGGCCGTTCGGGGACGGCACCCCGCCCGGGCCGCCGGTCGAGGGAGAGCGAGTGCCGGCCGGGCACGGCGCCTAACGTTCGGTTACGCCCAACGTCGAGTTGTTGCGGCAGATCGTGCCGATCTGGCGCAACAACTCCACGCTCGACTGGTCAAAGTGGGTAACCCCCCGCGAGCAAGGCGCGATGCACGCGCGCAACGACGACTTGGGGTCGGTTTCGCACCATCTCGGCGCTGACGCGCACGATCTCCCAGCCCCGCGCCTGGAGTTCGGCCAGTCGATCGATGTCCCGGCTTCGCTGCGCGGGATCGGTCCAATGTTGCGCGCCGTCGAATTCGACGCCGACCTTCCACTCCTCCCATCCCATATCGATCCGCGCCATGACCCCACCCCACGCGTTGAGCACCTCGATCTGGGTCTGGGGTCGGGGCAACCCTGCGCTGACGAGGGCCAAGCGGGTCGTCGTTTCGTACGGCGACTCCGAGCCCCCATCGACTAGGTGCAGCACCCGTCGCAACTGAACCAACCCGCGCGCGCCCCGATGGCGCTCGGCGATCAGCTCGATGTCGGCTGCCTTCACCCCGGTCGCATGCATCAGCGCGTCCAACCGAATCACGGCCGTAGTCAAGCCCTTTCGTCTACCGAGGTCGAATGCCGTGCGTGCCGGCGTGGTCATGCGAATGCCGTCGCGCACACACGTTTCGTCATCGTCCAAGGTGTCACTGTGCAAAATGATGCCGCGCGCCTTATCGCGGCCGGGCCGGTTCAGCTCGGCCGGCAGCCAGTCGTCGATCCATGCCGTGCGTTGCAAGGCCGCTGCGGATAAGCCCGCCACCGTCGCGGTCCGACCCGACCACAGCCACGCGCCCACCGCGCGGGTTACGGGCGTCAACTTCCGGCCGCGGGGGACGTAGACGTTGCGATGGACCATCTCGAAATCGGTCCGTAACCGATGCCGGGTGAGGACCCCTGCCGCGAGCGCGTCGGTGCCCCTGAATGGCCACTCCAGGATTTCCATGCGCACACGGTGCCGGTCAGCACCGACATGGTCGGCCCAACGTCGACTTGTGGTGGGAAATCACCCAAATCCGCGCAACAACTCGACGCTGGACGGGCAGTTAGGAGGTCAGGCGCACTGACCATTCCGCGTGCGGAACGGCGCGGATCGCGGCGGTGTCGTTTGATTGGCTGTCGTCGATCACCAACGTCAGCAACTGCACGACGATTCCGGTCAGCCGCCCGCGCTGGGGGTCGACCGACGGGATGGTCACCGCAAAGCGGCTGCCCGGCCGAAACATCGTCATGGTGGTGTTGGCGGGATCCTCATAGACCCGCAACAGCCGCCAAGGCGCCCGCGCGATCGCTTGGGGAACCGAAAGTTGCACCGGGTAGCGCTGGTTGAACGGCAGCTCGCCCTGGGCCTGCGGCGTCTGACAGTCGTTGAGGTTCAGCACATTGCAGTACAGGTACGGCCCGACCCGGGTCAGGTGCCCGTGCGAGTACGCGCTGATCTCGGGTCGCTGCGCACCGGGCTGCCGCACCAGCAGCCACGCCCCGACCCCCGCCCCGAGGCACGCCAGTGCCACCAGGGCCGCGACCGACAGGACCGCACCGCGCTTCACTCAGGCACCGCCGCCGGCCTGCCGGCGCCCTGGCGCATGCCCTCCTGCTCGACCATGACGGGCCGATTGCCGCCGAGGCCGGGGATCAACGAGTTGCCGCGGAAGCTGACGAGGGTCTGCGCCAGGCCGAGGATGAGCAGGGCGCTGACGGCGGTGAAGCCGACCCACAGTTCCGTGTACACGAGCACCCCCAGCGCGCCGCCCAGCACCCACGCCAGCTGCAGCGTGGATTCCGATCGCCCGAATCCCGATGCGCGCGATTCCTCGGGCAGATCGTTCTGCAACGAGGCATCCAGGGAGGCCTTGGCGATCGCACTGGACCCGGAGGTGACCAGGGTGGCGATCACGGCCGCGGGCAGGGTGCCCGCCACCGAAGCGGCCAGCGCGACCGCGCACACCGCCACCGTGCAGCGCACCACCAGCACGGCCGGCCTGCCCAGCTTCAGGCGCGCGCTGGTGAAGTTGCCCGCGAAATTGCCGATGCCCGCCGCGGCGCCGATCATGCCCAGCATGGCCAGTTGCGCCCAGCCGTTGGATTGATGCGCCTTGGCGACAAACGCCGGGTACAGGAACAGGAAACCGACCATCACCTTGATGGTGCAATTACCCCACAGCGAGGTAATGATGTTGCGCCCCAATGGTTGCCGAAGTGTCCCGCCGACCTTCTTGACCTCCTCGGGCCACCCTCGCCGCGGCGGGCCGCTGTCGTTGCGGTAGCTCAGGGTGGCCGGGACCTCGCCCGCGGTCACCTCGACCCAGCGCGGGATCCGCATCGAGAGCAAGGCGCCGGCGATCGTGACGGCGACGACGACGAACAACGCGCCGGGCAGCTTGAACAGGTGGGTGCAGACGAACTCGACGCCGCCGGCGATGGCGCCGCCGGCGATCGTGCCGCCCAGGAGGCCGAATACGGTCAGCCGGGAGTTCACCCGCACCAGGTCGATGGTCGGCGGCATCACCCTCGGCGTCACCGCGCTGCGCAGCACGCTGAACGACTTGGAGAGCACCATCATGGCCAGCGCACACGGGTAGAGCACCATCGACGGGTAGCTGCCCGTCGCGCCGTCGTAGTTCATGATCAGTAACACCGCCAGCGCGGTGCGCAGCGCGAACGACAGCGCCAGCGCGACCCGCCGGCCGTGCTGGAGCCGGTCCAGCGCCGGACCGATGAGCGGCGCGATCACCGCGAACGGCGCGATGGTGATCAACAGGTACAGCGCCACCTTGGACTTGCTCTCCCCGCTGGCCGCGGCGAAGAACAGCGTGTTGGCCAGCGCGACGGCCATGGCGGCATCCACCGCAAAGTTGGCGACCACCGGCCACGTCAGCGCGGTCAGGCCGGACTTGTCCGCGCCGTCGGCGGTGGCGGCCCGCTGCACCATCCAGTACATGCGGGAACCCATCTCGCGGCTTCGCATCGCCGCGGCGCGGGTGACCGTGATGCGCTCGGCGGCGCCGGGACCGCGCGGGGGCGCCCCGCTGCCGCGGTCCGGCTCCGACTGCTCGCCCAGCGGCGGCAGATAGCGGTTCGCGCTCGGCATCGGCGGTGGACGTCGGGACCGGTGCCTGCCGGCGTCGTCGGCCGGGTAGTTGGCCATGCCCGGATGCTGGCTGGCCGATCCCTTGACGTCCGGACGGGTTCGGCGACCCGGGTTCGAGGCCACCCGACCCCGATCATCACGTCGCCGTCCGGACACGAATCAATTCTGTCTTATGCCGACGGGCAACCGGGCGTGGCTCGCCAACCTAGTATGAGAGACGCACTGTAGTCCGATGGTGGTGACCCGCCGCGCCCGGCTACGCCGCGCTTGCGATCGCCACCAGAGAGGGGACAGCGTGACCGGACCCACTGAAGAGTCAGTGGAACCCGCCGCGACGACCGTGGCCGAGTGGCCCGACGAGTTGGCGGCCGTGCTCACGGGTGCGGTCGACAGGGCCCGGGCAGCGGTCGAGGAGTTCGCCGGCGCTGAGGCCGTCGGAGACTACCTGGGCGTCAGCTACGAGGATCCGAACGCCGCGACCCACCGGTTCCTGGCGCACCTGCCCGGTTACCAGGGGTGGCAATGGGCGGCCGTCGTCGCCGCACCCCCCGGCGCCGACCACGCCACGATCAGCGAAGTGGTGCTGATCCCCGGGCCGACGGCGCTGCTGGCACCGGAATGGGTGCCCTGGGACCGACGGGTGCGGCCAGGCGACCTGAGCCCCGGTGACCTGCTGGCGCCCGCCGCGGACGACCCGCGATTGGTTCCCGGCTACACCCTCAGCGGTGACGCAGAGGTCGACGAGACCGCCGCGGAAATCGGGTTGGGCCGGCGCTGGGTGATGAGCTCCGCCGGCCGCGCCGACGCGGCCGAGCGATGGCACACCGGCGACTACGGTCCCGACTCGGCGATGGCCCGGTCAACCAAGCGGGTGTGCCGCGATTGTGGTTTCTTCCTGCCGCTGGCCGGATCGCTGGGCGCGATGTTCGGGGTATGCGGTAACGAGCTGTCCGCCGATGGGCACATCGTCGACAAGCGGTACGGCTGCGGTGCCCATTCGGACACGCCGGCCTCGGCGGGCACCGGCTCGCCCGCGTACGAACCGTACGACGACGGCGTGCTGGACGTCGCGGAGAACTCGCCGCCGCCCGAACCGCCGGAGCCGGAGTCGCCGCCGGATTCTCCGTCCGAGCCGACGGAGCCGGGAGACTAGCCCCGCTCCGCGGCCGCTTTGATGTTTGCCAGGGAGGCGTTCATCCCCTCGAGCAACTCGCGTTCGAAGTTCGCGGTCCCACCGAAGAGCGCGTTCACCGACAGGTTCGAAAACGCGCTGACGCCGTTCTCGGCATGACGGCTCTCGATGACCCGCGTGCCCTGGCCGCTGGGCTCAAGCTCATAGCTCCAAACGGTGCGGTTGACGTCGACCCGGAACGCCAGCCTCTTCTCGGGGATGACCTCGACAACGGTGCAGGTGGTGGGCCAGAACATGCGGTTGCGGCGGTTGAGGTTGAGGGTGCGGGTGCCCGCGCGGAGCGGCCCGAGGGGCCTCATCCAACGGCACTGCGGGCTCCATTCCGGCATCCTGTGGAAGTCGGATATCAACGCCCAGACTTTCGATGCCGGTGCGTTGATGTCGACGTGCGTTTGTAGTAGCGGGGCGACCATCGGTCCTCCATCGGGCGAATTCATTTGCGGTCGAGGTAGGTTTCCAGCCCCGTCTGCGCACCGCGGGCGCCGCGGCGCGCGGCGGCAAGCTGCAAGACGAAGATGCTCGTGCCGACCAGCCCGATCCCCAGCCCGCCCAGCGCCACCGGGCGCCAACTCTGCAAGGCGGGCACGACGAACGTCAGCGCCGCGCCGACCAGCCAGGCCAGGAAGCCGACCGCGATGACGGGCCACACCTCGAGCAGTGCCCGCGGCAGTGGCGGCGCCTCGGGGGTCTGGCCGGGTTCGACAGACATCGCGATCAACATACCCGGCGACGATCGGCCCCGGAAGCTTGCCGATCGCCGATGAGGACCAAAGTCCATTGATGCCACTTTCGTATCCCGCATTCGTTGCGTTACGTGTAACCTCGCGCCATGCCTGACAGCGACGCCCGGCTGGCCAGCGATTTGTCGCTGGCGGTGATGCGGCTGGCCCGTCAACTGCGGTTCCGCAACCCGTCATCGCCGGTGTCGCTGTCCCAGTTGTCGGCGCTGGCGACGCTGGCCAACGAGGGCGCGATGACCCCCGGCGCGCTGGCGATTCGCGAACGCGTGCGTCCGCCGTCGATGACTCGGGTGATCGCCTCGCTGGCCGAGATGGGTCTGGTGGACCGCGCCCCGCACCCGGTCGACGGGCGGCAGGTGCTGGTCTCGGTGTCCGAGTCCGGCGCCGAGCTGGTCAAGGCGAACCGTCGCGCCCGCCAGGAATGGCTGGCCGATCGCCTTGCGACGCTGAATGGCGACCAACGCGCGACCCTGCGCGAGGCCGCCGATCTGATGCTGGCGCTGGTCGACGAAGGCCCGTGACCGACGGCTTGGAAGTTCAGGACGTCACCGATCCCGACGACCCGCGCCTCGACGATTTCCGCGACCTGAACAGCGTCGACCGTCGTCCCGATCTGCCGACCGGCAAGGGGCTGGTGATCGCCGAAGGCGTGCTGGTGGTGCAGCGCATGCTGGCGTCCCGATTCACCCCGCACGCCCTGCTGGGCACCGACCGCCGGCTGTCCGAGCTCCAGGACGATCTGGCCGGTGCCCCTGCGCCGTTCTACCGAACGTCGGCCGAGGTGATGGCTCAAGTGGTCGGCTTTCACCTCAATCGCGGCGTGCTCGCGGCCGCCCGGAGGGTGCCTGAACCCGGCGTCGCGCAGGTCGTCGAGGCCGCCCGCACCGTCGCGGTGCTCGAGGGCGTCAACGACCACGAGAATTTGGGCTCGATCTTTCGCAACGCGGCCGGGCTGGGCGTCGACGCGGTGATATTCGGCAGCGGCTGCGCCGACCCGCTCTACCGCCGGGCCGTGCGGGTGTCGATGGGCCACGCGTTGCTGGTCCCCTATGCGCGGGCATCGCACTGGCCCCACGACCTCCTGCTGTTGAAGGAGAACGGATTTCGGCTCATGGCCATGACGCCGCAGCGCGAGGCGTGCGCGCTGGCCCAGGCGATGGCCGCGGCGGTCGACGAACGTGTCGCGGTTCTGGTGGGTGCCGAGGGCCCCGGGCTGACGACCGCCACACTGCGGCTCAGCGATGTGCCCGTGCGCATCCCGATGTCGCGCGGCACCGACTCGCTGAACGTCGCCACGGCGGCGGCCCTGGCGTTCTACGAACGGGCTAGGCTCACGTGGTGAGCGACGAGTCCGTCCCCTGGGCAACGGGTTTGACGGTTTCCGCATTCGTCGCCGCCGTGACCGGCGTCGCCGTCCTGGTACTCAGCCTCGGTCTGATCCGGGTACATCCGCTATTGGCGGTCGGCCTCAACGCCGTGGCGGCGGGTGGCCTGGCGCCGACGTTGTGGGGCTGGCGGCGCACGCCGGTGCTGCGCTGGTTTGTGCTGGGCGCGACCGTGGGTGTGGCCGGTGCGTGGCTGACGCTGCTGGCGATGACGGTCGGGTAGGGGCGCGGCGGGTCCCCACCATCGGAGAGCTAGCGGTGCCCGCCTGAGCGCACCCCGAGCAGCACATCCTCCCAGGCCGGAATGACCGGCTTGCCGCGCCGGGTGTGCACCGGCTGTTCGGGCGGCGCGGCGGGGGCCGCCGGCTCGGCGGCTTCGTCGGAAGCGGGCGGCTCCGCCGCCTCGAAGTCGAGGCGGGCCACCCGGGCGAGCGGCCGCAGCGGGCGCTCGAAGCCCGGGTCGATCAGCTCACTGGCCGCGTCGTCGACCGCCGTGACCGTTCCGCCGTGGGCACCGGGGGCGAAGCTGAAATGCGCGATGTTGTCCGAACGCCCGGCCTTCCAGGCGAGTTGCACGGTCCATCGGCTGTCTTCGTTGCGCCACGCGTCCCAGCTGAGCCTGTCGGGCTCGAGGCCGCGCGCCACCAATGCGGCGCTCACGGTCTCCAGCAGGGTCAGCACGGCGGGCCCGTCGGCGAGCATCGGGTGCGCGGCCGTTGCCAGTTCCGCGGCGCGAGCGCGCTCCAGCAACACCGGGTGGGCGAACCGGCGGATCCGCGAAATGTCGGAGCCCGACGCCGTGGCCACCTGGTCGACGGACGCACCGGCGCGGATCCGGGACTGAATCTCTTTGGGGCTCAGCATGTTGGTGACTTGGATGTCGAGTGGCGGTTGCTCCGGCGGTGGCGACTCGCCGCGGAGGACGGCCCGGAGTCTCTCATCGGCCGCCAGTTTGAACCGTTCTGCGGGGTTATCACCCTCGCAGAGGATGTATTTGCCCTCGTCATTGAGACCAACCACTTTGAGTTCCCGCATGGCTTCTCCTCGGAGGCTCCGCGCCGGTCAGCGACGGACCCGTCAGGTCCGCACTCTAGTGCAGCCGACGCCGGTAACCCGTTCTGACACGCTGACGGGTTGCGGGCTGATGACCGGGACGTTAAAGCCGCTCGACCACCCAGTCGACGCACTGCGTCAGGGCGCTGACGTCGTCGGGGTCGACGGCGGGGAACATCGCCACCCGCAACTGGTTGCGGCCCAGTTTTCGGTAGGGCTCGGTGTCGACGATGCCGTTGGCCCGGAGGGTCTTGGCGACGGCCGCGGCGTCGACGTCGTCGACGAAGTCGATCGTGCCCACCACCTGAGACCGCAACGCGGGATCGGCGACGAACGGGGTGGTGTAGGGCCGCTCCTGGGCCCAGGAGTACAACCGCTGCGAGGAGTCCGCCGTGCGCTTGACCGCCCAGTCGAGGCCGCCGTTGCCCAGCAGCCAGTCCAGCTGCTCGGCCATCAGCGCCAGGGTGCCGATCGCCGGGGTGTTGTACGTCTGATTCTTCAGGCTGTTTTCCACGGCTATCGGCAGCGACAGGAAGTCGGGAACCCAGCGCCCGGAGGAGGCGATCGACTCGACGCGCGCCAGCGCGGCCGGGCTCAAGATCGCCAGCCACAGCCCGCCGTCGCTGGCGAAGTTCTTCTGGGGCGAGAAGTAATAGGCGTCCGCCTGGGTGATGTCGACGGGTAGGCCGCCCGCACCCGAGGTCGCGTCGATGAGGACCAGCGCGTCTCCCGAGCCGGCGGGCCGGTGGATCGGCACCGCGACCCCGGTGGACGTCTCGTTGTGCGCCCACGCGATCGCATCGACCGACGGGTCGGCTTGCGGCTCGGGGGCGGTGCCGGGATCCGACTTGACGATGATGGGGTCGCCGACGAACGGGTTCTTGGCGACCGCGGAGGCGAACTTGGCGCTGAACTCGCCGAAGGAGAGATGCAGCGACCGCTTGTCGATCAGCCCGAAGGCGGCGGCATCCCAGAACGCCGTCGCGCCGCCGTTGCCCAGGATGACCTCATAGCCGTCCGGCACCGAGAAAAGCTCGCTCACTCCCGAGCGAACCCGACCCACCAGATCCTTGACCGGCGCTTGCCGGTGCGACGTGCCGAACAACGGCGCGGCGGTGGTGGTCAACGCCTTGAGCTGCTCGGGTCGGACCTTGGAGGGGCCGCACCCGAAGCGGCCGTCGCGGGGTTTGATGTCGGAGGGGATGTCGAGCTGATCAGCCATGTCAGCCAGCCTAATGAGCGACCCGAAGGCGGCGCCGCCGCGGGCCGTGCGGGCGGCCTGGATGTGAGTCAGGCCACACCGAATGTGTGACCACTGGTCAGGCCACAGTGCCTCGGACGGGTCTAGAAAATATCCGGTACCTGCGGTACTGTCTGGACATTGCACGTCCAAATGTAAACCTCGCTGGGGAGGCTTGGGATGGACAAGACGCGAATGGTCCGGCGTTGGCGACGCAACATGGAAGTAAGCGACGACGCCGAGTACGTGAACATGCTTGCCACGCTGTCCGAGGGGTCGGTGCGGCGAAACTTCAATCCCTACACCGATATCGACTGGGAATCAACGGAATTCGCGGTGACGGAGAACGACCCGCGCTGGATCCTGCCGTTGACCGATCCGTTGGGGCGGCATCCCTGGTACCAGGTCCAGTCAGAAGAGCGCAAGATCAAGATCGGCATGTGGCGGCAGGCCAACGTGGCCAAGGTGGGGCTGCACTTCGAGTCGATCCTGATCCGCGGCCTGATGAACTACACGTTCTGGGTGCCCAACGGGTCGCCCGAATACCGCTACTGCCTGCACGAATCGGTCGAAGAGTGCAACCACACCATGATGTTCCAGGAGATGGTCAACCGCATCGGCGCCGACGTCCCCGGCATGCCCCGGGTGCTCAAGTGGCTCTCGCCGCTGGTTCCGCTGGTCGCCGGCCCGCTGCCGGTGGCGTTCTTCATCGGGGTGCTCGCCGGTGAGGAGCCCATCGACCACACGCAGAAAAACGTGCTGCGCGAAGGCAAGTCGTTGCACCCGATCATGGAGCGGGTGATGGCGATTCACGTGGCCGAGGAAGCGCGGCACATCTCATTCGCGCACGAGTTCTTGCGCAGGCGGTTGCCGGAACTGACCAAGAGGCAGCGGTTCTGGACCGCACTGTACTTGCCGCTGACCATGAAGATGTTGTGCCGGGCGATTGTGGTGCCGCCCAAGGCTTTCTGGCATGAGTTCGACATCCCGCGCGAGGTCAAGAGGGAACTGTTCTTCCGGTCCCCGGAGTCGCGCAAGTGGCTCAGTGACATGTTCGGTGATGTGCGGATGCTGGCTTACGACACCGGCCTGATGGAAACGCGGTCCGCCCGGCTGATGTGGCGCCTCTGCAAGATCAACGGCAAGCCGTCGCGTTACCGCAGCGAGCCGCAGCGCCAGCACCTGGCCGCCGCACCGGCCGCATAGGACTGCGCGGGTTCTTTTATGCCGCACGTTATTACCCAGTCGTGCTGCAACGACGGCTCCTGTGTTTTCGCGTGCCCGGTGAACTGCATCCACCCGTCACCGGACGAGCCGGGGTTCGCCACGTCGGAGATGCTCTACATCGACCCTGTGGCGTGCGTGGACTGCGGCGCGTGCGTGAGCGCGTGCCCGGTCGGCGCCATCGCGCCCGACACCCGGCTGGACACCAAGCAGCTGCCGTTCGTCGAGATCAACGCGTCGTTCTACCCGGAGCGGCCCGAGGGCGAGAAGCTGCCGCCCACCTCGAAGCTGGCCCCGGTGATCCCCGCCGCTGAGGTGCGCGCCCGCCGTAGGCCATTGACCGTGGCCATCGTCGGCTCCGGCCCGGCGGCGATGTATGCCGCCGACGAGCTGCTCACCCAACATGGCGTGCGGGTCAACGTCTTTGAGAAGCTTCCGACGCCCTACGGGCTGGTGCGCGCCGGGGTGGCGCCCGACCACCAGAACACCAAAAGGGTCACCAGGCTTTTCGACCGGATATCCCGCCACCGGCACTTTCGCTTCTACCTGAACGTCGAGATCGGCAGGCACCTGAGCCACGCGGACCTGTTGGCCCACCATCACGCCGCGCTGTATGCGGTCGGTGCGCCCGATGATCGTCGCCTGAACATCGACGGCATGGGTCTGCCGGGCACCGGGACGGCCACCGAGTTGGTCGCGTGGCTCAACGGGCATCCCGAATTCGCCGAACTGCCAGTCGATCTCGGCCATGAACGGGTGGTGGTCATCGGCAACGGCAATGTCGCCCTCGATGTGGCCCGCGTCCTCACGGCGGACCCCGACGACCTGGCCCGCACCGACATCTCCGACCACGCGCTCGACGCGTTGCGGCGATCGGCGGTGCGCGAGGTGGTGATCGCGGCCCGGCGCGGACCCGCCCATTCGGCGTTCACCCTGCCCGAGCTGATCGGGCTCACCGGCGCAGCCGATGTCGTGCTCGACGCCGGCGATCACCGGCGGGTGGCAAGCGATCTGGCCGGCGTGTCGGACCCGTTGACCAAGAACAAGCTGCTGATTCTCAGCAAGCTCGGCGACGGTTCTGCGCCGGTGTCGCACCCGCGAATTCGGCTGGCCTACGAGCTCACGCCGCGACGCGTGCTCGGAGAGCAGCGCGCCACCGGCGTGGAGTTCGCGGTGACCGGCACCCAGGAGGTGCGCCGGCTGGAGGCGGGCCTGGTGCTGACGTCGATTGGCTATCGCGGCAAGGGGATTCGAGGTCTGCCCTTCGAGGAATCGGCGGCCCTCGTGCCCAACGACGCCGGCCGTGTCGTCGACCCCGGCTCCGGCCGTCCGGTGCCCGGCGCCTACGTCGCGGGCTGGATCAAACGCGGACCGACGGGATTCATCGGCACGAACAAGTCCTGCTCCCTGCAAACCGTCCAGGCGCTGGTGGCCGATTTCAACGCCGGCAGGCTGACCGACCCGGCCGCGACGCCGGACGCTCTGGACGAGCTCGTGCACGCGCGCCGGCCCGACGTCGTCGACTCCGCGGGGTGGCGAGCGATCGACACCGCGGAGATCGAGCGCGGCGGCCACGACGGCCGGCCGCGCAACAAATTCACCGATGTCGCCGACATGCTCGCCGCAGCGGCCAGCGCGCCGGCGCCGCCACGGCGACGCCGGCTGCTGGCCCGGCTGCTGGACTCTTAGCCCGGCTGCCCGGACATCGCCGCGGTGATCTCCTCCATGCTGACTTCACGCACCGGCTGCCCCAGCGACCAGCGGTGTCCGAACGGGTCGGCGACGACACCGTAACGGTCACCCCAGAACTGGTCCTGCAACGGGGCCACCACGCTGGCGCCGGCGTCGAGGGCCCGCTGGAAAGCGGTGTCCACGTCGGTGACCGTCAGGTGGATGGTGACCGGGGTTCCGCCCAGGGACCTGGGCGTCATCGACTTGCCGCCACACGTCTCCGGGAAGTCGTCGTTGAGCATCACGGTGGAGCCGTTGATGTTCAGCGCGGCGTGGACCAGCCTGCCGTCGGGACCGGGCACCCGGCCCAGCTCCACGGCGCCAAAGGCCTTGACGTAGAAGTCGATCGCCGCGGCGGCGTCGTCGACGACGAGATGCGGGGACAGTGCGGGTTCGATGTTGGTCGCCATTGGTGGTCTCCTTGGTGTCGGTGTCGAGGCCAGTTCCAGACCGGCTCACGGATACTGACCCCGGCCGCGACGAGAATTCATCGCGGTCGCAACCATTCAATCGCCGACCACCGACAACTAACGGACACGAGCGTGACCACAGTGCGAAAAATTGGGGGCCGAAGTTCGCAGCGCCGTTACGTTCGCCGATCTCAGGCGTGGGTGAGAACCCGGTCCCAACCCTCGACGGCTTCCGGGCTCCGCGGGCCCGGCCCCACATAGATGGCCGAGGGGCGGACCAGCTTGCCCAGCCGCTTCTGCTCGAGGATGTGCGCGCACCACCCGGCGGTGCGTCCACAGGTGAACATCGCGGGCATCATGTTGGCCGGCACCCGGGCGAAGTCCAGGATGACCGCGGCCCAGAATTCGACGTTGGTCTCGATGGCCCGGTCCGGACGCCGCTCGCGCAGCTCGGCCAGCGCGGCCTGCTCCAGCGCGACGGCGACCTCGTAGCGCGGGGCGCCCAGCCGCTCCGCGGCCGCCCGCAGCACCCGCGCCCGCGGGTCCTCGGCGCGGTAGACGCGATGGCCGAATCCCATCAGCTTGTCGCCGCGGTCCAGGATCGACTTGACCAGGCCGCGGGCGTCGCCGGTGCGCTCGACCTCCTCGAGCATCGGCAGCACCCGGGCCGGCGCCCCACCGTGCAGCGGGCCGCTCATCGCCCCGATCGCCCCCGACAGCGATGCCGCGACGTCCGCACCGGTTGAGGCGATCACGCGGGCGGTAAACGTCGAGGCGTTCATGCCGTGCTCGGCGGCCGATACCCAGTAGGCGTCGATGGCCTCGACGTGCCTGGGATCCGGTTCGCCCTGCCAGCGGGTCATGAATCGCGCTGTGACCGTCGGGCATTCGTCGATGACTCGCTGCGGCACGGCGGGCTGATAGATGCCGCGCGCCGACTGCGCGACATAGGATAAGGCCATCACCGAGGCCCGGGCCAGCTGATCGCGGGCGGTGGCGTCGTCGGTGTCCAGCAGCGGCTTGTAGCCCCAGATGGGCGCCAGCATGGCCAGGCCCGCCTGCACGTCGACCCGCACATCGCCGGTGTGGATCGGCAGCGGGAAGGGCTCGGCGGGCGGCAGCCCGTGTCCGAACTTGCCGTCGACCAGCAGCGCCCACACGTCGCCGAACGTGACCTGCTGAGTCACCAGGTCTTCGATATCCACGCCGCGGTAGCGCAGCGCGCCGCCGTCTTTATCCGGCTCGGCGATCTCGGTGGTGAACGCCACCACGCCCTCCAGGCCGGGGACAAAGTTTTCGGGCACAGTCATACGGAAATTCTCGCACCCCACCGCCGGGCGGATGCTACCGGCCGGTAGCGACCCCCGGTAGCGTTGGCGCAATGGCAGGACCGGGCCCCGGAGCAGGCAAAGAACACCTGGAGGCAATGCGCGCGGAGTACGGGTCGGTCGAAAAGGACGGCAGCCCAGACCTGGACGCGGATTGGCTGGCGGACGGATGGCTTGCCCTGTTCCGCAAGTGGATTGACGACGCCGAGCGCGCCGGCGTGGCCGAGCCCAACGCCATGGTGCTGGCCACCATCGCCGACGGCCGGCCGGTCAGCCGATCGGTGTTGTGCAAGAGCGCGGACGAGACGGGAATCACTTTTTTCACCAACTACGACTCGGCCAAGGCCTTTGAGCTGGCGGCGACGCCCTACGCGTCGGCAACCTTCCCCTGGTACCTGCTGGGCCGGCAGGTGCACGTCCGCGGCCCGGTGACCAAGGTCGACCAGCAGGTCACGGACGACTATTGGTCCAAGCGGCCGCGCGGCTCACAACTGGGTGCCTGGGCGTCACACCAATCGCGGCCGATCGCGTCGCGCGCGGCGCTGCTGGACCAGCTCGCCGAGGTCACCGCGCGCTTCGCCGGCGCGGAACGCGTCCCGGTGCCGCCCAACTGGGGCGGCTACCTCCTGGCGCCCGAGGCGGTCGAATTCTGGCAGGGGCGGGAAAACCGGGTGCACAACCGGATTCGCGTCATAGGGGCTCGGGTCGAGCGCCTTCAGCCCTGAAAGCGCGCCGGGCTGCGCCTGCGGGAGCCGTGGTATGACGCCCGTCACGTCCCGAAGTCACCGTGGCTCAACCGCCGATGGCCGCGAAAACGGCGGACCCGACCCCGGGCAGGCGCGTCGTCCCGATAACGACTACCTTCAGCTGTAAGCACCGAGTCAGGGCAGCTAAGCCAGCCAGAGCGCAAAGGGGTTCTCGTGGCCGACACCGACAACACCGCAACTCTGAAGTACCCAGGGGGCGAGATCGACCTCGAGGTCGTGCAAGCCACCGAAGGACCCGATGGGATTGCGCTGGGCTCCCTCCTGTCCAAGACCGGCTACACGACGTTCGACAACGGCTTCGTCAACACCGCCTCGTGCAAGAGCTCCATCACCTACATCGACGGCGACGCCGGCATTCTGCGCTACCGCGGTTATCCGATCGAGCAGCTCGCCGAGAAGTCGACCTTCATTGAAGTCAGCTACCTGCTCATCTACGGGGAGTTGCCGAGCAAGGAGCAGCTGGACGAGTTCACCAACCGCATCCAGCGGCACACCATGCTGCACGAGGATCTCAAGCGCTTCTTCGACGGGTTCCCGCCCAATGCTCACCCGATGCCGGTGTTGTCCAGCGTGGTGAACGCGTTGAGTTCCTACTACCCGGACGCGCTGGACCCGATGGACAACGGTCAGGTCGAGCTGTCGACCACCCGCCTGCTCGCCAAGCTGCCCACGATCGCCGCCTACGCCTACAAGAAGTCGATCGGACAGCCCTTCCTCTACCCGGACAACTCGCTGAGCCTGGTGGAGAACTTCCTGCGGATGACGTTCGGGCTGCCGGCCGAGCCGTACCACGCCGACCCGGAAATCGTGCGGGCGCTGGACATGCTGTTCATCCTGCACGCCGACCACGAGCAGAACTGCTCGACGTCGACGGTGCGGTTGGTGGGCTCGTCACGGGCCAACCTGTTCACCTCCATCTCCGGCGGCATCAACGCGCTGTGGGGTCCGCTGCACGGCGGCGCCAACCAGGCGGTGCTGGAAATGCTCGAGCAGATCCGCGAGAGCGGCGACGACGTCGGCGAATTCGTCCGGAAGGTGAAGAACCGCGAAGCCGGCGTGAAGCTGATGGGCTTCGGGCACCGCGTCTACAAGAACTACGACCCGCGGGCCCGGATCGTCAAGGAACAGGCCGACAAGATTTTGGGCAAGCTGGGCGGCGACGACTCGCTGCTGGACATCGCGAAGGAACTCGAAGAGGCGGCGCTCACCGACGACTACTTCGTCGAACGCAAGCTCTACCCGAACGTCGACTTCTACACCGGCCTGATCTACCGGGCCCTCGGTTTCCCGACCCGGATGTTCACCGTGCTGTTCGCGCTCGGGCGGCTCCCCGGCTGGATCGCGCACTGGCGCGAGATGCACGACGAGGGCGACAGCAAGATCGGCCGTCCGCGCCAGATCTACACCGGGTACACCGAGCGCGACTACGCCAGCATCAACGACCGCTAACTGCGGCTGCTCGCCAGGGAGGCCAGCACGGCCATCGCGGCGTTGTGGCCGCCGATGCCCGATACGGCCCCGCCGCGGCGGGCGCCCGAGCCGCACAACATGATTCGAGCGTGCGACGTGGCCACCCCCCATTGCCGAGCCGGGGTGTCCAGCGGGTCGTCGTGAGCGGTGAACGGCCAAGTCAGGCCGCCGTGGAAGATGTTGCCCGCGGTCATCCGCAGCGTGCGGTGCAAGTCCAGGGTGGTCGTCGTCTCGATGCACGGCCGGCCCTGCGCATCGCTCATCAAGACATCCTGAATCGGCTCGGCCAGAACGGAATCCAGCGAGGCCAACACCGACTCGGTCAGCCGGTCACGCAGGGCGCCGGAGTAGTCGCCGTCGAACAGCGAGTGTGGAGTGTGCAGGCCGAACACCGTCATGGTGTGGGCGCCGGACTCGCGCAGCTTTGCCGACAGAATGCTCGGGTCGGTCAGCGAATGGCAATAGGCTTCGCAGGGCAGCGGATTCGGGATGTGCCCGCCGGCCGCGCGCGAATACGCGCTGTCCAGTTGGGTCCAGGTCTCGTTCGCGTGGAATGTCCCGGCGAACGCCTGCTCGGGTGTGACGCCGTCGTCGCGCAACCGGGGCAGGCGCCGCAGCACCATGTTGACCTTGACCTGCGCGCCCTGGGCCGGGGTCGGCGGTCGCTCGCCGAGCAGGCCGGCCAGGATCGTCGGTGTGACGCCGGCCAGCACGAACCGGCCCCGCACCGAGTGCTCTTCGTCGCCGCGGCGGTAGCGCACCCGGCCCTCGGGGTCGATCGCGAAAACGTCTGCGCCGGTGATTATTTCGGCACCGTGGACGCAGGCCGCCGACGCCAGGGCCGCGGTCAGCGAGCCCATCCCGCCGACGGGGACGTCCCAGTCCCCGGTGCCGCCGCCGAGCACGTGGTACAGGAAGCAGATGTTCTGCCGCAGCGACGGGTCGTCGAGTGGGGCGAACGTGCCGATCAGCGCGTCGGTGGCGATGACGCCGCGGACCAGGTCGTTGCCCACCGCGTCGGTGATGGCGCGGCCGATGGGCTCGTCGACCATGGCCCGCCATGCGGCCGCCGCGCCGGGATCGCCGCCGTCGATCACGTGCCGGCGGGCCTGCTCCCGGGTGCGCAGCGGCTCGAGCAGCGTCGGCCAGAGCCGTTCGGTCACCAGCCGGCATCGCTGGTAGAAGGAGGCGAAACGGCCCTCGTCCTCGGCGGCGCCGACGGCCCGGAACGTCCCGGTGCGCCCGATCAGCAGCCCGCGGCGGCCCCCGGTCGCGGGATCAGGCGTATAGGACGAATACGGCCGGCGAGCCAGTCGCACCACGGCGCCCAGGTCGTTGAGGATGCGGGCCGGCAGCAGGCTGACCAGGTAGGAGTAGCGCGACAACCGGACCCCGACACCGTCGAAGGCCTGCGCCGAAACCGCGGCCCCACCGAGGTGCTCCAGCCGCTCCAACAATCGCACCCGCAGGCCGGCCCGGGCCAGGTAGCCGGCCGCGACCAGCCCGTTGTGGCCGCCACCGACGACTATGGCGTCGAAGGCGCGGACATCCCCGGGGTCGCTCAGCTCAGGTAGCCCTCGACCTCGTCGGGCGGGCGGACCTGCGCCTCGCGGGGGTCACCACCGCTTTCGCGCAGCGCCCGACGCTGCCGCAACAGGTCCCAGCACTGGTCGAGCTCGACTTCCACCCGGCGCAGGCGATCATGCTCCTCTGACGTGCTGATGTCGCCGCGCTGCAGCTGCGACCGCAGCGTGTTCTCCTCATCGACGAGGCCGCGGATGTGAGCCAGGGTTTCGCTGTCGGTCGGTTTTCTGCCGTCTGCCATGGCTCCAGTGTGCCCGACCTGGCAGGTATCGCCGCGTCGAATCGGTAGGCTGCATATCGCCCGCAGGAAGAAAGTGCGGGTGGCCAATGAGGGAGGGGCAATAGTGGGGTTAGGCACGGATTTGCGGCAGGCGCCCGCAGATACCGACTCGCGGCAGGATCCGGAATTGCACCGGCGGTCGCTCGGCCTTCCCTGGCTGATTGCCGTTGTGGTTATTCCGCTGTTGATTGCCGCAATCGGTCACGGCGCGTTCGAGCGACCCCGATCCGCTCATGGGGCGGCGGGCGGGGTGCCGACAACGTCGCCGTCGAGCAGGTCCGCCGCCCCGAAGTTGTCCCTGGCGCCGCTTTCAATTACCCGCAGGGGCAATGACTTTATCGTCAACGGGGATTTCCCCGACGACTCCGCGAAAGCTGCCTTGCTGAGGGCCCTTAGCGGCGCGCTGCCACCGGGCGGCAGCATCGTCGACCAAATAAACATCAATCCCAATATCGACGCGCTCGACTTCTCAAAAGCCGCACCGATTTTTAAAGACAGCGCCTCGATTCTCGATTTCAGTCTCACGGTCAGCGGGGAGACCATCACGTTGGCCGGTACCACCCCATCGCAAGACCAGAACAACATCGTCCACCAGGAGGCGGTGCGTACCTGGTCCAAGCTGAATGTCGTTGACAATCTTGTGGTTAACGCGGCGGTTCCGCCCCCCGCTCCGCCCGCCGCGCCCGCCTCCGTGCAGTGCACCGACCTGCAAGTGGCGACCATTGCCGTGACGAGCGGCCCGATCGCGTTCGGAAATGACGGCTTTAGCCTGACGCGGGCCGACGAGCCCATACTGACCCAGGTGTCGGACAAGCTCAGGGCATGTCCGATGGCACATGTGACGCTGAACGGCTACGCCGACAATTCGGGCATCGAGGCGATCAACATTCCGTTGAGCACCCAACGGGCCCAGAAGGTCGCCGATTTTCTTGTCGCCCATGGCGTCGCGGGCAGTCAGCTGGTCGTCAAGGGCCTCGGTTCGGTGAACCCCGTCGCCCCCAACGACACCCCCGAGGGTCGTGCCAAGAATCGCCGCGTCGAAATCGTTGTCAGTTAAGGAGATTTGGCATGGATTTCGTGATCCAGTGGTTGTGGTATCTGCTCGCATTCGTGGCGGGCTCGGCTGTTGCTCGAGTGATCGCCAACGTCACGAACAAACGCGTCGGCGTTGAGGACGTCCCCGCCTCCTCGACCGGTCCTGGGATAGGCGAGGAGCGATGAGCCACGTGCACTGGTTGCTGTTCGGCCTGTCCTTCGTGATCGGTTTGGTGTTGACCCTCACGCTGGCGGTGCGCCCAGCCAAGCGTCAGATGTCGGTGGCGGCGCCGGCCGATGCGTTGGCCGCCGCGGCGGATGTCGAGCCCGAGCCGCCGACGACCAGGACTTCCGCTCCGTACGAGTTCTTTGCGAGGGACGTCCCAGCCGACGACGAGCCGCCGGCCACGGGGGTCCCCGTCGAAGAAGACTCGCCGACGAGGCAGATCCCCGTGGAGGACGAGCCGCCGACGACGCTGATTCCGGTCGAGCAGGAACAGCCGACGACGACGATCCCCGTGGAGCAGCAGTCGCCGGCCATGGAAATCCCCGTTGCGGAAGAGGCGCCGGCCACGGGGGTCACCGTCGAGCAGGAACCACCGACGACGCTGATTCCGGTCGAACAAGAACACCCGACGACGACGATCCCCGTGGAGCAGGAGTGGCCGGCGACGGAGATCCCCCTCCAGGAAGAGTCGCCGGCCACCCAGATCCCGGTTGCGGAAGAGCCGCCGACGACGGAGATCCCGGTTGCGCAAGAGCCAAAGACTCCGGAGGCGAAACAGCCGCCCAAGACCAGGTTCTCGTTCCTCAGGAAGTTCCTGCCCAAGCGGGCACGGGCTGACAAGGAGCCGAAGGCCAAGCGCCTGGCGGCGAAGAAGGCTCCGCCGAGGAAGGCTCGTCCGGCCGTCCAAGGGTCTGCGGCGAAGCGGATCCCGGGCGCGAGAAAGGCGCCGCCGAAGAAGGTGCCACCGGGCAAGAAGATTCCGCCCGGCAAGAAGGTTCCGCCCGCCAAGAGGATCCCGCCCGGCAAAAAGGCCCCGGACGCCGTCGGGCGCCCGGCGAAGAAGGCGCCGGGTGGTAAGCATTTGCCGCCGAAGAAGCTGCCGGGCGCCATGGAATCGCCCACCAGAAGGACCCCCGTCTTGCCGTATGAGCCCTACGGCCCGGGCTCGGCTCGCGCCACCCCGGATGGCGGCGGCCCGGCGGGATGGCTGGTGAAGGGGCGTTCGGATACCCGGCTTTACTACACCCCCAACGACGAGCCTTACGATCCGACCGTCGCCCAGGTCTGGTTCAAGGACGAAGAGTCCGCCGCGCGCGCCTGTTTCACTCCGTGGCGCAAAAGTTCGAGGAAGTGACGCCCCCCAACGGGCCGAACGCGGAGTTGTCGCGCCAGTAGGGCGCCATTTCGCGCAGCGAGTCGATCGTTCGGCGCGGCGTTAACTCGGCGCGGGGATGCGCAGCAAGAGCCGCGCGCCGCCCAACGGGCTGTCCTCCAGCGAAGCAGTCCCGCCGTGCAGGTGGGCCTGCTGGGCCACCAACGCCAGCCCCAATCCCGAGCCCGAATGCGAGGCGGTCGACCCGCGCGAGAATCGCTCGAAGACCACTCGGCGCTCGGCCTCGGGAACCCCGCCGCCGTTGTCGTCGACGGCGATTTCCACCCCGGCCCGCGAGCTGACCGCAGACAGCTGAACCCGAGTCGCGCCACCGTGTTTGACGGCGTTGGCGATCGCGTTGTCGACGGCCAGCCGCAACCCGGCCGGCAGCCCCACGATGATGCAGGTCGGCGACGGCACCAGCGACACATCGAGTTCCGGGTAGACCCGCATGGCGTCGTGCGCGGCGCGGTCGAGCAACTCGGTGATGTCGACCGGCACGTGATCGTCCGACGTCGACAGCTCGCCCTGGGCCAACCGCTCCAGCGCGCTCAGAGTGGCCTCGATCCGCGACTGGGTGCGGATGACGTCGTTGAGCACCTCTTTGCGCTGGTCGTCGGCCAAGTCCAGGGTGGACAGCACCTCGAGGTTGGTGCGCATCGCGGTGAGCGGGGTGCGCAACTCGTGCGAGGACACCGCCGCGAAGTCGCGGGCCGAGGCGAGCGCCTCCTTGGTCCGGTTCTGCTCGTCCCAGATGCGCTGCAGCATCCCCCGCATCGCCTCGGCGATCTCGACGGCTTCGCTGGCGCCGTGCACCTCGACCCGCGGCGCCTCGTCTCCGGCGTCGATCAACCGCGTCTGCTGGGCGAGCTGTTTGAACGGGCGCACCGCGAACGCGGCCAGCAGCCAGGCGAACACGGCCGCCGCGCCGATGGCGAATCCGCAGATCAGCATCACCCGCCGATGCAGGTTGTTGGTCTCGGCGATGGTGGCGTCATACGTCGCGCCGACGGCCAGCGACGTCGGAACCGGGCCGGGTATCTCCACGGTCCGCACCCGGTAGCGCACGCCCCGGACATAGGTGTCGGCGTAGTCGACGTCCAGCTTTGGCAGCGTGACGTCGGAATTCGACTTGACCAGGTCGCCGCGGCGGATCGTCATGATCGCGTCGCGGTTGTTCGGCGAGCGGGGGATTTCGTCGAGGCCGCGCGGCAGGAAGGGGATGGCGAACCCGGCGGCCTCGTCGAGCCGGCGGTCCAGCCGCTCCTTGCGGTCGTTGGTGATCCCGACCCAGACGACGGTGCCGACGATGAGCACCGGAATCGCGGCGCCGATGGCGGTCGCGACCACGACCCGGGTCCGCAGCGAAGGCGTACGGGCGAAGATCCGGGACAGGACGTTCATGGCTGTGTCATTCGGTCATTGCACAGCTACTGCATTCGCAGCACGAACCCGACTCCGCGGACGGTGTGCAGCAGCCGGGGGCCGCCGTTGGCCTCCAGCTTGCGGC
>NZ_DATJPU010000162.1:0-20041 GCF_035506235.1 Mycobacterium sp.
GGCATCCGGCAGCAGCAGGAGCCCCCGCCCAAAGGACACATTCGACGAATCGACAAGCGCCGGGAAGAAACTGCCGTAGTGGAAGAGGTTGTGGATCGACTGCGGGATCGTCTTCGGAAAGTCCCGCGGCCACAGCAGATACGCGGCAAGGCTGGAGAGCCCGATCCCGACGATCGCGAGGCCGCCCCACCGCCATTGTCGGGCCGCCAACAATGCGAGAGCCAGCACGACGAACGGTGGTTTCAGCAGCGCGGCCAGGACCACCATGATCGTGACGAGGCCCCACCGCTGCCGGCACAACGCCACCAAGAAGACCAGGGCGACCGGTGCGATGAAGCCCACCGAGTTGCCCCGATCGATCACCGCCCATGCCGGGATGGCCGCGGCGCCCAACGCCACGAAAACCACCACCCGCCCCCGACCACGTGTGCCCCGGGCCGCCCAGACCGCGGGTGAAACGACCGCGGTCGTCAGCGCGACCAGGTAACAGATCAGCCCCAGTCGCGGCGCGCCCAGCCATTTCGCGGGAAGCCCGAACAGCAGATTCGGCAGCATTGCCGCAGCAGGTAACTGGGTCCGCAATGGCTGGAAATCGGGAGGCAGGAGGAGCGGGTACGGATCCCAGGGGTTGGGCCGGAGCCCGGGGTCTACGACCAATGCGTAGTCACCGAAGCAGTGCCGACCGATATTCGTGCCCCAATTGAGCCAGCAGTCCTCGGGGACATACAACAGAGAGGAAAGCACGTCGACCGAGAAGCACTGGGTGAGGACGTAGCCCGTCACCGCCGAAACTGCCGAAGCAAGCAGAATGGCCCCGAGCATGATGGTGCGCCCGGATTGGCAGGCGAGCGCCGAAAGCCTTTCCCGGATCGCGATGACCGCACCGCGCGGCACCTCGAGGGATCGATTCACCGGCATTCTCCTCGGTTCTGCGCGAAAAGGTAGCAGGAGCGCAGGCCCGAGCTCAACCGCCCGGCCGTCTATGCGTCCGGGTGGCTGGGGGGTCGCTGAGAACCCGAAAGTACCCCAGGGTGAGTGGGCGGGCGATAGCAATGCGGTGGAGCTTGGGAATCCGGGTTATGTTGCGATGCTGTGAATTTCAACTCGAAGCGTCGAAATGGCCGCTGACCCGAGCTACTGCCGGACTCGGCGCTGTCACCGAGTTGTTACAACCAGGTGCGAACGAGAGGGGTCGACAGAGGGGCGTCAGAATACGGTTCTTGCGGTCGAAACGATTCTGAGAGCGATTGCAAGATAACCGAATTCGCAATATCCGACCGCGGTCAAGCCACAGGTCAAATCGTCAACGGCAAGGTGCTATCGACCTGTTCAATCCTGAACTTCCCGCGTCCTACCCTGCCCCGAGCACATAATCGCGCGAGCCGACGATTTCGCCGTCGCGGACACGAAAAACGAAGCAGCACGGCAGATTCATCGGTGGCTCATCACCATCACCATCGCCGACGTACGTGAACTCGGCGACGATGAGCTCGGGATCGCCCGTCTCATGGACGCGGATATTGTCGGCTCGGAATCCCCTGAACCGTGGGGCCGAGAACCTGGCGGGGACCCGCGCGAAGCGAGCGCACGGTTCGTCGCGGCTCCGGAACGGCTCGTCAGGGGCGCCCCAGTAAACGACGTGGGTCTGCTCTGCATAGAGTCCGGCCAGACGATCGACCTGTGACTCGTCGCCGGCAACCAGCTTCGCCACCCCGTCGACCAGGCTCAAGGAGACCTCGCGCGGCGTTGGCGCGATCGTCGACGTCATGCCGCACTCGCGGAGTAGTCGCGCGATTCGATGATTTCCCCGTCGCGAACCCGCATGACAAACACGTTGGGCAACCTCAGCCCGCCTTCGGGTTGCCCCGCCTGATAGCGGAACTCGGCAACGATGACCTCGGGATCTGTCGTTTGATGTATGCGGACGTCCTCGGCGCGCATGCCGGCGACCCCGCCGCGGAGTCGGGAGGCGACGTCGGCAAAATGCGCCCGCAGCTCCGCGCGTGTCCGCAATGGCTGAGCGTCGGGCGTCATCGGGAAGGAGACATGGGTTTTTTCGGCATAGAGCTCGGCGAGGCGCTGGACCTGCCCGGAATACCCGGCGACAAGCGCGGAGACTCGATAAACCAGCTCGTTGAAGGTGGCTTGTGGTGTTCGCGTCATGTGTTCTCGCAATTCGACGTAGCCTGAAACGGAGTGGACGCTCTCGATAATGCGGAGTGATGACTTCGTTTCGCAAGAGGAGGGCCGTGCGTAGGGACCGGGCGGCGAACAGGGAGCGAATCCTGCTCGCGGCAGAGGAAGTGTTCGGCTCCGGGGGTGCGGGGGCGTCGACCGAGGAGATCGCCCGCCGGGCCAATGTGGGCATCGCTACGGTGTTTCGCCATTTTGCGACCAAGCAAGATCTGATCGAGGCCACGGTCGTGCGCTTCCTCAATCATTTGGAAGCGCTTGCGCGCCGATTCGACGAGGAGCCGGACCCGGGGCGAGCGTTCGCGTCGCTCATGCGATTTCTGGTCTCGACAGGAGCCACCAAGCTTGCGCTGGCCACCCTGCTGCAAACCGATGGAGACGGCCTTACCGGGTCGGTCACGACGGCTTCGCGCGACTTCCAGGAGGCGGTCGGCCAAGTGCTCGGTCGCGCCCAGGCTGCAGGGGTGGCACGGTCCGACGCCACCGTGGACGACGTGTTCGTGCTAACCAGCGCCCTGGCCCGAGTCTCGGCGCCAGACAAGAACGAGGCAGTCGACCGTGCGCTGCGTATCGTGCTCGATGGTCTCCGCCCCTAGCTGGTTTTGTGATTCTCGCCGTCGACCTCGGTAAGACGTCCTGCCGCGCCGCGGTGGGCCGCCGGAGAGCGGTGGGGCCGGGGGCGCCCGGGCTCGCCGCCCCCGGCGGGGTCCGGGCGGCGGTGGCCGCAATCGCGGCCGCCGCAAGCGATCTCGAGCCGGTCGACGAGGCGATCGTGGGCGCCGCGGGGGCGCTGTCGGCTGAGGGGGCGGCGCGCGCGCTGGGCGAGGCGCTGCTGGGCGCGCTGCGGGTCCGGCGCGTCGCTGTGACCAGCGACGCCGTCATCGCGCACGCGGGCGCGCTGGACGGGGCTCCCGGCGTCGTGCTGATCGCGGGCACCGGCGTCGTGGCGCTCGGCATCGGCGCCGACGGCGCGCTGCGGACCGCCGACGGCTGGGGCCCGTGGCTGGGCGACGAGGGCGGCGGCGCCTGGATCGGCGCCGCCGGGCTGCGGGCGGCGTTGCGCGCCCATGACGGCCGCGGCCCGTCCACCACGCTGCTCGACGCGGCCCGCGCCCGCTTCGGTCCGCCGGAGACCTGGCCCGCGCAGCTCACGGGCGCCGCTGCGGTCGCGTCCTTCGCGCCCGACGTCCTGGCCGCGCAGGGAGACGCCGCGGCGCGGGCGATCGCCGCCGCCGCCGCCAAGGCGCTCGCGGCGACCGCCCGCGCGGTCGGAGATGGCCCGGTGGCGATGGTCGGCGGCCTGGCGGGGGTCGAGGCGTTGCGTGAACGGCTCGACCTCGTCCGGCCCGCCGCCGACGCGCTCGACGGCGCGCTGCGGCTGACGGCGATCCACGAACCGCACGTGATCCGTGTGCAGGCGGCCGCCGCGGCGCACGTCCTCGACGCGCTCGCCACCGAGGCCTCCCGGCCGAACCTCGACGACCTCGACGTGCGGCCTATCGCGGAGGTCGTCGCCCTGCTCGTCGCCGCCGAGGGTGAGGCGCACGGCGCGGTGGCTTCCGCGGTCCCGCGGATCGCGGCGGCGGCCGAGGCGATCGCCGCGCGGCTCGAGTGCGGCGGCCGCCTGATCTATGTGGGCGCCGGGACGCCCGGCCGGCTCGGCGTGCTCGACGCGGCCGAGTGCGCGCCGACGTTCGGCACCGACCTCGTGCGCGGCGTGATCGCCGGCGGGCCGGCGGCGCTGACTGAGGCGATCGAGGGCGCGGAGGACGGATTCGACCCCGCCGATCTCGCCGGCCTGACCGCCGCCGACGCGGTCGTCGGAATCACGGCGTCGGGCCGCACGCCGTACGTGCTCGGCGCGTTGAAGCATGCGCGCGCGGAGGGCGCGCTGACCGTCGCGATCGTGAACAACGCGGGCAGCGCGGCGTCTGCCGACGTGGTGATCGAGCTGCTGACCGGGCCCGAGGTGCTCGCCGGCTCCACGCGGCTGACCGCCGGGACGGCGCAGAAGGTGGTACTCAACGCGCTGTCGACGAGCGTGATGATCGCGCTCGGCAAGGCCTTCGGACCGCGAATGGTCGACGTGCGAGCGACCAACGCGAAGCTGCGCCGCCGCGCGGTGCGGACCGTCCGCGACGCCGCGCGGGTCGACGAGCAGGCAGCGACCGCCGCGCTCGCCGCCGCGGGCGGTCACGCCAAGACCGCGATCGTCGCGTTGCTCGCGGGCGTCGACGCGGCCGAGGCCGCCCTCCGGCTCGACGCGGCGCGGGGACGCGTGCGGGCCGCCCTCGAGGGGACACCACCGTCGCCGGGTTGATGTCGGGGGAGGTACGCCATAGCGACGGGCTGTGAATCCTGGGGCGCGGCATCGGCCACCGATTTTGCCGCCGGGCCCGAAGAACCCATGGTTGACGGCTTTGCGCGATAGCAGAAGTGGGTAAACAACGCCGTAGCGCGCCGTCAGGTCGGAAAGCAGATCACTAGTCGGAAGGGGCGTCGGATGGTTAGCCAGGAGGAGGGCCGGTGGGACGTCAGCATCAAGAGCGACGCAGTCTGCCTCGAGCGCATCTCTGACAGCGACAAGCAGTTGTTCGAAGATTTGTTGGCACCCGAGGAAGCCCGCGAATTAGCTAAGCTCCTAACGAAATTCGCCGACAGGGTCGGGGAGTCCGGGAACTCGGACAAGTCGGACGACGAGAAGACCGACAACTCCGATAAGCCGGACGAGACCGATAAGTCCGACGAGCCCGAGAAGCCGGAGGACTCAGACAAGTCTTCGGACTGAACTCCTGGGGCGGTGCCGAGTCCGTCCGCGCGACCCCCTGCGCGGGCACCGAAGCTACCGAATCGGTCTCGGTATCGGCGCGACGATCGGTTTTTTCGCCACGTTCAAACGGACTGGGCTAGCGCGCTTTCCGGAGATCATTGAGCGAGTTTCTCAGCCCAGCGTCCATGCGGATCTGCACGGCCGCCACCGCGACCATCACCGCGGCGGTCACCAAGTGCACCACCGCGTCGGTCGTGTTGTTGGGAAAGGTGAAGACATAGGCGACCTGGTGGGAGAAGAAGGCCCAAATGCCCGGCAGCGCACCGGCTATGGCGGCAAGGAGTAGGTAGAGCACGGCCCACGACTTGCGCGTCGCGAACACCAGGCCCGGGGCGAACAGGGCGAGGCCGGCGACGGCGTGCCAGCCGTTGTAGTCCATGCCGAGCAGTTGGATGGTCGGGGCGTGGGGCCCGGTGGCGAAGCTGGGATTGATGATGAGGCCGATGACCGCCTGGACGACGTGAAAAGCGCAAATGACCAGCAGCCCGATCTGGGCGAAACTCCACCTCACGTTGCACCTCCTTGTGCGCGGTGGGATCAACCCCGCATACTATGCGCGGTAGTAGACCCGTGGCAACCACGCTCCAGAGGAAGCGAACTCAGCCGCAGGAGAAAGCCGCCGTCACTTCCGCCCTGGCAGCCGCATCACCGCGCGCACGACCGGCAACAGCGACTTCTGCCACAGGGTCGCCGGAATGCCAAGGGGCGGATCGAGATTGAACACACGCGCGGCCGCGATCGTCTGCGATTCGGTATACTTCAGCAGGCCCTCGGGGCCGTGCCGGCGACCCACGCCGGACTGGCCCATTCCGCCCATCGGCGCGCTGAGGCTCCCCCACGCGAACGCGTACCCCTCGTTGACGTTCACCGTCCCCGACCGCAGTCGGGCCGCGATCTGCTGGCCCTCGGCGGTGGAGCCGGCCCACACGCTGGCGTTGAGTCCGTACTCGGTGTCGTTGGCCTTCTCGACCGCTTCGTCCACGTCCGCGACGGGGTAGATCGAGACGACCGGCCCGAACGTCTCGTTGGCGGCACATTCCATCTCCGGCGTGACGTCGGTGAGCACCGTCGGCTCGTAGAACAGCGGTCCGATGTCGGGCCGAGCTTTCCCGCCCGCAATCACCTTGGCGCCCTTGGCTTTCGCATCATCGACGTGGTCCGTCACCGTGTCCAGCTGGCCCGCGGAGATCAAGCTGCCCATGTCGACCGAGAAGTCATAGGCGGTGCCGAGCTTCATGTTTCGGACCGCGGCCCCGAACTTGCTGGTGAACTCGCCGGCGATGTCCTTCTCGACGTAGATCCGCTCGATGGAGATGCACAGCTGGCCCGCGTTGGAGAAGCACGCGCGGGTGGCCGCCTTCGCGGTCTTGTTGAGGTTCGCCCCCTTCGTGACGATCATCGCGTTCTTGCCCCCTAGCTCGGCCGAGAAACCGATCAGGCGACGGCCGCAATGCTCGGCGAGCTGCCTGCCGGTGGCGGTCGAGCCGGTGAACATCAAGTAGTCGCAGTGGTCGATGATCGCGGTGCCGACCACCGAACCCGGACCGGGCACGATCGCGTAGAGCGCTCGCGGCAGGCCGGCCTTGTAGAGCAGCTCGGCACACGCCAGCGCGCAGTACGGCGTCTGACTGTCCGGCTTGAGCACCACCGCGTTACCGGCCAGAAGCGCCGGAACGGAGTCGGAGGCGGTCAGTGTCATGGGGTAGTTCCACGGCGAAATCACCCCGACCACGCCCTTGGGCTGATGGCCGACCGTGGTCTTGCCGATCGCCGGCAGCAGCGCCTGCACCGTGCGCGGCTTCAGCAGGTCGGCCGCGACGTGCACGTAATAGTTCGCGTTCGCCATCAGATCGACGATTTCCTCCTGCGCCGCCCAGCGGGCCTTGCCGGCCTCGGCCTGCAGAAGGTCCATGAGGAACTCGCGGTTCTCGACGACCAGGTCGCGATAGCGGCGGATGACATCGACGCGGTCGCTGACCGGACGGTTCGCCCACGCGACCTGCGCGGCGCGAGCCTCGGCGAATGCAGCTTCGACATCGACCGCCGTACCGATCGGGATCGTGGTCAGCGGCTTGCCGGTGAAGACCTCGTCGATCGTCTTGGTCTCACGTGCGGTGACGTCTTTGATCGCTGCCAGCTGGCGCAAGCGGTCGAAGACCGCGGCTGATGGTGCAGGCATGTCGGTACCCCTCTAAAAGCGCGGCATCCAAAGCTCCAGCCTAGCTCCGCGTTGTCAGGCCTATCTGCTCTGAACAAATCAGACAGGCCGACGGGCTGCGAAAATCAATGGAGCCAGACCGATATCCGGATCCATGACGCCGCAGCTTCCCGACCTGGTGGTGTGCCGCTCCTGAATACGCCGAGGCGGTGCTCGCCGCGATCGCCTGATCTGTTGAACACCCCTGATATGCACCGATATCGTCGACCAGCGACGGTCGTCGCGTCCGCGTCGGCACGCAGGGAGGTTAGAGCCTTGACCGAAGTCGAGTCTCAACGACCTGCCGGCCTCATCGCTGCGCACCACCTGCGCCGGATGACCGGACGGGATCCGGACGAGCGCGCCCGGGTCGCGACGCCACTTGAACTGCTGTTCGACTTGACCTTCGTCGTCGCCTTCGGGGTGTCGGCGTCCGAGTTCGCCCACCAGCTCGCCGCCGGCCACGTCGGTGCCGGGTTGGTCGGCTTCGCCTTCACGACATTCGCGGTGTGCTGGGCGTGGGTCAATTTCAGTTGGTTCTCGTCGGCATACGACACCGACGACTGGGGGTATCGCCTGGCCACGATGCTGCAGATGGTCGGTGTCGTCATCCTCACGATGGGCATCCCGCCGGTGTTCTCCTCGATCGAGGAGGGCGAGCACGTCGACAACCGCGTGCTGGTCGCCGGTTATGTCGTGATGCGAATTGCGATGGTGTTTCAGTGGTTACGTGCGGCAAGGCAAGACAAAGCTCGGCGCACGGCATGCCTGACGTACGCGATCACAATCTCTGTGGCACAGTGCGGATGGATTGCCTCGATCTTCCTGCACACTTCGGTCTCGGCGACCATGGCGATCTACATCGCCCTGATATTCGTCGAGACCATGGGTCCGTGGATCGCCGAGGGTCGCAGCGGCGGAACCCCCTGGCACGCTCACCACATCGCCGAGCGCTACGGCCTGCTGACGATCATCGCGCTCGGCGAGGGCGTGCTCGGTACGGTCGCGTCGTTGACGGCGGTGGTTGCCGCACAAGGCTGGACAGTGGATGCCGTGCTCGTGGCGCTGGCGGGAATCGGCCTGACCTTCGGCATGTGGTGGCTATATTTCGTGCTCCCTGCCGGAGCGATCCTGCACGCCCACCGGGACCGGTCGGTGGCTTTCGGTTACGGGCATATCGTCATCTTCGTCACGATCGTTGCGACTGGGGCCGGTTTGCATGCCGCCGCCTACTTCCTCGATCACCACTCCAATCTTGACTCGGCGCAGACGGTGCTGACGGTGGGAGCGCCGGTCGGCGTCTACATGGTCGGGATCTTCGTGCTCTACGTGTACCTGGTCCGAGGCCTCGATGTGGTCTATGCCGCAGTGCTGCTGTTTGCGGCGGTAGTGCTGGTCGCGGCGGTTCTGCTGGCCTCGTCCGGAATCGCGATGGGGGCGTGTCTCCTGATCGTCACGATGGCCCCGGTCGCGGTGGTGATCGGCTTCGAAACCGTCGGCCACCGCCACGTGGAAAACGCCGTCGCACGAGCGCTGAGCCAGCCATACGACGGTGACGAGATGAGCACTGAACCGCCATCAGGCGACGACAACAACGCGAGGGCGGATCGTCACCGGCCATAACGATGCAGGCAACGCCATCGTCGCGTCTGATGCAGAGCCGACGCGAGTGCTGCAGGTCGGCAGTGGCGGCGGACCCACGTTCTACGAAGTTTGGAACACCCGCGAGACACCTGCTCGGATACATCGCCGGTCGGGGGCGAACCGGAGGAGAGCGGTCTGGTGCTCGGTCCACCTAAGGGAGGCACCAGGATTCGGGTGATCGAGTTTCCGCCAGAAGGTGAGCAGATCCGTCAGCTCAGTGTGGTGAAGCGCGGGAGCGGTTCAGCGACGTGGGCGCCGCGGAAGCCTCGACGTCGGACGCTCGACTCCCGTTGACGCGTCGCACCGAGACCATCGACTACGGGATCGTATTGGAAGGTGAGCTGACGCTCATCGTCGACGACCACGAAATGACGGTCCGCGCCGGCGACATCGTGATCCAGCGCGGGACAAACAATGCCTGGACCAATCGGTCCGGCAGCACCTGCCGCATCGCCACCATCCTGATCGACGGCGCATTAACCGACGGTTTGTGAGGCAATCACCATGGCCGACTCCGCAGCCACTCACCCTGGCGAGATCCTCAAGACCGAGTTCCTCGACCCGCTGGGCATCTCCCAGTACCGGCTCGCCAGGGGATCGACGTGGCGCCGCACGGTATCAACGAGATCGTCCACGGCAAACGCGGTATCAGCGTCGACACCGCACTGCGGCTTTAGGGCGCACTCGGGCTGACGACATGTTCTGGATCGACATGCAGGCTCACGACCACGCCGGAACCGCCCGCGAACACCTCGGAACTCGCCACAATCGAATGCATCGCCAAAGAGCAGGCCCCAGAGTTGCCGCGACTACAGTGCTCCACCGTGAAGCCTGACGCGGTTGCTTTCAGTCAGCAATGGGTCGATGCATGGAATGCACACGATGTGGAGTCGGTTCTCGAGCATTTCGCCGAGAACGTAGCGTTCACGTCACCCGTGGCGGCCAGGTTGCTGCCGGAAACAGCCGGGGTGATTCGCGGCAAGTCCGCGCTCCGCGAGTACTGGACCCAGGCACTGCGGCAGATCGCCAACCTTCGGTTCGTCGTCGAGGGCCTCTATGAGGGCATCGACACGATCGTCATCGCCTACCGCAACCAAGACGGTGGGCTGGTCAGCGAAGTTCTGCGATTCAGCGACGGCCTGGTCATCGAGGGGCACGGAACGTATCTCGTTGACGCGCAAGACGGTCCGGCCACACCCTCAAGCAATCCCGGGCGCATCGACTGACGCGGCGAGTGGTGTGCGGCTCCGGGGGTCCGCTGCGCGGGCGCTATTGCCACTGATAATCAGCCAATTCCGGCTCGCGGCAGCATTGTGGTCGCACCGTCCAGCCGGCTCGCTGCTGTGCCAAGCAGTGTCCCACCACGAATTCGGCAGGCGCTTAAGCCTTCTCAGTGACAGCCTGCGGCGAGTTGCTGCCGGGCGGCCTGCACGATCAAGCCTGCGGTCAGAAAAGCGGGTTTGCCTTGGTCGCAGGCGTCGACGGGAAGGTCTGCGGCGCGGCGCAGCACCATCACGGCGAGTGCGGTGTAGGTGGCATACGGGACGACCAGAAGGTTGACGTGTGCCTGACCGCCGCTGACCGTCATCACGTGCTGGCGTTTGTGTTCCCATCCCGCCCAGTTGAAGTCGGGCGGTCGTTGCAATGGTGGCCAGTTGACGTTGATGGCGTCGATGTCTCCGAGGAGGGGAGTCAGGGCCGCAACAAGGTTGGGTAATTCATTGGTGATTCGGTCTGCGCGCGGCCACCACGCACCGTCGATGGCGCTACCAAGCTGGCGAGCCACGGAGAGCCGGACGGGATCGGCACGGCGTCGGCCTCCTCGCGGATAGGTCATCACTCAGCAAATCGGTTTGGGGAGCATTACTACGGTTGACGCTGTGCGATCCACGGGCTGTTCCTTCACGCTCTCACCGCTGACAACGAAGCGGCTCACGGTTGACGCTACGCCACCTGAGGACCAGTGGGCGCAGTCGGGTGACCCGCGAGGTCGGACTACCCGCGCCAGCGTGGAACGCAAATCACAAGTAGGGTTAGGACAAACAACCTGAGGATGGATGAAATGGTCATACAGAATTGGTGCGACGCACCCCAGATCCATCCGTCGCAGGTGCGGGTAGGTGACATCATCGGCACGTTGCGTGACAGCAAATTGCGTCTCACCGTGAAGCTGATCAGTGGCCCGCAGACGACTCCGCGGCAGTGGACATTCTTCAGCCGCGACGACAACGGCCTACAGCGCACGAGCACGTTCGGAGAGGACGAGTTGGTCCGCAGGTACGTCAAAGCATCGTGACGGCGTCCCAGGTGCATCGCCACCATAAGTAGTCGACCGGTCGGCTACTATTGGCGCTATGCCGCGCCCGCCGAACCCAGAGGTGCGCCGCCGCCTGCTTGCGGCGGGGCTCGAACTCGTGCACGCGCGGGGTTTCACGGCCAGCGGCGTCAAGGACATCACCGACGCGGCCGGCGTGCCGAAGGGGTCGTTCTACGCGTATTTCGACAGCAAAGAGGCTTTCGCCGCGGAGATCCTCGAACATCACTGGGCCGATATCGAGACGCGGCTCCTGCCGATCCTCGACGCCGACGGGTCGGCGCAGGACCGCATCACAAGCTTCTTCCATGCGCTCGCCGACGAACACGAGGCCGGCGACTTTCTGCTCGGCTGCTTGGTCGGCAACCTGTCGCTCGAGCTTGGCGGATCGAGCGAACCGGTGCGCACCGAGCTCATCCGCATTCTCGACCGCTGGGACGCGGCCCTCACGGCGTGCGTGCGTTCCGGTCAGCGCGGCCCGGGCGGCATCCGTAGGGATCTCGATGCGGGGGAACTCGCCGCCCAGCTGATCGAGGCGTGGGAAGGCGCGGCCCTTCGCGGGAAAGTGACCCGCAGTCGCACCCCGTACGACCGGTTCGAAGCGGTCACCGTCCCGGCGCTTCTGCACTGATCCGCTGCGCCGGGGAATGGCCGCACCGCGCCCCTTGTTAGATAGACGACTGGTCATCTGTAGTGCCAGCCAGACGCCCACCGGTTCCCGACTCGCAAGGACGACAGCCATGGCGACAAACCAGAATCTGAGTCAGCACAGATTTGCCTTGAACAGCGGCAGCGGCGAGATTCCGGCGCTCGGGTTCGGGACGTCACTGTCCGACAACACCAAGACGCGGGGTGCGGTCAGGGCCGCTGTGGAGGTGGGGTTCCGCCACCTCGACGCTGCCGAGCGGTACCGCAACGAAGCCGAGGTCGGCGCGGCACTCAAGGAGTTGTTCGCGGACGGAAGCGTGCGCCGCGAGGAGTTGTTTGTCACCACCAAGCTGTGGAACAACAACCATCGACCCGAACGGGTCAAGCCCGCGCTGCAGGCGAGCCTGAACAGGCTTGGGCTGGACGCCGTCGATCTGTACCTGATCCACACACCGTTCGCTTTCAAGCCCGGCGACGACCAAGACCCTCGCGACATCCACGGAGCCGTCGTCTACGACGAGGGAGTCACACTGGAGCAGACCTGGGCCGCGATGGAAGGCCTTGTCGACGAAGGACTTACGGGAGCGATTGGCCTGTCAGATATCGACGTCGAAGGCGCCCGGAGGATCATCGATACGGCCCGCATCAAGCCGGCAGTCGTGGAGGTCGAGTCGCACCCGTATCACCCGCAATGGGAAATCCATGGATTGTGCGAGACAGACGGAATCATCCTGCTGGCCTTCGCCTCGCTAGGGCACGCGCTGGAACCGCGACTGCTCGACGACGCCCTCATCGTCTCGATCGCTTCCAGAGTTGGAAAGACTCCCGCGCAAGTGCTTCTGGCCTGGGGCATCCAGCGCCGCAGCGCAGTTCTCACGGCGTCCGTGACGCCCGCGCGCATCCGCGAAAATTTCGATGTCACCGCGCTTCCCGAGAGCGCGATCCGCGAGATCAACGAGCGTCTCGAAACCCGGTACCGGTTCAATTCCGTTGTGGACGCCGGACAACCGGGTTTCGCCGAAGTGCCCCAGGGCCGTTGAGCAGATGGCGATTCGAAGCGAGCCCGCCGCTGAGGGCTTCCACGGCGGCGAGCTGGCCACCCAACGACAAGCCGGTGTCGAAGCGGAGGCCGCCCGGCTCACGCCGATGATGGCCCGCGGCGAATTGCGCGCCGGGATGGCCGCATTCCTCTCCGAGGCGATTTTCGCGGCGATCGCGGCCCGCGATACGGCCGGGCGGCTGTGGACATCACCGCTGCTCGGGCCGCCCGGTTTCCTGCGGGCCGCATCGCCCACCACACTGGAGATCCGCACGTCGCTGCCGAGCGCGGATCCCCTGCACGGCCTGTCTGACGGGCAGCCGGTGGGCGTCATCGCCATGAACTTCCTGATCCGGCGGCGCGCCCGGATCAACGGTCGCCTCACCTCCACTCAGGGCGCGCTGACCATCGACGTCGACCAGGCCTACGGCAACTGCCCGCAATATATCCAGCAGCGCCGCATCCGGGTGGGTGAAACATCTGAGGACAGTCGGGTGCCGCTGTATTCGGGAAATACGTTGCGCCAGGGGGATATTCGCCTCATTGAGGTCGCCGACACCTTCTTTTTTGGCACCACCCATGCCACCTCCGGCAACGACGCTTCGCACCGCGGGGGCCCTCGCGGATTCGTCCACGTCGCACGCGGGCAGCTGTGGTGGCCGGACTATCCCGGCAACAACATGTTCAACAGCCTGGGCAACCTGTCCGCAGATCCCACCGCGGCCCTGCTGTTCCTGGACTTCCACGCCGGCATCGCCCTTCAGCTCTCCGGGACCGCCGCGGTCCGCTGGAGCGAGCGGGGCGCCGCCGGCGACGACGGCCAGACCGGGCGGCGCGTCCATTTCGTTCCGCAGCGGGTGATCAGCACGGCGCTGCCCGCCGCCGGCGAAACCGACCACACGGCTTACCCGGGGAACCCGCCCCTGACCCAGTAGCGCTTCGCCGGCCGCCCGAGGGCCCCAAACGGAAGGTGGCCCCGATTCAGCAACTAAGTTTGTATGCATGGGGGACGACGACCGGGACGAATCCGCGTTCACCTGGCAGGGCCGGCGTGGGCTGGTGAGCCGCGTGCATGCACAGCTTGACGAGCTGGTGGCGGCACGCGACCAGATGGAACAACTGGTCCGGGTCATCGTCGAGATCGGTTCCGATCTGGACCTGGATGTGACGCTGCATCGCATCGTCGATGCAGCAATGGAACTGACAGGTGCGCCATACGCAGCGCTGGGTATCCGCGCGTCCGACGGCGCCCTGGTCTCTTTCGTCTACGCCGGAATCGACAACGAGACGGCGCGGCGGCTCGGCGACCTGCCGGTCGGTGCCGGTCTCCGCGTCGATGACCTGAGCGCAGACCCGCAGGCCGGCGGCCTGCAGCCACACGACCCGCAGATACGGGCGCTCCTCGGCATACCGATCACCGTGCGGGCCGCTGACTTCGGCAGCCTCTACCTGGCCGACGACCGGCCCGGCCGAGTGTTCTCCGACATCCAGGAGGGCGCCGTGCGGGCAATGGCCACGGCGGCCGCCGCCGCCATCGACAACGCACGACTGTTCGAGCGAGAACGTGAATCGGCGAAATGGACGAAGGCCAGCCGCGAGATCACGACTGCGCTGCTGTCCGGGGCGCCACAGACGGGCCCGCTGCAGCTGATCGTGAACCGGGCGCTGGAGCTCGCCGATGCCGAGCAGGCGATCCTGCTGGTTCCAAGGGAGCCGGATCTGCCCGCCGATGAAGTCGACACTCTGGTCGTGGCCGCCACGGCGGGCCGCTACGCCTCGGAGGTGATCGGGCGGCAGGTACCGATGCAGGGCTCCACCACGGGCGGGGTTGCGCGTCGAGGTCTGCCGCTGATCACCGATTCCTTCCAGTATCCGATCGAGGGGTTCACCGATGTCGGTGAACGCTCGGCGATCGTCATGCCGTTGGTTGCGGACGACAGGGTGCTCGGCGTCATCGCGGTCGCGCGCCACCCGCAGCAGCCGCCATTCGGCAACGATTACCTGGAACTGGTCAGTGACTTCGCCCGACACGCCTCTATCGCATTGGCGCTGGCCGCTGGCCGGGAACACGCGCTCAACCAGGAACTCGCCCAAGCCGACACCGTCGACGACGCACTGTACGCCGTAGCGGAGGAACTGCGGCGGCTGTGGCGGGCGCGCCGCGTGCTGGCCGTTACCTTCCCCGCCCACGGTTCCTCCACCGAAACCGCTTACAGCGCACCGCAAGTGGTGTCGGTGGGCGAGCCCGCGCAGTGGGCCGACCTGCCTCCCGACACGCGAGCGATGCTCCGCTCATTGCGCGACGGCGACCTACTCACCCCCAACGCGACGAAGCCCGGGACGGCCGGCATCGCGTTGCAGCATCCCGAGGGCGTGCTCGTCGTCTGGATGGATCTGGCCGAGCAACGCCCGTTCACCCTCGAGGACCAGACCTTGCTCACCGTTCTGGCGGGTCGCCTGGGTCAGGGCCTGCAGCGGGTGCACCAGGTTGACCAGCAGCGCGAAACCGCCCTGGCGCTGCAACACGCGATCCTCGGCCCCGCCGATTTACCGCACGGGTTCGCGGTGCGCTATGAGGCCGCCAGCCGGCCTTTGCAAGTGGGTGGCGACTGGTTCGACATCGTCGACCTGGAGGACGGGCGCATCGCGTTGATTGTCGGCGACTGCGTCGGCCATGGCCTCGCCGCCGCCACCGTGATGGGGCAGATGCGAAGCGCCTGCCGGGCGCTGCTGTTCGACAACCCCAGCCCGGCTGCCGCCCTCGCGGGGATGGACCGCTTTGCGGCGCGGCTGCCCGGTGCCCAATGCACCACTGCCGTCTGCGCGGTGCTCAACCGCGAAACCGGTGAGCTGGTGTACTCGAGCGCGGGGCACCCGCCGCCCATCCTGGTCCACGCCGACGGCACCACGCGGATGCTCGACGACGGCCACACCATCGCCCTGGGAGTGCGGTCCCACTGGCCCCGCCCGGAAGCCCGTGTGACCATCCCGGCGCGAGCGACCCTGTTGCTCTACACCGACGGCCTGGTCGAACGCCGCCGCAGCGCGCTGCACCACGGCATCGCCCGCGCCGCCGCCCTGCTTCAGGACGGCCGCACCTGCACGCTCGACGACTTGGCCAACCAGATCATGTCGGGTCTCGCACCGAGCGGCGGATATCAGGACGATGTCGTCCTTCTGCTCTACCGCCATCCCGCCCCGCTGGAGCTGAAGTTTCCCGCGGACGTCAGCCAGCTCGCCCCCGCGCGCAGCGCCTTGCGCACCTGGCTGACCCAGGCCCGGGTGGACCCGGAGCAGACTGTGGACGTGCTCGTCGCAGCCGGAGAAGCCGTCGCCAACGCCATCGAGCACGGTCACCGCCACTCTCCGAAGGGCACGATTGTCCTGGGCGCGACCGCACTGGTGGACCAGGTGCAGTTGACCGTCACCGACACCGGCTCGTGGAAGCCTCCGCAGCCGGCCGCCGGCACCAATCGCGGCCGGGGCATCGCGCTCATGCGAGGGCTCATGCAGGACGTCACGATCAGACCCGGCACCGCCGGAACCACCGTCCACCTATCCGCGAGGATCACCTGATGACCACGCCGCTCACCCTCGACACCGCGCGCCGGGACGACGGGAATCTCGTACTGATCGCCGCGGGGGAGATCGACCTGAGCAACATCGACGCCTTCAACCAGGCCCTCACCACCGCCAGCACCGAAGCCGGCGGCAACGGCGAAACGCTCACCGTCGACCTCAGCGCCGTGGAGTACCTGGACAGCGCCGCCATCAACGCCCTGTTTGCCCGCGCCGACGAGATCCGTCTCGTCGCCCACCCGCTGCTGATGCCGATCCTCAACATCAGCGGTCTTACCGAGCTGGTCAGCACCGAGCCCGCGCCGCCCGCGGAACACTGACGCACCGGCAACAATCCTCGATAGCTGATGATCCGCGGAAAGTCTGTTCTCGTAACGGGTTCGACGTCAGGTATCGGTCTGGGCATCGCGCGCGCCTTCGCCGCGGAGGGCGCGAACCTGACCCTCAACGGTTTCGGCGACCCGGAGGCCGTGGAGCAACAGCGGCGCAGCATCGAGGAGACGTTCGGGGTTGCGGCGGTCTATTCGGGCGCCGACGTGACCAAGCCGGGTGAGATCGCCGACATGATCAGCGGCGCCGAAAACACCTTCGGAGCAATCGATGTCCTCGTCAACAACGCGGGCATCCAGTTCGTGGCGGACGTGGAGCACTTCCCGGTCGAGAAGTGGGACGCCGTGATCGCCACGAATTTGTCGGCCGCTTTCCACACTTGTCGCTGTGCACTACCGGGGATGAAACGCCGGGGCTGGGGCCGAATAATCAATATCGCCTCGGCGCACGGCCTCGTCGCCAGTGCCGGGAAGGCGGCGTATGTCGCGGCCAAGCACGGCATTGTCGGACTGACCAAGGTGGTGGCAATCGAAACCGCCGACCACGGCATCACATGCAACGCGATCTGCCCGGGGTGGGTGATGACTCCTCTGGTCGCCCAGCAGGTCGAAGCGCGTGCCAACGCGACCGGAAAGCCCTTTGACGAGGCCAAGCAAGACTTCGTCGCCGAAAAGCAGCCGATGGCCCGCTACACCAGCCCGGAAGACATCGGCGCCCTCGCAGTCTTCCTGGCCGGTGACGCGGCGGCGACCATCACCGGCGCAAGTTATTCGATAGACGGGGGTTGGACCGCCCAATGACGGCGCGTAAGAGTTCCTGAATTGGCGCTAAACAGTCAATGACCAACAAGACGTATTCCACTTGGGAAGGCCATTGCTGAAAAGCCGAATTTTCGTGGCTATTCCGGAACTTCCCTATTAGGCTCATGTCTCTTAGGTCGTCGGGCGGCCATCGCATCCGATTGGCAGGAGGCGCATGTGTCATATCTGGTGACCGCTCCGGACGAGGTCGGGGCGGCGGCCCAAGATTTGGCAGGTATTCGCTCGTTGTTGGCCGGGTCCGCCGCATCAGCCGCGGCGCCGACGACTGCGGTGGCCGCGGCGGCCCAGGACGAGGTATCGGCCTTGGTCGCAGCGATGTTCAACGATTTCGGCCAGGATTTCCAAACCCTCAACGCCCAAGCGAACGCGTTTCACGGCGAGTTTGTCGGCTTGATCAAGGCGGGCGCGGACGCCTACCTCAGCACCGAGGCGGGCAACGCGGCGGCGGCCGCGATGGGCGCGATAAACGCGCCAGTCCAAGGGTTGCTTGGCCAGTCCCTCAGCGGTGCGGCCGGCGCCACCCAAGCCGCCGCCGCCGACCTCGGCCTGTCCTCGATCCTGGGCGGCAGCGCGAGCCTGTCCCTGGATGGTGGTGTGGTGACCCTGCCGCCGATTCTGGGCGGTGGTGTGCTGAACGTGCCATCACTCGTCGCCGGCGGTGTGCTGAATCTGCCACCGGTTTTGGGCGGCGCGCAATTGACCGTGCCCCCTCTCTCCGGCGTCGGGCCCTCCGTCCTCAGCGCCATGAGCCCGATCATCAACGGCGGCGTGGTGGCCCTGCCCTCCTTCCTGGGCGGTGGGGACCTGAACGTGCCGTCGATCCTCACCGGCGGTGCGTTGGACCTGCCCGCGTCCCTCGGCGGTGGGGTCCTGAGCCTGCCCTCGATCCTCACCGGTGGCCTGTTGAGTCTGCCCTCGAGCCTCGGCGGTGGCACCTTTACCGTGCCGCCGATCACCAGTGTCGTGGATTCGGTTGTCAACGGCGGCGCGGTGACGCTGCCTCCGGTCCTGGGTGGTGGGCAGCTGAGCGTGCCCTCGCTCCTCACCGGTGGTGTGCTGACGCTGCCGCCCATCGCCGGTGGCGGGGACGTCGGCATCCCCTCGATCCTCACCGGTGGCGTGGTGACGCTGCCGCCGGTGGTCGGTGGCGGGGACGTCGGCATCCCCTCGATTCTCACCGGTGGCGTGGTGACGCTGCCCTCGAGCCTCGGCGGTGGGCAATTGACCGTGGCTCCGGTGCTCACCGGTGGGCTGCTGGGCCCGCTCGGCGGTTAGCCGGACCGGCCTTGCAGAATCCTTGAGGCCGAACCGGATTGGGGCCTGAGCCGTCAATCGATCACTGTGGCGGCGCCGGGGTCATCGATCCGATGTAATACGTTTCGTGCCCCGTCGGGTATCCGCCGCCGTTGGTCGCGATGTGGACGTGGTCATAGTGGTTGAGGGTTTCGTTGCCGTAGTCCGCGGTCCAGCTCGGCGAGCCGACGCCCGGGTAAATCTTCTGCCGCCAGATCACGTGGTTGATTCCCCACCGTTTCGCATTCGCCAGCGCGTACCCGGCGATCTCGTTGCCCAGCTGAATGCCCTCGGGGGAGGCATGATTCGGGATCATCACGTCGATCGCCAAGCCGTTCGGGTGCCACGGCAAGGGATCCTCCCGGTACCCGTAGATCGTGGTGATCTCCGGAAACAGCACGCTGATCGCGCGCGCCGCCCAGATGGTCTTTACCTGCAACCGCTGCTCCGACGCGACGCCGGGAGACAACGGGAACAGGAATTGCTGGGCAGCGGCGGGAGCGCCTGCCGCCAGCTTTTCGACCTCCGCGGGAGTGGCAATCTGCGGCGCCGGGCCCGCGGCCGCCGGCGGCGCGCCGGCCACCATGGACGGCGGGCCGGCCGGGGCGGACGCCGGCGCGGCCGGGCCGGCTGCCGGGTTGTCAACGCAGCAGGGGGGTTTGGCGTTTTCGGCATGCAGGGGCTTGGCGCCCTGCGCGTAAATGATCGCGGCCGAGACCACGAGGGAGGCCGCCAATGCCAACCAGCGGCTCCTGCCGATGGCTAACACACCTTTGCCCACGAACAGCAGCCTAATGGCGTGTGCGAAGCCTGTGGCAATCTTTTTGAATTCTTGTTGGCTGGCGCGCCCGAATCGTCCCGAAATTTCGGCTCTCATGCCCCGACGAGATGGGATCCGCCAGACCGGTCGCACGGCGATCGGGGGACGCGATCATCGCGTTGCGGCCGCGCTGTGAGCTATCACGGCGGAGCGCCACAGATCTCGGTCGGGGGAACCGACAACATCGTCAAGAGGGGCTGAGATCGTCGGACTGCGCCGGCGGCAGGAATCACGGCACCATCCACGACAGCACCGAGGCCTGCAGTCCTGATAGGTCACAGATGAATGCCAGGAATACCAGGCTCCAGATGAACACGCGACGGAAGATGTCGC
>NZ_DATJPU010000163.1:0-32305 GCF_035506235.1 Mycobacterium sp.
AGCTTACCGAACCACTCCTCCGTCACCCCAATCGCTGGCGGGCGAAGAAGGCCTCCAGCGGCGCGGCGCACTTCTCCGCGAGCACACCGCCGCGCACCTCCGGGCGGTGATTGAGCCGACGGTCGCGGACCACGTCCCACAGCGATCCGACCGCTCCCGTCTTGGGCTCCCACGCCCCGAACACCAACCGCGCGATGCGGGCCAGCACCAGCGCGCCCGCGCACATGGTGCACGGTTCGACGGTCACCGCGAGTGTGGTGCCCTCTAGCCGCCACCCGTCGCCGAGCACCTGCGCCGCGGCCCGCATCGCCAGGATCTCGGCGTGCGCGGTCGGATCCCCAAGCGCCTCACGGGCATTCACCGCGCGGGCCAGCTCGGTCCCGTCGGCGTCGACGATCACTGCGCCGATCGGCACGTCGCGGGGCCCCGCCGTCGCGGCGACCGACAGCGCGGCGCGGATCAGATCTTCGTCGGTGATCGGTGATCACCGACCGAGGCGGTCGATCACCGCCGACAGCTCGTCGGCGAAGCCCATCTCGCGGGCGATGCGGCCCAATTGCTCGTCGGCGTACAGGTCGCTCTCGTCGAGGATGACCCCCAGCACCGCCTCCGGCAGTCCGACATCGGACAGCAGCCCCAGGTCGCCCTCCTCGAAGGGGTCCGCGTCCTCGAGGTCCTCGGGATCGATGTCGGCGTCGAGGTTGTCCAGCGCCTCGGCGGCGATGTCGTAGTCCAGCGCGGCGGTGGCGTCCGAGAGCAGCAGCCGGGTCCCCGACGGTCCGGGGCGCACGATGACGAAGAACTCGTCGTCGACGTCGAGGAGCCCGAAGACCGCGCCGGAGCTGCGCAGCTCACGCAGCTCGGTCTCGGCCGCCTTGAGGCTCGTCAGCGCCTTGGGGGCCATCGCATAACAGCGCCACTTGCCCTCTTCGCGCACGACCGCAACACCGAAGCCGTCCGGCGTGTCCGCGGACGGGCCTTGCGCCGAGGCCCGCTGTGCTCCCATGGGCGCCTACGCTAGTCGCTGACCAGGCCCTGTGACCAGACGCAGCGCAGACGAACGCACATGATCGACGGCACCCGAGAGCACCGCCGGCCCCCAGACTGTGCCAACCTTGGACTGTGGCTCACCCTCAGTCTGAAACACCCGTTTGCGTGCTCGGGCTGGGCCTCATCGGCGGGTCGATCATGCGGGCCACCAGGGCGGCCGGCCGGGACGTGTTCGGCTACAACCGGTCGGTGGAGGGCGCGCACGCGGCGGTCGCCGACGGCTTCGACGCCAGCACCGATCTCACCCACACGCTGACCCGTGCCGCCGACACCGGCGCGTTGATCGTCCTGGCCGTGCCGATGCCGGCGTTGGCGGGCATGCTCGCCCACATCAGGGAACTGGCCCCCGACTGCCCGCTGACCGACGTCACCAGCGTCAAGTGCGCGGTGGTCGACGCGGTTGCCGCGGCCGGCCTGCTGGAGCGCTTCGTCGGCGGTCATCCGATGACGGGGATCGCGGATTCGGGGTGGGCCGCCGGCTATGCCGGGTTGTTCACCAGGGCCCCGTGGGTGGTCAGTGTGGACGAGCATGTGGACCCGCGGGTGTGGTCGATGGTGATGCGGCTCGCGCTGGACTGCGGCGCGCTGGTGGTGCCGGCCAAATCGGACGAGCACGACGCCGCGGCGGCCGCCATCTCCCACCTCCCGCACCTGCTCGCCGAGGCGCTTGCCGTCACCGCCGGGGAGGTCCCGCTGGCCTTCGCGCTGGCGGCCGGCTCGTTCCGCGACGGCACCCGGGTAGCGGGCACCGCCCCGGACTTGGTGCGGGCGATGTGCGAGGGCAATTCCGCGCAGCTGTTGCCGAGGGTCGACCGGGTCATCGAGTTACTCGGTCGCGCCCGCGAGTCGCTGGCCTGCCATAACTCAGTGGCCGACCTCATCGACGCGGGCCACGCAGCACGGACGCGTTACGACAGCTTCCCGCGCTCGGACATCTTCACCATCGTCATCGGCGAGGAGAACTGGCGCGAAGAATTGGCCGCCGCCGGCCGGGCGGGCGGCGTGATCAGATCCGCTCTGCCAAGCCGGGATAGTCCAGAATGAATCCCTCGTCATCGACGCTCACCACGGTGTCGGCGACCGGGGAGCGCAACTTGATCCCGTCGAGACGCCCCTCGCTGGTGTAGCTCACCGTCGCCGCGGTGACCGACATGTCGGGCACGTTCACGTAGACCATCGGCAATGTGACCGATTCCGCGCGCTCATGCAGCCCGAGGCGCCGGATCGGCAGCGCGTTGAAGAACGGGCTGAAAACCACGTCGACGTCGAGGGCACCGTTGTACCCGGCGCGCCGCTCGCCTTGGTGGTCGGTCACCAACCACATGTTTTCCTCGTCCCGGGCGATGGCGAGCTGACGTTCGCGCTCGGCCAACGTGACGGTCAATCCGAAGCGCTTGGTAGCGCCGGTCTCGTCGGTCTGCAGGTCGTAGTAGGCGCCGAACGCCGGGTTGGTCGCGGTGGCCGCGGCCACGATGCGCCCATTAGCCCGGATCCGCTTGCCGGACACCTGGATTCGCACCGATTCCATGCGGGAAACGTCCTGTGCGCGCCAGGTCAACATCGCCTGCCACACGCGCCGGGCTGGATCAGAGGGGGCTGCGTTCACCCTCCTACCGTATGACGTCCCCACCGACGGCGGCGGGTTTGGCCCCAAGTGCGGTCGGCGTCACGTGGCTGCGCCACCCCGCGGGCGCCCACAACCCGGCCACGTAACCGACCGGTGCCGGGTGCCGCGGCCCACACCGCCAACGCCAGCAGGCCGTCGAGGATCAGCGCCAACGCGGCCACCATCAGCGCACCCACGAGCGCGAGCTGAAATTGGCGCTCCTTGATCCCGTCGATGAGGTATCGGCCCAGCCCGCCGAGGCTGGCATAGGCGGCCACCGTTGCGGTAGCGACCACTTGCAGGGTCGCGCTGCGCAGCCCGCCCAGGATCAGCGGCAGCCCGATGGGTATCTCCACGCGCAGCAACACCTGGGCTTCCGTCATGCCCATGGCGCGGGCGGCGTCGACGACCGTCGGCTCGACATTGGCGATGCCCGCATAGGTGCCGGCCAGCAGCGACGGCACGCCGAGCAACATCAGGGCGACGAGCGGCGGCCCGATGCCCAGCCCGAACACCAGCACCCCCAGCAGCAGCACGCCCAGCGTCGGCAGCGCCCGCAGGCCGTTGACCGCGCCCACCACCAGGAGCGTGCCGCGACCGGTGTGCCCGATGATCAACCCGATCGGGACCGCGATCACCGCGGACGCAGCCACCGCGATGGCCGTGTATTCCAGGTGCTCCACAATGCGCGCCGCCAGCCCGACCGGACCGGTCCAGTTGTCGGCGGTCAGCAGGTAGGACAGCGCCTGTTGGACGAAGTTCATCGCGCGCCGCCCACCACGCCCATGGTGGGGGCCACCACCGACCGGCGACGGGGCGTGCGCCCGGCGCGCTCCCAGGGCGTGGCCAGCCGGCCGGCCACGACGATGAGCGCGTCGACGATCGTCGCCAGCACGAACAGCGCGATGATGCCGGCGACGATCTGATCGCTCTTGTCGGTCTGGTAGCCCTCGGTGAACCAGGTGCCCAGGCCGCCGATGCCGATCACCGAGCCGACCGAGACCATCGCGATATTGGTCACCACGACCACGCGCAACCCGGCGACCAACACCGGGATCGACAGCGGCAGCTCGACTTTCAGCATTCGTTTGATCGCCGGATACCCAACCGCGGTGGCGGCGTCGCGCACCTGGGCGGGCACCGCGTCAAGCGCCTCGAGCACCGCCCGTACCAGCAGCGCACACGTGTAGGCGGTCAGCGCGACCATGACATTGGCCTCGTCGAGGATCCGGGTTCCGATGATCATCGGCAAGGCCACGAACAGCGCCAGCGACGGGATGGTGAACACGATGGCGGCGGTTGCCGTCGTCAGCCGCCGGGCAACCGGCGCACGCTGCACCGCGATACCCACCGGGACCGCGATCGCCAACCCGATCAGCACCGGCACCAACGACAGCCGCAGATGCACCACGGTCAGGGCCCAGGCGTCGTCGAGGTGGGTGAACAAGTAGTGCATCGTCAACTCCCGCGGCGGACTTCCACCACGGCCAGCACGTCGGCGGCCAGTACGCCGCCGATGAGCTTGCCCCCGTCGTCCACTGCGACACCCACGCCCGACGGCGACGACAGCGCCGCGTCGAGCGCGTGGCTGAGATTGCCGTCCGGGTGGAACAGCGAGCCGACGCCACTCATGCTGTCGGACAACGACGCGCCGGCGCGGTGCTTACGCAGGCCCTCGGCATCGATCCAGCCCACGGGGGCGCCCGCGTCGTCGACCACCACCGCCCAGCCGTCGGGAAGGCCGGTGTCCCGCAGGGTGTCGGCGGCGACGCGCTCGACGTCGTGCAGCGGCAGCCCGGCTGCGTCCATGAGCTGCAGCCATCGGTAGCCACGGCCCAGACCGATGAACCTGGCCACAAATTCGTTGGCCGGACGCGAAAGCAGCTGCGCGGGTTCGTCGTACTGCTGCAGCACACCACCTTTGAACACCGCTATCCGGTCGCCCAGTCTGAGCGCCTCGTCGATGTCGTGCGTCACGAAAACGATGGTCTTGTGCAATTCGCTTTGCAAACGCAACATTTCGTTCTGCAGCTCCTGCCGGACCACCGGGTCGACGGCGGAGAATGGCTCGTCCATCAACAGGATGGGCGGGTCCGCGGCAAGCGCGCGTGCCACACCGACGCGTTGTTGTTCACCGCCGGACAGCTGGGCGGGGTAGCGGGTGGCGATCTTGGGGTCGAGGCCGACGCGTTCGAGCAGTTCGTAAGCGGCTTGGCGGGCGGCCCGGCGCGACTGCCCCTTCAGCACCGGAACGGTTGCGACGTTGTCGATCACGCGCTGATGAGGCATCAGCCCGGCGTGTTGGATGACGTAGCCGATCCCCAGGCGCAGCCGCACCGGGTTGACGTCTCTGACGTCCGCCCCGTCGACGGTGATGGTGCCGGAGGTCGGCTCGATCATCCGGTTGATCATCCGCAGCGCCGTGGTCTTGCCGCTGCCCGAGGACCCGACGAAGACGGTCAATTCGCCATCGGGAGCCACCAGGCTCAGCCGGTCGACGGCGACGGTCCCGTCGGCGAATACCTTGCTGACGTCATCGAAGACGATCAACGTCGTTGCCCGATCGGATGGCTGAAGCCGTTGTACTGCACCCAGTTTCGTGCCGCCTGGTCCGGATCGATGCCGGAGTTTCCCGACACCGCGGCGTTGAGCCCGGCCATGCCGGTGGTGGTGAGCTTCGCCGACACCGCATCCAGCACGCTTTTGAGCAGGTCCGACTTCTTCTGCGAGTTCACCAGCGGCACAATGTTGCCGGCCAAGAAGTTATGCTCGGGATCCTCGAGCGGGACCAGATGTTCTTGCAGGATGGCCGGTGAGGTGCTGAAGATGTTGGCGGCCGTCACCCTTCCCTCCAGTAGCGCGCGCACGGTCACCGCGCCGCCGCCGTCGTTGATGGCGACGAAGTTCCCCGGACTGATGGCCAGGCCGTACTTCTGCCGCAGGCCCGGTAGGCCGGACGGCCGGTTCTCGAACGCCGAGGGTGCCCCGAACCGCACGTCGGGCGAGTGGGCGGCCAGATCGCCGATTGTCTTCAGGTTCCAGTTGCCGGCGGTGCCGGCGGTGACGGTGACCGTGTCGGTGTCGGAAGCCGGCGACGGCGTGAGAATCGACAGGTCGCCGGGAAGTTGCTTGTAGAGCTCCAGCTCGACGTCGCCGAGCATAGTGGCGGTGGAGTTGGGCGCAAAATACAACAGCAGGTTTCCGATGTACTCGGGGACCAGGTCGACGGAATGATCTTTCAGCGCAGGGATATAAGTCTCCCGGCTGCCGATGCCCATCCGCCGCCCGATCTCAAAGCCGTTGGCCTGCAGCGCTTCTGCGTAGATTTCGGCGACGATCTCCGATTCCGGGAAGTCGCCCGACCCGACCACGATGGATTTCGGGCTACGGGCCTCCGTCCCCAGCGGGTCGGAATTGCTGCAGGCCGCTATCAGGCATACCGTCGCCAGCCACACTGCCGCGCGCCCGGTCGCGCGGCGCGCGCGCGGCAGCATCCTCATGACGCCGACACTAACGGCAGAACCGCCGCGGCGCGGCCGTCCCCGGGGGCAGGTCGCGGGTGGCGTTTTGCGTGGATTTGTTTCAATCTGCCCAGGATGGGACAAAGATGACGTTATGAGCCACAAACCACCTGCCTCGGCTCCGCCGCCACCCCCGCCACCTCCGGCCCCCGGCACCGGCGCGACAGCCAAGGACCCGGCCGTCGGATTCACCCGGGCCGGCGCCCTGTGGACGTCCCTGATCGTTGGCTTTCTCATCCTGATCCTGATGCTGATCTTCATCGCTCAGAACACGGATTCGGCGCGGTTTACGTTCTTGAGCTGGCATTGGAGCCTGCCGCTGGGCGTCGCCTTTCTGCTGGCCGCCGTGGGGGGCGGCCTGATCACGGTGGCGGCCGGGACCGCACGGATCCTCCAGCTGCGCCGCGTCGCGAAGAAGCATCACGCGGCGGCTTCCCGCCCGGTCTAGGGCGTTAGCTTCGCCAGCTCCGCCAGTCCGCGGGAAATCAACGGCGCGACGACCTCGGGCGTGTGCTCGGACTCTGTTCCGCCGGCCAGGTCCGACATCCGCCGGCGGAAGTCGATGCCGGCGGCGATGATGGCGAGCTTGAAGTAGGCCAGCGCCATGTAGAACTCCCAATGCGCCAGCGGCAACCCCGCGGCCAGCGAGTAGCGGTCCGCCAGCTCGTCGGCCGTCGGCAACAGCGGCGACGTCCAGGCGGCTTGCGCGTTGACGATCAGGTCCAGGGCGGGGTCGCGGTAGACGCACATCAGGGCCGCGTCGCTGAGTGGGTCTCCCAAGGTCGAGAGCTCCCAGTCCACGACGGCGCGAACCCGCGTCGGATCGTCGGCGTCCAGGATGGTGTTGTCGATCCGGTAGTCGCCATGCACGATCGAGGTCCGGCTCTGCTGCGGAATTGATTGCCGCAGGCCCGAATGCAATCGCTCGACGTCGGTGTCGCGGTGGTCGTCGGGCAGCCGCACCAGTTCCCATTGCGAACCCCACCGCCGCACCTGCCGCTCCAGGTAACCGCTGGGCTTGCCAAAGTCGGCCAGCCCCACGGCGTTCGGGTCGACGCTGTGCAGATCGACGAGCACCCGGATCAAGGAGTCGACGCATGCGTCGATGACGGTGTGGCTGAACGCTTCGAGTTGCGCGCGCCGGCGCACCACCTGCCCGGCGACGAATTCGACGATCTGGAACGGCGCGCCCAGCACCGAGTCGTCCTCGCACAGCGCGATCGTGCGCGCCACGGGAACGGGCGTGTCCTGCAGCGCGGCGACCACCCTGTATTCGCGGGCCATATCGTGTGCCGACGGCGTCAGCCCGTGCAGCGGGGGGCGCCGCACCAGCCAGCTGGTCGCGTCGTCGTACACCCGGAACGTCAGGTTCGAGCGGCCACCGGAGATGAACTCGCCCCGCAACTCGCCGTCGCGGCCGATCCCGAGCGAGCGCAGATACCGGTCCAGCGAGGCCAGGTCGAGCCCTTCGAGTCGGTCCACTCGAACTTGTTTACCACCGCGAAGTTGGGGCAAGTTCATCACCGCTGGTTTCGGGGCAACAGGTCCCACACGTGCTCGACCGCGTTGACCCCGGCCACCGTCGCCTCGCCGGACCGCGAGAACAACAGCCGGGTCACCGACGCGTAGTCGACGGGAAAGGACAGCAACCGGGCCGTGCCCAGGATCTCGTGCAGCAGCACGTTGATCACGCCGCCGTGGCTGAACACCGCGACCGTGTCCTCCGGATCGGCGGCGGCGACCAGGTCGTCGACCGCCGCGCGGACGCGCGCCCGAAACGCGCCCGCGTCGACCGCGCTCGGCAGATGCCCCTGGGCCAAGCGCGCCCACTCCTGCGGTCTTTCCGCCTTGATCTGCTCGACGGGGATGTAGACGGGAAGATCGCGGTCGTATTCCGCGAACCGATGGTCGATCTCGACACTCAGCTCGCGGGCCGCCGCGACGGGTTCGGCGGTCTGGATGGCGCGCCGCTGCGGGCTGCTCACCACCCGCGATATCGGGAACCTGGCGAGCGCCTCGGGCAGGCGTCTCACCTGTGCCAACCCCTCCTCCGACAAGTCCGGGTCGGAGCCCTCGCCGTGCTCGCTGCGCAGCGGTAACGCGTGCCGGACCAACAGCACTTGCATGTTTGTTCCCGTCGTCGGATTGTGGGCAGCGCCAGTTTCTCATCGCGACCCACGAGGAGGAGAGATGACCCAGCCGGGCATGGATTGGGACGCCGCCTACCGGCAGGACACACCGCCTCCCTGGAGCATCGGCCGGCCCCAGCCCGAGCTGGCGGCGTTGATCGATCAGGGGAAGGTCTGCAGCGATGTCCTGGACGCCGGCTGCGGCCACGCCGAGCTATCGCTTGCGCTCGCGGCGCTCGGCTACACGGTCGTCGGCCTGGACGCCAGCGCGACTGCGGTCGCCGCCGCGACGACGGCCGCCGCCGAACGAGGGCTGACGACGGCGACCTTCGCGCAGGCCGACGTCACCGCGTTCCGGGGCTATGACGGGCGCTTCTCGACGATCCTGGACAGCGGACTATTCCACGTGCTGCGGCCCGAGCAGCGGCAGGACTACCTGCAGTCGATCCTTCGGGCCGCCGCGCCGGGCGCGGCGTTGTACATCCTGGCCTTCGCCGCCGGGGCTCTGGGCCACCAGGGCGACCGGCCCGGCCCGCGCGGGCTCACCGAAGCCGAGTTGCGCGACGCCGTCGCGGAGCAATGGGAAGTCGAGGACGTCCGCCCCGCGAAGCTCTATGGCAACGCCGGCGCTCTCGGGGCTGTGGGCGGTTCGGTGCCGGACGTCCAGCACGACGACGAGGGCCACTTCTTGGCTCCCGGCTTCCTGCTCAGCGCACACAAGCCCGGGCAATGACGCGGCGGCACTTCCCAGAGCCGCAGAGAATGCTATTCTCTGCGCGGAGAGCGGGGTGTGCAGCCGATGACTAGTGTCAGCGAAACGGGATTGGACGCGGGCGTTCTTGCCCGCTGGCTGGACGCGAACGACGCACCGGGCGGCGGCGAGCAACCGGTGCTGGAACTCCTGAAGGGCGGTTCGCAGAACACCCTCTATCTGATCGAGCGGGGCGGGCAGCGGATGGTGCTGCGGATGCCCGGCGCTCGCGCCGACGCGGCCCGCATCGACGGCTTGCTGCGGGAGATCCGGTTGGTCCGCGCGCTGTCGGGGACCGACGTCCCGCACGCGGCCCTGATCGCCGCCGACGACACCGGCGCCGTGCTGGGCATGCCGTTCTACGTGATGCAGGCGATCAACGGGTGGAGCCCGATGGACGGCGGGTGGCAGGCGCCGTTCGACACCGACCTGAGCGCCCGTCGCGACCTGGCCTTCCAACTCGTCGAGGGCGCGGCGAAGCTGGGCCGGGTGGATTGGCGCGCGCAGGGGCTCGAAGGGTTCGGCCGCCCGGACGGATTCCACGAACGCCAGGTCGATCGGTGGCTGACGTTCCTCGACGCCTACAAGGTGCGCGAGCTGCCCGGACTGGACGAGGCCGCCGACTGGCTGCGCAGCAACCGACCCACGAGCTACCAGCCCGGCATCATGCACGGCGACTACCAGTTCGCCAACGTGATGTTCGCGCACGGCGCGCCGGCGCGGCTGGCCGCGATCGTGGACTGGGAAATGACGACGGTCGGCGACCCGCTGCTGGATTTGGCGTGGGCGCTGCTGGGCTACGACGGCGAGGAGCCGAGCACCGACGGCTTCTATCTGGACATGCGAGGCATGCCGACGCGCAGCGAGTTGCTCCGGCACTACGAGGAAGTCAGCGGGCTTTCCACCGAGAACATCGACTACTACCTGGTCCTGGCCAACTGGAAACTGGGCATCGTGCTGGAAAAGACCTACGCAACGGGGGTGCGTATGGGGGCCGGAAAAGGAGGGGTGGACCCCAAGATCCAAGACGCCTTCGGGGCGATGATCCCGCGGCTGATCGCCACCGCGGCCGAGCTGGCCAGGGCGCGCTGAAATGGGCTATGCCGACAGGCTTTTCGACCTCAGCGACCGGGTGGTGCTGATCACCGGCGGCAGCCGCGGCCTTGGGCGCGAGATGGCGTTCGGCGTCGCGCGCTGCGGTGCCGACGTGGTGATCGCCAGCCGCAACATCGACAACTGCGTGGCCACCGCCGAACAGATCGAGGCCGAGACCGGGCGCTCCGCCATGCCCTATCAGGTGCACGTGGGGCGCTGGGAACAGCTCGACGGCCTGGTCGATGCGGCCTATGAGCGGTTCGGCAAGATCGACGCATTGATCAACAACGCGGGCATGTCACCGCTGTACGACAAGCTGACCGATGTCACCGAGAAGCTGTTCGACGCGGTGCTCAACCTGAACCTCAAGGGGCCGTTCCGATTATCCGCCTTGGTCGGCGAGCGAATGGTGGCCGCCGGGCGCGGTTCCATCATCAACGTCAGTACCGCCGGATCGCTGCGGCCGGCCCCCGACATCATCCCGTATGCCGCGGCCAAAGCCGGGCTCAATTCCATGACCGAAGCGTTGGCGAAGGCGTTCGGCCCGGCGGTGCGGGTGAACACGTTGATGGCGGGACCGTTTCTCACCGACGTCAGCAAGGCGTGGAATCTCGACCGTGCCGAGGGCAAGCCGTTCGGCCATCTGGCGTTGCAGCGCGCAGGTGACCCACGCGAAATCGTCGGCGCCGCACTTTTTCTGGCTTCCGACGCGTCCAGTTTCACCACCGGCTCGATCCTGCGCGCCGACGGCGGGATCCCCTGACGCAGCTGGTCGCCACCAATGAACGAGTAGGAGTATTCGAGATGCCGTGGGACTTCTCCACCGAACCGGAGTTCGAGAAGAAGCTGGACTGGATCCGGGAATTCGTGCGCGAGGAGGTGGAGCCGCTCGAGGTGCTGTTCCCCGGTTGCGAGTTCCTGCCGCTCAACGAGGAGCGGCGCCGCATTGTGGATCCACTCAAGCAGCAGGTGCGCGAAAACGGCTTGTGGGCACCGCATTTGGGCCCGGATCTGGGCGGCCAGGGCTTCGGCGCGGTCAAGCTCACGTTGATCAATGAGATCTTGGGCCGCAGCCCGTGGGCGCCGATCGTGTTCGGAACACAGGCGCCCGACACGGGCAACGCCGAGATCATCGCGCGCTTCGGAACCCAGGATCAGAAGGACCGCTACCTGGCCGGGCTGCTGTCCGGGGAGATATTCTCGTGCTTCTCGATGACCGAGCCGCAAGGTGGCGCCGATCCCCGGGTCTTCACCACTCGGGCTGAACGGGACGGTGCCGACTGGGTCATCACGGGCCGAAAGTACTTCTCCTCCAACGCGTCCGTTGCCTCCTTCTTCATCGTGGTGGCGATCACCGACCCCGACGTGCCCGTTCACCAGGGCGCGTCGACATTCCTCGTCCCGGCCGGGACCCCGGGGCTGACCGTGGAAGCCACCCACCACCTCGTCGGCGCGGACCCACACGAACCCGGGCACTCCCTGGTGCGCTACGAGGGGGTGCGGTTGCCTTCCGAGGCTTTGCTCGGCGAGCCGGGCCAGGGCTTCCTGATATTGCAGACCCGCCTCGCCGGCGGGCGGTTGCATCACGCGATGCGCTCGATCGGGATGGCCCAGCGCGCGGTCGAGATGATGTCCCGGCGGGCGAAAAGCCGCTTCACCCAGGGCAGTTCGCTGGCCGACAAGCAGTTGGTGCAGGAGTTCGTCGCGGACTCTTATACCGAGCTGTTGCCGTTCCGGCTGACCGTCCTGCACGCCGCCTGGCTGATCGACAACGGCGACGAGCGTGCCGCCCGCTCCGAGATCGCGGCCTGCAAGGTCCTGGCCTCACAGGTGCTGAAATCGATTGCGCTGCGCGCGATTCAGGTTCACGGCGCCCTGGGGCTCACCGACCAACTGCCACTGGTCAACGTGTTGCTCGGCGGCATCGCGCTCGGCCTGGCCGACGGGCCGACCGAGGCGCACAAGGTGAACCTGGCGCGGATGCTCCTCAAGGGCTACGAGGCCGAGGGCGGGGACTGGCCCAGCGAGATGCTGGACGTCCGGCGCGCGGCGGCCCGCGCCAAATACGGTGAGCTCGTTGACAACTAGCAAGACCAATAGCCGAGTCGCCGCGGCGGTCGAGCGGGCCCTCGACGACCGTCAGCGCGGGGCAACCGAGGAGGTCGAACGCATCCTGGCCGCCGCGGTGCGGGTGATGGAACGGGCCGCGCCCGAGGCGCCCCGGGTCAGCGACATCGTCGCCGAGGCCGGCTCGTCGAACAAGGCGTTCTACCGGTATTTCGCTGGCAAGGACGATCTCATCCTCGCGGTCATGGAACGCGGCGTCGCGATCGTGGTGTCCTACCTGCAGCACCAGATGGCCAAGGAATCCCGCCCCCGGGACAAGGTCGCGCGCTGGGTCGAGGGCACGCTGGCTCAGGTCGCCGACCCGCACCTGATCAGCATGAGCCGCGCGGCGGCCGGGCAGATGTCGGCGGCCACCAACTGGCGAATGGCCGACCAGGAGATGCTGCGACCGCTCCGGGATCTTCTGACCGAACCCGTTGCGGCGCTTGGCAGCACCGATGTCGAACGCGACGTCGAGGCGGTGTTCTGCTGCACCGCGGCGGCCATGCGGCGATATGTCGGTTCGGCCGACCGGCCCGAACCCGACGACATCGCGCACCTGGTGGGGTTCTGCCTGCGCGGCCTGGGCGTCGGCTGATGCGGGCCGTAGTCTGCCGCTCCCATGGCATACCCGAGGAGTTGGTGATCGACGACCTCCCCGACCCGCTGCCCGGGCCGGGCCAGGTGGTGGTTCGCGTGCACGCCGCTGCGGTCAACTTCCCCGATGTGCTGTTGATCGCCGGCAGGTACCAGGTCAAGATCCCGGTGCCGTTCGTCCCGGGCAGCGAGCTGGCCGGTGAAGTGCTATCCGTCGGAGCTGGCGCGCCGTTTCATGCGGGCCAGCGGGTCTTCGCCACCACGCCGACCGGGGCGTTCGCGGAGCGGGCGCTGCTCGACGCGGCATCGGTGGCGCCCATCCCGGACGGCGCCGACTTTGCGTCCGCCGCGGCGTTTGGCGTCACGTACCGTACGGCGTACCACTCACTGCGGTCGATCGCCCAAGTCGCGCAAGGCGATTGGGTGGTGGTCCTGGGCGCTGCCGGCGGCGTCGGGCTGGCCGCCGTCGATCTGGCGGTGGCGATGAAGGCGCGGGTGCTGGCCGCGGCGTCCAGCCCGGAGAAGCTCGAGCTGTGCCGGCGGCGCGGGGCCGAGGCGACCGTCGACTACGACCGCGAAGACCTCAAAACGCGCATCCGCGAGCTCACCGGCGACGCCGCCCGCGTGGTCCTCGACCCCGTCGGCGGCTCCTACGCCGAGCCCGCGCTGCGCGGTCTGGCCCGCGGCGGCACCTTCATCACCCTCGGCTACGCCGCGGGTGCCATCCCGTCGATCCCGCTGAACCTGGTCCTGCTCAAGGGAATCACCATCCGCGGCATGGAGATCCGCACCTTCATGGCCGATCGGCCCGAGGACGCTGCGCGCGACATGGCCGACCTGGAGCGGATGTTCGCCGCCGGCACCGTGCGGCCTTATATCGGCGCGCGCTTCCCGCTGTCCGAAACCCCGGCCGCCTTGCGGCATGTGGCCGAGCGTAAGGTTTTGGGCAAGGCTGTCATCGACGTCATCTGACGTGGCCCAATCACTTCTGCCGCATGCGCTTCCGGGCGAGCACCGATGTTCGAGATGCCCACCTCTGAGCGACAATCTGCTTCGTGTCGATCCGCGTTGTCGCTGTGAGGCGGGCAAAAAAGCCACACACCCGACTTGTGGTTACTGAATTGACAATTGGGCCTTTACGGCGTGACGATGTTGAAGTTCTGGTCCGGCTCGTCGAGGACACCCAGGAACGTCTGCAGCGCGGCCTGGTCGCCGGAGATGTCCAGCCCGGGTGAGGTGAAGTCACCCATTGCCGCCGTCAGCAGCCGAAACTTCCTGTCCAGCCTGACCGAAACATTTGACGTCGCCGCGTCGGCGGCGACCTTGCGATAGACGAGCACCCCGTTGCGCAGCGTGAGCCGATAGTTGGCGGCCAGGTCGGCGAACGAGATGTCGAGGGCGATGTCGAGGTCCCAGCTGCGCGGCCCATCGACCCGCAGCGCGAAGCTGTCGAAGATCTGCTCGGGCGTCAGCTGGTTGAGCATCGACATCGACGTGGCGGTGACGGCGGTGCCGAAGTTGCCGTCACGCAACTCGGTTGCGCCGCTCATGAAGAAGTTGCGCCAGGTTGCGTTCTCGGCGCCGTAACCGAGTTGCTCGAGGGTATCGGCATACAGCGCACGGGCGGCCGCGTGATCGCTGTCGGTGAAGACCGCGTGATCGAGCAGCGTTGCGGCCCAGCGGAAGTCGCCGGAGTCGAACGCCGCCCGGGCGTGCTCGACAACCCGGTCCATGCCGCCCATCGCGTCGACGTAGCGAGGGGCCAGGGCCTCCGGCGGATGGGGCCACAGCCGGCCGGGATTGCCGTCGAACCAACCCATGTACCGCTGGTAGACGGCCTTCACGTTGTGGCTGACCGAGCCGTAGTACCCGTGGGTGTGCCAGGCCCGCTCCAGCGCGGGTGGCATCTGGAACATCTCGGCGATCTCGACGCCGGTGTGGCCCTTGTTGAGCAACCGCAGGGTCTGGTCGTGCAGGTAGGCGTACATATCGCGTTGCAGCGAAAGGAATTCGACGATGCGGTCTCGTCCCCAGGTCGGCCAGTGGTGGGAAGCGAACACCACGTCGGCGCGGTCGGCAAAGGTGTGTATCGCCTCGGTGAGGTACCCCGACCAGGCGTGCGGGTCGCGCACCAACGCGCCGCGCAGCGTCAGCAGGTTGTGCAGGTTGTGGGTGGCGTTCTCGGCCATGCACAACGCGCGGAAACGCGGGAAATAGAAATGCATTTCGGCGGGCGCCTCGGTGCCGGGCGCCATCTGGAATTCCATCTCCACGCCGTCGATGGTGTGCCTCTCGCCGGTCTCCCGGATGTCGACGGTCGGGACGATGACGGCCACCTCGCCAGTGGAGGGGGCTTGGCCAAGCCCGCAGCCCACCTGGTCCAGGGGCCCGCGCGGCAACAGGGTGCCGTACATGTAGGTCGCCCTGCGCGTCATCGCCGGACCGGCGTAGACGTTCTCCTGGACGGCGTGCTCGACGAAGCCGTCCGGGGCCAGCACCGCCACCGCTCCGCTGTCCACGTCGGCCTGGGACGTCACGCCCAGCACGCCGCCGAAATGGTCGACGTGGCTGTGGGTGTAGATCACCGCGACGACGGGACGGTCACCGCCGCGGTGGGTGCGGTACAGGGCCAGCGCCGCCGCGGCCACCTCGGTGGAGATCAGCGGATCGATGACGATGACGCCGGTGTCGCCCTCGACGAAGGTGACGTTCGAGATGTCGAAGCCGCGGACCTGATAGATGCCCGGCACCACTTCGTAGAGACCTTGCTTGGCGGCCAGGGTCGACTGCCGCCACAGGCTGGGGTGCACGGACGCCGGCGCGGCGCCGCCGAGGAAGGAGTAGGCGTCGTTGTCCCACACCACGCGGCCGTCGGCCGCCTTGATGACGCACGGTGATAGGGCCGCGATGAACCCGCGATCGGCGTCATCGAAGTCCCTTGTGTCATCCAGTGGCAGGGCGTGGTCGCCGTGGGCCGACGCGATGACGGCGGTAGGGGGCTTGTGTTCCACCGGGAATACATTGCCATTAATGCGCCGAACCCGGAACGAACGGAAAGAAGACATCTGACCGGTCGTCGGGCAAAGAGCAGGCGACGGCTTTCGGCGCTCGACAAGAATTTCCTCCGAACCTCTTCTATGGCGCACGGCAAACCCGCATACTGCCTTGACGGTTCTGTATGCTGAGGACCGCAATAATCGGGCAAAGGAGAACAAACAGGTGAAGCGTGGACTGACTGTCGCGGCGGCTGGAGCGGCCATTCTGGCCGCGGGTATTGCGGGGTGTTCGAGCAACAAGGGAACGACGGCCAGTGGTGGCGGCGCCACGGCAAGCACCGGCGGCACGACGAAGGTCATCATCGACGGCAAGGACCAGAACGTCCAGGGCAGTACTGTCTGCACCAAGTCAGGCGGCAACGTCAACATCGCGGTCGGTGGAAGCAACACCGGCATCAGCGTGGTGCTCACCGACGCTAATCCGCCCGCGGTGACCGCAGTCCAGCTCGGCAACGTCAACGGTGTGACCCTTCAGTACGCGCAGGGGGGTCAGGGCAACGCCTCGGCGACCAAGGACGGCAACACCTACAAAGTCACCGGCACCGCCACCGGCGTGGACATGGCCAACCCGACGCAGCCGGTGAACAAGCCGTTCGAGATCGACGCGACGTGTTCCTGACTTGGTGACCTAACTATTGGATGCGGGCGGTTGCCACCCGTTGAGTGGCAACCGCACCGTGAACTCCGTGTGGCCCGGTGAGCTGTTGACCGTGATCGTCCCGTTGTGCGCCCTGACGACAGCCGAGACGATCGCCAGTCCCAGCCCGGTGCTGCCGCCCTTTCGGGAACGCGAGGAGTCGCCGCGGGCGAACCGCTCGAAGACCTCGGATTGCAGCGCCGCCGGGATGCCCGGCCCGTTGTCGATGACCTGCAGCAGGGTATGCGTCGGCTCGGTGCTCAAGCGCGTCGTCACGACGGTGCCCGCGGCGGTGTGGACGCGGGCGTTGGCGAGCAGGTTCGTCAACACCTGGTGCAGCCGCGCCGCATCGCCGGTGACGACCACGGGTTCCTCGGGCAGGTCAAGCTGCCACTGATGGTCCGGCCCGGCGACGTGCGCGTCGCTGACCGCGTCGACCGCCAACCGGGACAGATCCACCGGTTCGCGTTCCAGCGGCCGGCCGGAGTCGAGGCGGGCCAGCAGCAGCAGGTCCTCGACGAGGCGTGTGATGCGCTCCGTCTCGGATGCCACCCGGCTCATCGCGTGCGCCACGGCCTCGCGGTCGTCGCCCATCCGCTGGGTGAGCTCGGTGTAGCCGCGGATCGCGGCGAGCGGTGTGCGCAGTTCGTGACTGGCGTCGGCGACGAACTGGCGAACCCTGGTCTCGCTGGCCTGCCGCGCGGACAGCGCGGCCGCGATGTGGTCGAGCATCCGGTTCAGCGCCGACCCGAGCTGACCCACCTCGGTGGACGGGTTCGCGTCGGCCTCGGCCACCCGCACCGGAAGCTCGACCTCGCCGCGGTCCAACGGAAGTTCGACGACCTCGCTCGCGGTCTGGGCGACGCGGCGCAGCGGCGCGAGCGCCTTCCTGATGATGACGACGCCCGCGGTGGTCGCGGCAACCAGTGCGATCACGGTGACGATGCCGAGGATGACCAGCATCCGCACCATCGTGGCGTCGACGTTGGACATGGACAGGCCGGTGACGATGACGTCCCCGCCGCTGCGGCTCGGGGCGGCGACGACGCGATAGCGACCGAGTTCGTCGAGGTCGAGCGTCACCGGCTTGCGGCTGCCGGCGATGTGTTCCAGTTGCGTTTGCGCGGCCGGGCTCAGCGCGGCCCGCGACCCGACGCTGGTCAGGTATCCGGCGTCGACGCTCTTGCCGTTGCTGATCACCGCGGCGACCATGCCGGCAGGCTGGCCCGGGGCGTCGAGGAAGCGCGGGCCCGGACCCGGCCGCGGATAGTAGAAATGCGACTCATGATGCCAGCCCGGACGTTTCGGTTCCGGGTACATCAGCGCCGACCGGTAGGAAGTCCCGGCGAGTTGCCCGTCGAGCTGCGCCACCAGGTGGTGCAGCAGCGCCAGTTCGGTCGCCGCGGTGATGCCGAGGCAGACGACCGCGAGAACGACGACCTGGCCGACCAACAGCCGAAGCCGAAGTGACCAGACCCGCCGTGTCCTAGCGGGCCGGCTTGAGGACATAGCCCGCGCCGCGCAGCGTATGGATCATGGGTTCGCGACCGTTGTCGATCTTCTTGCGCAGGTAGGAAATGTAGAGCTCGACGATGTTCGACCGGCCGCCGAAGTCGTAGCTCCACACCCGGTCCAGGATCTGGGCCTTGCTCAACACCCGCTTGGAGTTGCGCATCATGAAGCGCAGCAGCTCGAACTCGGTGGAGGTCAACGAGATTGGCTCGCCCGCGCGTGCGACCTCGTGGCTGTCCTCGTCCAGGACCAAGTCCCCGACCACCAGCTGCGCCCCGCTGTCCACCGTCGTGACCCCGGTACGCCGGAGAAGCGCCCGCAACCGCAGCACGACCTCCTCGATGCTGAAGGGTTTGGTCACATAGTCGTCGCCGCCCGCCGTCAGCCCGGCGATGCGGTCTTCCACCGCATCCTTCGCCGTCAGCAGCAGCACCGGCAGTTGCGGGTTCTCCCCGCGGAGTTTGTGCAGCACGTCGAGCCCGCTCATATCGGGCAGCATGACATCGAGAACGACCACATCGGGCCGTTGCGCCCTGGCCGCGGAGATGGCCGACGATCCGTCGCCGGCGGTGGAGATGTTCCAGCCCTCGTACCGCAGCGCCATGGACACCATTTCGGCCAAAACCGCTTCGTCGTCAACGACGAGCACATTGATCGGGTTACCGTCGGCACGACACATCACAACCCGCTCTACCGACGCTCGGGACTGTGTCACAAGTTCCAGTATCCGCGGCCGACTGGGCCGACGCTATGCCATTGCTATGCGTATCCTGTGAAAAGATCGCGTGACCGCCGGGCGGTCACGCGATCCGGTATCCCGGCGCCGGGCTAATACCAATAGCGCCTGCCCGCGACCGGCCGGCCGGCCGATCCCATGATCCACAGAACCGCACCGATGACGAGCAAGATGATGCCGAGCACCCACAGCAGATGGATGCCGAATACGAATCCGAGAATGAGCAAGACGATACCGAGAATAATCATGACAACTTCCTTTGTGTGAGGGGTTCCAGACCACTGGACATTGAACTGGGCTGCGGTACATGGCAATCCTTGACTTTCGGGTTGACGCCCGCGTAATTCAAGGGCCCCGCGATTATTGTCAACGCGATGTTTCCCGCCGTGACACAATTTGTTGAATCACCCTTGAAGTAGTCGCGCTGGTACGCCGCGAATACTCCGATGAGTAGCCACACCAGGACAATCGCGCCGATCACACCGCTGCCACGCATGGTGACCTCCATTGTGTTCGAGAAATTTCTCGTGGGCCTAGCGTTACCCGTTCGACTCATGTCCAAACATGCGCGACCACCGGCCGTCCGGCGCCGCTGCTCACGCTAGGAATGCTCCGCCAGCCACGCCGCCGCCCGCCTCTTGGAGGCCCGCGACAGCCACGCGTCCTGAATCAACTCGGCCAATTCCTGCGTCGTAATCTCGGACAATCGGCTGGCGCGCACCAGCACGGAGGGGTGCCCGTCGAAATGGCTCGTGGTGAAGAACGGCGACGCGGGATCCTGGGTGAGCGCCAGCTTGTCGCTTTCCGACTCCACCCAGAGCATGATCACGTCGGCATGGCGTTCGCCGGTGTCCGGATCGGTCGCGTCGGGCTGGGGAGTGCGGAAGAACACGAAGGACTTTCCGCCCACCTGATAAATCGGGTTGCCCTTCGGGCCCGCCAGGCGCTTCACGAACGGCATCGACGCAGCGATCCGATGCACGTCGCTCACCCGGGCGGGCCGATCCCCCATGACGCGACAGTACCGTTTCGAGCCGAATCTGTAGCATGGCGAGTGGCGTTGCGGTAAAGGGGGATTGATGTGCATCGCGCCCAAGGAAACGCTCGAAGCGAGCTGTCGTGGCTGACACCCTGTTCGCTGACGTCTCCGAATTCCAAGTGCCCGTGAATGATTCGTATCCGTACCAGGTGCTTTCGATCCGCGTCTGTGACGGAACCTATCAAGATCACAACTTCGCGGCCAACTATGCCTGGATGCGCGGCGCTTTGGACAGCGGACGAATGACCTTCGGGATCGTCTACACCTATGTGCGGCCCGATTGGCTGGACAACGCCAACACGGTGCGCGCGATGATCGATGCCGGCGGCGGCTTGCATCCGCGCGTCGCGCTGATGCTCGACGTGGAATCGGGCGGCAACCCGCCCGGGGACGGTTCGAGCTGGATCAACGCGTTGTACGGCAACCTGGCCGACTATGCCGGTGATCCCGCACGAATCATCGGTTACGCCAACGCTTATGACTTCTCCAATATGTGGCGGATGCGGCCCGGGGGCTTGCGGGTCATCGGGGCCGGCTACGGCTCCAACCCGGACCTCCCGGGCCAAGTCGCGCATCAGTACACCGACGGCACGGGCTTCAGCCCGAATCTGCCCCAGGGGTGTCCACCGTTCGGCAACTGCGACATGAACTCCGCCGATGGGCTGACACCGCAAGAGTTTGCCGCCGCGTGCGGCATCAGTACGAACGGAGGATGGTTGATGGCACTCACCGACGCCGAGCAAGCCGAACTGTTGAGCAAGGTCCGTGACATCTGGGACCAACTGCGCGGGCCCGACGGCGCAGGCTGGCCGCAACTCGGTCAGAACAGCCAGGGCCAGGACCTCACACCGGTCGACGCGATCGCGGCGATCAAGCAGGACGTGGAGGCAATGCGGGCGACTGCGGGCGGCTAGTCGCCCGCGCCGGTTCCGTAACCCGCTGTGCCGCGACCTATTTCACCCTCGCCGCCGCGCCGACACATACAGCGTCGGTGGCATCACCTGCTCGGTGCCCTGCGGGACGCTGCGTCCGTAGCGAGCCATCAGCTCGGGGAACGTCGCCGTCGACACGTCCCAGCCGTGCTCGCGCAGCCAGGCGTCGACGGGTGTGCGCTCCTCGGGATACCAGAGGTCGTCGAAGTCGGTGATCTCGGTGTTGACCAGCTTGGCGGCCGCGGCCCGCATGCGCTGCATGTCCTCGCGCTGGCGCCGGACGAGGTCGGGGTCGGTGAATCCGGCGCCGGGCACGTTTGACGCCAGCCAGCTGCCCGGGGCGCTGAGGGAATGTATGCGCTCGAACAACAGGTCCTGGGCCTGCGCCGGCAGGTAGCGGACTAGCCCCTCCGCCGACCAGACCGCCGGTCGCGACGGGTCAAAGCCCGCTTCCCGCAGCGCCTTTGGCCAATCCTGGCGCAGATCGATCGGCACGTTGACCAGCCGCGCCTTCGGGTCCGCGCCGTGCTCGCGCAACGTGTTGGACTTGAATTCCAGCACCTTGGGCTGGTCGAGCTCGTACACCACCGTGCCGTCGTGCCATGGCAGCCGCCAGGTGCGCGCGTCCAGGCCGGCGGCCAGGATCACCACCTGACGGACGCCGGAGTCGGCCGCGCCGAGAAAGAATTCGTCGAAATACGCTGTGCGGGTGGCCATGAAGTCGATCATCAGTTGTATCCGCGCCTGCACCTCCGGCTCCAGCTCGACCGCCTTGGCCAGCAGCTTGGGGTCCGCGTAGATGCTCCACATCCCCTCGCCCGCGGCATCCACGAAGACGCGCGCGAACGGGTCGCTGATGAGCGGGTTCGTGCTCTCGGTCTCGGCGGCACGCGCCGCGGCAACACCCAGTGCGGTGGCTCCCACGCTTTGAGTGATGTCCCAGGAATCGTTGTCGGTACGCGGCATCGCCATTTCCCTTCCAGCCCCGAAGTCCATTAGTTCCGCACACTATTGTTCCAGCCTCCCGCTCGACTCGCCGCCCGTCGCCGGTGACCTAGGCTTCTTCCCATGACGCGTACGCCGGCGGCGGCATGAACGTGGATCACGTCGACCTCGAGGCCGTAGCGGAATGGATGTCCGAGCAGGGACTCGGAGAGGGTCCGCTCGAGGACGTCGCCGACGTCACCGGCGGCACGCAGAACGTCATGCTGCGCTTCACCCGGGCGGGCCGGCCCTACGTGCTGCGGCGGGGACCCCGGCATCTGCGCCCGCGCAGCAACAGCGTGATCCTGCGGGAAACCAAAGTCCTTGCGGCGCTGGCCGGCTCCGACGTGCCCCACCCGCACCTGATCGCCACGTGCGACGACCCGGGCGTGCTCGGCGACGCCATCTTCTACCTGATGGAACCGGTCGACGGGTTCAACGCCGGCGAGGGGCTGCCGCCCTTACACGCGGGTGACCCGCAGGTGCGGTTCGGGATGGGGCTGTCGATGGCCGACGCCCTGGCGAAACTCGGCGCCGTGGACCATGTCGCCGTCGGGCTGGCCGACTTCGGGAAACCGGCCGGCTTTTTGGAGCGTCAGGTACCGCGCTGGCTCTCCGAGCTCGAGTCCTATCGGGAGTACGAGAACTACCCCGGGCCCGACATCCCCGGAGTCGGGCAGGTCGCCGCCTGGCTGGAGCGCCGCCGACCGACGACCTGGACCCCCGGCATCATGCACGGCGACTACCACGCCGCCAACGTCATGTTCTCCCGCGCCGGGCCGGAGGTCGTCGCCATCGTCGACTGGGAGATGTGCACGATCGGTGACCCCTTGCTGGATCTGGGCTGGCTGCTGGCCACCTGGCGCCAGCCCGACGGATCCAGCGTGTTCAGCCACGCCCTCGGCGGCCAGGACGGGCTGGCCAGCACCGACGACCTGTTCCGGCGTTACGCCGCCAACGCCACCCGCGACCTGTCCAATATCACGTGGTACACGGTGCTCGCCTGCTTCAAGCTCGGCATCGTGATCGAGGGCACGCTGGCCCGGGCCTGCGCGGGCAAGGCCGAAAAGGAGGTGGGCGACCAACTCCATGCGGCCACGGTGCATCTGTTCGAGCGAGCGCTGACGCTGATCGACACACAACCCTGACCTACTAACATCTCCCCTCGTGCCGCCCTACCCCGAGAATCCCGATTTCTACTCGAGCCGACCCGGGCCGCCGGGTACGGCGGTTATTACGACGAGCCGGCGCCCGAGCCGCCCGAGCCCCCGACGCCCTGGTATCGCCGCCCCTTGGCGCTGGTCGCGGCCGGCGCAATCGGGGTGATAGTGCTCGGCCTCGCGGCATATGCGGTGGTCAAGCTGGTGGCCGCTTCCCCCGCGCCGCAGGCTCCGAGCACCACCACGACGCCCGTTCCCACCACAGTGACGACCACGGCTGCGGAGCCACCTCGCCACCACGGAGGCGGCGGAGGCGCGCCGACGCAGACCGTCACGGAAACGGCCCCGCCGCCGAGCACCGACACGCCTACGACGACCGTCCCGTCGAGCACGGTCACGGTTTCGCCCAGCACCGAAACCAGCACGGTCACCCAGACCGTGACCGTCCCGCCGCGGCGGCCGTTCGAACCGCGCCCATAGTCAAGACACATCGGCTGTTCGGCGGTTAGCATCCGAGGCGTGGACGTGGGGGACTCTGTCAGGCATTCACTCGACCATTGGGAACGGCGCGAGTGGGATGCGGCGATGGTTCATGCCGGCAACGCCGTCGATGCAACCGCGAGGAAGCGCTATCCGCAGCTGGGGGTGGCAACCCGGTTCAAGCGGACAATCCGCGACTCGCTGGACATCTTCCGGGTGATGGCGGCCCCGGGTATCGACTTCGACCAGAGCCGCTTTCCCATCGCCGTGAAGTCGGACATGCCCGACGGCCGTCCCGACATCGCCGACGTCTTGTACGGCGTTCACCGATGGAGCCACGGCCACGACGACGAGCTGCCCCGGGGATTCGAGCTGACCCCCCACGGGCCTCAGCCCCAGCAGATCCGCATCTGGACGACCGGGAGGATCCAGCTCCCCGCGTCGGTCGCGATCGGCCTGTTGGCGATCGTCGTGTTCGCACCGGAGAACAAGGGTGAGGCCATACCGGACGGCTATCAGCTCAGCTGGTACCAGTACGTCTTCATCATCTGCCTGTGGTGGGGTTGGCAAGATCACTTCCGCGAGATCATCAGGGCCGCCCCGCTCCCGCAATCGACGTTGGACTTCTCCGAGTTCTGGGACGACTGGACGCCGGTCTGAGCCGGTCGCGGGGAAGCCGCCCGAGGGCGGACTGAAAGACTGTCGGCATGCAAGCGAGGATCGGCCTTGTGCGTCCGGCTGTCCCCCAGGATGCGGCCGCCTGCGTGGCGATATACCGCCCCTACGTTCTGGACACGGCGATCAGTTGGGAAGTTGAAGTCCCGACCGTCGACGAGATGGCTGCGCGCATCACCGCGGCCCGCGAGACCCACGAATGGCTCGTCCTCGAACACGATGAACGGGTCATCGGCTACGCCTACGGGCACGCCCTTTATCGCGTGGCTTCTTACCGATGGTCGGCTCAGACCGGCATCTATGTCGACGCTGACCATCATCGCGCGGGCGGTGGCCGCGGACTGTACACGCGACTGCTGCGCCGGCTCGCAGAGCGCGGCTACCGGCGGGCCATCGCCGGCATCACCCAGCCCAACGAGGCCAGCAACGGTTTTCATCGATCCTTCGGGTTCCAGGAGGTCGGCCTGTACCGGCGGGTCGAATGGAAACTCGGCAAGTGGCACGACGTCGCATGGATGCAACTCGATCTGCTCGGCGACGCCGACCGGGACGCCCCGGCCGGCCCGATCACCTAGTTGGGTAGACCCGCTTTACCGTGCGCACACTACGACCCGGGACGGGCATCGCCATGGACGCGCGTCCGTCCCGAGCCGGGAAGGTGTAAGAAGCTAGCGCCCGCCCCCGGCACCGCCGCCGAACCGGCCACCGCCGGCGCCGCCGCCGAAGCGACCACCGCCGGCACCGCCGCCGAAGCGACCACCGCCCGCGCCACCACCGACAAGGTCCATCGTTTCCGCACTGCTGATCGTCATCATGAGCCGAACGTTATCGCCGAATACCCGCGGCCACAACCAACTCCGGCTTAACGGTTCAGCTGACTGGCGCGCGCAGCTGAGCTGATGCGCGCCCGAAGGGATTCGAACCCCCAACCTTCTGATCCGTAGGCACGGGCGGATTGTGCGACAAGGCATGATACGAGTTCAATTGTCGTGTAGTTGAGGGTGTCTGGAAGCCTGATTGTCGTCGTCGTTGTCGTCAGAACTGTCGTCACCTCGGTACGAAACAGTGACACTCCCCCCGCTTCCCTCATACCCGGCTGGCGAGTCCCCGTTACTGAGTCCGCACGGATTTAGAGTCGGTTGTGGCGCTTGCGGATTTCGTTGATGCAGCGGGCCACCGGGTGATTGTGTACCTTCAGCACGTAACTTACTCGGCCGGCGTGGGGACGGACGCTGCGGCCAATGGCGGTGGTTAGGCTCGCGTTCGACTTCGCCCGGGCCACTCGACCTTCGAAGAGCTGTTCCATCGATTGCAGGCAGCGGATTTGACGCCCTCGTCCCAAGATCATGACGTATCGATGCAAGACGAGGTATACGCGTGCGCGGCCGCTAGGAGGATTGTCAATTCGCCTGCGGCGGTAGGAAGACCGCCTCTGCCAGCATGCGTCGAAGCCATGTTCGGTAGGCGGCGACGCTCCAACCGTCGCGGTGGGTGATCTGCAGGTAGGTTTCCACACTGGCAAGCACCACGGTGGTCTCGACGAGCTCATCGAACGGAACGTCCACACGCAGCCATCCGCGGCCACGATAGACATCGAGGATTCGTCGTATCTGCAGATTGACGCTCGCAAGAGTGTCTGATAGGTACCGATCCAACTCCGGGTCGGAGCTGGCAGCGCCGATGAGCGCCAACGCCAGGTGTGCGATTCGTTCAAACATTTCCGAATGCATCGCAGCGAGGGCATCCGCCGCCTGCGTGCAGTTGTCGACGGCCAGCATTCGGCGGCCGACATCCAGGTTGAAGACGTTCTCCTCCCCGCTCACGCCCAACGCCGCGTATTCGACGGCGGCGATCATGAGAGCAGCCTTGGGCCCGTGGCCTTGGACAGTTTCGGCGGAGACACCAGCGGCGGCCGCGATTTTCGCGAAGGTGGTGCGCGCGTAACCCTCAGCGGCGAAGAGCTGCGCCGCGGTTGCGACGACCCGCGACCGCGTCTGCTTCGCCTGCTGCTCGCGCAGTGTTGATCGATACGACCGCGAAGTCTTGTCCGATATTGACTGCCGTACCATAGTAATGAATACTATTAGAGCATAATCAAGGTGACGGGCAAGCCCCGGAGGGCAACAGTGTCATCCATCCTCATCGTCAGCGTGCCCTTCCACGGTCATATCACACCGTTGTTGACGGTCGCCGAGAACTTCGTCAACCGCGGTGACGACGTGCGCTTCATCGCCGGCGCGCGCTTCGCCGACAAGGTCCACGCCACGGGTGCGTCGTATGTACCGCTGCCGACCGAGGCCGACTTCGACGATCGGTCAATTATCGGGAGCTTTCCCGAGCGCGCTCGATTGAAGGGCATCAAAGCGATCGCCTTCGACATCGAGCACGTCATCGCCCGACCCGCCACGGCCCAATACGAGACGCTCATGGCTGCCCTTGCGGCCCGTCCCGCCGACGCCATCCTGGCCGAACCGCTTTTCCTCGGCGCCGCGTTCCTGCTGGCGCATCCGCGTTCGACGCGTCCGCCGGTCATCTTTTGCGGCATCGCCCCGTTGCCCGTCGAGAGCCGCGATACCGCTCCCTTCGGGATGGGCCTGCCGCCGGCCCGCATACTCAACGGTCCCCGCAACATCGCACTGGCGTCGCTGAACCGCCAGGTTCTGCGACGGCCGTATCAGGTCATCGACGACCTGCATCGCGAGGTGCACGGCACCCCCATGCCGGGCACATTCGTCGACTGGGGCCGCCGGGCCGACGCGCTCGTGCAGTTCAGCGTGCCCTCGTTCGAATACCCCCGGTCCGATGCGCCCCGCACGCTGCATTTCGTCGGGCCGCTGTCTGCCACCGGCTCGCAGGCTCCGCTACCGCCATGGTGGGCCGATCTCGACGGGAGCCGACCCGTCATCCACGTCACGCAGGGCACGCTTGCCAACACCGACTACGGGCAAGCCATCGCGCCCACGTTGGATGCGCTAGCCGGAGACGATGTTCTCGTCGTGGTCGCAACAGGCGGTCGCCCACTGGACACGCTGCCCCCGCTCCCTCCCAACGCCCGCGCAGCAACGTACCTGCCCTACGACGAATTGCTCCCCCGCACCGCGGTTTACGTGACCAACGGCGGCTATGGCGGCGTCCAGTACGCGTTGCGGTACGGCGTGCCGATCGTTGCCACCGGCGGCAAGGAAGACAAGCCCGAGGTAGGCGCTCGCGTCGCGTGGTCTGGCGTCGGGCGGCGTATCAGGAGCGAACGCCCAACACGCCGCGCCCTGCGCCGTGAGATTCTCGCGGTGCTCAACCAGTCGCATTACCGCCAAGCCAGCCGGCGCGTGGCCGCCGACATTTGCGCAGCCCCCGGCTTCGCCGGTCTGGCCGACATCGTTGATCGCTTGGCCGCCAGCCCGACGCGATCGGGACCCGAAAACACTGTGACACCTCGATGAGCGGCGGCGACCATCCCTGTTGCGACCGGCGAGGGCATTTCGCGTGGTGGTCAGCCCGCGTTAGTTGATCTCGCAGAGCGCAGGGTGGTGGATGTGCGTGCATCGGGCAGCGTACTCGGCCGGGGTCAAGTACCCAGGGTCGAATGGCGGTGCCGTGGTTGTGCTCGTTCTCGAAGTCGCCGATCACCACGCGGGCCTCGAACAGAGTGTTCCAGTGGTTACGGTTAAGGCACTTTTTGCGCACCACCAGCCCGCCGAGACCGCAACGAGCTTTCCCGACAGGTGGCGGGCATGGCCGAAGCGACCAACGTCACCCACACCCCAACGGTGCGCATCAAGCTGCGATATTGCTAGGCGCTACAACCGGGCGGAGCAGCCGGCCGTACGCCTGACGCCGAAAGCGCCGACTATCTCGTTCTGGCTATGTCGACAAGTGTTCGGATGACAGGATATTGACGTGAGCGATGGTGGGCTGGGTCCCGCGCGCGAGGCCCGCCTTGCCGCTGGTTCGTCGATCGATGACCTGCTGGATCAGGCGGTGGCAGCGATCAACCGCGGTGATCGGGTAGCCGCCACCACGCTGGCCGACCACGTGCTGACCGTCGACCATGGGAATGCTGAAGCCGAGGATCTGCTCACCGCCCCCAGCGATGTTGGTGAAATCCGGCGCTTGGCGATCTTGTATTTGGACTTAGTTGATTCCGCGGTGTTGGCCAGCCACGCCGAGCTCGATACCTACGGGCTGCTGGTGGGCCGCTACCGCGACCTGGTGCTAAATATCGTGAATCGCTTTGACGGCTATATCGGCTCCCCGACGGGTGAGGGCCTCCTAGCGGTATTCGGTCACCCGAGAGCCCACGAGGACGACGTACGTCGGGCGGTGCTGGCGGGGTTGGAAGTGACCCGCGAGGTAGCGCGTCTTGGTGAGCAGGTCCGGCGCCGCTTCGGGGTGGAGATCGCTGCGCGGGCGGGGGTACATCGTGGACTCGTCTATCTGGACACCGCCCAAAATGATGTCTACGGTCTGGGCGCCAACCTGGCTGCGCGAGTGTCGGGTCTGGCCCAACCCGGAACCGTCGTGATTTCGGACGCTGTGGCGCCGTTGATACGTAGCACCTTCGAGTTAGAGCCGTGCGAACCAGCCGCCGTCAAGGGAGTCGCAGAGTTGATCGCCCACCACCGGGTGCTGGGTGAGCGAGCGACGCAAGCGAATGTGATGCACACCCCCCTTGTGGGCCGCGACCGCGAGTTTGCGCGGTTACAAGACATTTGGGCGCACGCTCAAGCCGGCACCTTGACGACCCCGGGGGTGGTGTTGCGTGGCGAGCCGGGGATCGGCAAGTCTCGGCTGGCGGCCGCCGCCGCCGGACTAGCCGAGGACTCGGGAGCGGTGGTGTTGGCGTTGACGGGATCGGCGTTGCACACTGACGCCGGTTTGCACCCAGTACGCAGCCTGCTCGAACAGCGTTGCGGCATCAGCAGACTTACCCCCCACGGTCAGCGGCTGCGGCTCCTCGAAGCCGAGCTAATGGCCCGCGGACTGGATACGGCAAGCACTGTGCCGTTGCTGGCACCGGTGCTGAGCATCGCGCCGGAACACGGGTACGACCCCGCTGCCGCAGAGGGACGCAAACTCTATCAACTGATCGGACAAGCAGTTCTGGACTATCTCCTGGCCTGCGTTGGCGAGAGCCCGGGCATGGTGGTGGTCGAGGATGCGCATTGGTTCGACCCGTCCACCATCGAAAGACTTGGGTCACTCCTGGATGCTGCCGAGGGCCGGCTGCTCGTGGTGGTGACGGGACGCCCCGGCCCATGGCTGCCCGCCGATTGGCCAGTGAAGGTGATCGACCTCGGCCCATTGACGAGGGACGAGGCCGACAACCTTATCGTCGCCCTCGATCCTAATCTGTCGGCACGTGCTCGGGCGGCTGTGGCCGACCGCTGCGACGGGGTGCCGTTTTACATCGAGCAGGTCGTCGGCGGGCTCACGCAGACCGGGGTGCCGGAAGGTTTGTACGAGCCCTTGCTCGCCCGGCTGCGGGCGAGCGCCAACGTGGTGCCGGTTGTGGAGGCGGCGGCGCTCATCGGCCGCCAGCTAGACCGCGGCCTGCTCGGCTCCGTGGTCGACCTCAGCGACGATGTACTCGACCGCGTCCTCGGCGAACTCGAGGAGGCGCGGGTGCTCGAGCCGTGGGGGACAGGCGGTTGGCGATTCCGCCACGAGCTGCTCCGCGAGGTCGCCACGGAGTTGGCGCCGCCGAGCGTGCGGCGCAGCCTGCACGCCAAGGTCGCCGACGCCCTGGTGAGCGGCGCGGGTGGGGACCCCGACTGGCAGTTGGTCGCCACGCACTACGAGCAGGCGGAGAACACCGGCGAGGCGGTGTCGGCGTATCAACAGGCATCGGCGGAGGCGCGACGTCGCGGCGCCCTCACGGAGGCCCGCGGCTATCTGACTCGGGCCCTTGTCCAGATCAAGAAGCAGGTGCCGGGGCGTGCCCGCGACGTGCGGGAGGTGGCGGTGCGCCTGGAGCGTGGGTTCCTCGCGACCGCCGCCGAGGGACCGCTGAATCAGGCCACGGCGGCCGATTTCGAGGAGTGCCTGCGGCTGGGCGGGACGGATGTGCGCGACGACGAAGTTGTTGCCACGCTGCTCGCACTGGCCGGGTACTACTTCGCCGTTGGGGATCTGCCCCGTTCCGCCCGGGTGCTGACGTCGTTGCACGCGGGAATGAACGCCGGGCGGGAGTACTTCCGGCCCGTGGTCGAAGCCGCCATGGGCATCGGGGCGTGGATGAACGGTGGATTCGCTGGCGCGCGTGAGCAGATGGAAGCGGCGACGGCGGAGTTCGCCGCGGCGGGCCACCACACGCTTGAGGCGCTGTGGTTCGCGCCGACCGACCCCATGACCATGGCGCACGGAATCCTTAGTCTCGACCGGCTTGCGGGCGGAGACCTCCGCGGCGCCGAGGCCGAGCTGCTGCGGGCCGCACGCCGGGCTGACGAACTCAGCTTCCCGCAAGGCCCGTTCAGCTTGGCTTTCGCGCGCTTCTTCGAGATTTGGATACGCATCGAGGCGCACCAACTAGATCGCGCCGCCACCCTCGCCGCCGAACTGGTCGACCACGCCGATCGGCACGGCTTCGAAGTGTGGGCACTGTGGGGCGCTGCTCAGCGAGCCATCGTCGACGCCATGGGTTTGATCTGCGCCGACGACACCAACGCCGACCTGCTGTCGGTTTACATTGCGCGCGCGGCCGAAGTCGTGAAGACCGTCCGCGGCGCCGGATTGACCGTATTCATCACGTTGTTCGACGGTGCCCTCGCACAGCTATTGACCGCCGTCGGTCGTCGCGAAGAAGCTCGCGCCCAGCTGGATATGGCCATTAAGCTGGGCCGCGACATCGAAATGTGTTTCTACGAAGCCGAGCTGCTGCGCCTTCGCGCGCATACCCACACCGACTCCGTTGCCCGTCGTGCGGATCTGGCTGCCGCCCTTGGCATTGCCCGCCAACAGGGTGCCGACCTGTACGAACTTCGCACCACTCTCGATGATTTCGAACTACGCGGAGAACCCGCACGTGCAGCGCTCGTCAATGTGGTCGGCCGGTTCGCCGCCAATAGCCCACTGCCGGAACGAAAGCGTTATCTGTCGGTCCTGACGTCATCCACACCGCAGCCGCAGTGACGCGCTGCTGGGGTCAGGCAGGGCATCCGAATGTATTCACGCAGCCGGCGCGCGCTCACTCAGCACTCGGTAGTAGATGATCGGCTCTTTTAAGCCCTCGACCGCCACTGGCGGGCGCGCTTCCAACTCAAAGTCGTTACTTATCAACGTCTCGACCGCATCCGAGACAACAACTGCGCCCGGTGGTGCGAGGCCCGAGATCCGGGTCGCGACATTGGCCGCCGACCCGTGGAAGTCGCCGTGGGCGGTGTCCAGATACACCAGACCCCAGTGCACCCCCACCCGCACATTGACGCCGAAACCGAATCGGCGTTTCGACTGATCACTGAGCCGGGACACCTCCCGCGTGATCTCCAGCCCGGCGTGTACCGCACGGCTCACATCGTCTTCGTGCGTAATCGGATGACCGAAGACCGCCAGCAACCCATCACCCTTGGTGGAGCCGATATGCCCGTCATACCCGCTCACGATGCGCAGCACCCGTTCGCGGTACCGTCCTACCACCAAGCGATACGTCTCGGGCTCCACCTGGGTGGACAGCGCCGTCGAATCCACCAGATCGGCAAACAACATCGCCAACCCCCGGATCTCACCAGCATCTCCAGGGTGTGCCAACAAGTCTTCGGCACCGGCCGGACCGTCAATCACCTCGATATCGTGTCACCATCTCTGCACGGCGGACTGGATCGCGACGACTCCCGGCGACCTCCGCGGTACCGAGGCGTCAAGCATCAGCCGAGGGCGCTGACGACCATGGCGCCTCACCGCGGGCATCGAATGCGGAAACCCACAAGAGATCGCTCCTGCGAACTTGCTGCGGTCTCGAGAAAAGTCAGCCGCTCGCCCGTGAGCGGATGTTCGACGGAGCACAGGTCAGGTGTCGTCGGGTGCACAGTCAGGTGCTCAGTTCACCGTCGTCAAAACGGCACAAAGCGCACTTTCAAAAGTCAAGAAAAGTGGCTTTGACCTGCAGCGCGCCCGAAGGGATTCGAACCCCCAACCTTCTGATCCGTAGTCAGATGCTCTATCCGTTGAGCTACGGGCGCCGGTCTTCAGTTGTCACGCGTGGCGGAGGCGAGAGGATTTGAACCTCCGGTCCCCTTTGAGGGGG
>NZ_DATJPU010000164.1:0-4013 GCF_035506235.1 Mycobacterium sp.
GGGTCTACGACCATCCCGATCGCCTCGACCTCACCCGCGAGGGCCCGGCACCGATGCTGACCTTCGGCGGAGGTGTGCACTACTGCCTCGGCGCCCACCTCGCCAGGGTCGAACTCGCCGAAGCCCTGAAGGTCATCACCCGGCGGATGCCGAATACTCGGCGCACCGGCCCAGCCCCGTGGAAGCCGCCATCCGGAATGAGCGGCCCAACTTCACTGCCGATCGCATTCGACGGCCGCAAGCTGCGTTAGCCATCCCGTATCCAATCGGCCCAGCTGCGCGGTACGTTCTGCGTGTGATGCTTACCGGTGCTTTCCTGGCGGAAGCGGCCGCGACGGTCGATAACAAGCTGAACGTGCAGGGCGGCGTGCTGTCCAAATTCACGGTCGGGCCCGACCGGGTAGCCCGGTTTGTCCTCGTGGTGCTGACGCAGCACGACAGCGACGACTCGGAACGGCGGATTCAGGTGGAGATCAAGCCACCGACGGTTGACGCGGTGCAACACGCGACGTTCGAAGCGCCGGCAGCCGCCGTCGGGGAATTTCCGGGATTCGCCTTCTTTCCCATCGAAACGCGGCTGCCTATCGACGGCCGCTGGGTGATCGACGTTAGTTGTGGCGAATCGGCGGTCTCGTTGCCCCTTGTCGTGGACGAGTGGACGCCGTCACTCGGCATCTGAGCGGGCCCGTTTTCACTAGGGGCACAACGCCCTTGGCCCCCGTCGGGACTGCACGTCAAGGGCCACAAGGCACTCCTCGGCCTAGCGCGTGAACGCCGTTAGGTCACAACAAGATAACAATTCTCGAAGCGTCGATAAGCGCTCCGCGACTCGCTGGCCAAATACCGGGGACCTCACCCCGGAAAATTTATCGTCAGATCGTGCACCGTCGAACGGCCCTGAAGATTCCACTGCTGCTGGCGGCGGGCACGGCGTTGGCCCACGCGCCTCGCGCCTCCGCGGAACCGGCACCCCGCTCCTCCGGTGAGGTCATGCGGTGGTCGCCCGACCGTGCCAACCGCTGGTATCAAGCGCAAGGATGGCTCGTCGGCGCCAACTACATCCCGTCGAACGCCATCAATCAGCTCGAGATGTTTCAACCGGGCACCTACGACCTGCGCCGCATCAATACCGAGCTGGGCTGGGCCAGGGCCTACGGCTTCAACAGCGTGCGGGTTTTTCTGCATGATCAGCTCTGGGCCCAGGACGCCCGCGGCTTCCACAACCGCCTCGCGCAGTTCGTCAGCGTCGCCGCCAGCCATGGCATCAGGCCCCTGTTCGTCTTCTTCGACTCGTGCTGGGACCCGTTCCCCAAACTGGGTCCGCAGCGGGCGCCGCGGCCCGGCGTCCACAACTCGGGTTGGGTGCAGAGCCCCGGCGCGGAACGCCTTGGCGACCCCGCCTACATCCCGGTCCTGCACGACTACGTCACCAGCGTTTTGACCCAATTCCGCAGTGACAACCGGGTTTTGGGCTGGGACATGTGGAATGAGCCCGACAACCCCGCGCGCGTGTATCAGAAGGTGGAGCGCAAAGACAAGCTGGAGCGGGTCGCGGAGCTACTCCCCCAGGTGTTCCGTTGGGCCCGTTCGGTCGATCCCAGCCAACCGCTGACGAGTGGCGTCTGGCGCGGCGGCGATCAGGGAGAGCAAGGCGGCCGCAGTCCGATCAGTGACATGCAGCTGAACAACGCCGACGTGATCACCTTCCACTCCTACGCCGAACCCGCCGGCTTTGAGTCCCGGATCGCCGAGCTTGCGCCGCTGGGGCGGCCGATCATCTGTACCGAGTACATGGCCCGGCCCCAGGGCAGCACCATCGAGGCGATCCTGCCCATCGCGAAGCGGCGCAACGTCGGCGCCTTCAACTGGGGTTTGGTCGCCGGAAAGACCCAGACCTACTTCCCGTGGGACTCGTGGGACCACCCGTACGCGGCGCCCCCCAAGGTGTGGTTCCACGACCTTCTCCAACCCGACGGCCGGCCCTTCCGGGACAGCGAATTTCAGGCTGCCCGCGGCCTGACCGGCGGAGGCCCGGGCTAAGGAAAACCCGAATCACTTTGAGAACCGGTTATACGGCGCGACGACGGCCACGGGCGTGACGCGTGCGCGAAGGCATGTCCATTCGGGTTGACCGCTTAGTTCCGGATGACGGTTGGTGACGCGAGCCGCCTCCGCATGGCTTTTCTCCAAGCCGTGCTGACTCGGCGGTAGGTCCACGAGATCCCGGTCACAGTCTTGCTGGACCGGCGAGCGAACGCGGGGGGACCGGGTCAAATATCTCGATCTGGCCCCATCGTTAACGACTCCGTAACCACTTATAGGTGCAGGATTAACCTCGATGGTTTCGTCCCTGGGGTCGTCTGCGCCCACCGACGCCACCATTGCGATTGCGATCAGCTAGGAGGTTGTGCAGCAATGGATTTCGCGATATTACCACCAGAAATCAACTCCGGGCGGATGTATGCGGGTCCCGGGTCGGGCCCGATGATGGCCGCCGCGGCCGCCTGGGACGGGCTGGCCGCCGAGGTGGGCTCGGCGGCGGCCTCTTACGCGTCGGTGATCTCGGGGCTTGCCGCCGGGCCGTGGCTGGGCCCCGCATCGGTGTCGATGGCGGCCGCGGCCGCCCCCTATGTGGCGTGGATGGCCACCACGGCCGCGCAGGCGGAGCAGGCGGCGAGTCAGGCCAGAGTGGCGGCGGCCGCATATGAGGTCGCGTTCGCGGCGACGGTGCCGCCGCTGGCGATCGCGGCCAACCGTAGCCTGCTGATGGCCCTTGTCGCGACGAACATCTTTGGACAGAACACCCCGGCGATAGCAACCACGGAGGCCGAGTACGCCGAGATGTGGGGCCAAGATGCAGCAGCGATGTACGGCTACGCGAGCGTGTCGGCGTCGGCGACAACCCTGACGCCGTTCGCCTCACCACCGCAGAGCACCAACCCCGAGGCCCTGGGCGGCCAAGCCGCGCTCGCCGAGACCGGCGCTACTTCGGCCGCGACCAACGCACAGATGCTCCTGTCGCAGGTGACCTCGGCCGTGCCCGCCGCGCTGCAGGGGCTCGCCTCGCCGGTGCCCTCCACGCCGGCGGCCGCGTTGTCCCTGTCCGGACTCTTCGGAATCCTGCAGAGCCTGGGCCTGGCGTCTCCTTCGACATTATTCGAGCCCGCGAGTTTGGGTCTCGGGTCGTCCGAGCTGAGCACGGCCTCGGGGGCGTGGGCGTCCGCGTCCGACGGCGACGAGGCGATTCTGGCCGCGGGCCGTGACATTGTCGACGAACAGGATCTCCTTACCGGCCAAATTACGGGCCTGGAGGGTCGGATCATGGGCCGGTTCGATCAGTTGGGGGCGGTCGGGTCGGCGGGCTCAGTAGCTCTGGGCCGGGCGGCCTCGGTCGGTGCGTTATCGGTGCCGCCCGGCTGGACCGCGGCTGCCCCGGCGATCAGGCTGGCCGCGGTGGCATTGCCGGTCACCAGCCTGGGCGCCGCCCCGGAAGCCTTCACGGGTAGCCCGGGAAGCCTATTCGGTCAGATGGCCCTGGCCAGCATGGCCGGGCGGGCAATCGGCTGCGCTGTTGGCCCCGGCGTCCGGGAGCGGACCGGGGCGACTACTCGTGCCTACCCGGCGCCCTCGCCCAGGTCGCCGGGCGGCCCCATGACCGAAATCACCGCCGAGATACGCGAATTCGCCGAACTGGTAGCCAAACTGGGCGCACTTCGCGACTCGGGACTTCTCACCGACGAGGAATTCAACGAGCAGAAGCATCGCCTTCTCAGTCGCTAACCTCGTCTTTTCGCACGACCAGCCGACCTGGCGACCAAGACGGGTAGGCACCAGCACAGAGCGCCCCGTTAACTGCGATAACAGCTGAAGAACTTTGGCGGTGGCGGAGGGATTTGAACCCTCGGACGGTTTTAGCCGTCACACGCTTTCGAGGCGTGCTCCTTAGGCCGCTCGGACACGCCACCGCCAGGCAGCTTACCGAACCACTCCTCCGTCACCCCAATCGCTGGCGG
>NZ_DATJPU010000165.1:0-33626 GCF_035506235.1 Mycobacterium sp.
AAGTTGGCGGCGATGGCCGACAGGGCGACCCGCACCTGGCCGGGGCCCAGCGGCGCAACGTGCTCAGAGGCGTCGGGGATCCGCTCCAGCCGCAGGTTCTCGATCGTGCCGTAGCTGCTCATGCCCAGCCGCCACGGCCCCTCGTCGGGCGGCACCAACAGACCACCCACGGCGCGGCTGCCGTGCACTCGCGCGGTGTAGACCGTCCCGCCCCGCAGCACCACCTGCGGCTCGGCGGGCGCCAGCGCCGCCGCTATCGCGTCGGCATCCAGCGGAGCATCGGTGTCGACGAGCACGATGCGGCCGGGGTGCTCGGTCTGCGCCGACCGCACCAGCCCCCACACCGCTGCGCCCGCCAAATCGGTCACGTCCTCTCCCGGGAGCGCCATCGCGCCCCGGGTCGACACGACCAGCGTTCCGGCGCCCTCCCGCGCCAGCCACGACTGCAGCACCGGCAGCACCGCGCGCGTGGCCGCGTAGACCTCCGTCACGACGTCACCGGCCACCGGCGCCGATTCGAACAGCACCACCGAGGCATCTGAATCCGTTGCACCCCAGGCGCACAACGACATCGGCTCCACCGCGGACAGCGGCTGGGCGGACCACACGACCTCGAAGAGCCGGTCGGGCCCCGAACTCGACACCGCGGCCAGCAGCTGCCGGTCGGTCACCGGCCGGGCCACCATCGACGCCACCGAGAGCACCGGCAGTCCCAACCCGTCGGCCAATTCGATCGACACGGCCGATTCACTTATGGGCACGATCCGCGCCCGCACCGCCGACGCCCCGGCGGCATGCAATGAGACCCGTTGCCAGGAGAACGGCACCAGCATCGAACCCTCGGCGAGCTCGCCGCCATCCGACGCCAGGATCACCGCGTGCAGCGCGGCGTCGAGCATCGCGGGGTGGACCCCGAACCCGGCGACCGAAACGCCGGCGTCCTCGGGCAGTGCGACTTCGGCGAACACCTCGTCGCCGCGGCGCCACATCGACGTCAAGCCGCGGAACGCGGGCCCGTAGCCGTAGCCACGCTCGGCCAGTTGCTGGTACCCGTCGCCGATATCCACCGGGACCGCACCCACCGGCGGCCACTTCGACAGGTCCGCGCCGGGCTGAACCGACCCCGCGCGCAGCACGCCCTCGGCGTGCAGCGACCAGCCGGATCCGGACTCGCCGCGCGAGAACACCGACACCGCGCGGCCTCCCGAGTCGTCCGGGCCGCCGACCACTACCTGCACCGCGACCGAGGCCCCAGCCGGCAACACCAGCGGCGCAGCCAAATTCAGCTCGTCGACGATTCCGCAGCCCACCTCGTCGCCGGCGCGGATCGCCAGCTCGACGAATCCCGCACCCGGGAACAGCACGACGCCGCCGACGGCGTGATCGTTGAGCCAGCCCTGCGCGCTCGGCGACAATCGACCGGTCAGCACCACGCCGCCGGAGGCCGGCAGCTCCACCACCGCACCCAGCAGGGCGTGTTCACCGGCGGCCAGCCCCAGCCCGGCCGCATCGACGGGAGTGCCATCGCCGGAGAGCCAAAAGCGCCGCCGCTCGAAGGCATACGTGGGCAGCTCGACGAAATTTGCTCCGCCGAGCACGCCGCGCCAATCCACGTCCATCCCGGCGACGAACCCCTGCGCGACGGCGTTTGTCAAGGCCACCGCCTCGGCGCGGTCCTTGCGCAGCACCGACATGGTGGTCACCGCGTCATCCGGCAGCGACTCCTCGATCGACGCCGTCAGCCCGCCGCTCGGGCCGACTTCGAGGAAGCGGGTGGCGCCGGCGGAGTGCGCGAAGCGGACGCTGTCGGCGAATCGCACGGCTTCGCGTACCTGCCGCTTCCAGTACGCCGCCGATGCGAAGTCGTCACCCGCCAGCTGGCCCGTCACGTTCGAGACGATCGGGATGGTGGGCTTGCCGACGGCGAGTCCGGCGGCAACGGTTCCGAATTCGTCGATCATCGGATCCATCAGCGGGGAGTGGAACGCGTGGGACACCGCGAGTTGGTGGACACGGCGGCCGTCGGCGCGGAGATCATCGGCCACCGCGGTCACGGCGCCGTCGGGGCCGGAAATCACCACGGAGGCAGGCCCGTTGACCGCCGCGATGCCGACCTCGGCCGTCAGCAACGGCCGCACTTCCTCTTCGGTGGCCTGCACGGCGATCATCGCCCCGCCCGCCGGCAGCGACTGCATGAACCGGCCGCGGGCGGCGACGAGTACCGCCGCGTTCTCCAGCGACAGGACGCCGGCGACGTGCGCGGCGGAAATCTCGCCGATCGAGTGACCGAGCACGAAGTCCGGCCGCACACCCCAAGACTCGAGTAGCCGGAACAACGCGACTTCGACCGCGAACAGGGCTGGCTGCGCGAATTCGGTGGTGTTCAGCGGGTTTTCGTCCCGACCCCACATGACTTCGCGCAGCGGCCGCAGCAGGTGCTGGTCCAGTTCGGCCAGCACGGCGTCGAACGCCTCGGTGAATACCGGGTATGCGGCGTGCAATTCCCTTCCCATGCCGAGTATTTGGGAACCCTGGCCGGGGAAGACGACGACGGTCTTGCCGGGTGTTACCGTGCCCTGGGCCACGGAGACAGCCTGACCGGCGGTCAGCTCATCGAGGCTGGTCAGCAACTGTTCGCGGTCACCGCCGACAACCACGGCGCGATGCTCGAAGGTTGAGCGGCCCGCCAGCGACCACGCGACGTCGGCGACGTCGAGCTCGCTGTGCCGCCACAGGTGCCCGGCCAGCCGGGCGGCTTGAGCGCTCAACGCCGGCAATGACTTTGCCGAGATCGCCCACGGCACCAGCGGTAACTCGGGCCGTTCCGCGGCGGGCGCGGCCTCGACCGGGGGCGCCTCGATGATCACGTGGGCATTCGTGCCGCTGATGCCGAAGGACGAAACGCCTGCGCGGCGCGCGCGGGCAGCCGGCCAGGGCCGGGCTTCCGTCAGCAACGACACCGCGCCCATCGACCAATCCACGTGCGGGCTGGGCTCGTCGACATGCAGTGTGGCCGGCAACGTCTCGTGGCGCATCGCCAGCACCATCTTGATCACACCGGCCACCCCGGCGGCGGCCTGGGTGTGGCCCATGTTCGACTTGATCGACCCCAGCCAGAGTGGCGCACTGCGATCCTGACCGTAGGTCGCCAACAGCGCCTGGGCCTCAATGGGATCGCCCAGTGTGGTTCCGGTCCCGTGGCCCTCCACGACGTCGACCTCGGCGGCGGACAAACCGGCGTTGGCCAGCGCGGCGCGCACCACCCGCTGCTGCGAGGGGCCATTGGGCGCGGTCAACCCGTTGGAGGCGCCGTCCTGGTTGATCGCCGAACCCCGCACGATCGCCAGCACGGGGTGCCCGAGCCGGCGCGCGTCCGACAACCGCTCCACCACGAGCATGCCGCCGCCCTCGGAGAATCCGGTGCCGTCGGCCGCGCCGGCGTAGGCCTTGCACCGGCCGTCCGCGGACAGCCCCCGCATGCGGCTGAACTCCACGAAAATGTCGGGCGTGGCGTTGACGGTGACGCCGCCGGCCAGGGCCAGATCGCATTCACCTGAACGCAGCGACTGCACCGCCATGTGCAAGGCCACCAACGACGACGAGCACGCCGTGTCCACCGAGACCGCGGGGCCCTCCAAGCCCAGCGCATACGAGATCCGGCCCGACGCCACGCTCGACGACTGCCCGGTCAGCCGAAAGCCCTCCGCGGCCGGTGCGGCGCCGATGCCGTAGCCCTGGGTGTACACCCCGGCGAACACGCCGGCGGCGCTGCCGCGCAACGCGCCGGGCTCAATTCCCGCGCGCTCCAAGGCTTCCCAGGACAACTCGAGGAACAGTCGTTGCTGGGGATCCATCGCCAGCGCCTCGCTCGGCGTGATGCCGAAGAAGGCGGGGTCGAAGTCCGCGACGCCGTCCACGAAGCCGCCGGTGCGCGTGTAGCAGGTGCCCGGAACGTCGGGGTCCGGGTTGTACAGCCCGGCCAGGTTCCACCCGCGATCGGTGGGGAAATCGGAGAGCACGTCGCGGCCCTCGGTCAGCATGTCCCAAAGCTCGTCGGGGGAGCTCACGCCGCCGGGGTAGCGGCACGACATGCCGACGATCGCGATCGGATCGCCATCGGTGGCGCGAACTACCGGGGCGTGCTCTATTTCTTGCGGCACCCCGGCGAGTTCGGTGCGCATGTAGCTCGCCAGGCCGTTGGGCGTCGGGTAGTCGAAGATGAGCGTCGGCGAAAGCGCCAGCCCGGTAGCGGTTTTGAGCCGGTTGCGCATTTCGACCGCGGTGAGCGAGTCAAAGCCCAACTCTTGGAACGCCTTGTCCGGGTCGATCGCCTCGGCGGTGCTGGTCCCCAGCACCGTGGCGATGTGCGAGCGCACCAGATCCAGCAGCACGGCGTGCTGCTCGGTTTCGGGAAGCCCGTGCAGGCGGCGCGCGAGCGCCGATTTCGACTTCGCCGCCACCAGCGAGTCGTCGACCCGGCGCCGGGTGGGTGCGCTGAGCAGATCGGCGAACATCGGGGGTGCCGCGACGGCATGGGCGCGCAGCGCGCCGAGGTCGATGCGGGCGGGCGCCATGAACGGTTCGTCGACGATCAGTGCGGTGTCGAACAATTCCATCGCCTCGGCCGAGGACAACGCCAGGATCCCGTCGCGGCCCAACCGGGCGAGGTCGGCGGCGCCCAGCCCGCCGGTCATGGCGCTGGCCTGATCCCACAGTCCCCAGGCCAACGAGATCGCCGGCAGCCCGTGCGCCCGCCGATGCGCGGCCAATCCGTCCAGGAACGAGTTGGCCGCCGCGTAGTTGGCCTGGCCCGACGAGCCGACCAGCCCGGCCATCGACGAAAACATCACGAAGGCCGACAGATTGAGGTCGCGGGTCAGCTCGTGCAGGTTCCACGCCGCGTCGACCTTGGCCCGCAGCACCGCGTCGACGCGCTCCGGCGTCAGTGAGGTGACCATCGCGTCGTCGAGCACGCCGGCGGCATGGATGACGCCGCTCAGCAGCGGAATATCGGCGATCACCCGCGCCAGCGCGGCACGGTCGGCCGCATCGCAGGCCACCACCCGAACCCGGACCCCGGTCGCCTCCAACTCGGCGATCAGTTCGGCGGAGCCCGGCGCATCCGCACCGCGGCGGCTCAGCAGGGCCAGGTCCCGAACGCCATGGTGCGCCGCCAGGTGACGGGCCAGCGTCGCACCCGCCATGCCGGTCCCGCCGGTGATCAGCACGGTGCCGGCGCTCAACGCGGACGGCAACATCATGGCGACCTTGCCGACGTGCCGGGCCTGGCTCAGGTAGCGCAACGCGGCTCGGGCGCGTCGCACGTCAAACGTCGTGACCGGCAACGGCGTCAGCACCCCGGCGTCGAACAGCCCGGCGAGCTCCAGCATCCACTGATGCATCCGGGGCCGGCCGGGCTCGAAGAGGTCGAAGGCGCGGTAGCGCACCCCGGGGTATTCCCGGGCGACCGCACCGGGGTCGCGGATGTCGGTCTTGCCCATCTCCAGGAACACGCCGCCGGGGGCGACCAGCCGCAGGGAGGCATCGACGAATTCGCCGGCCAGCGAGTCCAGCACGATATCCATCCCAGCCATGCCGGCCCTGCCGGTGACCGCCCGGAACTTGTCCTCGAACTCGAGGGTGCGCGAGTCGGCGATGTGGTCGTCGTCAAATCCCATGGCCCGCAACGTGTCCCACTTGCCGCGGCTGGCGGTCCCGAACACCTCCAGGCCCAAATGCCGGGCCAGCTGAACCGCGGCCATCCCCACCCCGCCGGCGGCGGCGTGCACCAACACCCGCTGCCCGGGCTTGACGTCGGCCAGGTGGAGGAACGCCATGTACGCGGTGGTGAAAACCGCGGAGATGCCGGCGGCTTCGGGGTAGGACCAGTCGGCGGGCATCGGCAGCAGCAGGCGGACGTCGCCGGGCACCAGCGTGCCGCTGCCGTCGGGGAAGAATCCGTAGACCGAATCGCCGACCGCGAACTCGGTGACTCCCGGCCCGACCTCCACCACCACGCCGGCGCCTTCGCCGCCGAGCAGGGCGTCGTGGGTGAACATGCCGAGGGTGATCATGACGTCACGGAAGTTCGCCGCGATGGCGCGCAGAGCCACCCGAACCTGACCCGGCTCCAGCGGAGCGTCGGCGTTGGGAACCGGCTCCAGTCGCAGGTTTTCGAAGGTGCCCGCGCTGCTGATTCCGAGCCGCCAGGGTCCGTCACCGGGGGGCGTCATGATGCCGTCGACCGCGCGGCTGCCACGCACCCGCGCGGTGTATGCCTTGCCGTCGCGCAACAACACCTGGGGCTCGGCGACCGCGAAGACCGTCGCCATCGCGCTTTCGTCAAGCGCCGCATCGGAATCCACCAGCACAATGCGGCCGGGGTGCTCGGTCTGCGCCGACCGGACCAGCCCCCACACCGCCGCGCCGGCCAAATCGGTGACGTCCTCCCCCGCCAATCCCATCGCACCCCGCGTCGCGACAATCAGCACTCCGGAGTCGCGCTCGGTCAGCCAGGACTGCACGGCGGCCAGCGCCCGATGGGTGCGCTCGTACGATGCGGCGACCGGGTCATCGCCGGCTGCAACGGATTCGAACACTTCGTAGGCGGGCGGCTCGGCGCCGGCGACCGTTGTGGTTGCCGGCGACCAGTGCACCTCGAACAGCCGGTCGGGGCCCGCGACCGACACGGCCGCACGCAGCTGCTGCTCGCTGACCGGGCGGGCCGCCATCGCCCGCACCGACAGCACCGGTAGCCCCAGCCCGTCGGCGAGCTCGATGGACACGGTCTTCGAGGCCGACGGAGTTCCCGCCGGCGCGATGCGCGCACGCACCGCCGACGCGCCCGCGGCATGCAACGACACGCCCTGCCACGAGAACGGCAACACCACTTCGTCTGTCTGGCCGGCGATATGGTCACCCATCACCAGGGCATGCATCGACGCGTCGAGCAGGGCGGGGTGCAAGCCGAACCCATTGACGCCCCCGGCGGCGTCCGGTAGCCGCACCTCGGCGAACACCTCGTCGCCGCGGACCCACGTGGCGGTCAATCCCTGGAACGCGGGACCGTAGACGTACCCACGCGCGGCCAACCGTTCGTAGCAGTCGGCCGGGTCGGCCGCGACCGCGCCCGCCGGCGGCCACACCGACAGATCCGCGCCCGGCTCGACCGACCCGGTGCTCAACGCGCCCTCCGCGTGGCACACCCAGCCGGAGGCGGCGTCAAGACGCGAGAAAATCGACACGCTGCGCCGGCCGCCTTCTTCCTCGGCGCCCACCACAACCTGCACGGCGACCGAGGCGGACCCGGAATCCTTGGCCGGCAACAGCAGTGGCGCCTGCAGTGTCAGTTCGTCGACCGTCGCGCAACCGACCTCATCGCCGGCGCGGATCGCCAACTCCACGAACCCGGCGCCGGGAAAAACGGCCACACCGGACACGGCGTGGTCGGCCAGCCAACCCTGCGGGCCGGGTGACAACCGGCCGGTCAGCAGCACCCCGCCCGAGGCCGGCAAATCCACGACCGCGCTCAGCAGTGGGTGCTCGCTGGTCGCCAGCCCCAGGCCCGCGGCGTCGGCGACGACGCCTTCCCCGGACAGCCAAAACCGGCGGCGGTCAAAGGCGTACGTCGGCAGCTCCACGAAGCCTGCCCCGTCCAGCACGCCGCGCCAATCCACGCTCACTCCCGCGACGAACGCGGTGGCCGCGGAGGTCAGGAACCTCTCGAGCCCGCCGTCGTCGCGGCCCAAGGTGGGGACGACGATGGGCTCGGTGTCGCCGGCGGCGCAATCGTCGGCGGTGTCTTCGATCCCGGCGATCAACGCGGGATGCGGGCTGGATTCGATGAACGTTCGGTATCCGTGCTCGCACGCGCTGCGCACCGCCTGGTCGAACTGAACGGTCTGCCGGATGTTGCGATACCAATATTCGGCATCTAAACCCGCTGTGTCCAAACGGTTTCCGGTGACAGTGGAAAAGAAGGCCGTGCGCGAGGATCGCGGCTCGATGCCCGTCAGGGCTGCGGCGAGCTCGCCGCGGATCGCCTCGACCTCGACCGAATGCGACGCATAGTCCACGTCGATCCGCCGGGTGCGCAGCTCCAGGTCGGCACAGAAGCCGACGAGTTCGTCCAGCGCCGCGCCGTCACCCGAGACCACGACGGCGGACCGGCCGTTGACAGCGGCGATGCTGACTCGATTTCCGTACGGCGCCAACAATTCCCGCGCGCGCTCGGTGCTGCACGCGATGGACAGCATGCCCCCGGGGCCGGCCAGCGACCTCAGCAGCTTGCTGCGCAACGTGACCACCCGCGCGGCATCCCGCAACGACAGTGCGCCGGCGACGTAGGCCGCGGCGATCTCGCCTTGCGAGTGCCCGATCACCGCGTCGGGAGTCACCCCGACCGACTTCCACAGCTCGGCCAGCGACACCATCACCGCAAACAGCACCGGCTGCACGACGTCCACGCGGTCCAGGCCCGGCGCGCCGGGCGCGCCCCGCAGGACGTCGGTCAGCGACCAGTCGACGAATTCGGAGAAGGTCTCGGCGCACGCGTCGATCTGTTGCGCGAACACCGATGCGGTGTCGAGCAATTCGGCACCCATGCCCGGCCACTGGGAGCCTTGGCCGGGGAAGACGAAGGCGATCTTTCCCGCGGGCGTGGCGGCGCCGCGGATGACCGACACGGGCTCGTCCGTGGCCAGCTCGTCCAGGGCCGCCAGCAACCGGCTCCGATCGCCGCCGACAATGACGGCCCGGTGCTCGAAGGCGGACCGGCCCGCCAACGACCACGCCACGTCGGCAGCGTCGAGATCGGCATGGGCGCGGACGTGCGCGGCCAGCCGGGCGGCCTGAGACCGCAACGCCGACACCGACTTTGCCGACACCACCCACGGCGACACCTCGGGCTTGCGGCCGGGCTCGCGCGCCTCGACCGTAGGCACGGCCTCCACGATCACGTGCGCGTTGGTGCCGCTGATCCCGAACGACGAAATACCGGCCCGGCGGGCCCGGTTCTCAGCCGGCCAGGGCCGCGGCTCCGTCAAGAGGGACACCGCCCCCGCCGACCAATCCACGTGCGGGCTGGGCTGATCCACGTGCAAAGTGGCCGGCAACGTCTCGTGGCGCATCGCCTGCACCATCTTGATCACGCCGGCCACACCCGCGGCGGCCTGCGTGTGACCCATGTTCGACTTGATCGACCCCAGCCACAGAGGTTCTCCGGGCTCCGCCCTATTTTGCCCGTAGGTCGCCAGCAGCGCCTGGGCCTCGATCGGATCGCCCAACGTCGTGCCCGTGCCGTGGCCCTCGACCACGTCCACGTCAGCCGTCGACAACCCCGCGTTGGCCAACGCGGCGCGCACCACGCGCTGCTGCGACGGGCCGTTGGGCGCGGTCAATCCGTTGGACGCGCCATCCTGGTTGACGGCCGAACCGCGCACCACCGCCAACACCGGATGGCCCAACCGCTGGGCGTCGGACAACCGTTCGACGACGAGCATGGCGCCGCCCTCGGACCAACCGACCCCGTCGGCCGCGCCGGCGTAGGCCTTGCAGCGGCCGTCCGGCGCCAGGCCGCGGTGCCGGCTGAACTCGACGAAAACGGTCGGCGTGGCGTTCACGGTGGCGCCGCCGGCCAGGGCCAGATCGCATTCCCCCGACCGCAGTGACTGCACCGCCATGTGCAACGCCACCAACGACGACGAACACGCCGTGTCGACCGACACCGCCGGGCCCTCCAGCCCCAGGACGTACGACACCCGCCCCGAGGCGACGCTGGACGTCATCCCGGTGAGCCGGTAGCCCTCGATCTCCTCGGCCAACATGCCGTAGCCCTGCACGATGAGTCCGGCGAATACCCCGGTGGCGCTGCCGCGCAGGCCGCCGGGGTCGATCCCGGCCCGCTCCAGCGCCTCCCAGGACAGCTCCAGCAGCATCCGGTGCTGGGGGTCCATCGCCAGCGCCTCGCTGGGCGCGATCCCGAAGAATGCCGGGTCGAAGTCCGCGACGCCGTCCACGAAGCCGCCGGTGCGGGCATAGGTCTTGTGGCGGGCGTCGGGGTCCGGGTCGAACAGCCCCGCGACGTCCCAGCCGCGGTCGGTGGGAAACTCCGTGATCACGTCGCGGCCGTCGGCCACCATCTGCCAGAGGTCGTCGGGAGTCTCGACCCCGCCGGGGAAGCGGCACGACATGCCGACGATCGCGATCGGCTCGCTCGACCGCTCCAGCAGCGCACGGTTGGTGCGCTTCAGGCGTTCCACCTGGACCAGCGCTTTGCGCAGCGCTTCGGTCGCATGCTGGAGTTGGTCCACCATCTACTAACCTCGCCTAACCCTCACCCGGCAGGTGGCCGTCGTGTCCGCCGGATGCGGCCTTGCCGAGCGGCCCGGCCGAGTCACGGAAGTTGCTGCACGAATCGGTCTCGTGGATTTTTCGACCAGCTCCGACAAGCTTCGTGCTGCTCTCCGACCCAAGAATGTCGCTCGTGAGTATGGCCAACTCCGGCACGATTTCAAAAACGTCCGACGCTCCCGGCTGCTAGAGGAGGACCGGCTTCGACCTGTACACCCGAGTACGGCTGGCCCGCCGCCCATGGCGCGACTGTACCCGGCTACCCATCGGTGGTGGTCAAGCGCGGGTTAGACGCCCGCGCGGCGCCAGCCGTCGGCGGCGCGGGCGGCCCGGATCAGCACGTCGCACAGCTCGCGCAGTTCGGTCTGGCCGGCCCCTTCGTCGAGCGCGGTGGCGACGTCCTCCGCCGCGCATCGCAGCTGATAAACGCGATCGGAAAGATCGGCCGCATCGTCGGCCGACAGCACCACGGCGTCGGCGGGCAGGGCCCCCGCCCCTTCCCGATTCAAGCCCCGGGTCAACGAGGCGCGCTGCTCGTAAGCGCGTTGCCGGCACGACTGCCGGCAGTACCGGCGGCGACGGCCCATCCCCGCGTCGGCCACGTCGCGACCACACCAGCGGCATGGTTGCGGATGGGTGCGGCGGCTCACGCCAGCCGACTTTAGTCGGCCTGTTTCACTTCCCGGTATCATTGATGGTCGCGTCGCGTATGCCGCGTGTCGGAGCGGGGAACTACGCAGACAGTCATAACGTTTGCCAAACGGGACAGAATTGCACCCCAGACCAATTCCATCCCGGAGGACCTAAGGAGTAGCACGCATGGCCGATCGCGTTCTGAGAGGCAGTCGCCTTGGAGCCGTGAGCTACGAGACCGACCGCAACCACGACCTCGCGCCGCGCCAGATCGCGCGGTATCGCACCGAGAACGGCGAGGAGTTCGAGGTTCCCTTCGCCGATGACGCCGACATCCCCGGCACCTGGCTGTGCCGCAACGGCATGGAAGGCACCCTCATCGAGGGTGACCTGCCCGAGCCGAAGAAGGTCAAGCCGCCGCGCACGCACTGGGACATGTTGCTGGAGCGCCGCACGGTCGAAGAGCTCGAGGAGTTGCTCAAGGAGCGCCTCGAGCTGATCAGGTCGCGCCGCCGCGGCTGACCTGGGCCGCTGTCGCGGCTAACTGCGGCTAAATGCCGCTAGCTGCGGTTGTCGGCGCGGATCGCGCGGGGACGCGCGCCCCCGGTCCGGCGCCCCTCGATGCCCCATCGGGTGACCTTGACCAGCGCCTCGTGGATGTTGGATCCGCTCATTTTGGAGATGCCGAGTTCCCGCTCGGTGAAGGTGATCGGCACCTCGGCGATGACGAACCCGTTGCAGACGGTGCGCCAGGTCAGGTCGATCTGGAAGCAATAGCCCTTGGAGTCCACGCCGTCGAGACCTATCGTCTCCAGGACCTCCCGGCGGTACGCCCGGTAGCCGGCGGTGATGTCGTGGACGCCGATGCCCAGCGCCAGCCGCGCGTAGGTGTTGGCCGTCCATGACAGGGCCCACCTCCGCCACGGCCAATTTCGCACCGCTCCCCCCTCGACGTAGCGCGAACCGATGGCCAGGTCGGCGCCGGCGTCGACGGCGTCCAGCAGTAGGTGCAGCTGTTCGGGCGCGTGGCTGCCGTCGGCGTCCATCTCGACGAGCACCGAATAGTCCCGGCTCAACCCCCACGCGAAACCCGCCAGGTACGCCGCGCCCAGGCCGTCCTTCGCGGTGCGGTGCATCACGTGGACGCGATCGGGGTCGGCCGCCGCCAGCTCGTCGGCGAGCTCACCGGTGCCGTCGGGGCTGTTGTCGTCGACGATCAGCAGGTGCGCGCCCGGGCACGCGTCCGTGAGCCGCCGGTGGATGACCGGCAGGTTCTCCCGCTCGTTGAACGTCGGGATGATCACCAGGACGCGCTCGCTGGGACGGCTGCCCGGGACCCGGGACGCCGGCTGGCCGGTGGTCATGTAGCTCCTCTGTGTCGCCCGAAATCGGGTTGGTCGCCCTCGTCGGGCGGGGTGTCGTGGCCGCCGCCCTGGTCCGGAGACGTGCCTTGCGCGGTCTCCGCGTCGCCCTCGTCGGGCGCGGGTTTGCCCGGGGGCGTACCGGCGTCTTCCGAGTCACCGCGAGGCCTGGACCTCAGGCGAACCGGACGCGCGAACCATCCATTGTGCCGTATTCCTACCAGAATGGCCGCCCCGGCCGCCGCCACCAGGACCCACTGCAGGATCGGGCCCCAGCGGGTTGCCGGCGTCAGCTTGGTCTTGAGGCGCACCTGCATGTCCAGATAGGCGGGCTCGAAGAAGTCCGTGCGCACCAGCTCGCCGCCGTCCGGTGCGATCACCGCGCTGATCCCGGTGGTGCCGGCAACCACGACGTACCGGTCGTGCTCTACCGCGCGGACCTTGGCGAACGCCAGCTGTTGTTCGCTCATCGTCTTGTTGAAGGTGGCGTTGTTGCTGGGCACGGCCAGCAGCTGGGCGCCGTTGAGGACGGCCTTGCGCGGCGCGCGGTCGAAGATCACCTCCCAGCAGGTGGACACCCCGACGGGCACGCCGGCGATGTGCACCACCCCGCTGCTCTTGCCGGGCACCATGTGGCCGGCCCGGTCGGCGTAGCCGGAGAGATGCTTGAACAGCCACGGCATCGGCAGGTACTCGCCGAACGGCTGCACGATCTCCTTGTCGTGGCGGTCGGCCGGCCCGCTGACCGGGTTCCACACGATGACCGTGTTGGTGTAGGTGGAGGCTTCCGACGTGCGGCCGGGAACATCCAGCACGGTGCCGACCAGTACCGGCGCGCCGATGGCCGCGACGGCCCTCGCGATTTGCTCGTCGGCGTCGGCGTTGGCGAGGGGGTCGATGTCGGAGGAGTCCTCCGGCCAGATCACGAATTGGGGTTGCGGGGCCAGCCCCGAACGCACGTCCTCGGCCAGCCGCAGCGTCTCGCGCACGTGGTTGTCCAGCACCGCGCGGCGTTGCGCGTTGAAGTCCAGACCCAGCCGCGGCACGTTGCCCTGCACCGCCGCGACGGTGACCGAGGGGTCGCCGCCCGCTCCCGCGCCGGCGTGCCGCACCTGCGGCCAGACGATGACGGCGGCCAACAACACCGCGCAGATGCAGACGCCCGGCAACAGCACGGCGGGCGGCGCCTGGGCTTCCGTGGCTTCCGTGGCGTCGTCGGCTTTCCCGACACCCGGGTGACCGGTTGTCCACCACTTCACGATCTCCAGCGCGATCGCGGTGGCGCTGAACCCCACCAGCACGACCGCCGCGGACAGCAGCGCGACGCCGCCGAGCTGAGCCAGCGGCAACAACGGACCTTCGGTTTGACTGAACGCCACCGCGCCCCAGGGAAAGCCGCCGAACGGGAAGGCCGACTTCAGCCACTCCTGGGCGGCCCACACCAGCGCGAACCAGATCGGCCAGCCGGGCAGCCGCCGCACGACGACGGCGCCCAGGCCGAAGAGACCGGGAAAGAGCGCGCACGTCATCGCCAGCACCAGCCAGGGCACGGCGCCCACCAGCGTGCTGATCCACGGCAGCAGCGGGACATAGAAGGCCAGCCCGAACAGGAATCCGTAGCCAAAACCGCCCGCCGGTGTCGTCGCCGGACGCGTGAGCACCCAGGCCAGCAGCGCGGCAGCGACGACGGCGCCCCACCACCAGTTCAGTGGGGGGAAGCTGGCGAACAGCAGCAAGCCGGCCGCGACGGCGAGCACCAGCCGTGGCAGGCGCGGCACCAGCGCCGCCCGGGCGCCGGGCAGTCGCGCGGCCGCCGCCGCTGCCAGCCCCGTCAGCGCCCGGCGCGCGAGGGCGCCCCGCCGATCGGCCGGGCTCGGTGCGTCGGGCGCTGTCTCCTCCGGCTCGATGCGAACCTCGACGGGCTGGTCATCGCGCTCGGATTCGGCCTCTTCGCTGATCGGCTCCTCGACGACCGGGGTGGCCTCCGGGTCCCGGCCGGATCGCTCCTCGCGGCCGAACCACTCCTCAGCCATAGATGACAGCGCCTCGATGCACGGTTCGTCGGCAACGCGGCAGGGCGTCAGCCGGGCCCAGGCGCGGCAGCGCGGGCACCCGGGAGCGCGGATCGGTAGACCAGCGCTGCACGGCGTCGCGGGGCGCGTGGGCGTCCAGGGGCCCGGCGTCCCACACGGCATAGGATGCCGGCGCGCCGGGCACCAGGGTTCCCGTCTGACCGTCCCGGACACCGCCCGCCCGCCAGCCGCCGCGGGTGGCGGCGGCGAAGGCGGCCCGCGCCGACAGCGCGCTGCCGGGAGTGTGGTGGTTGACCGCCGCGCGCACGCTCGCCCACGGGTCGAGGCCCGTCACCGGGGCGTCGGAGCCTAGCGCGAGGGGCACGCCTTGGGATGCTAACAGCGCAAGCGGGTTGAGCAGCCCGCCTCGTGCGGCGCCGAGCCGCCGCGCGTACATGCCGTCGGCCCCGCCCCACAGCGCATCAAAATTGGGCTGCACGCTGGCGATGACGCCCCAGGCGCCCAGTTTGGCGGCCTGGTCGGCGGTGACCATCTCCACGTGCTCGAGGCGGTGCCCGCAGCGGGCGACGGCGGCCACCCCCACGTCCGCCACGACGCGTTCCACAGCCGCCACCGCCGCCGAGACGGCCGCGTCGCCGATGACATGGAAACCCGCCGTCACCTCCGCCTCGGTGCACGCCCGCAGATGCGCTTCGATGGCGTCGGGATCCAGGTAACAGGTGCCGACGCGGTCCGGGGCGTCGCTGTACGGCTCGTGCAGCCAGGCGGTGCGCGACCCGAGTGCGCCGTCGACGAACAGGTCACCGGCCAGCCCCCGGGCTCCCGTTTCGTCCATCAACGCGCGCGCCTGCGCGGCCGTGGTCACCGCCTGGCCCCAGTAGCCGACCACCTCGACGCCGTGCTCGAGGTCACGCAGGCGCAGCCAGTCGTCGAGCCCGCCGATCTGCGGGCCCGCGCATTCGTGCACCGCGACGACGCCGGCCGCGGCGGCGGCCCGCAGTGCTTCCGCCCGGGCCTGGGCCAGCTGTTCGGGCGTCAGCAGCTCGCGGGCGACGGCCCGGACCAGGTGGTGGGCGTCGCCGGTCAACGGCCGCTCGGCGGCGAAACCGGCCGCCGCCGGCAGGTCCGCGACCTGCCGTCGCAGTGCCGTCGAGGCGAGCGCGGAGTGCACGTCGACGCGGGACAGGTAGGCCGGCCGGTCACCGAGTACAGCGTCCAGCTCGGCGGTGGCCGGCGGGGTGTCCTCGGGCCAGGACGATTCGTCCCAGCCGTGCCCCCACACGGGCCGGCCCGGGTGGGCGGCGGCGTAGTCGGCGACCAGCCGGATGCACTGGGCGCGCGACGCGGCGGTCCGCAGGTCCAGGCCGCTGAGCATCAGGCCGGTGGCGGTCAGGTGGATGTGGCTGTCCACGAATCCCGGCGCCACGAAGCCGCCGTCCAGCTCCTCCACGTCGGCGCCCGGGAACTGACCGCGCCCGACGTCGTCGCTGCCCAGCCAGGCGATGACGCCGCCGCGTACCGCCATGGCGGTCGCGTCGGGGTGGGTCGGGCTGTGTACCCGCCCGTTGAGCAGCAGCGTGGTGGGCTCGCCGTCCGGCGCCGATGCAGACCGTGCAGCGGGCGGACGATCAGCAGTTGTCACAGGCCAAAACTACGTGCGGCGACGGCCCGGGCGGTCAGTCCCACCCCGGCTGGCCCGGGAATCCCCCGTGGGCCTCGTTCGGCAAGGCGGGCGGCCGGAAGTCCCGCACGTCGACGACCTCTCCGTCGATGTAGTCAGTGCCGTGGCTCGGGTAGCCGCCGCCGAACAGGGTCGCGTCGGTGCTCAGCGGCATCCGCCGCCGCAAGCCGCGCCCGCCGATCGCGCTCAGGGCGGGGCGCGCCAGCGAGCGTATCGGCGGAACCAGCAACAACAGTCCCAACGCCGTGGTGACCAGCCCGGGGATCAGGATCAGGACGGTGGCCAGGGTGACCATCGCCGCGTCGCTGAGCGCGTCCCCCGCAGGCGGGCGGCGCCCCCCGCGCGGTTCGGTCGGGCCGGAGCGCAAGCGCCCGATCTGGCGAAGGAGTTGCGAACCCGCCATCGGCGCCAGCAGGCCCCACCCGAGCAGAAAGGTGGCCAGCAACGCCAGCAGGGTCCAGCCCCATCCGACCGTCGAGACCAGGGCGATGACCACGGTCAGCTCGACGACGGCGTAGATCGACAACAGCCGCGACAGCATGTCTCGCCAACGTCTGCGGGCGGTCCCGGAGTTCCCCTGGTGGCGCCCGTCCCGGCTGCAGTTAGATGACGCTATGACAACGATTGAGCTCGAGGCCCCCGACGGACCGATCGATGCGCTGCTGAACCTTCCGCAGGGACAGGGCCCGTGGCCGGGCGTCGTGGTGATCCACGACGCGTTCGGCTACGGCCGGGACAAGCAGGCGACCAACGAGCGCATCGCGCGGGCCGGGTACGTGGCGCTCACCCCGAACTTGTACGCCCGCGGTGGCCGCATCCGCTGCATCACCCGGGTCATGCGGGAGATGCAGGCGCAGCGGGGCCGCGCACTTGACGACATCCTGGCGGCGCGCGATCACCTCAAGGCGATGCCCGAGTGCACCGGGACCGTCGGCATCGCGGGGTTCTGCATGGGCGGCCATTTCGCCCTCGTCATGTCGCCCAAGGGTTTCGGCGCCTCCGCGCCGTTCTACGGCACCCCGCTGCCCCGCAACCTCAGCGCGACCCTGGACGGGGCGTGCCCGATCGTCGCGAGCTTGGGCGGCCGTGACCCGCTGGGCCGGGGCGCGCCGGAGAAGTTTCGCGAGGTGACCGCGGCCAAGCAGATCACCACGGACGTCAAGGTCTACCCCGGCGTCGGGCACAGCTTCGCCAACACCCTTCCCGCCCAACCGCTGCTTCGCATCACGGGTTTCGGCTACGACGAGGCCGCCACCGAAGACGCGTGGAGGCGCGTCTTCGCGTTCTTCGGCGAGCATCTGGCGGCCGGGGCAACGACGTAGCGCCGTTGGCCACTGAGGAGACGACGATGGGTGGATCGGTGATCCGGCGACGCGCGCGGTGGCTGGGCATCGGCGCGGGCCTGGCAGTGATCGCGGCCGCGATCGGCCTCGGGGGCGTCGCCCTGTCCGAGCGAGACGCTCCCGCCCGGGACGCCGCGAGAACGGTTGCGGCCCAGGCTGATTCAGCAAAGGGCTTCAGCCCCGCCGAGCAACAGGTCGTTGGGTTGCTGCCGCCGGGTTACAGCGCCGCCGCCTGCGCGCGGGCCACCGACCCCTTCCCGGCCGCGGTCGCCAGCCTGGACTGCAGCCAAGGCGCCGACTCGGGCACCCCGACCTACGCGCGTTTCACCCTCTACGACGACCTGGACGCCCTGACCGGCGACTTCCAGACGACCGCCAGCGGGATGCTGGTCTCGCCGTGCCCGGCTGACAACACCTTCCCCTTGCCCGGCACCTGGAGCTACGGGTCCGACCCCAACCAGGTCGGCGGCAAGGTCGTCTGCGGCAGCATCGCGGACCGCGCCAACATCGCCTGGACCCGCGACGCCCAGCTGCTCCTGGCCACCGTCAACGGCGGGCCCGACCTCAACAGCCTGTACCGGTGGTGGCAGAGCTACGGGATCCTGACGCAGCACTGAAAGCCAGTGTGTCACTTCAGCTTCCGCGATACGACGGCCGCGAAGGTGTGCGTGTCGCCGGGCCAGCGCGCCGACACATAGCTGCCGTCGTCAACGACGAACGCCGGGCGTGGGTCGGTGGCGGTGTCGCGCACCATCCCCGACGACTTGCGCCAACGGTGCGGCGTGCCGCGGTCGACGTCGCAGAAATCCGCCGGATCCGCAAGGGCGCGTGTGACTTCCGATTGCACCGACATGTATCCGCTTGGCTGGCCGGGTTCCTCGGTATAGGTCCGGTAGTAGTCGCGATCCCAGAACCGGGTGAGGCGGGTGAGATTCCAGGCGGTGCGCTCCATCGACCAGGTCAGCGCCGTGGTCTTGTGCCCGTAGAGCACCGAGCGGCCGGTGGCGGGATCGACGCTGCGGGCGGCGAGCAGCACGCCGTGACAGATCGCGGCCACGATCAGCCCGCGGGCGAAGGCGTCCACGACCAGCCGGTGCAGTATGTCGCTGTCGATGTAACTGCGCATTCCGCGGGCGCGATGTCCGCCGGGCAGCAGCAGCGCGTCGACGCCGTCGAGCGCGGCTTGCGACCAGCTGACGGGATGCTGAAACTCGTTCGAGTTCAGCATCTCTCGGTATGCGGTCCGCCCGTCTTTATTCGCCCGCAACGTCAGGCCGATCAGCCGGGTGGCGCCCAGCGCGGGCACGGCCGACCACACGTCCAGGCCGCGGCCGGTCACCATGATGTCGTCAGCCTCGCCGGGCGCGCCGCTTTCGGTGGCGAACACCACCCGGTGCCCGTCGCGGGTCAAGACCCGCCAGCTCACCGCGACCTCGGTCGGGTCGAAGTCGCGATCCGGGATGGGGATGAGGACGGTGCCCACTTGTTTTAGCCGGGCTGGACTTTGAGCTCGAGTCCGACGTTGTTCTCCATGCCGCCGCGCAGCTTGCTGGCGAAATTGAAGACCTTCCCCACGATGCCGTAACGCTTGCCGATCGCGTCGTAGACACCCGCCGTCTGCGACTTGTCCAGGATGGCCGCGGTACCCTCGACGGCCTCGCTGGTCGGCCGGCCGCGCATGGTGCAGGTGGCCAGCGTCACGCGGGGCGTGTTGCGGATCCGCTTGACCTTCCACGATTTGGCCTCGGTGATGACGAGCAGCCGGTCGCTTTCTGCCGCGGCCCAGATGGGAACCGGCTTGGGCCTGCCGTCCTTGGTGAAGGTGGTCAGCAGGATGTATTGCGACTTGGCGAGGTCGGCGAAGGTGGGCGTCACAGGTGTCAACCTACCGGTGAGCACCCGCAACGTTGACATTCGCATCCATCGCCTGCGATAGTCGTGGGACGTTAACCGGAAATCTAATTTTCACTTAAGGGCGGCGCAACGTGAGCGACCCGGACAAGCCGCTGGCATGGTTGCCGTTCTCGATCGGTGCGGCGGCGCTGTCCGGGGGCCGTGGCGACGTCGACCTGGCACGGGCGTGGGGGTACCTGTTGGACCGGCTCCGCGAGGCCGCACAGGTCGTGGAATCCGAGCCGGCCAACCGAAATCGAGTCGATCTCGCCGCGGGCATCCGCCATCTGCTGGTCCTGCTCACCGCGGGCATCGATGAGGTGCTGCGGTTCGATCCGGACCCGGTCCTGTCCGTCCGGCGCACCAGCACCGATGACATCGTGACCTGGGGAATGGAGTGCCCGGACTGCATTTACACCCGTGCGGTGCTGCGCGGCGGGGAAAGCTACCGACTGTTCGGCAATCGCGGCACCGCCCGCTACGTCGGATTGCAGACGATGAACGGCATCGCGGCAACGGCGAACGAACTGGTCGACGAACTCGAGGTGGATGCCGACGGAAACTTCGAGGTGGTGCTGTCAGCCTCTGCGGAGACGGGGCGGACGGGCAATTGGATGCGCATCGACGGCGAGCATCCCACGTTGACGGTGCGGCACTTCTTCTACGACTGGGACAGCGAGGTGGCGTCGTCGCTGCGCATTGAGCGGCTCGGCCGCGCGGTGCAGTCCATGGGTCACCCGGTCGACACGGACCGGGCGGTGCCGAGGCAACTGGTCGCCCTCGGTGACTTCCTCCGGGACAACCTGGCGTTCTTCTTGCAGTTCGGTGCGGCGGCGCCGCCGAACGGGTTCCTGCCACCCATCAACCGCACCGATATCGGAGCCGCTGCAGAGAACAGGCCGGTGATCGGCCGGTGGGAGCTGCACCCCGGCGAGGCACTCATCGTCGAAGTGGAACCGCCGGAAGGGATTTACTGGAGCTATTCCATCGGCAACCCGTGGTGGGAGACCATCCATTACGGGCGCCACCAATCCAGCCTGAACGCTCATCAGGCCGCGGTGGATTCCGACGGCCTCGTGCGCGTGGTGCTGAGTGCCGAGGATCCCGGGGTCGCGAATTGGCTCGACACTGCCGGCCACAGCAACGGTCCCATCATCCTGCGCTGCGTGCGCACCAAAACGGCGCCGACTCCGACGACGCGAGTCGTGCGGTTCGACGATATTCGGGCGGAATTGCCTTCGGACACAGCCGAAGTCACCCCCCAGGAACGGGCGGCCATTCTCGCGGCCCGCCGTCACGCGGTGCGCGAAAGGTTCGGGCGGTGACGTTCGACGCTGACGAGCTGGAAGACGGCGCTTGCAGCGCAACCGGTCTCGAGGATTTCGGTTCGACCTACTATCGCGAGGGGCTCGAACGCATCGTTGAAGCGCTGAACACCGAGGCACAGCTCAATGACCTGGGCCGGGTCATCCAGCATGCCACCATCAGCAACGCCCTGATCCAACGCCTCAAGATCGAGGACACCTACGCGCGGCACCCCGAGATCGACGACCAGGTAGTCGGTGGACCCGTCTTCGTGGTCGGACTGCCCCGCACTGGGACCACCGCGCTGAGCCAACTGGTCGCCGCCGACCCGCAGTTCCGCTCGCTACGGATGTGGGAATCCCAGGCGCCCACTCCGCCGCCGGAGGCCGCCACCCAGCACAGCGACCCGCGGATCGCGCAGGCGGAGGCCGGCCTGAAGATGCTCGACGACATGTTTCCACTGATGAAAACGCTGTACAACTCTGAGCCCACGGCACCGACCGAATGCCAGGACCTGATGGGAATGAGCTTTCGCACCTTCCACTTCGACGGCGCCGTCCGCGCTCCCGGATATCTGGCGTGGCTGATGGATTGCGACATGGGCGGGACGTACAGGTTTCACCGCCGAGTGCTCAAGCTCTTGCAGTGGCACTGCCCACCGGTTCTGTGGCACCTCAAGACGCCCGTGCACATGTTCGCGCTCGATGCGCTAGTCGAGGCGTATCCGAACGCCAAATTCCTGTGGAGCCATCGCGATCCGACCAGGGTGATGGGCTCGGTGTGCAGTCTGATCCAGTACGTGCGGAGCTGGAGCAGCGACCGCAACGACGCCAGGGAGCTTGGCGCCGAGCAGCTCGAGAGCTGGGTCGAAGGTGTCCGCCGGGCGATGGATTTCCGTCGCCGGATGGGTGACGACCGATTCGCCGACGTCTCCTTCGCCGACTTGCAAGATGATCCGGTGCGCACCCTCCAAACCAGTTACGCGACGCTGGGTTTGACGTTTACCGATGCCACTTTGCGTGCGGTCACACGATGGGCGCAAGGACATCGACCGGGCGGGCGCGGTACCCACGACTACGAGCTGGCCGACTACGGCCTCACCCCCGGAGTTGTTCGTGAGCGGTTTGCGGACTATCTCGCCGCCTACGATGCGACGGCCTGACCCGTGAGCACTCCTCGCACGCGCCGACGCGACAAACTGCCTCCAGACCCGACGGTGCGCCGCGAGATCCTGGCTGCCGCGTCAATGACTCTGCGGGAGCAGGGGGTTCGCGGCGTCAGCATCGCCGCGGTTCTCGAACGCGCGTCATTGGGCACCCGGGCTTTCTATCGGCATTTCGAGTCCAAGGACGCACTCGTGGCCGCCCTCTTTCTCGAAATGGCGCGGGTGGAGGAACGGCGACTACGACGCCGAATGGCTTCTGCCGCGACGGAGGTGGACGCGGTGGCGGCGTGGATCGACGGACGGCTCGACCTGGCCTTCGACGCCACCATCAAATCCGACTTGCGCCGCGTGTCGCTGGAGGCGCAATCGCAGATGTTCGCGTCCCCCGGTCTGGTCCAGCCCGCGTACGAGCAATTGCTCACGCCGCTGAGCGAAGCGCTGCAACGCGGGCTGCGGCGCGGAGTGTTCCATCACATCGACCCGGTGGCCGACGCTCAGGCCATCCACGCCGTGGTGTGGGCGGCCATCGAACGGCAATGGGCGACCGGTGATTGTGATCGCGAGAAGGTCCGCGAACGGGCGCTGCGTTTCTGCCTGGGTGGCCTCGGCGTCACGGCGGACGCGAACGGCGAGGTTTGACTAACCGCGCACAAACCGGAGGGAGATGCGGATGGACCTGGGCTACTCGGGATCGACGGCCGTGGTCACCGGCGGCAGCAAGGGCATGGGGCTGGCCATCGCCGAAACCCTTGCGGCCGAGGGAGCCAGTGTGGCGGTGATGGCCAGAAGCCAGGGAGCGCTCGACGCCGCCGTGGCATCGCTGCGCGAGGCGGGCGCCCCGGATGCGGTCGGGATCAGCGTGGACATGGCCGATGCCAAGTCCATAACCGACGGCTTCGCCGCGGTGTCGGATCGTTGGGGCCGGCTCAACTGTCTCGTCCACACGATCGGGCCGGGCGACGGCTATTTCGAGCAGATGGACGACGCCCAATGGGACGCAGCGTTCACACTCGGCACGATGGCGGCTGTGCGGTCGATCCGCGCCGCGTTGCCGTTGTTGCGCTCCGCGGATTGGGCTCGCATCGTCACGCTGTCCGCACACTCCATTCAGCGGCAGAACCCACGCATCGTCGCTTACACGGCATCGAAGGCGGCGTTGGCCAGCGTCACCAAGAACCTAGCGAAAAGCCTTGCCAAGGACGGCATTCTGGTCAACTGCGTGTGCCCCGGCACCATCGTGACCGCCAGCTTCACCGAAGTACTCAAGGACATCCTCGCCGCCGACGGCCTCGACGCCACCGATCCGGTCGACGTCATGACGTGGATCGACAACAACTTTCACCAGCCGTGCGACCTCGGCCGCGCCGGGCTCCCCGAAGAGGTCGCTTCCATCACCGCCTACCTGGCGTCGCGGCGAAACGGCTACGTCACCGGCGCGACGGTCAACGTGGACGGCGGGTCAGACTTCATCTAGCTCGGTGAGTAGACGCAAAAGCCCTCGACACGCCGAGGATCCCGGAGTTTTTGCGTCTGCTCGCCAGGGAAACTAGCCCTCCAGGTCGCCCTCGGTTTCCAGCAGCGCCTGGCGCAGGCCGTCGAGCGTTTCCGGTTGCGGCTGGGCCCACATGCCGCGGCCGGCGGCCTCCAGCAGCCGCTCGGCCATGCCGTGCAGCGCCCACGGGTTGGATTCCGTCATGAACTTGCGGTTCTCGGCATCCAGCACGTAGCGCTCGGTCAGTTGCTCGTACATCCAGTCGGCCATCACCCCCGCGGTGGCGTCGTAGCCGAACAGGTAGTCCACCGTCGCGGCCATCTCGAACGCGCCCTTGTAGCCGTGCCGCCGCATCGCCGCCATCCAGCGCGGGTTGACCACACGGGCGCGGAACACCCGGGCGGTCTCCTCCGACAGGGTGCGGGTGCGGATGGCGTCGGGCCTGGTGTTGTCGCCGATGTAGGCGGCGGGCGCCTGCCCGGTCAGCGCGCGCACCGTGGCCACCATCCCGCCGTGGTACTGGAAGTAGTCGTCGGAGTCGGCGATGTCGTGCTCGCGGGTGTCGGTGTTCTTGGCGGCCACCGCGATGCGCCGGTACTGGCGGTTCATGTCGTCGACCGCCTCGCGCCCGTCGAGGTCGCGCCCGTAGGCGAACCCGCCCCAGGCGGTGTACACCTGCGCGAGGTCGGCGTCGTCGCGCCAGTTGCGGCTGTCGATCAGCTGCAGCAGCCCGGCGCCATAGGTGCCCGGCTTGGATCCGAAGATCCTGGTGGTGGAACGGCGTTGGTCGCCGTGCCGGGCCAGATCGGCCTGCGCGTGCGCGCGCACATAGTTGTCCCCGGCGGGCTCGTCGAGGTCGGCGACCAACCGCACCGCGTCGTCGAGCATGGTGACGACGTGCGGGAAGGCGTCCCGGAAGAACCCGGAAATGCGCACCGTCACGTCGATGCGCGGGCGGCCCAGCTCGGCCAGCGGTATCGGGGTCAGCCCGACGACCCGTCGCGACGCGTCGTCCCACACCGGCCGGGCGCCCAGCAGCGCAAGGACTTCGGCGATGTCGTCGCCGGCGGTGCGCATCGCCGAGGTGCCCCACACCGACAGCCCCACCGATGGCGGCCACCGCCCGTGGTCGGTCCGGTACCGGGCCAGCAGCGAATCCGCCAGCGCCACACCGGCTTCCCACGCCAGCCGCGACGGCACCGCCTTGGGGTCGACGGAGTAGAAGTTGCGCCCGGTGGGCAGCACGTTGACCAGGCCGCGCAGCGGCGATCCCGACGGGCCGGCGGGGATGAACCGCCCGTCCAAAGCGTTGAGCACCTGGTCGATTTCGGCGGCGGTGCCGGCCAGCCGGGGCACCACCTCGGTGGCCGCGAACCGCAGCACCGCGGCGACGTCGGGGTCGTCGGTGAGCCGTTCGGCGGCGCCGGGGTCCCAGCCGGTGGCCTGCAGGGCGGCGACGAGCTCGCGGGCGGCGGCCTCGGCGGCGTCGACCGACGACCGTTCGTCGGTGCCGTCCTCGGCCAGGCCCAGGGCCTGTCGCAAACCGGGGATCACGCGCTCGCCGCCGAACAGCTGGCGCGCCCGCAGGATGGCCAGCACCAGGTCGACTTCGGCTTCCCCCGTTGGCTTTTGGCCCAGGACGTGCAGCCCGTCGCGGATCTGGACATCCTTGATCTCGCACAGCCACCCGTCGACGTGCAGGATCATGTCATCGAAGGCGTCCTCGGCGGGCCGATCGGTCAGCCCCAGGTCGTGGTCCATCTTGGCGGCCCGGATCAGCGTCCAGATCTGCTGGCGGATGGCGGGCAGCTTGCCGGGATCCAGCGCGGCGACGCTGGCGTGCTCGTCGAGTAGCTGCTCCAAGCGTGCGATGTCGCCGTAGGTTTCGGCGCGGGCCATCGGCGGGATGAGGTGGTCGACGAGTACGGCGTGCGCGCGCCGCTTCGCCTGGGTGCCCTCGCCGGGGTCGTTGACCAGGAAGGGGTAGATCAGCGGCAGGTTGCCCAGCGCGGCGTCGGGCCCGCACGCCGCCGACATGCCCAGCGTCTTGCCGGGCAGCCACTCCAGGTTGCCGTGCTTGCCGAGGTGGACTATCGCGTGGGCCCCGAATCCGGTGTCCAGCCAGTGGTAGGCCGCCAGGTAGTGGTGGCTGGGCGGCAGGTCCGGGTCGTGGTAGATGGCGACCGGGTTCTCCCCGAAGCCGCGCGGCGGCTGGACCATCAGCACCAGGTTGCCCGCTTGCATTGCGGCGATGACGATTTCGCCGTCGGGGTCTGCGCTGCGGTCGACGAACAGCTCACCCGGTGGTGGGCCCCAGTGCTGCTGCACGGTGTCGGTGAGTTCGGCGGGCAGCGTCGCGAACCATGCCCCATAGTCCTTGGCGGACAACCGGATCGGATTACCGGCCAGTTGACCGTCGGTGAGCCAGTCGGGGTCCTGGCCGCCGCGTTCGATCAGCGCGTGGATCAGGGCGTCGCTATCGTTCCAGCCGTCGTCGGCTCCGATATCTGAGACCCCGGGCAGGTCGCCCACCCGGTAGCCGCGCTCGCGCATCGCCCGCAGCACCGCGACCGCGCTGGCCGGGGTGTCCAGCCCGACCGCGTTGCCGATGCGGGCGTGTTTGGTGGGATAGGCCGAAAAGACCAGTGCCACCCGCTTCTCGGCCGGGGCGACATGCCGCAGCCGCGCGTGCCGGATCGCCAGCCCCGCGACCCGCGCGCAGCGTTCCGGGTCGGCGACATAGGAGATCAGCCCGTCGTCGTCAATCTCCTTGAACGAGAAGGGAACCGTGATGATCCGGCCGTCGAACTCGGGCACCGCCACCTGGGTGGCGACGTCGAGCGGGCTCAGGCCGTCGTCGTTGTCGCGCCACTGCCCGCGGGGGCTGGTCAGGCATAGGCCCTGCAGGATCGGGATGTTCAGGGCCGCAAGGTGTTCGACGTTCCAGCTGTCGTCCTGGCCGCCGGCGCCAACGGCCGCGGGCCGCAGTCCCCCGGCGGCCAGCACGGTGACCACCATGGCGTCGGCGTCGCTAAGCCGCTGCAGCAGTCCGGGTTCGGCGGTGCGCAGCGAGGCGCAGTAGACGGGCAGCGCACGGCCGCCGGCGTCTTCGATGGCGCGGCACAGCGCTTCGATGTAGGCGGTGTTGCCCGCCAGCTGCTGGGCGCGGTAGTACAGCACCGCGATGGTCGGGCCGCCGGCGTTCCTGGCATTCGGCCGCTCCGGCTCACCCCAGGTCGGGGTCACCACGGGCGGGGCGAACCCGAAGCCGGTCATCAGGACCGTGTCGGAGAGAAAGGCGTGCAGCTGTCGCAGGTTGTCCACGCCGCCGTGGGCCAGGTAGATGTGCGCCTGCACCGCGATGCCGGCGGCCAGGGTGGACAGGCCGGTCAGCTCGGCGTCGGCGGCCTGTTCGCCGCTGACCAGCACCGCCGGGACGCCGCCGGCGATCACCGCGTCGATCCCGCTCTGCCAGGCGCGGTAACCGCCCAGGATCCGGACCACGACGATCGAGGCGCCCGCCAACAGGTCCGGCACCTCCTCATCGGACAGGCGCGACGGGTTGGCCCACCGATAGTTCTTCCCGCTGGAACGGGCGCTGATCAGGTCCGTGTCGGACGTCGACAGCAGCAGGACGGTCGGCTCAGCCACCCATCATTCGTACCGCAGCGTCGCCGCGATGCGAGCGGCGACCTCACCGGCCACCTCGAGCGCCCGTCCGCCCCGCGCCGGCACGTAGCGATCCGCGGCCGCGTCGTAGTCCGCGCCGGCGATCGACCCGTGATCGGCGTCCAGCTCCACCAGCTCGACGGGCCAACCCACCTGCTGCAGCTCCGCGGCGAACGCCCTGCTCGCGGTTACCGGCACGGCGTCGTCGGCGAGGCCGTGCAGCAACGTGAACGGCGCACCGATGCGGTCGGCGGACAGCAGGTCGCTCGGCGGGCGACCGGAGATCGGATCGGGCGCCATGAACGCGCCGGCCAGGCACACCGTATGCGCCAGGCCGAGGTCGAAGCGGGCCGCATCGAGCGTCAGGCCCGCCGCGGCGCAACCGCCCAGCGACCACCCGACCAGCACCATGGCGTCGGCGTCGGCCGCGTGGTCGCGGGCGAAGTCGAGCGATCGCAACAGGTCGGCGCGCCCGCCGTCGTCGGCGTGGGAATTCCAGTCGGGCGCCACCACCGCCGCGCCGTGGCCGGCGAGCAGGCCGGCGAGGGGCCGGACCGCCGCGCGGGCGTCGGTCTGCATGCCGTGCCACAGCAGGACCGTCGGTTGCGTCGAATCGCCGAACACATCGGCCCACCGTCCCGGGGCGTACTCCACCGTCCTCACGGGGACGAGTGTGCCCAGGGCGGCGCGGCTCCAATCGCGCCGAACGTGCACCCAGGGCGAAAAATTCGCGCGAACCTCTCCGTGAATGCACGCTCGGCGCGACACTGTGGTGATGAAGGTTGCCAACAACGTAGTAGCCATCACCGGTGGCGCCCGCGGTATCGGCCTGGCTATCGCCACCGCCCTGCACGGTCTGGGCGCCAAGGTCGCCATCGGGGACATCGACGAAGCCGCCGTGAAGGAGGCGGGTGGCCGGTTGGGGCTGACCACAGTCCGCAGGCTGGACGTGACCGACCGCCGATCCTTCACCGATTTTCTCGACGCCGTCGAAAGCGAGCTGGGGCCGCTCGACGTGCTGGTGAACAACGCCGGGGTCATCGCCGCGGGCAACGCGGTCGACGAGCCCGACGCCGTCACCCAGCGGGTGCTCGACGTCAACATCCACGGCGTGATCCTGGGCACGAAGCTGGCGGCGCCGCGGATGCTGCGCCGCGGCCGCGGTCACATCGTCAACATCGGGTCGATGGGCAGCGTGCTGCCGTGCGCGGGCATCGCAACCTATTGCGCCACCAAGCATGCCGTGCTCGGGTACACCGACTCGGTGCGCATGGAGAACCGTGGACGCGGCATCCACTTCTCGGTGATCATGCCCACTTTGACGAACACCGAGATGATCGCGGGTGCCGGACGCGCGCGGGGCTTCAAGAATGCCGAGCCGGAAGACGTCGCCCGGGCCGTCGTCGGCGTGATCGTCAAACCGAAACGGCGCGTGGCCGTTCCGCGTTCGATCGGCATCGTGGCGTCGGCGCAGCGTTTGATGCCGCAAGGCATCGCGGAGGCCATCGGACGCGCGGTGGGCACGGACCGCGTCTTCACCAGCGACCTCGACACCGACAGGCGCAAGGATTATGCCCGGCGGACGGGGACGTCCTGACGCTCAGGCGGTGCGCACGTCGAAGTCGGCGAGCCGGGGCTCGCGCAGAAGCTCGCGATGGGTTTCCGGTGTCCAGGGGAACAGCTCGGGCAAGCCGTCCTTGCCGATGTACCAGCTGCTGCAACCGGTGACCCAAATCGTTTGCGGCATAGCGGCTTTCATACTCTCGTTGTATTCCTTGGTGGCCGCTTCGGTCGGCGCCGCGGCGCGCACCACACCGTCGCGGAGCCGCTCGATCCACCACATCACGTAGTCGGCCTGGTCCTCGGCGATCGGTACCAGCGACTGGTTGCCGATCGGCGAGTGCGGACCCATCAGCATGAACAGATTCGGGAACCCCGGCACCGCGACGGACCGGTACGCCGTCGGGCCGTCGGCCCACGCCTCGTCCAGGGTGAGCCCGCCCTCCCCGATCACCTCCAGCGGGCGCACATAGGCGCGCGCGTCGAAACCGGTGGCGTAGACCAACAGGTCCAATTCGTGCAGGGCGCCGTCGGCGGTGACGATGCCGCGGGGCTCGATGTGGTCGATCGGCTCGGTGATCACCTCGACGCCGGGCTCCTGCACGGCGCGATAGAAGTGCCCGGCCATCACCTGCCGCTTGCACATGGGCTGGTAGGTCGGGGTCAGCTTGGCGCGCAACTCCGGATCGCGCACCGAGAGCCGCAGGTTCCACCGACACTCGGCCTGCACCAGCCGGCGCTGCCACCCGGGGCGGATCGGCGCCCGGCCCAACAAGTACCTGACGAACAATCCCCAGAAGCGATAGGGCAAACCGTTCAGCGCCGACCACCGGGACAGCGCCGCCCGGGTCAGCTTCGAGTAACGCGGGTTGGGCATGGGGTAGACCCACTGGGCGGTGCGCTGAAAGATTTTCAGCTGCCGCACCTTGCCGCCGAGCTCCGCGGTGATCTGCACGCCGGTCGAGCCGGTACCGATCAAACCGATCCTCTTGTCCGGCAACGACACCGAGTGGTCCCAACGCGAGGAATGAAACGCCGGCCCGGCGAACGAGTCCCGGCCGGGGATGTCCGGATAGCGCGGCACCCGCAGCACCCCGGTCGCCGTGACGAGGACGTCGAACGTCTCCTCGCCGTCGGGGGTGGTGAGCCGCCAGCGCCCGTCGTCGTATCGGGCCGCGGTGACGGCGGTGCCGAACCGGATGTGCCGACGGATGCCGCGTTCCTGGGCCACTTGCTGGAAATACGCCTGGATCTCCGGACCCGGTGGCAGCCAGTGCGACCAGTTGGGGTTCGGCCGGAACGAGTAGGAGTAATAGCGCGACGGGACGTCGCAGGTGAGTCCGGGATACGTGTTGTCGCGCCAGGTGCCTCCGACGTCGTCGGCCTTTTCGAAAATGGTGAACGAGTCGATGCCGGCATCCTGCAGCTTGGCGGCCATACAGATGCCGGACATCCCGGCGCCGATGATCGCGACCCTCAGTGGGCGCTTCGGTGTCACGGCAATCACCCGACCTCTCGCTGGCCTGCACGCTACGCCGGTCGGGCCGGCGTAGCGACAGGTTCCAGCCACCGACTATCGCGCCACTACCCGCTTGCTGCCGAAGATGCGCTCCTGCACGGCGGTGTCGCCGAACGAGTGGGCCCTGACGACCTTGCCGTCGCGGAACTCGAACACATCGGCTTCGTCGGCGCTCTCGTCCCCGACGGTGACCCTGGTCAGGACCATGACGACATCGCCGTCGGCGAGGTAGCGTTTCGTCTCGACCTTGGTTGCCTTCTCCGACAGCCGCATGAACAGTTCGGTGAGCTCGTTTTTGCCCCGGTACGTGCCGCCGATCATGCTCTCGCCGTTGATGGTCCACTCGGCCGAGTCGTCGAAGACGTCCAACGCCGCTTCGAGGTCACCCGCGGTAAATGCCTCGTAGCCCTTCTTCGTCACCTCGATGTTGGGGTTTGACATCTGAATTCCCTTCTCTTCCTTTAGGTTAACTTCGACCCGCGTCAGCGTGCCGCTGCCGCCGGACCCCTCGTCGACGGACCGGGCATCCGCCGGCCGGCGGCCTCCGGCGCGGGCGACGCGCCGCAAAATCGACGGGCGGAACAACGAAGTCGGCGGGTCGACCATTGCGGTGACCCGCATGAACTGCCCGGCGACGACGGGGTCGACCTCGGCGGCGGTCAGCACCCTCTCGAGGAAGGCGTTGCTGATTCGCATCAGCATGGTCCTGCGCCCCATCACCTCGGGAAGCGCCAAGTCGGAGCCGGCGGCGGTCTGCCAGGCCACCCGAACGGTTTTTGCGGCCTCGCGGAAGAAGCGTCGCGGCAGGTCACGATCGCCGGTGTGCAGGCAATCGCGCAGCACCGTCGCCTCGATCGCGGCGACCGTCATGCCCTGCCCGTAGATGGGGTTGAAGCTGCACACCGCGTCACCGATGACGAGCAGGCCGTCGGGTGTGCGGCGCATCTTGTCGTAGCGCCGCCAGCGGTTCGAGGGCACGCGGTGGTGCACCACCGGACCCAATGGTTCGGCGGCGCGCAGCGCTTGCAGCACGGGGGCGGGCACGAGATCCTCAACGAACGAGAGCATTTCGGCGGTCACGCCCGGCGGCTGGAGGCCGGCCATGGCTCCGACGGCGAACATCCACGTGTCGTTTTCGTTCCTGATAAGGCCGAACATCTTTGTCCGCCCCGGCTCGGGAAAGACGGCGATCATGTGTTCGCTGACGGCGCCGGGTTGCAGGCGCAGCAGCTGGCATGCGTAGGCGAGCTGCACCGTCACCTCGTCCTCCCGGGGACGGCCGTAGCCGAGGTCCTCCAAGAAGGCAGGCGTGCGGGACCCCCGGCCGGTCGCGTCGACGACGAGGTCGGCGGGCAGCGCCCTCCCGTGCTCGAGGACGCGGTCCACCACCCTCGCCCCGATGACTTTGTCACGAGCCGGCGTCGTGATCAGGCCGACCACGTCATGGCATTCGAGGAACGTGACGTTCGCGAACGCCCTCACCCGCCGGCGCACGTTCCATTCGAGGAGGGGCCGGCTGGGGAACAGGACCACGGGCGGATTGGGCGCCCTGCCGGATGACGGCGTGGCATGCCCGCCAACCGATATCCGCACCTTCGAAAAGTCTCCGTCGTCCCAGATGCCGGCGCCCTTGGCCGTGAGCTCGTCCACGAAGCCCGGGAACAGTTCGTCGAGAACCTGCGTGCCGCGCGCGGCCAGGGCGTGGATCAGCCTGCCCTGGGGGACGCCGCGCCGGTTGATCGGATGGACGGGCAAGATGTCTCGCTCGACCACCGTCACCCGGTCGTAGAAGTCGGCGAGCACCCGGGCCGCCAGCAGGCCGCCCATGCTCGCGCCCAGCACCACCGCATGACCACCGCGCTGTTCCATGCACGCTCCTGACCTGGAAGAAATGGGTGCTCGCAGTGTCCGGCGCGGCGGCAATGGGCGGCTAGCGTAGTCGGCTACTCGAATGTCGCGGCTGGCCTCATGCCAAGCGGTCGTACCGTGTGGTGATGGCCCGAGCCCGCGACACCGACGCCTGCCCGGGTGCGCTGCAGGCGCATCAGGCCGCCGACGGCGCGCTCGTGCGGGTCCGGCTGCCCGGCGGCAGCATCACCGCGGCCCAGCTGGCCACGTTGGCCGGCGTCGCCGACGAGTTCGGCTCGGGAACGCTCGAGCTGACCGCCCGCGGCAACGTGCAGGTGCGCGGGCTCACCGACGTCACGGCGGCCGCCGGGGCCATCGTGGGCGCCGGGCTGTTGCCGTCGCCGACGCACGAACGGGTCCGCAACATCGTCGCGTCACCGCTATCCGGCCGGGCCGGCGGACGCGCCGACGTGCGCGGGTGGGTGAGCGAGCTCGACGCCGCGATCTGCGCCGAGCCCAGGCTCGCGGCGCTGGGTGGCCGGTTCTGGTTCAGCGTCGACGACGGCCGCGCCGACGTCTCCGGGCTGGGCGCCGACCTCGGCGTGCACACGCTGGACGACGGCGTCGCGCTGCTGCTGACAGGACGGGACACCGGCGTCCGGCTGGCCGCCGGCGATGTGGCGCAATCACTCGTCGACCTGGCCGTGCGGTTCATCGAGATCCGCGGAAAAGCTTGGCGCGTCGGCGAATTGGCCGACGTTGCCGAACTGCTGCCCGATGTGTCGATCAGCGCCGCACCGTTCCCGCCGGTCACCCAAGCACCGGTGGGATGGATCGACCAGCAAGACGGCCGGGTGGCGCTGGGCGCCGCGGTGCCACTCGGCGTGCTGCCCGCGCGGGTGGCCGAGTTCCTGGCCGCGATCGAGGCCCCGCTGGTGGTCACGCCGTGGCGGTCGGTGCTGGTGTGTGACCTCGACGAGGCCGTCGCGGACACCGCGCTCCGCGTGCTGGCGCCGCTGGGGCTGATCTTCGACGAGAACTCCCCCTGGCTGGGCGTCAGCGCCTGCACCGGCAGCCCCGGGTGCGCGCACTCGGCCGCCGACGTGCGGGCGGACGCCGCACTGTCCCTGCAGGCGCGCGACGCGGACGCCGGTGTGCACCGTCACTTCGTCGGCTGTGAGCGCGCCTGTGGCAGCCCGCCGGCCGGGCAGGTGTTGGTCGCTACCGGGCAGGGATATCGGCTGCTGCGCGATCAGCGCCGTGACGATCGCGAGCGCGGTCAGACCGGGGGCAGCGGGTCGTCACCCCATTAGCGCTTAGGGTGAGCGGGTGCTCGACTACATCCGCGACGCGGCCGAGATCTATCGGCAGTCGTTCGCGGCAATCCGCGCCGAAGCCGACCTGACCAGATTTCCCGACGACGTCGCGCGGGTTGTCGTCCGGCTCATCCACACGTGCGGGCAGGTCGACGTCGCCGACCACGTCGCCTACACCGACGACGTCGTGGCGCGGGCCCGCGCCGCGTTGCACGGCGGCGCCCCGGTGCTGTGCGATTCGTCGATGGCGGCGGCCGGGATCACCGTCGCGCGGCTTCCCGCCTTCAACCAGGTCGTGCCGCTGGTGGCCGATCCGCGCTCGGCCGAGCTGGCGGCGCGCCGGCGCACCACCCGTTCGGCGGCCGGCGTGGAGCTGTGGGCCGAGAAGCTGCCCGGGGCGGTGCTGGCGATCGGCAACGCCCCCACCGCGCTGTTCCGGTTGCTGGAGCTGATCGATG
>NZ_DATJPU010000166.1:0-18902 GCF_035506235.1 Mycobacterium sp.
CGACGCCGGTCGGAGCGTTGGCGGCGGACCCATTCACCGGGATCGTCATCCCATTCGTGGCCCTCGTCGGGGATCGCCCCGAGCGCTGCCTCGATATCGTCCCATCGCCGCTCGTCATCGAGCCCGCGGCGAATCAACTCCGCAATGAATGCGCTGCGTCGCCTGCTTCCAGCCCGCCGATCGAGCTCGGCAACGAGCTCGTCATCGACAGTAATGTGCAGTCGCATGTGCTGACTATAGCCCACTAGCGCTCCGGCTTCACTTGCCAAATCCCCGCCATAGGGCTTTCAGATCCTCGACTCGTCGAGAGTCACACCATCCACTCTCAGCCGCTACTTCGACGCCGGGACGGCGGGCCCATGCCTTCTGCCGCAACCAGGCAGCGGCCGAGCTGGCCGCGTCCGGTAAGCAACCGAAGAACTTGCCGTTCCACGCCCCTGATTATCCGGCCGAACTGCTGGCCTCCGACGCGGTCGCGATCACCCACGACGAGGTGGATGGCATGGGCCTGTACGCCGAGTTCGGGCTGATCGAGGAGGCGTTCGCCGACCCGAGCCTGCTTTGTCGCCCGGAGTACAGCCGACGAGTCCGCGACTACCTCGACGATCCCACCGTCTCGCCGCTGCTGTTCGAGCGGATGGCCGCGCGCGACCCTGGGCGCACCAACCAGGTGTTCCGTAAACTGTTGGGGCGCACAAGCTCGCACGGTACGCCGCAAGCGCATAGGACGCACAGTAAGGTCGCGCCCATGTCCAAGACGAACCGGCATCGCGGTACACAGAAGGGCCGCCGCCCGGCCCGGCGCACTGCCCGGGCTCGGCAGCACACGTCGGCCGAGCCGGATCTGCTCGCCGATGTCCGACGCGCCCTCGCCGATCGGCACCCGTTGAGCCTGTTGAGCCTCGTGAGCACGCTGCTGTGCGTCACCGACCCGCGCCGCAACCATCCATTCGCCCGGCCCGACGCCCCGGACCTGGCCGCGCTGACCCGCGAGGAACTTGTCCGGACGTTCCTCGACGTCCCCGCTCCGGAGACGTCGGCGTTGCTCGCGGTGATCGCCGAGATGGCGGGTGATGACGACGTGCTGCGTGCCCGCATCCGACGCGAGCTCGCCGTGCGCCCCAACGTCGAACCGGCCTGGCTTGCACAGCTTTGCCAGATGTCGACCTATCGGGCGGTGCGGATGAGCCACGTCCTCGGCGACGGCGACAACGTCATGCTCGGGACGCGGCTGCCGGGCGGGCACGAACTCACCTGTTTGGTCTACATCGACCACAACCTTGGCACGCTGGTCAAGGACGCCTTCGTCGTACCCGAGGCGATCGCAAGCATGATGGCCAAATTCAAGCGCGTGACCAAGGATCCCGACACGCGGTGGCACGATATGAGCCTCGCCGATGCGCGCGCCTGGGTCGATGCGGCGATCGAACTGGCCGCGATCACCTTCCCGCCGCTGGAGACCGAGACCTGGCCTGCGTGTCGCGCATTGGTCGAATGGATCACCCGAGGACTACCCGAAGGTGGAACCGGATACCAACGGCCACAATGGGATTCAGCGAAACTCACGCGGCTCACGGATCGATTCTTCGCCTCGCCGTCCGGAGCCCGGCTCGACGATCCCGATCACCGTGGGCTGCTGGAGTCCCTCCTCTGGTACAGCACCGACTACGGCCCCGGCGACCCACTCCGATGGAGCCCGGTCAAGGTGGAGATCCTGCTCGACGACTGGATTCCCCGCAAGATCGTCGCGCCTGCGGAGTACCTGGCCAAGGCCCCGGATCTGCTGCGGGCGTTCATCCGCTTCGCTCACCCGGAGGCCGAACTACGGTCCGACCTGACCGACGAGGCGCTAGCCACGATCGACGACTGGGAGCCGCGGTACCAGCAGACGATCCGCTCACCACGACCGCAGGGGCCGGGCGCGCTGCTGGCCGCGCTCGGCGTCGACACCGAGGACATGGCGGACATGCCAGTCGGCCCCGAGGAGCCGGAGAACTTTGAACAGTCGATGCTCGACTGGCTCGCGCTGGACGTCGGAGACCGAATCCGGTTGGACCGGCTCGATGACACCCCACTGCCGGATGAACCGTTCCGGTGGGACGGCATCCCCGACGACGTGACAGCACGTGTCCACGAGGTCCTCGCGCTCACCGACCGCTGCTGTGAGGAGATACTCGACGTCGAGTACCGCACCGCATGCCGACGGGTGCTCGCCCGCGTCGCATCCAGGGGACCCGAGGTCTTCCTCCGCAAGGGGCGCGCGAAAACCGCTGCCGCAGCGCTGGTCTGGACAGTTGGCAAGGCCAACGACCTGTTCATGCAGCGGACTGGCGGTATGCAGGTTAGAGATCTCGTGAGCCATTTCGGGCTGGGGCAAGGCAGCGTTTCCCAGCGTGCCGCCACCATGCTCCGCGCAGGCGGATTCCACGACGACACCTACAACGTGCGACTGGGCTCGCCCGACTACCTGGTGGCGGCCCGCCGCCGACGGATCATCGAGATGCGCAACCGCTACCGGCGGCTCGCAGAAGCAACGAGCTGAAGCCCCGGGCTTTGTGCAATTCGAGCGGGTTCCCGATGATGCAAAGGCCTTTGCTCACACTGAGGTCGGGAGCTGGCCGGTTGCCTTCCAGGTCCAGCCTCTGCCGATGGGTGTGCGACAGCCGAGCAGCCGCCGTAGCTAACCATCCGCGCGATTGCCAACTTGTGCCGCCGTTCCTGTGTGTCAATGGATTCGTGAACGAAACGCGGCGCGACGGCAGAGATCGCGTAGAACGCGGCGCGGTGATTTGAACGGGCGACTGCTCGCGACCTGTGCGTTTGAGACCCGCAAGGTGACGCGAGACTCGGACCGGTTACCTCATAACCCGGAGATCGCAAGCCACGAGGCTGTAGACCGCATTACCCGCGGCAAACGGTTTTGTCGGGTGATTTCGAGTGCTCTCGACAACTGAAATTGTCACGACATTGTCACACGCCGAGTGCGACAATTATGGACGGCCATCCCACGTCAGAGCCCATCGCTGCGACAACAGGCGACACATCGGGACGCCACAACGCGGACTGTAAATCCGTCGCGAAAGCTTCACAGGTTCGAATCCTGTACCTGCCACCACCAGGTGACGGGTATTTCTTGGTCGAGCAGCGGCTTTCTGCGTCGACAGTGAAATTCCCATGGATTGTCACAACTCGCGGCTAACTGTGCGGCGCTGTAGGCGAACACCGGTTCGACTCAGCTAACAATCGGGGCGATGGCTTTCCTTGGGGGAAGTGCGCCAATTAACGAGCCAGTCCGAGGAACACCATCAAAGACCGTTCGATGTCCGCCATAAGTGCGGACGGCGCCCGACCGATACGCGCGCCAAGATTCGATCGGCGGACGGTCGTGATCTTGTCGATCATCGCGAAGCTGGGCTCGGCGATCTTCGTCGTCTTGTCGTTCGGCACGGCGACCCTGGATATCGGCGTGTCGGTGACCGTCGTGGTCAGCGGGATGACGACGACCGAATCTGTCTCCGAGAACAGGTCGTCTTGGACGATGATCGCCGGGCGCGGCTTGGCTGCGTAGACACCGCCGGAGACGGTCCACAGCTCGCCACGGTTCACGCCTCGTCGTCCAGGGAACCGAGAGCGGAGATCGATTCGACGAACTCCATGTCGTCGCTGTGTCGGTCGGCCTCGGCGAGCGCCAGCGCCTCACGGTGCGCTTCGGCGGCGAACGCAGCTGAGCGGACATCCGGCACCCACACCTGGACGGGGCGGTACCCGCGCAGGCGCATCCGCTCGCGGTATTGGCGGGCTCTCCGCGTCGATGTGCTCACGCTCCCCATGTTGCATGAAACGATTGTTGCATGCAACAGGGCCAAATTAATCGTCGGTGGTTGGCCATACGAGGGAGTCCTTGTCGAGGACCGATTGCTGGCGAGTTCTGCCGGCGATGGTTGACGGCAATCTAGACGACAACCGTGACGGGCGATGGACGCGATACAGGACCGGTACATAGGCATCGACATTTTCGCGGCGTTTCAGCGCGTGGAACCGCCTGCGGCGGTCTAGCGGCCCGCCGACGCCAAACCGGCAAACCGTTTCGTCGCGTGATTCCGGGTGCCCGTCGCTATCGCGACTTGTCAGTACGTTGTCACGAGTCGAGTGAGACATGGGAGAACAGACTGGGACCACCGGGGACGATCGACCCAGGTCAGAGTCTGTCGCTGAGACAGCCGGCAACCCACCGAGACACCTCCACGCGGACTGTAAATCCGTCGGCTTACGCCTACACAGGTTCGAATCCTGTACCTGCCACCAAGGTCAGGGGCCTTTCGTTAGCTGGTCAGCCAAGTGAACTCGGTCACCATCGCCCCCAATCGGGCAGTTCTCATGTCGCGTCGGCGTTCCAACAAGCATCTCGACCAAGGAGCGAGCCTTACTCCACACGGAGGCAGACATGCGGCACATCACCATCAGCGGCAACCATGGCACCCACGACCGGGAGGGCGTCGCGTTCTGGATCTTCGCCGGCATCATCATGGTGATCGCGTTCGGTGAAGCTCTGGCGGTATTGGCCGCCGTCTTCGTAATTGTCGCCGCTGTCTCGTGGGTCTACCGCGAGGTCGAGCGCCGCTTCAAGCGGAGCGACATGGAGATGGCCCCGGTGACCCATCTCCGCCCGGCGTTGCTCGGTGAAGGCGACCTGAAAATGGCTTCGGTGGACCCGTCGTGGCACGGGCCGCGCGCCGCCTAATCCTAATGGTCTGAGGGGGAATTGCAGAGGCTTTGCGGCCCCGGGCATACGTGACAAGGCCAAAATTCTTACTATTCAGCTTTCCATAAGCTGCTTTTTGCCCAGCATTCTCTATTCTTCTTGATGCCGCTTTGGACCGACGACGGCAACGTCAAGAAGAAAGGAAGCGCATCAAATGCCCTCACCCCGTTGGCTGGCCACGCTGACCGTCCCCGTCATGGCCTGCGCTGCCTTGGTTTCGAGCGCCGCGACTGCGACGGCCGATCCCGCCGATGATGCCTACCTCGCCCAGCTGCGCGCCGCCGGCTTCAATTGGCCGCCGGACCACGACGACGCCCTCACCGCGACGGGGCGCCTCATCTGCGACGACATCATGTGGGGTTGGACGTATGACCAGATCGCCCAGAACATCCACGCCACCTTGGACCCGCGAAACATTGCGTTCGGAGACGTCCATTCCATGGTGACCCTCGCGCATTCGACCTATTGCCCCAACTTCCGGTGCTGGTCCACCAGCTGCTGAGCGGTCCTCCAATACCACTCGGCGATCCTGGGGCTTTCATACGCCGAACCCGCTGAACGCCCGGCGGATGGCCCTATGTATCCGGACAAGCTGCCGGATATCGGGCGGGGGACGTCGGAATTGGAATTCGAAGTCGCCCTCGGGCGGAATGGAACCGTCCTGCGAGCGCGGCGTAAGCGCTGTACTGCCGTGGCGGACGGTCTCACCTTTGCTCAAGCGTCTGGCGCCGCTGTCCCGGGTCGGTGGTCAACGCCAACGGGCCCACACGTAGGGCACCAGGGCCCTCAGGAAATCGAGGTCCGGGCCGGGATTCGCGTCGGCGAAGGCCTGCTCGAAATATTCCTCGGCGACAAGCAGGATGCCCTCCGCGTATTCGGTCGTGAAGTCGATGCTGCCGTAACTGTCCATCAGCGCGCGGACGGAGCCCACCAATTCGGGCGAGCGATCAGACCGGTTGCGGCGCAAATACTCGCGGACGAGGGTGCGGTCCGCGCCGGTTGCGTTGGCCAGCAGATGGACAAGGGGCAGCGTGCGCTTCCCCTCATAGAGGTCACCGAGGATCTCCTTGCCGTATGCACGTTCGTCGCCGACGAGGTTGAGAAGGTCGTCGCGGATCTGAAAAGCCGCACCAAAGTGAAATCCAAAGCGCACCAACGGGGCCAAGTCGGCCTTGCCCCCGGAGCCAACGAGCGCCCCGACGCGTAGCGGGTGAATCGTGGTGTACCAGCACGTCTTGTGCATGATCAGCTCGAGGTAGTCCTGGGGCTTCAGGTCCTCGACGTTGTCGAGCTGCCAACCGGCTTCGATGGCCTGACCCTCCAGCGTGCGCAAGGCCATCGTGTCGAACTCTTGCCAAACCAGGTCGGCGAGATCGCCGGGGAGTTGCCTTGTCGCCTTTCGCAGCACCTGTCCCGCCACGATGGCCAGTCCGTCGCCGGCATTGAGCGCGGCGGCCACACCGTGCGTCGCCGCGAGCGTCGGGCGTCCACGGCGCATCTCGCTACCGTCGGCGATATCGTCGTGGACGAGAAACGCGTTGTGCAACAGCTCGATCGCCACGGCGATGCCCATGACCGCGTCCGGCTCCGCCCCGAACACCCGGCTCGCCGACAGGCACAGCGCCGGCCGCAATGCCTTACCGGGCCGCGAGGGGTACTCCCGCATCGGCCCGTACAGCCACTGAACGGGCTCGCCGTCGGGCATCGCGTCGAGCATCGCACGGCGTACCGCCCTGGCCACGCCGCGCAGATGGTCCTCGACCTCGGAGATGAGGTCCGCCCGGTCGGCGATGCTGCTCACGGCAGCAGCGGTTTGACGACGAGTTCGATCGGTAACCAGACGTCGGGGTGCCCGTCGGCCAGCAGCATGCCCCGGTAGCTGCCAGGTGCGACGTGGTCGTCGACGTCGACTTCGACCGTCACGCCCCTGCTGCTGCGCGCCGGCATCGGCACGATGTCGGGCTCGAAGCGCATCAGTCGCGCCGCGACGACCGCGCCGTCGTGGGACAGCAGATCGCTGCAGCGCAACGCGACTTTCCCCATGTCGACGGCTCCCCGGTTGTGCAACCAGACCTCGGCCGTCGCCGCGCCCGGTGCTACGGTGCAAAGCTGCAGCCGGCCCGTCGCCTGCTCCGCCGCGAAGTTGAGCATCGCAGTATCCGCCTCTGCCGCGTCCGTCGTGCGACGCGGTGACGAGACGCGCAGCAATTGGTCGACCATGGCCCACCAGGAGCTGACGAACGGCTCCAAACCGGTAGCCCCGTACACATCGGCCGGGTCGCCGTCGGCCGGGGGTGCGGGTGGTTCGCTTCCGTTGAGCCCGGCGGCCGCCATGCGCACGAATCGGTCGACGAGTTCGCTCGCAGCCCGGAAACCGTCGGCCTGAATGGCGCTCAAGGCGCGCATGTTGGCCGCCGAATTGAACACCGAGGACCACGGAAGTTCGCTGTTCACGCCGTCGCCACGCCCGTCCAAAGGACCCCATTACCTCCCGGCTTGCACACGCGGTTTCGTCTGCACCAAGGTATAGTAGCTGCGCATCAGACATGAGGAGGCGCAATGTCGACGCTCCGGGCAATACTCGAAGTTCAAGGTTGTCTGGACACGGCGGTCGTCTCCACCCAGGACCCACGGGTCATGGAAGTCGCCGATGCGTTCCTGCCCCGCACGTCAGCTAACGCAGACTGGTACCGCGAGATACAAGCATTCTTCTTTCCCCGCGGGATCGACGGCCAAAGCGAGCCGAATACCGGTGCGGATCCTCTCGCAGCCCTGAACGAGATTCAGTCGGACTGGCTGGAGGATCAGCTGCGCCCCACCGCACCGCAGTCATCCCGCTTCATCTACGGGCTCGCCGCCGTCGTCCATCTGATCAACGCAGTGCCCGACGTCACGATGCCGTTCTCCGATCCGTTCGGACCGGACGCGCGGCCGCTTCTCGGCGACGTATTCGCGCTGACCGGCGGTCACGAATACGAACGGCGTGCTGAGCTCTTTTCCTTGGACCAGTTAGACGCCGTCGAGGAACTCTTCGTCAGCGGGTTCAACGGCTGGCAGGACTGGTACGGAATCGCTCAGCAACTGGTAGGGCTTGGGGTCCTGACGGCGGATGCTGCGTCGGTACCACTGTGCAACGCCGCGGTGATCAACTACAAAGGCATCGAGGCGGTGGTCGTCGACGCGGAGTTGAAGTCCGACCAGGTCTCGCTTGACGCCCTGAAAGCCGTTGTGGACCCACGCAACTGGCACGAGGACGACCCGAGCTTTTTCTGCAGCATGGTGTACAAAGGCCTGCGACCCGACCACTGGCGCAGGGTGCTGGAAACCGTGGGGTTCTGCGGTTATCCGACGTGGATCAGTCCGCGACTGGTCACCATGCTGAAGTTCTACAAGACCACCATCAACGGTCCGGACACTTACCAGGCCCTGCTGGACTACGACCTCAACGACCCCACGCCCGGGGAGGGCGACGGCAAGATCGACGTCGACAACGGCTTCATCGACATGCGGACCGAGCAATACGGGGACCCGAGCCAGCCGCCGGTGCTCGTGCGGGTCCGGAAGGTCTGCCACATCAACGGGTTGCGGCCCTACACGCAGAAGCGCTTCGTCTGCATGATGGGCTACGCCTTCACCGTCGAGGAGATGCTCTTTGGCTCGGCCCAAAATCCCGATCCGAACGCCGTCCCATGGGACGACCCCGCGAACGAGCAGCCGGGCGACGGCGGCCAACAACAGGGCGGTCAGGCGGGACAACAGCCGCCGGACAACTCGGTCGCGTCCACGGCCATCTCGATGGTTGCCCAGTGCGTTCAAGACTTGGCCGCCAAGCAGTACGACCTGGCCGACAAGTGGATGTCGGGCCAGTTGACCGCCGCGGATTTGGCTGAGTTCAGCGCCGAGGTCGGCGCACGGATCGCGAGTGATCCCTGGAAGTTCATCCAAGCCATCAGCCAACCCAAAGGAGGTGGCAAGTGACCACTCCTCCGACCTCGCCGCAGGCGCAAGCCGCGGGTGCCCAGCAGTTTCTCAACCAGGTGACCCAGCTCTGGGTGGAGGCGGGCGAAAAGAGCGATTCCGCTGAGGGATTGGGTATCGACGGCCGGATTGCTCTGGTGCACAGGCTCTGCGACCTCTCGGTGAAGGGCTGGGCGGCCTTGGTCCAGTTCGCCATCCAGACTCCGTTCCTGTCGGGCGGGTCGTCGGGTTCCGCCAAGCCGCTGCCGTCGGAACCGATCACAGTTCCCGCGACCAGCTACCCGCGGCAGCTCAAGGCCAAGGGGCCGTTTGTGCGAGTCGGGTTGCCGAACATCACGATTCCCGTGTCGGCGATCGGGTTTGATCCTCCCTTCCTGCCCGCGGGTTTCACGCAGTTTCAGATCGTGCTCAAGGACGACAATTACATCGGGGCGAACTACATGGGGACAGTCCTGGTGAGCACTCAGGCCTTGGCGCCAGACGAGATCCCGGTCACCGTCGGATTGTGAGCGCCAAGAAAGCCCACCCGTTGATCGACGACTGGCTTGACCGTGCCGTTCGCGCGATCAATCGGGGTGACCGGAAGACGGCCGACGCGCTCGCCGGGAAGGTGCTCGCCGTCGACGTCGGCAACCCAGACGCCGAGGAGCTACTGGCCGCACCCGGAGCGAGCGGTGAGATCCGTCGTCTGACAATACTTTTCGCCGACCTCGTCGACTCTACGGCGCTGTCGACCCGAATCGAGCTCGAGGTTTACCGTACCGTTGTCGGCCGGTACCGCCACGAGGTGAACCGCATCGTGAACCACTACGAGGGCCACATTGCGTCTACCAAGGGTGACGGATTGATGGCAGTGTTCGGTCATCCCATGGCTCACGAAAACGACGCGCACAGAGCCGTTCACGCCGGCCTAGACATCGTCAGGGCTATCAGCGCGCTCAGCGAGCGCGTGCATGCGCGCTTCGGATTCGCCATCAGCGTCCGCGTCGGCATTCACCGGGGACTGGTGTACCTCGACACCGTCCAGGACGACATCTACGGGCTCGGAGCCAACGTCGCCGCGCGCGTGTGCAGCATCGCCGGGCCGGGAACGGTCGCCGTTTCTCAGCCCGTCGAGCGGGTGGTGCACGACTCGTTCGAATTCGTCGCGAACCCGCCGCAGGCCGTGAAGGGCGTGGAGGATCCGATCCTCACCTATCGCGCCGTCGGCGAATGCGACGTCAGGACCGGCGCAGGCGGACCTCTCGTCGGCCGTGAGCGCGAATTGGCGCATCTGACCCGAAGTTGGGCCCAGGCCAAGGAGGGCACGCTGTCTTCGCCGGGCGTCGCGTTCGTCGGCGAGGGCGGCATCGGCAAGACGCGTCTGGCCTACGCGGCCGTCGAAATGGCTCAGCGGGATGGTGCCGTGGTGCTCGGCATGTTCGGGTCGCCGTTTCACGCGGACGTGGGATTGCGGCCCCTCCGGCGGTTGCTGGAACGCCGATGCGGCATCCAACGGGACTCCGATCCCCCCGAGCGGCTCTGCAAGCTGCAAGCGGAGGTGACGCAGCGCGGGCTCGACCCGGAAGTGGTCGTCCCGCTGCTGGCCCCCGTACTGGGCATCGACCCCGAGAGCGGCTACCAATCCGTGCGGGCCCAGGGTCCCAAGTTGTACGGCCGAATCGCCGGGGCGATCCACGATTACCTGATCGCGTGCCTGAGTCCGGGACCGGCACTCGTCCTCCTGGACGACGTGCACTGGTTCGACGAGGACACCATTGATGTGGTCCAGACCCTGCTCCGCCATGGCAGCGGCCGGCTGATGGTGGTGATGACCGGGCGCAAGCTTCCGCCATTGCCAGACACCACCGCGGTGTTCGAGGTGAAAGCACTCAGCGATGCGGACACGGACAAGCTCGTCAACGCACTGCATCCGGATCTCGACAGCGAGGCGCGCAGCGAAGTGCAGAAGCGTTGCGACGGCATCCCGCTGTACATCGAAGAGGTGGTGGCCAAGCTCAAGGAGCAGCCATCGGATGCCGGCCAATCCCCGCAGGTACCCGACACGCTCTACGAAACCCTCTTCGCGCGACTGCGATCCGGGAAGAACACCCTTCCCGTCGTTGAAGCTGCCGCGCTCATCGGCAGCCGCTTCGATCGTGCCCTGCTCTCCTCCGTGGTCGATGTGGACGAGCCTGAGATCGAAGGCCTGCTCGAGGAACTGAGGCGCGGGCGAGTGCTCGAACCGATCGGCTCGGGCAACTGGCGTTTCCACCACGAGCTTCTCCGAGAGGTCGCGGCCGAGGTCTCACCGCCGACAGTTCGCCGCCGGCTGCACAGCCGGATCGCCGACGCGCTCGTCGCAGCTTCGGCCGACGCGAATCCCGAATGGCCCTTGGTTGCACGTCATTTCGAATCGGCCGAGCGATTCGACGAGGCGGCACGTGCCCACCAGAAGGCTTCGGCGGATGCTCAGCGCCGCGGTGCCCTCAACGAGGCGCGGACCTGTCTGGACCGGGCGTTGGCCAATATCGGGCGGAGCCCGGCGGATCGGGCGCGCGACAAGCGTGAGATCGCGATACGGCTGGAGGCCGGCCTCCTCGCGTCGGTGGCGCAGGGTCACGCGAGCACGGACGCGTCCGCGGAGTTCGAGCGCTGCCTGGAGCTCGTCGGCTCGGATTCGATCCCGGAGTTGTACGCCACCCTGAATGCGCTGTGGATCTACTACACCGCCCGCGGCGACCTGCGCCGGGGCATCCGGCTGGCCGAGGTGCTGCACGCGAAATTCATCGACGTGCCAGGGGTCAACTTGGGCACCGACGCCATCATGGGAATCTTGGCCGGCTTTCAAGGCGACTTCTACACCGCACGGGACACGTTGGAGCGAGCCACCGCCGTCGCTGGCGACGCACCCACGAACGGGATCCGCACCTACTACGGGCCGAACGATCCCGTGGGGGGGATGCTGTCGTTCCTCGCGTTCATCCGATTCATCCAGGGCGATTTGCCGGGAGCGGAGACCGCCCTGCAGCAGATGGAAGCCAGGAGCCACGCCGTCGGCTTCCCACAGGGCGCGTTCAGTCTGTGTTACGGGCGGTCGATCGATGCGTTGATTCGCGCCGAGGCGGGCGAGCCTGAGCGGTGTGTTGAAGTCGCCGCCGAACTCATCTCGCTGGCAAAGCAACACGACTTCGATGAATGGTTGATGGTCGGCTGGAGCGAGGCGAGCGTCGGCAAGGCGCTGCTGGCACTTGCCGCCGGCGGAACCGAGCCCGCTGCATTGGCGCCACACGTCGAGGCCATGACCAGCGTGGTGCGGACCTGGCGCGCATTCGAGGTCAAAACGTTCCTCGCGTTCTACGACGGCGTGCTGGCCCGCGTGCTGACCGCCGTGGGCGATAAACAGGCGGCGCGTGAATGTTTGGACGTCGCATTGAAGATGGGTCAGGAGACGCTGATCCAGTTCTACGACGCCGAGCTGTTGCGCTTGCGGGCGCACACGCTCGACGATGTTGACCAACGACATCAACACTTCCGTGACGCGATTCAGTTGGCGCAGAAACAGGGCGCGCACATCTTCGAACTACGTTCGGCCGCCGACGACTTCGAGCTCATCGGCGAGCCAGCGCGGGCGACGCTGCTCGAGGCTGTCGGTCGGATGCCCTGCGACCAGACGTGGCCGGACCTGGCCCGCGCGCGGGCGCTGCTGGGGTGACGAGGACTCGCGGCCGAGTCGCCATCCTCGGTGGCGGCATGGCCGGGCTGAGCGCGGCGTGGCGGCTGAGCGAGGCGGGCTGGCGGGACCGCTTCGACTCCATCACCGTCTATCAGCGCGGCTGGCGCCTCGGGGGTAAGGGTGCGTCGAGCCGCGGGCCGCACGGGCGCATCGAAGAGCACGGCCTGCATGTGTGGCTGGGTTCCTACGACAACGCTTTCGCCCTCCTTCGGGAGTGCTATGCCGAACTCGACCGTGCGACCACCGATCCCGAGGCACCGATTCACACGTGGGATCAGGCGTTCATTCCGTCGGACCACCTCGGCATCGCCGACCGCTTCGACGAGGAGTGGTTGGTGTGGCCCGGCGCGCTCGGCCGTAACAATGAGCTGCCCGGCGAGCCGAACGCAACGGGACGGGAGTTCACCGCGATCGACTTCCTTCGGCGCGCGCTTCAGTTGGTGCTCAACTTCGCCGACTCACTGCCCATCGCCGACGACGATGCCCACCATCTGCCCAATCCCTCCGGCTCGACGGCGGAGTGGCTCCAAGTGGTGCGGTGGGGAGCCCTGGCGATGCTGGCGACGTTGGCCAAACCCGTTGTCTCCGAATCGATACCATCTGTCGGACTGAATCACGTGCTGGACGCGATTCGGGAGGCGCTCGACTACGAGCATCGGCCCGATCACCGGCGCTTCTGGTTGTTCCTGTCGCTGGTGACGGCGACCGCACGGGGAATAGTCTCGGACAGCCTGGTCACCGATCCGCGCGGCTTCCGCGCCATCAACGACGAGGACTTCTGTGCCTGGATTCTCCGCCACGACGCCCATCCCGACGTGGTCGACTTCCCCTTCGTGAGAGGGCTTTACGACATGGTCTTCGGGTATGAGGACGGCGACGCCAGCAAACCGGCGTTGGCGGCGGGGGTGGCCCTGCTGCTCACCGGAATCGCGCTGTTCCAGTACAAAGGCGCATTCTTCTGGAAGATGACGGCCGGCATGGGCGACGTCGTCATCGCTCCGCTGTACCAGGCATTGCGCAGACGCGGCGTCGAGTTCGAGTTCTTTCACCGCGTCGACGCGCTGCACCTCGACCGCCGCCGTCAGGCGGTCGAGGCGATAACCATGGGTCGTCAGGCCCGGCTCGCCGAGGGCGTGAACGAATATCAACCGTTGATCCGTATCGACGGCCTTCCCGTCTTCCCGGACCGGCCGCTGGCCGCACAGCTGGAAGGGCCCGCTCGCGGCGACTTGGAGTCACACTTCGGGGCGCGCACCGACGTCGAGACCCGGGTGTTGCGCAGGGGCGTCGACTTCGATCACATAGTGTTGGCCGCGTCGCTCGGGATGGTCGAACTGATTGCAGGCGCACTTATCGCCGACAGCCCGCAGTGGCGCGACATGGTGACGAAACTGCGGACCGTCGCCACCCAGTCCTTTCAGCTGTGGCTGCGGCCTGACGAAACGACGCTGGGATGGCACCGCCCCGGTGTCACGACCAGCGGCTACGTCGCGCCCTTCGACACATGGGCGTCGATGCCACAGACGCTGTGGGCCGAGCAGTGGCCCCCTGTCGATCGGCCGCGTACCGTGGCCTATTTCTGTGGAGCCCTGAAAGCGTTGTGGCCCAACACGGAGAGCGCCGAGGCCTACGTGGAGAACTGCCGCGAGAAAGTGTTCACCGAAGCGGTCGCCTATCTCGACAACCACGTCGGGCTCTACCTCCCCGGCGCGGTCACCGAGCACGGCTTCGCCTGGCACCTGCTCGTCGGCGCCAACGGTCACCGCGGTGCGTCGGCCCTGGAGACCCAGCACGTCAGCGTCAACATCGATCCCTCGGATCGCTACGTCCAGTCCGTGCCGGGATCGGACAAATTCCGATTGAGGCCGGACGAAAGTGGTTACGACAATTTGGTTTTGGCGGGCGACTGGACCGATTCCGGCGTCAACGCCGGATGCATCGAGGCCGCCGTCATTTCCGGGCTGCAGGCCGCGAACGCCTTGGTCGGCCGCGGCCGCCGATACCGCATCCGCGGGTTCTATCAGCCCTGATCGTCAACCCAGCCGCGTGGTATGCACCGGGGCGCCCACGGCGGCAAGCCTGTTCAGCAGCACGTCACCCATCGCCGAGACCGGCGTCAACACCCCGCACCGGTCGGGCAACCGGTCCCGGTCGCGCGCCAGGGTGAGCGCGCTTTCGCCGAGCAACACCGCCGTAGCGGCGTAGCCGGGGTCACCGTCCTGAGCCATCGAGGCAACGTAGCGCGCTCCGCTCGTCGTCGTCGCGTAGGTCTCCACCCGATAGTGACCGCGCGTTGCAGCGTCGCTGTTCGCGCGCGAGAAGACGCTCTTCAACATCCCGGGCGGAAACATCCGCAGGTAAGGACCGCCAAGCCTGGAAGCACCGGCGATGGTCGCGTTCGTCATCGCCGCCATCGCCGGCGCCACGGGTGACGAACCCATGCTCGCCGTTTCCCGATAGCGGAACCGGCGGCCATAGGACCATCCGAGCAACGCATTGGTGCGCCGAACGCACCGGGTGTTGTACAGGGCCATCAAATACCCGCTGGTCCACAACCCGGTCAGCTCCGGGGCGATCTCTTCGCCTCTCTGCAACGACACGTCCGGCTCAGGGCCGAGATCCGGCTCGGCCGCCCGATCGGGACTGAGGCTGTACGGGTCATCGAGAAGCCGTCTTGTCTTTGGATCGCCTGACCCGGCGCGCATCAACTCCAGCATCGTGTCGACGGTTCCCCCGGAAAAGCCGAGCGCGTAGTTCGCCGCCCGCAGAACCATAGTGGTGTCGGCCAATTCGCCCGCACCGTCCGCCGCCACCCGTCGGTGCAACGCGTACACCGTCAGATCCGAAGGGATTGAATCGAACCCGCAGGAGTGCACGATCCGGGCGTCATTCGCGACCGACTGCTCGTGGTGGGTGTCGATGCTGCGTCGGACGAACGGCACCTCCGCAGCGAGGTCCACGTAGTCGGTTCCCGCCGCGGCACACGCAGCGACGACCGGCAGTCCGTGGGCCGCGTAGGGCCCGACCGTGTTGATCAGCACGCGGGTCCGGGCGGCGAGCCGGTTGAGGGCTGCCGCATCGCCGGTGTCGGTGGCTATGACCGGCCAGCCGCGGACCGCCTCGGGCAGCTCGCGCCGCAGGTCGTTCAGCCGGGTGTCCGACCGCCCGGCCAAGCCGACCCGGAGCCCGGTGCGAACCAGGTAGCGGGCCGTCAACTTGCCGACGGACCCTGTCGCGCCGTAGAGCACGATGTCGAGGTCACGCTGCTCCTCGCGCATGGTCGTCAACGCTACGCGAGCCGGGGCGCGACCATTCGGCTGATCGCGGCGCGGGACCGGCAATACCTTGTTAGGCGAGGCTTAGTTTATTGTCTAGGGTCGAGCCGCGAATGCCGCCATCGCACGAAGGAGTTGGTCTAAGGTGACCGATACAACCACGCCGTTGGCGGGCGCGTCCGACCAGCCGTCCGCGCCGGCGTCCCGCCGTGGCCGGTGGCTGCGGTGGGGTCTGCTGACGGTTTGGGGCCCCGGCCTGGTCGTGATGCTGGCCGACACCGACGCGGGCTCGTTGATCACCGCGTCGCAGTCCGGCGCCCAGTGGGGCTATCGGATGGTGCTGCCGCAGTTGATCTTGATGCCGATCCTCTATGTCGTGCAGGAGATGACGGTGCGGCTGGGCATCGTCACCAAGAAGGGACACGGCGCGCTGATCAGGGAGCGCTTCGGCCGCGTCTGGGCGTGGATTTCGGCGTTCACGCTGTTCGCCTCGGCCATCGGCGCGTTGCTGACCGAGTTCGCCGGCGTCGCAGGGGTGGGGGAGCTGTTCGGCGTCTCGCGCTGGGTGAGCATCCCGGTCGCGACGGCCGCGTTGCTGGCGTTGGCGCTGACCGGGAGTTACCGGCGCGTGGAGCGGATCGGCCTCGTCATCGGCTCGGCCGAACTGGCCTTCCTGGTCGCCATGGTGATGGCGCGGCCCGAGCCCAAAGCCCTTGTGGAGGGCCTGAAGTCGATGCCGCTGGGCAACTCGTCGTATCTGTTGCTGGTCGCGGCCAACGTCGGCGCGGTCATCATGCCCTGGATGGTCTTCTATCAGCAGGGCGCGGTGGTCGACAAGCAGTTATCAGAAGCCACGATCCGCCAGGAGCGGCACGACACCGCCGCCGGCGCCGTGCTGACGCAGCTGATCATGATCTCGGTCGTGGTCACCGTGGCCTCGACGATCGGAGCCCACGGCGGCGGGGCCGCGTTGAACACCGTCGGCGACATCGCCAATGCGCTCACGCCCTACCTGGGCCGCGTCGGCGGCACCGTCCTGTTCGGCCTGGGCATGCTCGGCGCGGCGCTGGTCGCCGCGATCGTCGCGTCTTTGGCCGGGGCGTGGGGCCTTTCGGAGGTCTTCGGGTGGAAGCACACCCTGAATGAGCGGCCCAACCGGGCCACCGCCAAGTTCTACATCACGTACGCGCTCGCCCACCTCGTCGGCGCCGCGCTGGTGCTGGCCAGCGTCGACCTGGTCAACCTGGCCGTCGACGTCGAGGTGATGAATGCCTTGCTGCTACCCATCGTGCTGGGCCTGCTGCTGGCGCTGGAAGCCCGCGCGCTCCCCGAGGAGTGGCGCATGCGCGGGTTGCGCAAGTACATCGCCTGGGCCCTGTGTCTCGTTGTGATGGGCTTCGGGCTCTACATGGTGCCCCAGGCCCTCGGCTGGACTTAAGCCGGATTTTCGGGTGATTCGCCGCCGTGCGCCGGGTAGGCGTGTACGAGCGCGCTGTCGAGCCTCGGCACGGCGTGGGTGAGTTGGTGTTCGGCGTCGTGCGCGATGCGGTGGGCGTCCTCGAGGCTGGTGTCGGGATCGATGTCGAGCTCGGCGTCGGCGTGCAGCCGGTGCCCGATCCAGCGCATCCGGATGCTGCGCACGCTGCGGACGCCCGGCCGGGCGGCCAGCGCTGCTTCGGCGAGGTCGATGAGTTCGGGGTCCACCGCGTCCATCAGGCGACGGAAGATGTCCCGCACGGCGCGGCCTAACACCGCGACGATCGCCACCGTGATGATCAGCCCGACGATCGGGTCCGCCAACGGATGGCCGAGGGCGACCCCGATGGCTCCGAAAAGCACTGCCAGTGAGGTGAATCCGTCGGTGCGGGCGTGCAGGCCGTCGGCGACCAGTGCGGCCGACCCGATCCGGCGGCCGATGCGGATCCGGTAGGCGGCGACGAGTTCGTTGCCGAGGAAGCCGATCACACCGGCGCCGGCGACCCAGCCGACGTGCTCGATGGCGACGGGATGGATCAGCCGCACGACGGCTTCGTAGCCGGCGATGATCGCCGACAACGCGATCATGGCGACGACGAACAGGCCGGCGATATCTTCGGCCCGCCCGTAACCGTAGGTGTAGCGCCGGGTCGCCGGGCGGCTGCCCAACGCGAACGCGATCCACAGCGGGACCGCGGTCAGGGCGTCCGAGAAGTTGTGGATGGTGTCGGCGGCCAGCGCGATCGATCCCGAGGCGACGGCGATGACGACCTGCACGGCCGCAGTCGCGCCCAGGCCGACCAGGCTGACTTTGAGCGCCCGGATGCCGATGGCGCTGGATTCCAGGGCCGTGTCGACGCTGTCGGCGGCGTCGTGGCTGTGCGGCGCGAACAGATGCGCCAGCGCGCCGCCGATCCCTTTGGGATGTTGATGACCATGCCCGTGGTGTTCGTCGTCGGGGTAGGGCCTGCGCCCGTCCTGCATAGTCACGGGAGGACTGCCCGCATATCTGCATGCATATGCAGATATTAAGTCACTCTAGCGGCCCACGCGAGCCGCAATTTATCGGGGCGAACTCGCTGCACGCGCAGTCACTCCACGAATCTGGACTTACGACCGAAGACGCCGTCGCGCAAACAGATACGACGGTTCTGTCCCGGTGTCAACCGGGTTCGTCGTCGTCTTCGTCGTCTGGGTCGTCCTCATCGTCGTCGTCGCGGAGGAATCGTTCGGGGTGATGGAAGGTGTTGGTTCGGGGTTGTCCGTGGTCGAGGTGGGGTGGGGGTATCCATTCGGTTTGGCCTTGGGCGTTGGTGCGGGTGGTCCAGCCTTTTTCGGCGAGTCTGTTGTCGGGGCCGCAGGCCAGGGTGAGGTCGTTGATGTCGGTGCGGCGGGTGGTTGCCCAGCCCCGGACGTGGTGGACTTGGCTGTGGTAGGCCGGGGCGTCGCAGCCGGGTTTGGTGCAGCCGCGGTCCTTGGAATACAGGCGCCAGTTGTGCGTCCTATAATGGGGGCATGAACAGCACGAACACCGCGAAGCGGGCCGCGATTTACGCCCGCATCAGTAACGACCCCGGCACCGCCGCCGACGACGCCCCGAGGCGCGGCGGTGACGGCCTGGGTGTCGCCAGGCAGCAGGAAGACTGCCGCAAGCTGGCCGACGCGCTGGGCTGGGATGTGGTCACCATCCACGTTG
>NZ_DATJPU010000167.1:0-17243 GCF_035506235.1 Mycobacterium sp.
AGGCACTCATGTCCGAGGTGGTCGAGGAACAGGAGCTGGGCGCGGTCGACATGGTCCTGGGGTTGGGCGAGCCGCAGCGCGTGGGCCGGTTCCGGTTCTTCCTCGACGGCCAGCGCTGGGAATGGTCGGACGCCGTCGCGCGCATGCACGGCTACGAGCCGGGACAGGTCGAGCCGACCACGGAATTGTTGTTGCAGCACAAGCACCCCGAGGACCGGGAGCGCGTCGCGGCCGTCCTGGACCACGTGCTCAAGGGCAAGCCCTTCAGCAGCAGGCACCGGATCATCGACACCGCCGGACAAACCCGCTGCGTCGTCGTCGCCGGTGACCGGATGGTCGACAACAAGGGCGAGCTGGCCGGCACATCGGGCTTCTACGTCGACGTCACGGACTCGCTGCACACCGACATCACCAACGTCCTGGAGGCCGTGGCCGACGCCCGCGCCCGGATCGAGCAGGCGAAGGGCGTGCTCATGGCCGCCTACGGCATCTCCGCGGAGCGCGCGTTCGACATCCTGGTCTGGCGTTCCCAGGAGACCAACCTCAAGGTGCGCGACCTCGCCGCCCGCTTCCTGGACGCCGTGGCCGGCAAGGCGTCGCCCGACACCCGAACCCACGTCGACCACGCCCTGCTCACCCTCGAATAATCGCCCGCTGCGGGGGGTTTCATTCACTCGTTGGGAGCCCGTCGTCGTGCGGCGCCTCTTGCACCCCCCGCCGCCTTCCGCCATCTGTCGCAGACGCGCGGCCATCTGGCGATCCTCCTCCGCGAACGCGCGGTGGCGGGCCGCGCGGTTCAGGTACTCGTCGCGAAGCTCGGCGTGGAATGCATGTTCGGCGAGGTCCTCATAGGACTTGGCCGCCCCGTCCTGACTGATTGCGGATCTGTGCATGCCCTCTGCCACGGCCCGCTGGGTCGCCCTCATTTCTTGCCACATGCGCTCGGCCCGTTCGGCGGCGCGGTCGGCTTCCTCGGAGACCCGGAGATACCGGCCACCTTCGGCCGCTTGCCTGCTGGTCGCATCCATCATCAGCGCTTCTTTCGCGTTGGCCGCAGGATTGACTCGTCTGCCGCGGCCGAAACCGGGCCGGTGAAGAAAACATCGAGCAGATCATCTTTTGTTGAGCGGCGACGCCGTCGTTTTGGCGGCGGGTTTGGCACACGCGCCACTGACACATTCTCGCGCACCGTCGAACGCCACACCAGCACGCTACGCGGCCCGCACCGTCGTCGGTAGGGTCGGCGCGGTGGCGCACCTACTGGGAGCCGAGGGCGTACATCTGGAATATCCGACTCAGGTGGTGTTCGAGTCGGTGACCCTGGGCGTCGACGACGGCGCGCGGATCGGCATCGTCGGGCGGAACGGGGACGGCAAGTCCAGCCTGCTGGGCCTGCTGACCGGCCGGCTGCGGCCCGACTCCGGCCGGGTGACGCGGCGCAGCGGGCTGCGGGTCAGCGCGCTGAGCCAGGCCGACACCCTCGACCCGGCGCACACCGTGGGCTGGACGCTGGTCGGCGACCAGCCCGAGCACCAGTGGGCGGGCGACGCGCGGGTACGCGACGTCGTGGCCGGGCTGGTGTCGGACATCGCGTGGGACGCCACGGTCGACACCCTGTCCGGCGGGCAGCGCCGGCGGGTCCAGCTGGCCCGGCTGCTGATCGGCGAGTGGGACGTCATCGCCCTCGACGAGCCCACCAACCACCTGGACATCGAGGGCATCACCTGGCTGGCCGGCCACCTGCGGGAGCGATGGGCACGCAACACCGGCGGGCTGCTGCTGGTGACGCACGACCGCTGGTTCCTCGACGAGGTCGCCACGATGACGTGGGAGGTGCACGACGGGATCGTGGAGCCGTTCGAGGGCGGCTACGCGGCCTACGTGCTGCAGCGCGTCGAGCGCGACCGGGTGGCCGCCACGGCCGAGGCCAAGCGGCAGAACCTGATGCGCAAGGAGCTGGCGTGGCTGCGCCGCGGGCCGCCGGCGCGGACCTCCAAGCCCAAGTTCCGGATCGAGGCCGCCAACCAGCTGATCGCCGACGTGCCGCCGCTGCGCAACACCGTCGAGCTGGCCAAGCTGGCGACCGCGCGGCTCGGCAAGGACGTCATCGACCTGCTCGACGTGTCGGTCTCGTTTGGCGGCCGCCCGGTGCTGCGCGACGTCGAATGGCGGATCGCGCCGGGCGAACGCACCGGCATCGTCGGGGCCAACGGCGCCGGTAAGTCGACGCTGCTGGGATTGATCGCCGGCACCGTCGCGCCGGGCACCGGGCGCGTCAAGCGCGGTAAGACGGTCCGGCTGGCGATGCTGGACCAGCGCGGCGAGGAGCTGGCCGCGCTCGCCGGCGACCGGATCGCCGACGTGCTGGGCAGGCTGCGCGGCGGCTATGAGGTCGACGGCCGGGAGGTCACCCCCACCCAGCTGCTCGAGCGGCTCGGATTCGGGCGTGGCCAGCTGTCCGCGCGCGTCGGCGACCTGTCCGGCGGTCAGCGACGGCGGCTGCAGCTGATGCTCACGCTGTTGTCCGAGCCGAACGTGTTGCTCCTCGACGAGCCCACCAATGACGTCGACACCGAGATGCTGACGGCCGTCGAGGAACTGCTCGACTCGTGGCCGGGCACCCTGATCGTCGTCTCGCACGACCGCTACCTGCTCGAGCGGGTCACCGATCAGCAGTACGCGATCCTCGACGGCCGGCTGCGGCACCTGCCCGGCGGCATCGACGAGTACCTGCGGCTGGCGGCCCATCGTCCGGTTGCCCCCGAGCGCCCGCGGGCCGAGCCCGTTCCCGCAGCGATGTCCGGGGCGCAGCGACGCACCGCCGAGAAGGAGCTGGCCGCCGTCGACCGTCAGCTGGCGCGGCTCGCCGAGCGGATCGCGGCCAAACACCACGAGCTCGCCGACCACGACCAGTCCGACCACGTCGGCCTGACGCGGCTCACGGGAGAATTGCGCGGCCTGGAACAGGAGGTCGCCGCGACAGAGAGCCGGTGGCTGGAGCTCTCGGAGCTACTCGAATAATCGAACCGTGAATTCCGGCCGGCAGGGCTCAGAGGTTGTGGCGTGCGTCGGGTCCAGCACCACCGCGTCCAAGGGGACCTACCCGTGGATCGCCGAACTGGCGCGCCGACCGCAGAACCGCCGGTTCCGGTTCGTCAACCTCGGGGTGGGCGGCGACCTGTCGTTCGACGTGGTGCGGCGTCTGCCTCGCGTGATCGACATCCGGCCCGACCGGGTGATCGTCCTGATCGGGACGAACGACATCCTGGCGAGTGTCTTCCCGAATTTCCGCAGGGCCGTGCGGGTATGGAAGGGGCTGCCGCACGAGCCCACGGTGCAGCGATTCCGGGACAACCTGCACCTGATCACCCGCAGGCTGCGGCGCGAGACCTCGGCGAAAATCGCGCTGAGCTCCCTTGCGCCGGCGGGCGAAGACCCGCATTCGGTGGATCCGGTTCAGTCCCGGCTCAATGAGCTGTTCGCCGGGTATGCGGACGTGATCCGGGAGGTCTCGTGGCGCGAGGGGACGGACTACATCGCCTTCCACGAGGCCTTCCGGGAACAGCTGGAATGCGCGCGGACGTCGAAGCCTTTCACCCGGTTTTCCTTTGGGTCGTTCTACCGCGACTACCTGGTCCGGGAGATGATCCTGCGGCGCAGCTTCGACGAGATTTCGCGAATGAACGGGTGGGAGTTTCACATCGACGGCGTTCATCTCAACACCCGCGGCGGCCGGATCCTGACCGAGGTCGTTCAGCGGTTCCTGGACTCGCCGGTCGCCTGAACTGCGGGATCCTCCCCGCCTTCGCTTCGCTTGGTGGCGCGGTCACCCCCGACCGCGTGCTGCGCACGCTGACCCTTGCGCAACGTGTGCAGCAATTCGCGATACGGGCCGACGAGGTAAACGGTGTCCCCGGCCTGCAGGTAGGCGTCGCGGCGCGGATTCAGCCGCAGCGGTACGTCCTGCCGGGTGATCGCAATCACGCGGGTCAAGGTGGAGATGTCCGAACATGCGGAAGCTGTCGGGTTCGACGTGCATCGCACCCACCATGAACGAGTTCTGTCCGACCGAAAACGTAGCCAGCACGGTCCGTGCCGAGCAGGTCCGAGCGGGTTAGCCGACGCTGCGCGGGGAGGCTGCGTGCGAGCCGGTTGTGAACGAGACGAATTGCGGACGGGGACTGTCGCATGGACTCATTCGGCCCTCACCTCCTTGCAGCCAGGACACACGCGGGTGTCGTCTTTACCTCGCCCGATTTACATCCGGTCCAACGGATCCGGTACTCATCCCTGACTGGCTGGGCTCCAGCACTGGAACAGCGTACTCTAGCCGCCGAGTCGGATGGCCAGAGAGCGCCCTGGTCAGTGACTCAGTGCCAGCGCAGGAGCACCAGTTCGGAGCAGAACCCCGGACCGATCGCCAGCATCAGCCCCGGGCTGCCGCCGGGCGGCGGCTTGGCGATGGTGTCGCGCAGAATGTGCAGCACCGAGGCCGACGACAGGTTGCCGTTCTCACCCAGCGAGCGCCGGGTCAACTCGAGCGCACCGGGGCGCAGGTCGAGGCTGTTGGCGATCGCATCGATGACTTTGGGACCGCCGGGATGACACACCCACGCGCCGACGTCGTCCTTCGTCAGTCCGTGCGCGGCCAGAAACGCGTTGACGTCGCGGGCGAGGTAGCGGTCGACGACGTCCGTGAGGTCCGGTGAGAGCACGGGCTGCGGCCCGGCGGAGCCGATGTTCCAGCCCATGATGTGCAGCGAGTCGGGGTACAGGTGGCTGCGTGAGTCGACAATGTCAGGGCCGCCGGGACGCAGTTCTTCGGCGCGGCGTTCTCCGACGGCCACCACCGCGGCCGCCCCGTCGCCGAACATGGCGCTGCCCACCAAACCCGACACCGTCGGTTGCACCGCAGGGAAGGTGAGCGAACACAGCTCGACCGCGATCAGGACCGCCACGCCGTCGGGGTCGCCCTGCAGGTAGTCATGCAGGCGGACGACGCCCGCCGCGCCGGCCACGCAGCCGAGGCCGTACATCGGCATGCGCCGCACGTCCGGTCGCAACCCGAGTCGTCCGGCGATGCGGGCATCCAGTGAAGGCACCGCCACCCCGGTGACCGTCGTCGTCGCGAGCATGTCCACGTCCTGCAGTTGCAGGCCCGCTTCTTCGAGCGCGCCCAGGAGGGCCGCACAGCCGAGGTCGACGGCGCTTTCGATGAAGATCTCGTTGGCCTCGCCGAAGTTCGTCAGCGACTGGTAACGCTCCAACGGGAGCACGAAGTGACGGCTTTTGACCTTCGCCCCGGCGTGCAGGCGCCGGACGATCTCCTCGTGGGGCTTGAGCGCCGGGAATTCGACGACCTGATCGGTGATCTCGGTTTGGCTGTATCGGTATGGCGGCAAGACGCCGACGACACTCGCAATCACGCTCATATCCCTAACCCTCTTCCGTTTCCCAAACCCTCACTTTTCCCAAACCGAATTAAGCGCGGCCGGCCTAAGCCCTGGACGGTGCTTTCGAATTCGAAAGCAAGTCTAAGAGCTTCGCCGCGGCACCGCCAAAAATCGTTGGTATTCAACAACTGTCTAGTTCAGTATTCGACGTCTGTTTAATTGCGGCCGCCGGTCCGCCCGTATCCGATTGAGGCACAGCGCTTCCTCATCCATCATGGTCACCGGGCTCGAGGGCCATCGCGATCAGCGCATCGGGACTCAGCGAATCGATCACCTCGTCACTGACGGTGAGATCCGCAAGCGAACTTTCGGAGTCGCCGGCGAGCACCAGCAGTTGGTCGAGCAATCCGGTTCTGCGAAGTTGGCGAATGGAAATTTTTGTCAGCAGGGATCGAATGGTCTCGTCGTCGGCATCATCTCGACCCCCGCGCAGAATCTGGTCACCGAGGTGGTCGGCCAGGGCCGCCGGCGTGGGATAGTCGAAAATGGCGGTTCGGGACACGGTCAGCCCGGTATCGGCGGATAGGCGGTCACGGAGCTCGACCCCCGTCAGCGAATCGAAGCCGAGATCCGCGAAGGCGCGCTCGGGATCCACGGCCCGGGGGTCGGAGTAGCCCAGCACGGTCGCCGCATGCGCGCTCACCAATTCCACCAGCGTCCGGCGGCGTTCGTCGGGGCCGAGCCCTTGCAGGCGCCCAAACCGTTCGGCGGGTCCCACCGCGGCCGGCGGCAACGGCGCGGATTTGACGTCCAGCCAAAACCGTTGCCGGTCAAACGCGTAGGTGGGCAACGGGATCCGTCGCCCGCCACCCAGTACTTTCGCCCAGTCAACTCCGGCGCCATCGACGTACAGGCGGGCCGCGGCCGTTAGCAGCGAGTGAGTTTCGGCATGCTCCTTGGTCATCGTGACCACCGACAGCGGCCCCGGCGTCGTCAGGGACTGCTCCACGGCGGCGCTGAGCCCACCGCCGGGCCCGACCTCGACGAACCGCGTGCCGCCCAGCGACTCGGCGCACCGCACGCCGTCGGCGAAAAGCACGGGGGCCAGCGCGTGCTCGGTCCAGTATCGCGACGAGCCGTAGCCCGGTCCCGCCGAGCCGCCAGAAATGTTGGAAATCAGAGGGATTCGCGCTTCAGCGATCGCCACTTCGGCCGCCACGGCCGCAAAGGCGTCGATCATCGGCTCCACTAGGGGCGAATGGAAAGCATGGGACACCGCGAGACGGTGCACCCGGACGCCGCGCTGTTCACAGGCGCGCACGGTTTCGGCCACCGACGCCTCGGCGCCGGAGATCACCACGGCGTTGGGACCGTTGACCGCCGCGATGCTGACGCCCCCGGTCAGCAGCGGAGCCACCTCGGCCTCGCTGGCGGCCACCGCAACCATCGCACCGCCAGCGGGCAGCTCGGCCATCAACCGGGCCCGCGCCGCGACTAGCTTGGCCGCGTCGGCCAACGACAACATCCCCGACACGTGAGCCGCGGCGATCTCACCGACCGAATGGCCCATGACCATGTCCGGTGTCACGCCCCAGTGCTGCAGCAGCGCCGCCAACGCGATCTCGACGGCGAACAGCGCGGGCTGCGCAAACTCTGTGCTGCGCAACGCTTCTGCGTCCCCGATCGCCTGCGCGAGCGGAATCCGCAGGTGGGCATCCAACGACTCCGCGGCTGCGTCGAAGGCACGGGCGAACACAGGGAAGCGGCCATGCAGTTCGGCCCCCATCCCCTGCCGCTGCGCCCCCTGGCCGGGAAACACGAAGACGGTCTTCCCCGCCGGGCGGCCCCGGCCCGTGACGACGTCCACACCGGGCCGCCCGCAAGCCAGGCTCGCCAGACCTGCCGTGAGCGTTTCGCGGTCGCCGCCCACCACCACCGCCCGCCGCGCGAAGTGTGTTCGCGTCGTCGCCAGCGACCACGCCACGTCGTCCACCCGTCGTCCCGCGTCGTCCGCGACGTACCTGAGCAACCGGTCGGCCTGATCGGTCAGCGCCCGTTCCGAGCGGGCGGTCACCACCCACACCGCGGGGTCCGGGCTGCTCGCCGCGCTCTCGGGTTGCTCGGGCGGTTCCTCGACGATCACATGCGCGTTCGTCCCGCCCATCCCGAACGACGACACCCCGGCGCGCCGGGGCCGATCGCCGGTTGGCCATGACGCCACCGCGGTGCTGACCCGCAGCCCGAGGCGTTCCAAGTCGATAGCGGGGCTGCGGTGGTTGAGGGTCGGCGGGATGGCCGCGTGTTCGATTGCTAGGACGGCCTTGAGCAGGCCCGCGATCCCGGCGGCGCTCCCGGTGTGGCCGATGTTGGTTTTCACCGAGCCGAGGATGACGGGATGACCGCGGCGCGGGCCGAAGACCTCCCCCAACGCCTCTGCCTCGACCGGGTCGCCGGCCGGGGTGCCGGTCCCGTGGGCCTCGAGGTAGTCGATGTCGAGGATGCTCAGCCCAGCGTTGGCCAGGGCGCGCCGGATGACGTCGGCCTCACCGGAAACCGAAGGCACGGTCGGCCCGGCGGGCCCGTGCCCGCCGTTGCCCACCGCGCTGCCGCGGATGATGGCTCGGATCGGGTCTCCGCTCGCCAGGGCCGCGGCGAGCGGCTTCAGGAGCACCAGCCCCGCGCCTTCGCTGCGCACGTAGCCGTCCGCCCGCGAGTCGAAGGCGTAGGTGTGGCCGGTTTTGGAGGTCGCGCCGAATTCGTCTTCCAGCAAGGCGGTTTCGCGCGCCGCGTTCACGTGCACCCCCCCGGCGATCGCCAGCGTCGATTCGCCCGTGCGGAGGCTTTCGCATGCCAGGTGTACCGCAACCAGGGAGGACGACTGGCCCGAATCGACCGTCATGCTGGGGCCGTGCAGTCCGAAGGCGTATGAGACCCTGTTGGCGATCATCGCCCGGCTGACACCGGTGAACGAGTGGTGATCGACTTCCGCGCCATCACGGTGCGTCGAGAGGGCCGTCAAAACGGCATAGTCGTCGGTCATCGCTCCAAGGTGGACGGCGACCCGTTCACCGCGCAGCGTCTCCGGGATGACGAACGCGTCCTCGAGCAGTTCCCAGGTCAATTCGAGCGCGAGTCGCTGCCGAGGATCCATCGCGCGCGCTTCACGGGGCGAGACATTGAAGAAGTCAGCGTCGAATGCGGCAATGTCGTCGAGCGACCCCCCGGGTTCGAGCCCGTCGTGCATCAGGTCCCAGAGGTCCGCGGGGTTGGCGGCACCGGGGAACCTGCATGCGAGCCCGATGATCGCCACATCGATCGGTGGCACAACACTCATAGCGGCATCAGACTCATAGCGGCATCAGACTCATAGCGGCATCAGGGACCGGCATCTTCGTCGAGAAGCGCGAACAGCTCCTCCTCGGTGGCGGTGGTGATGTCGTCGGCGTAGACAACCGGCGGTGGCTCGAAAACCGGGCCCGCCGTCGCGGTCAGCAGCGTCTGAACGCGGGTGCTCATCCGCTCCTTGTCCTCGGGACTCCACCCCGGTTGGTCGATCAGCCTTTGCAGCTCGCGTACGACGTCGTCGAAACGAGACATCCGGCCGGGCGCTTCGCCGGTCACCGCGGGGGCCGCACCGGCCAGTTGGGCGTCGAGGTGCCCGGCGAGCGCGGCGGGTGTTGGATGGTCGAAGATCACTGTCGGGGAAAGGGTGAGTCCGGTCGCCGCCTTGAGCCGGTTACGCAGTTCCACCGCGGTCAGGGAGTCGAAACCGAGATCCTGGAAAGCGTGGTCGGCACCGACGTCCGCGGCGCCGTGGCCCAACACGGTGGCGGCGTTGCCGCACACCAGGTCAGCGAGCTCGCGCTGCCGCTGCTCGGCGGTGAGTCCCTGCAGTCGCGCGCGCAGACCCGAGGCCGACGCGGCGCCGCCCGTATCGGTGACGACGCGTCGTGCCCGTCGGGTACCCAGTTCGCGCAGCAGCGCGGGCAGTTCTGCGTTGTCGCGGGACAGCCTCGCCGTGTCCAGCCGCGCGGCGACCAGCGTCGAGCGATCGATCAGCATCGCGTCGTCGAGCAGCGCCATCGCCTGCCCGGTGGGCAGAGGCGCCAGCCCGACGCGGCTCATCCGGGCGCGGTCCTTGTCCTCGAGGTGCCGCGTCATCGCCGACGGTTGTTCCCAGAGCCCCCACGCGACGGACAGTCCCGGCAGCCCGCGGGCTCGGCGGTATGCGGCGAGCCCGTCGAGGACGCTGTTCGCCGCCGCGTAGTTGCCCTGGCCGGGAGCGCCCACGATGCCGGCCATCGACGAGAACATGACGAATGCCGAAAGATCCAGTCCTGCGGTCAACTCGTGCAGGTGCCACGCCGCGTCCGCCTTGGCGCGCAGCACCGCATCGACACGGTCTGGGGTCAACGACGCGATGAGCCCGTCGTCGAGCACCCCCGCGGCGTGGAACACACCCCGCAATGGATAGCCCGCGGCCACGCCGGCGACCGCCGCCGCCAGCGCGTCGCGATCGGAGGCATCGCAGGCCACCACCGACACCAGGGCGCCTTCAGTCCGCAATTCGGCGGCGAGAGCGGCGATCCCGTCGGCGCGCTCGCCGCTGCGGCTGATGAGCATCACGTGCGGCACGCCGTGGCGGGTGACCAGGTGGCGCGCCAGCGCCGAACCCGCCATGCCCGTCCCACCGGTGATCAGGACCGTGCCGCCGGACAGCCCGCCGGGTCCGTCGGGCAAGGTGAGCACGACCTTTCCGACATGGCGGGCCTGGCTGACGAACCGGTACGCCTCCACCGCGCGGCGTACGTCGAACGTCTTGGTGGGCAACGGCGTCAACACGCCGGCGGTGAACAGGCCCACCAATTCGCGCAGCATGTCGGCTATGCGGTCCGGGCCGGCCTCCATCAGGTCGAACGCCCGATACGCCACCCCCGGGTACTGCGCGGCGATCTGCTGCGGATCGCGTAGGTCGGTCTTGCCCATCTCGATGAAGCGCCCGCCCCGGGCCAGCAGCCGCAGCGACGAGTCGGTGAACTCCCCGGCCAGCGAATTGAGCACCACGTCGACGCCGGTCCCGCCCGTCGCCGACAGGAACTTCTCCTCGAACCCCAACGTCCTCGAGTCGGCGATGTGGTCGTCGTCAAGACCCATGCCGCGCAGCACATCCCACTTACCGCGACTCGCGGTGGCGAACACCTCGACGCCCCAGTGCCGGGCCAGCTGGACCGCGGCCATGCCCACCCCGCCGGCCCCGGCATGCACGAGCAGCCGTTCACCGGCCCGCAATCCCGCCAACACCGACAACCCGTAGAGGGCGGTCAAAAACACCACCGGCACACCCGCGGCCTCGGTCAAGGACCAGCCCCGCGGCACCCGCGCCAGGTATCGCTGATCCACCGCGGCTTCGGAACCGGCCAGTCCCAGGATGCCCATCACCGTGTCGCCGACGGCCAGCTCCCTCACCGCCGGGCCGACCTCCACGACCACCCCGGCGCCTTCCGCGCCCAGTTCCGCGAACCCCGGGTACATGCCCAACGCCACCAACACGTCCCGGAAATTGACCCCGACCGCAGCGGCAGCGACCCGAACCTGACCGGCGGCCAGTTCGACCCGGGGGCAGGGCCGCACCGCAAGATCCTCCAGCGTGCCCGCGTCACCCGCGGCCAGTCGCCACACCGACGGGGGCTCCGGCAGCGGCAGCACCGACGGCTTGGTGACCGCCCGCAACCGGGGCCGGTAGACCGCGCCGCCGCGAACCACCAATTGCGGCTCGCCGCAACCGATCAGCGATCGAACGTCGACCGACCCGTCGGAATCGACCAACACCACCCGGCCGGGATGCTCGGCCTGCGCCGACCTCACCAGACCCCACACCGCGGCGCCGGCCAAGTTCGTGACTTCCTGGTCGGCGGCTCCCACGGCGCCGTGGGTCACCACCACCAGCGGACCGGGCCGGTCGGCGGCGAGCGCCGACTGCACGGCGCCGAGCACTTCGTGGACGGCCCCGTGCACCGACCCGGCTTGACACCCGGACCCGTCGGAATGCAATTCCCACACCTCGGGATCGGCCCCGGAACTGCTGTCCCCCAGGTTCAACGGTGACCACGCCACTTCGAAGAGTCCGCCGCCGCCCGCACCGGCCAAGGCCGACAACTGCTCGGCCGACACCGGACGCGTCACCAGCTCGCGCACCGACAGCACGGGCGAGCCCGCCGGATCGGCGATCTCCAGCGACACCGCGCCCGATTCCACCGGCGACAGCTTCACTCGGACCCGGGACGCCCCCGCCGCATGCAGGTACACCCCCTGCCAGGAGAACGGCAACACGGCGGGCGACCCCTCGTCGGCCACCCCCAGCGCGTGCAACGCCGCGTCCAACACCACCGGGTGGATCCCGAAGCCGGACGCCGTCACACCGGCGTCTTGCGGCACCTCGACCTCGGCGAACACGTCGCGGCCCGAGCGCCACACCGCCCGCAGGCCCCGAAACGCCGGCCCATACCCGTAACCGCGCTCCGCCAAGCCGTCGTAGGCGCCGGTCACGTCGACCGCCTCCGCACCCACCGGAGGCCACAGCGCCAGGCCGGCCGAAGGGGGCGCCGACTCCGCGCTCAGCAGGCCCTCGGCGTGCAGCATCCATCCCGAATCGCCCTGCGCGGCGCGCGAATACACCGCGACCGGGCGCGACCCGCCCGATTCGGAGGCATCGGCGGAGTCGCCGGAGTCAGGGCCGCCGACCACGACCTGCAACTGCACCGCGCCGGTCGTCGGCAACACCAACGGCGCCCCCAACGTCAACTCCTCGATCAGCGAACAGCCGACCTCGTCGGCGGCCCGCATCGCCAGTTCCACGAACGCGGCGCCGGGGAGCAGCACCATCCCGGCCACGGCGTGGTCGGCCAACCACGGCTGGACGGTCGTCGACAACCGGCCCGTCAACACCAGCCCGCCCGAATCGGGCCGGTCCACCACCGCGCCAAGCAGCGGGTGCTCGGCCCCCACCAAACCGGCACCACCGACGTCCTGCCCCGCCACCGCGTCGGGTGACAGCCAATAACGTCGCCGCTGGAAGGCGTACGTCGGCAGGTCCACTCGCCGCGCGGCCAAGCCGTCGAACGCCGCGGCCCACTGCACACTCAGGCCGGCCGTGAACAACCGACCCGCCGCGAACAGCAGCGAGTCGACCTCGGGACGGTCCTTGGGCATCGTCACCACCGCGGGCGTCTCGACCGCCTGCCCGACAGCCGACGTCAGCGCCGCGCCCGGACCGACCTCCACGAACAGCCCGGCGCCCAGAGTCTCCGCCGAACGCACACCGTCGAGGAAGCGCACGGGCCGGCGCACGTGCTCGGCCCAGTACCCCGGCGAACCATAGTCGGGCCCGGCGGGCTGTCCGGACACGTTGGCCACCAGCTCGATTTGCGGCTTGCCGGGCCGGATCCCGGCCGCCACGGCGGAGAACTCCTCGATGATGGGATCCATCAACGACGAGTGGAACGCGTGCGACACCGCCAATCGGTGCACGCGCCGGCCCGACGCGGCGAGCCGATCCACCACGGCGTCCACCGCCGCCCGTGCACCGGAGAGCACCACCGCCTCCGGGCCGTTGACCGCGGCGATGTCGACGCCCTCGCCCAGCAGCGGGAGCACCTCTGCTTCACCGGCCGCCACCGCGACCATCACACCGCCGTCGGGCAGCGCCGCCATCAGCCGGCCGCGGGCGGCCACCAAACGCGCCGCGTCTGCCGGCGACAGCACCCCGGCCACCTGCGCCGCGGCGATCTCCCCCACCGAGTGACCCATCACCACGTCGGGCACCACACCCCAGGACTGCCACAGGGCCGCCAGCGCGACCTCAACGGCGAACAACGCCGGCTGGGCGAATTCGGTGTTCTGCAGCAACTCCGGGTCGGTGCCCCACATCACAGTGCGCAACGGCAACCGCAGATGGCCGTCCAATGCCTCGGCGGCCTCGTCCAGCGCGCGGGCGAAGACGGGGAAGCGCTCGTACAACGCCGCGCCCATTCCCAGGTACTGCGAACCCTGACCGGGGAACGTGAACACGGTCTTGCCCGTGGACCGTGACCGCCCCGCCTGCACCGCCGGGCCCGGCTCCCCGAACGCCAAATCCGCCAACTCCGCCGTCAGCTGTGCCCGCTCGGCGCCCACCAGCACCGCGCGATGCTCAAACACCGACCGCGTCGTCGCCAGCGACCAGCCCACATCGACCGCGTCGAAGTCGGCGGCGAGGTGCTCCGACAACCGGCGGGCCTGAGCCGATAGCGCGTCGGCGGAGCGGGCGGAGATCACCCAGGGCACCGCGGGCGCGTCGCCACGGCGTTGCGGCGCGACGACGTCCTGCTCCCGGGAAGGCTCCGCCGGAGCCTCTTCGACGATCACATGGGCATTCGTGCCGCTGATCCCGAACGACGACACCCCCGCCCGGCGGGGCTTGTCCCCCACCGGCCACGGCCGTGTCTCGGTCAACAGGCGCACCTCACCCGCGGACCAATCGACCCGGGGCGTCGGCGAATCGACGTGCAGCGTCTTGGGCAGCACGCCATGCCGCATCGCCTGCACCATCTTGATGACCCCGGCCACCCCCGCGCCGGCGGAGGTATGGCCGATGTTGGACTTGATCGAGCCCAACCACAGCGGTCGATCCCCCGGCCGGCCCTGCCCGTAGGTGGCCAGGAGCGCCTGAGCCTCGATGGGGTCGCCCAGGACGGTCCCGGTACCGTGCCCCTCGACCACGTCAACGTCCGCCGCCGTCAACCCGGCGTTCGCCAGTGCTGCCCGGATCACCCGTTGCTGCGATGGACCGTTCGGTGCGGTCAACCCATTGGAGGCGCCGTCCTGGTTGACCGCCGATCCCCGCAGCACCGCCAGCACCGGATGCCCCAGCCGGCGCGCGTCGGCCAGTCGCTCCAACACCAGCACGCCCGCGCCCTCGGACCACGACGTGCCATCCGCGGCAGCGGCATACACCTTGCACCGCCCATCGGCGGCCAGCGCCCGCTGCCGGCTGAACTCGACGAACGCCGCGGGGCTCGCCATGATGGTGACACCCCCGGCCAGCGCCAGATCGGTTTCCCCGGAACGCAAGGACTGCGCCGCCAGGTGCATCGCCACCAGCGAAGACGAACACGCCGTGTCCACCGACACCGCCGGGCCCTCCAGGCCCAGCACGTAGGCCACTCGGCCCGACGCAACGCTCAGCGTCGAGCCCGTGAAACCGTAGCCCTCCAGCTCCCCTTTGACCTCGCCTCCATAGCTGCCGTGGATGACTCCGGCGAACACCCCCGTCGCCGAACCGCGCAACCGCGTGGGGTCGATCCCCGCCCGCTCCAACGCTTCCCAGCAGATCTCCAGCATGAGTCGTTGCTGGGGGTCCATCGCCAGCGCTTCGCTGGGCCCGATGCTGAAGAATGCGGCATCGAATTCGGCCGCGTCCCGCACGAAACTGCCGCGACGTGTGTAGGTCTTGCCCGGGGCGTCGGGGTCCGGATCGAACAAAGCGTCGATGTCCCAGCCGCGGTAGGTGGGAAAGTCCGAAACCGCGTCGCGTTCTTCGACCACCAGGTTCCACAGGGCTTCCGGCGAATCCACGCCGCCCCCGTAGCGGCAGGCCATGCCCACCACCGCCACCGGCTCGGACAGCCGTCCCTCTAGCTCGGAGACGCGCCGCCGCGCCCGCCTCAGGTCCGCCGTCAGGCGTTTGAGGTAATCAACGTGTTTCTCGGTGCCGGTCATGTCGGATGGCCTCGGTGGCCGAGTTCTTCGTCGAGGATCGCGAAGAGTTCGCTTTCAGTGGCGGCGCGCAGGTCGTCGTCAAGACCCTCGGCATCGTCGGCGACGAAACCGGTGAGCAGGCTCTGGATGCGGGCGCTCAACAACGCTTTGTCATCGGCGCTCCAGCCCGGCCGGCTCAGCAGCGCCTCCAGTTCGCGGGTGATGTCCTCGGCCTGTGCCGCGGGACCGGAGTAGTCGACGGTGTCGGCGAGCCGGATGTCGAGATGCCCGGCCAGAACGGACGGGGTGGGATAGTCGAAGATCAACGTCGGTGAAAGCGTAAGGCCGGTGGCGTTTTTGAGCCGGTTGCGCAGCTCGACGGCCGTGAGCGAGTCGAAACCAAGCTCCTGGAACGCCCGGCCCGAGTCGATGTCCGCGGGGTTGGGGACTCCCAGCACCGTGGCGGCGCTGCCGCGCACCAGGTCGACCAGTTCCCGCTGACGCGCCTCGGGGCTCAGCCCGGCCAGTCTGGTGGCCAGGTCGGTGGTCGGTGATGCGCTCGCGGCGTCGACGACGACGCGCCGGGTGGGGCGTCCAGCGACATCGCGCAACAGCGGGGGCAGGCCGGTTTCGTTGCCCGCCAGCGCGGTTCGGTCCAGGCGGGCGGCCACCACCACGGGGTGGTCCAGCAGCATGGCGCCGTCGAAGGCGCCCAGCGCCTGTTCTGTCGACAGCGGGGCCAGCCCGAGGCGGGTCATCCGGGCCTTGTCGCGATCGCCCAGGTGGGCGGTCATGGCCGATGCCTGCTCCCAAAGACCCCACGCCAGTGACGATCCCGGCAGCCCCTGCGCCCGCCGGCAGGTCATCAGGCCGTCGAGGAAACTGTTGGCCGCCGCGTAGTTGGCCTGAGCGGGCGTGCCGACGATGCCGGCCATCGACGAAAACACCACGAACGCCGACAAATCCAGGTGACGCGTCAGCTCGTGCAGGTTCCAGGCGCCGTCGACCTTGGCTCGCAGCACCGCCCGCACGCGCTCCGGCGTCAACGAGGCGATGAGCCCGTCATCGAGGATCCCCGCGGCGTGGATGACAGCCCGCAGCGGGTGTTGCGCCGGAATCCCGGCGAGCATCCGTGCCACCGCCTCGCGGTCGGCGACGTCGCACGCCACGACGGACACCCGCGCCCCCGCCCCCGTCAGCCGGCGCACCAGCTCCGCCACCCCGGCGGCGTCGGCGCCCGAACGGCTGGCCAGCACCACATGGCCCACCCCGTAACGGTCGACGAGGTGACGCGCGAGGGCCGAACCGGCCATCCCGGTGCCCCCGGTGATCACCACGCTGCTCCCTGCCAGGCCGCCGCCGCAGCCGCTGAGCAACTCGCCCGGGCCGCCCGGTACGGTGAGCACCACCTTCCCGATGTGGCGGGCCGAGCTGACATAGCGGTAAGCCGAGGGTGCGCACCGGACGTCGAATGCCTTCTGCGGCAGCGGCCGCACCGCGCCGCCGTCCAGCAGCCGCATGATCTCGGCCAGCATCGCCGCGGTGCGGTCCGGCCCCAACTCGATCAAATCGAACGCGCGATACGCCACCCCCGGGTACTGCGCGGCGATCACCTGCGGGTCGCGCAGGTCGGTCTTGCCCATCTCGATGAAGCGCCCGCCGTGGGTCAACAGCCGCAAGGACGCATCGGTGAACTCCCCGGCCAGCGAGTTGAGGACGACGTCGACGCCGGCCCCGCCGGTGGCGGCCAGGAACTTTTTCTCGAACTCCAGCGTGCGCGAATCGGCGATGTGGTCATCGTCGAAACCCATGGCGCGCAACGTCTCCCACTTGCCGCGGCCGGCGGTGACGAACACCTCGGCACCCCGGTGCCGGGCCAGCTGCACCGCGGCCATCCCGACCCCACCGGCCGCGGCGTGGACCAAGACCCGCTCTCCCGGCCGCAACCCCGCCAGCACCGACAGCCCGTACAGCGCAGTCAGGAACACCACCGGCACCGCCGCGGCGTCCGCCCACGACCAGTCCCGGGGCGCGCGCACCAGCAACCGCTGATCGACAACCGCCTCGGAGCCCGCCAGGCCCAGGATTCCCATCACCGCATCGCCGACCGCCAGA
>NZ_DATJPU010000168.1:0-29561 GCF_035506235.1 Mycobacterium sp.
AGCGCGATGGAGGCGGTGCTCAGGGCCGCCGCGGCGCCACTTGCCACGCCCACGACGCTGCCGCCCACGCCCACGACGCCCTGCACGACGGACAAGGCCGTGGCCGCGCTGTTGGGTATGGCCGCGGCGGCCGGCAATCCGGCCACGGCGGGCAGCACGAGGTTGGCGTCCGGGAGGCCGGCTATGTCAGGGACCCCGGGCACGCCCACGCCGCCCACGCCGGGCACGCCGGGCATGCCGACCCCCGGCACGCCCGCGCCGCCGCCCGGTGCGCCGCCGACGCCGATCCCCGGCGAGCTCACACCCGGCACGGCGGCCGCGGCCGCTGGCCCTCCGGGCTGGGGAGGACCGCCGGGCGCGATCACGTTGGCCGCCTCGGAGAACGGCGTGGTCGGGCCTCCAGCCTGCGGGGCGGGCCCGGCCTGCGGTCCCGACGGCTTCGGCGTCTCGGGCATGAGAACCGACGCCACCTTCTGGCATGCGGCCCCACCATTGCCGCAGGTGCCCGTGGCCGGCAGCGGCGTGCTGACTGAGGTCAGGGGCGTAACCGCCAGGGTCCCACCCATCAGGGCGGACGCTGCGGCGCCCAGGACGGCGATTCTCATTACGGTCCCCTCCAGCTGTCGACTCGCGGTCGGCGCGGGTCAATCCCTGAAGCTTAGGCCGACGTGGCACGTGGCGTGGGGCATTATCCGAAATTCACGGCCGGGGCGCTGATGTTTCACCTAACCGGCCTCTGTTAACCGACCGGGGCCGCGGGGGCGGGGCATTGCAGCCCGACGATCGGGGCGGCCTTGTGCAGGCACTCCTCCCATTCGGCGTCGGGATCCGAGTCGGCGGTGATCCCGCCGCCGACGCCCAGCACAGCGCCGCCGCCGGCGTCGAACTCGACGGTCCGGATCGCGACGTTCAGCTCGCAACCGGCGATCGGTGAGGCCAAACCGATTGTGCCGCAGTACATTCCGCGACGACGGTGTTCCCATTGCGAAATCAGTTGCCGGGCGCGATGTTTCGGGGTGCCGGTGACCGAGGCGGGGGGAAAGGCGGCGTCCAGCAACGCCGACGTCGGGAGTTCCGCGGGAACCCGGGCCGACACCGTGGAAACCAGGTGCCACACGCCGGGCGCGCGCCGCACGACCAGCAGCTCGGGCACGGTGACCGTGCCGACGGTCGCAACCCGGCCCAGGTCGTTGCGGACCAAGTCCACGATCATGATGTTTTCGGCGACCTCCTTGGCCGACGCCCGCAGCGCCGACGGCCAGGCGTCCAGCGGCAGCGTGCCCTTGATCGGGCTCGAGGTCACGACCGTTCCGCGGCGCCGCAGGAAAAGCTCGGGAGACAGCGACGCCACCGCCCCCCAGGGCCCCGCGACGTAGGCCGCGCGGGCCGGGGCGGTCCGCGCGACGCCGTCGATGAAGAAGTCCAGGGTAGCGCCGGTCACCGCGCCGGTGAATTGCGTGCACACGCAGGCCTGATAGACCTCGCCGGCGCGGATCGCCTCCAGGCAGGACAGGACCCCGTCGCGATGCGTCGCCCGGTCGGCGGCGCCCCAGTCGATCCGGCAATCGCGCACCGGCGCGGGCCCGGCCGTCAGCGCGGCGGTCAGCCAGTCGGGCATGGGCGCACCGGACAGGCTTTCGTACCACCACTGCCCGTCGCGGTCGCGGCGCAGTACGCAGTCGGTCCAGCCGCCCGCGGCCTCGGGGATCCGGTTGTCCTGCCCATCGGCGCCGGGATCGGGATAGGAGAGGTAACCGACCCAGCCGCCGCCCACCACCTCCGAGCCGGGCGCCGGCGCGCCCTGCGGGACGGCGAACGCGTCGCCGGCGTCCACCGGCCCCGCCGGCAGGCTGGGTGCGATCACCGCCAGCGCCCCGAACCACTCGCCGGTCAGCGCGGCGGGCGGCGGCAAGCCGAGCCGGCCGGTGGCGTCGCCGACGGCGCGCAGCACCCGGGGCGCGGCGCCGAGGTCGCCAAGCCGGTCGATTCGCACCGCCCTAGCTTGACAGAGTTAGCCGCGGCTGATGTCGCGGGCGCTGGCCAGGGCGGCCAGCTTGTGCGGGTTGCGCATCACGTAGAAGTTGGTGATCGTGCCGTCGGCGATCTCCAGCGTGATCACCCCTTCGAGCTGTTCGCCGAGGTAGAGCAGCACCGCCGGGGCGCTGTTGCAGGTCACCATCTCCACCCGCAGCGCGGCCATGGCCGCGGCCCTGCGCATCAGCCCGGCGATCGCCCGGGCCACCCGCTCGGCGCCGACCACCGGCCTGCGGGCGGCGCTGACGAGGCCGCCGCTGTCGGCCGTCCAGGTGGCGTCCGGGGCGAGCATCGTCATCAGCGCTTCCACGTCCCCGCTGGCCGCCGAGGACAGGAACTGTGCGGTGATTTCGGCGTTGCGTTGCGGGTCGACCGCGTCGAACCGTTTCCGTCGCGCCCGCACGTGTTCGCGCGCGCGATGCGCCACCTGACGGACGGTCGGTGCCGGTTTGCCGACCGCCTCGGCGATCTCGCCGTAGTCGAAGCCGAACACCTCGCGCAGCACGAAGACCGCCCGTTCGTCGGGGCTCAGGGTTTCCAGCAGTACCAGCATCGCCATCGAAACCGATTCCGCCAGAACGACATCGGCCGACGGATCCTGGTCGTCGAGCAGCAGCGGCTCGGGCAGCCAGGGCCCGACGTACTCCTCGCGTCGGCGCGCGTCGGCGCGCAGCGCGTTGAGCGCCTGCCGGGTGACCAGCCGGGCCAGGTAGGACTTGCTGTCGCGCACGCTCGACAGGTCCACGGCCGCCCACCGCAGGTAGCTGTCCTGCAGCACGTCGTCCGCCTCGGTTGCCGAGCCGAGGATCTCGTACGCGATCGTGAACAGCAGCGGCCGCAGCAGCGTGAATCGGTCGGCGTGCTCGGACGGCTCGGTCACCGAAGTCATCGCAGCGGGACCCGTTCGTCGGCCGGGGACTGCGCGGGCCGGGCGCCCCCCTTGAGCCAGAAGTAGGAGCCCGGCTTGGCGGCCTCGCGCCGGATGGCCCAGAGCGTGGCCTTGCAGACGGTCTCCTTGACCGGCGCCGCCAAGCGGCCGCCGACGTACACGTCCACCGGGGTGTCATCCCTGCGGGCGAGCTGAATGGTGGCGTGCGAGCGACCCAGGCTGATGCACTGCCCCGTGAACGCCTGATCGAGCAACGCCGGGGTTTCTCCGGCGATGCGGCTGAGCACGGTGTTGGCGGCCTGGGCGCCCAGCGGCCCGGCGGCCTGGCAGCTCATCCGCAGCGGCCGGCCCGATGGGGCGGCCGCGTCACCGGCGGCGACGATGCGGGCGTCGTCGATGCTGGTCAGCGTCTCGTCGGTGAGCAGGCGGCCCAGCGCGTCGGTGCTCAGCCCGCTGCGCGCGGCCAGGTCCGGCACGGTGAACCCGGCCGTCCACACCGTCGCCGCGCTGGGCAGCACGGCGCCATTGCTGAGCGTCACCGCGTCCCAGCGCACCTCGGTGGCGGCGACGGATTCGAGCACGTTGACCTCGAGGCGGCGCAGCTGCCGGGCCACCGACCGCCGGCCCCGCCTGCTCAGCGACAGGCCCAGGACGCCGCCGCAGACCAGGGTCACTGGGCGGCCCAGCTCGGCCAGCTCGGACGCCGTCTCGATACCGGTCAGCCCGCCGCCGACGACCGTGATCGGCGCCGCCAGCGGGAGGTCGGCGAGCGCGTAGCGCAGCCGCTGCGCGCTTTCCAGGTCGGCGACCGAGTGGGCGAACTCGGCCGCCCCGGGCACCGTCAAGGGCATCGCGCCGGTGCTGCCGACCGCGTAGATGAGGTAGTCGTAGTCCAGCTCGGCGCCCGAGCCCAGCACCGCGCGCCGGTCGGCGGGCTCGATGCGATCGACGGCGTCGACGATCAGCCCGATGCCCTCGCCCAGCAGGCTGTCGTAGTCGGCGATCGCGGTGCTGGTGTCGGCGGCCAACTGGTGCAGGCGGATCCGTTCCACGAAGACCGGACGCGGGTTGATCAGGGTGACGTCGACGTCGGTGCGCTGCCGCAGATGATTGGCGGCCAGGGTTCCGGAATATCCGCCGCCGACGACGACGACGTGGGTTCTTGGGGTGGTCGGCTCGGTCATTGCTCTCTCCTACTCTCACGGGACTCGTGCCCTTGAGACACCGCAGCCCGGCCGGGCGTGACAGTCGCGAGGGGACTGTGAGCGGTGTCACTCGCGAGGCGGGAGGTCACGCGCCCGTGGGAACGCAGATGAAGTTGTCGGCGCGAACGGCTTGGGCCGCCCGGCCCGCCGACGTTCGCCCGGTTGGCCGTCACGCCTTGCCTATGGAAGAGCGCCACGGCGTCCTACCCGCACCGCGGCGCCGAGCGCGACGGCGGCAGCATCGCGCTCGTGAACTCGCCGACGTCGGCCCGGGATGCCGCATCTGCGCCGCCAAAACAGGCTTGGCACCAAGGTCTTTGCCGCTGGAGCGAGCCAACGTTTCGCCGGGCGTGCAACAGGCATCTGCAGTGCTCTTCCGCCCTCAAGCGGGCCAGACATAACCGGGGCCAGGCCGGGTTGCGCGTGTTACGCTTCCCACCAATTCGTGACCTGCTCGTGCCGAATAATGCCACCGCGAAGCTCCCGTGCTTGGGCCCCCGAAAAGGGCCAAGCCCAGCTGGGACCCGTGCCCCAACGGAGGAGTCCTTGCCGCGTAGCCTGGATCTCGTCGTAACCTCCGTGGCCACGCAGCTGATGGAGGCCACGGGATCCACCGCGACCCAGGTGAGTGAAAAGGTGCTCGCGCAGCTCGTCGAGCAGTTCGATCTCGACGCCAGCTTCCTGCGACACCACGATCATGACATCCGCGCCTCGGTCCTGGTCGCCGAGTGGCCGCCTCGTACCGACGTTCCCGACCCGGATCCGATGGCCGTCGTCCATTTCACCAGCGCCGACCCCATGCTCGCCCAGTGCGAACACGGCAAGAAGCCGGTCGTGATCCGGCCCGAGCGGAACAACCGTTCGTTTTCGCGCCGGACGGGTGGGGACAAAGACAAACAGGCCACATCGCCCTCGGTGGCCGCCGCGCCCCTCGTCTCCGGCGAGACCACGACCGGCGTGCTCGGCTTCGTCAAGAACGGCGCCCGGAGGTGGAAGCAAGAAGAGATCAACACGCTGGAAGCGGTCGCCGCCCTGTTCGCGCAGCTGCAAGCCCGCATCGCGGCCGAAGAAAAGCTTCGCTACCTGGCCGAGCACGACGATCTGACCGGCCTCTACAACCGGCGTGCGCTGGTCGCGCACCTGTCCGAAAGGCTCGCGTCGGGCAGCCCGGGACCCGTGGCCGTCTTATACCTCGACCTCGACCGGCTCAAGTCGATCAACGACTATCTCGGCCACACCGCGGGCGACTGGTTCATCCGGGTCTTCGCGCAACGCATTCGGGTGTGCGCGGGAAGTCAGGACATGATCGCCCGGCTGGGCGGCGACGAGTTCGTCGTCATCCCGGACCAGCCGATGTCGACGGGGGCCGCGGAATCGTTCGCCCGCCGGCTCGCGGCGATGCTGTGCGAGCGCCTGGCCATCGGCGGGCATATGATCACCCGCACCGTGAGCATCGGACTGGCGGTGGGCATGCCGGGGCGCGACAACAGCACCGATCTTTTGCGCCGGGCCGACGAGGCCGTGCTGATCGCCAAGCGCGGGGGCGGCAACCAGGTTGCGCTGTCCACCGATGACATGTCGCTGAAAAGTGCCTTCCGCAACGACATCGAACTGCACCTGCAAGGCGACATCGACAGCGAAGCGCTGCTGCTGCACTATCTGCCCGAGGTCGACCTGTGGACGGGCGCGATCGTGGCCGCCGAGGCACTGGTCCGCTGGCGGCACCCCATCTGGGGGCTGCTGCTGCCGGATTCGTTCATCGGGGTGGCCGAGTCGACCAACCTGGCCGGGGAACTGGGCCGGTGGGTGATGCGAAGCGCCTGCGCCGAATTCAGCCGGTGGCGCGCCAACGGTGTTGGGCAGGGCGCGATCCTGCGCATCAATGTGTCTCCCGTCCAACTGATCACGCGTGGTTTCGTCCGTAGCGTCGCCGAGACCATCGAGGAGTTCGGGATCGACACTGGCTCAGTCTGTTTGGAGATCACCGAGCGCGCGGTGGTGCACGACATCGAAACCACCCGCAAGACCTTGGCGGAGCTCAAGGAGGTCGGGGTCCAGATCGCCATCGACGACTTCGGCACCGGATATGCGGTTCTGTCGCACTTGAAGTCCCTGCCGGTAGACATGCTCAAGATCGATACCGGATTCGTCCGTGACTTGGGCACCAACGCCGGCGATTTGGCCATCGTTCGGGCGATCATCGGATTGGCCGAGGCGTTCGGCCTGCAACTGGTCGCCGAAGGAGTCGAGACACCGGCCGCCGCTCTGACTTTGATGCAGCATGGATGTCACCGGGCGCAGGGGTTCCTGCTGTCCCGACCCCTCCCGGGCAATGCGATGGAAGCGTTGTTGGCCGCGCGCTGGATGCCAATGCCGTTCCTCGCCGACCGCGAGGCGCTGTCGTCAGGGGCGATCTAGCCCCGGTGACGCCGTTTCGTTCATGGGAAAAGGGCAAACTGGCAACTGTCGCCGTCATCACTTGCGCGGCGCTGCTGCTGACCGGGTGCGGCGGTCATTCCACTCCGGGACCGCTGTCCGCGATCGTCTTTCCGGCCATACCGCCCACCGTTCAGGAGATAGCCAACCCGCTGCGCGGCCAGTATGAAGACTTGTTGATTCCGCTTTTCCCGCAAGGCAATCCGGCCCAACAGCGGTACCCGGCGTGGCCGGCGTCCTACGACGCCAGCTTGCGCGTCTCGTGGCGCCAGTTGCAGCCCGTTGATCCGCACACCCTGCCTCCCGACGCTCCCGACGACCGCAAGTTCGACTTCAGCGTGATCGACGACGCGCTGACGAAGCTGCAGAACCGCAACATGCGACTGACTTTCGGCGTTTACGCCTACAACTCATGTTGCAACGACTCCTATCCCGACAACACGAACATCGCGATTCCCGACTGGATGCGCTCGGCGGCCACCAACTACCCCGCGCCGCCGAACAGCCCGGCGCCCCGGGTGACACAGGTGGTGCCGAACTGGAACGACCCCAACTACCTGAGCGCGTTCGGGCAGCTGCTCGCCGCGCTGGGCCGCCGCTATGACGGCGACGAGCGACTCAGCGTCTTCGAGTTCTCCGGTTACGGGGATTTCAGCGAGAACCACATCGCCTATTTGCGTGACGTGTTGGGCGCGCCGGGTCCGGCGCCCGACGAAAGCGCGGCGAAGCTGGGCTATTACAGCCAGTTCCGCGATCAGAGCATCACCACCGACTCCGTCCGCCAGCTGGTCGCCGCGAACGTAAGCGCTTTCCCCCATACACAATTGGTGGTCACTCCGCAGAATCCCGAGATCGTGCGTGAGTTGCTGGCCGACGACGTGACCAGGAAACTGTCGGCGCCGGTGGGCATCCGCTCGGATTGCCTCGGTGTCCAGGCGCCATTGCCGGCGTGGGCCGAATCCGGCGACTCGCAATACGTGCGGAACAACGACGCCGTCGTCAACGCGATCAAGCAGCGGCTCGCGTCCGCGCCGGTGATCACCCAGTGGTGTCAGTTGCCCAACGGAACCGATCCGCGACCCTACTACGAGAAGGGCCTGCACGACGTCGTCAGGTGCCACGTGTCAATGACCTCGAGCATCAACTTCCCGGACCGCGATTCCAGGTCGGCGATGGACCCCAAATTGTTCTTGCTGTGGGCCCAGGCGAATACCTCGGCGGGCTACCGGTATTCGGTCGAGGGGCGGCCGGGCTCCCAATCGATACAGGGCCAGGTGGCGACCATATCGGTCGTCTGGACCAACTACGGCTCGGCGGCCACCACCGAGCAGTGGGCGCCCGGCTACAAGCTGAGGGATTTCTCGGGAGCTGTGGTTCGCAGTCTGCCGGCGACGGTCAACCTCAAGACACTGGTTAGCGACGACACCAGCTCCTCACGCGAGGAGGCGGTCCCGGCGTCGTCGACCGAGACCGTGCGCATCGACCTGACGGGCTTGGCGCCGGGTCACTACACTTTGGGCGCGTCCGTGGACTGGCAGCAGCACAAGCCGGGTGCATCGCACGTGGTGAACTACGCGCCCATGGCGTTGGGCCGGGACGGCCGCGACGGCGCCGGCGTGTATCCGATTGCCACGCTGGACATACCGCGCGACTCGGCGCTGTCAGCGAACGGTCGGTGACTTCGGTGACCCGTCGCATTCGGGGAGTACCGCGCCCGCCAAGCCGGCCCACAACCGGTGCTCATCCCTGCACGCCGCCGCTGGGCGCGGTATGCAGAGTCGGAAGCGGAAAGAAAAGCTGGCCGCCCCATTCGGCGAGGTAACCGAGCTGCGGGGCCAGCTCGGTTTCGAGGTTCCACGGCAACGCCAGCACCACGTCCGGTCGGTCGTCGGCAATGCGCTCCGGTGCGTAGATCGGGATCCGGGTTCCGGGCGTGAAGCGGCCGTGCTTGTCGGGATCGCGGTCGACGGTGTATTCGAGCAGATCGCTGCGGATCCCGCAGTAGTTGAGCAAGGTGTTGCCCCTGCCCGGCGCGCCGTAGCCGACGACGCGCTTGCCTTCGGCACGGCACTGCAGCAAGAAGCGCAGCAGCTCATGGCGGATGCCCTCGCTCCGACGACGCAGGTGCAGGTAACCGTCGACCTGGTGCAGTCCCGCCGCCTTCTCGGCGCGCATCACTTTCTCCACCTGGTCGGTCGGCCGTCCGGCAATATCAGCCGAGCGGGCCCAGATGCGGATGGACCCGCCGTGAGTGGGCAGGAGCTCGACGTCGACCACGGCCAGCCCGGCGGTGGCCAGTGTGCAGACCATCGAAAACAGCGTGTAGTACTGGAAGTGTTCGTGATAGATCGTGTCGAACTGCGCCAGCCGCACCAGGTTGAGCGCGTAATGCACCTCAATGCTCAGCCAGCCGTCGTCGTCCATCAGCCTGCGCAGGGACAGGGTGAAGCCGCGCAGATCGGGAACGTGCGTGCACACGTTGTTCGCGACGACCAGGTCTGCCGGTCCGTATTCGTTGCGGACCTCGGCCGCGACCTCCTCGTCCAGAAACGCCGACACCGTCGGGATATTGCGCGTGCGAGCGGCCGCCCCGGCGCTTCCCGACGGCTCGATTCCCAGGCACGGCACACCCGCCGCGACGACGTGCTGGAGCAGGTAGCCGTCATTGCTGGCGACTTCGACCGTACGTGAGTGTGGTCCAAGCCCAAGCCGCCGGATGGCCCCGCGGACGAATTCCTTGGCGTGCTGCACCCAGGTGTCGGAATACGAAGCAGCGTAGGCATATTCGGTCAACGTGTCCTCGGGCGTGATCAGCGCCGGTATCTGCAGCAGCAGGCAGTCCTCACACAACCGCAGGTGCAGCGGAAAGGTCAGCTCCGGCAGATCCAGGTCATCGGACCCCAGGAAAGCCTCACAAAGGGGAGTGGCGCCGAGATCCAGGACACTGACCAGGCGGTCCGAGTCACATAACCGACAAAGCATCTGACCCCCGATCCTCTGCGCCGCCGACTGTTTCGGCCGCGCGGTTGGCGCCGGCGACGTAGGCGAGTTGCCGCGCCGGTCGTCGCGCGCTTTCGTGAAGCGCGTTGCCCAAGCCCCCGTGCCCACGGCACTCGTCGAGGCCGATGTCGGGGCCACCGAATACATCAGTCTCGGGAAGCACTGCGGTGGGGGCGAGCCGGCGGCTTCCGCGGCGGCAGTCACCCCCGGCGGCGCGCGGCGCGGTGGTCGACGTAGCGCTCCACGTGCCCGACAAGCCGGAAGCCAGCCAAATAAGGCGTCGACCCGGAGAGCAAACTAGAAAGCACATAAAACGATAGAATACATACTATTAGACGAGAGTATAATGAAGGAATGAACTGCAAGTATTTTCAACTCAATGATGTCAACCCGGAGCGTTGGACGCGCAGAGCGACGACCGGCTGCTAGCCTCAGAGGCGGTCCCATGCCGCCCGAGACGCGCCGGTAAATGCCGGCTGTAGAACCGAGGTTTGTGCCCTGCTCGAAAAAGGCATCGTCAACATGAAAACGATTCGATACAGCCCGTGACGCGGGCCACGAAACGATCACTCGCGTTTCTGACCCGGAAGCGCGATCACTCCGCACCGGATAGCTGAGTTCTCGGTTCCGATGACCACCCACTCGACCGACGGGCGCGCCGACACGACGCGACGGCAGATTTTGCGCGCCGCCTCACACCAGTTCGCTCGACGCGCCTACCACGATGTCGGCCTCGACGACATTCTCGCCGATGCGGAGCTGACCAAGGGCGCGATGTACTTCCACTTCCGTTCCAAGCACGCGTTGGCCGTTGCGATCATCGAACGGCAGACCGCCGCCGCCGCCGGCGCGGTGGAAGATCTGCTTACTCGCGGACTTTCGGGCTTGGAGACCCTCATCGACCTCTCTTATCTGATCGCCGTCGCGGACATCAAGACCGACGCAGTAAGGGCCGGCCTGAACCTGCTCGAGTCCGTCGGCCGGTCGGAAGGGCTGCAGAAGCGGCTTCTGGACGAATGGGCCAAAGCGCTTGCCGGAGTCGTCGAGCAGGCCATTGCCGAGGGCGATATCGACCAGCGGTGTGATCCCCAGGATGTGGGGCGCCTGATGGTGTCTCTGCACATGGGGATGCGGCAGACCAGCAATCTGGAAGAACCCGAGCGTTTCCTGCACGACTTGGAGAAGTGCTGGCTTCTGTTGCTGACCGGCATCTTGCAGGCGGATCGGATCGAATACTTCCGCCAATTCCTGAGGCGGCGCGCGGCGCTCGCCATTACCGCCAGCTCGACGGGACCGGATTCCGAATAGTGCCTCGGATCGCGCGCTCGGGACTGCGTGGCGGCGGCTGTTACGCTTACCCCTTTGGCCGGATGATTTGTGAACACGTCGAGATCCCGGATCTAAGCACATTGACGGAACTCCGGAGGTGCAAACGCGATGGCGCGCCAGGTTAGATCGGAAGCCACCCGCCGAAAGATCCTCGATGCCGCAATTGACGTATTCGGCGAGGTCGGGTACGCCGCGGCCGGGTGGAACACGATCATCGAGCGGACGGGGATGACCAAGGGGGCCCTCTACCACCACTTCGACTCGAAGGAGTCGCTGGCGTCCGCCATCATCGAGGAGGGTTCGGAGACAATACTTGGCGCGTTCCGCAACGTGTGCGGGTCGTCATCGCCGGCGCTCGAGAACATGATTCACGGCACGTTCACGATCGCCAATGCGCTCAGCTCCGACAAAACGGCAGGCGCGGCTGAGCAGTTGACGGCCGCCTTGAGTGGATTCAACGAAGCGGCCACGCGCTTCTGCACGAACTTGATCGAGCTGATGGCGGCTCAGGCCCGGAGGGCAAGCGCCGAAGGCGACCTGCGACCGGATCTCGACGCGGTGGTGATCAGCGAGTCGATCATCGGCGCCATGTTCGGAACGCGTTTGCTATTCCACGCGATCGCGGCCAAGGGCGTCGGTGCGCACGGGGAAGAAGGTGGCGTCGCCGATCGCCTTGCCGGCCCGCCGACTCAATTCTGGGAACTCATCCTGGCCGGCATCGTTACGGAGGCGTCGCTTCCCTACTTCCGTCAATTTCTTGCGCGCGAGGCCCTCCGCCACGGTCGCCCCTCGGAGTCGCCGCCCAACGGCGCCGTCGCGGTGCCGGAAGTCGGCTAGGCGATAAGACGGGCGCTGCGGTCATTCGAGAATGTCCTGCGCGAAAGGCCGTACTGGGGGTATCCGATTGCGCTGCGCTGATGCCTAACGGTTCACGGACGCTAATGCTCTTGTAGCCACAATTGTTCAGTCAGATCTTGGAAGGCCGCAAGGGCAAACTGGTCATCCGCCCGCATGAGCGCCGACTTGCTCATCAAAGCCCGCACGGCCGACCCGTCCTTGTGGGCCAATTTGACGATCCTGTTCGCGAGGCCATGAACGACCGAAAGCAGCGGTTCCGACTCCGCAGGCGCATGGAAGATCTCGTGAAACCGCAGGGACAGAACCTCTTCGGGCTCGTGGCCCACCATCTCGGCGAACGCGGTGTTGGTGAAAAGGATGCTGCCTTCGTGCCCGACCGCGAGCACGGGAATCGGAATTCTCTCCAGGACGACCGGCGCGGGCATCTCCTTCAAGATAGTCATCGGTGATTGACTGTGTCCCCGATTTCGTCGTCGATCCACACGCCAATTATGACTTATGAAATGAGGCCATTCGGATGTCTTTTTCCGGAGCCGTCAATGCACCCGCCGAACATGTTTGCTGGCAACTCAATTACCGCTCACTCGACTTCGGAAGACGGTGACGGCGGCTGGTGCCGCGGGAACACGCCGGACGGCGCCGGCAGCGCGGTGCCCGGGACCAGCCGCGCGCCGATGGCGGTGAAATCGCGTCGGTCTTCGGCCTGACCGAGCAGGTCCAGCAGCCTGCCGGCCGACTCCGGCATGACGGGTTGGACCAGCAGCGCGGCGATGCGCACGGCCTCGCAGGTGGTGTAGAGCACGGCGCGAAACCTGGCCTGGTCCGCCTCGGATTCGCTCTTGCGCAGGACCCACGGCTGCTGGGCGGAGAAGTACTTGTTCGCCTCCCCGAGCATCAGCCAGATCGCCTCGAGCGCCAAGTGCATGGCCTGCGCGTCAAAGTTGGCGCGCACCCGCTCCAGCAGGCCGTCGGCGGCCGCCAGCAGCTCGCTGTCGGCGGCGCTCAGCTCGCCCGGGTCGGGCACCACCCCGCCCAGGTTCTTGGCCACCATCGACAGCGACCGTTGGGCCAGGTTGCCGAGTTCGTTGGCCAGGTCGGTGTTGATCCGGGTGATGATCGCCTCTTCGCTGTAGCTGCCGTCCTGTCCGAAAGGAACCTCACGCAACAGGAAGTAGCGCACCTGATCGACACCGAAGGTATCGACCAGGGCGTCCGGGTCGACGATGTTTCCCACCGACTTGCTCATCTTCTCACCGCGGTTGAGCAGGAACCCGTGCGCGAAAACCCTTCGCGGCAGCTCGAGTCCCGCCGACATCAAGAATGCCGGCCAGTAGACCGCGTGGAACCTGATGATGTCCTTGCCGATCATGTGCAGATCGGCGGGCCAGTAGCGGCGGAACAACTCGGAGTCGGTGTCGGGGTAGCCCACCCCGGTCAGGTAGTTGGTCAGCGCGTCGACCCAGACGTACATGACGTGATCGGGGTGGTCGGGCACCTGCACCCCCCAGTCGAACGACGTCCGCGAGATCGACAGGTCGCGCAGCCCGCCGGCAACGAAGCTGACCACCTCGTTGCGCCGCACGTCGGGGGCGATGAAGTCGGGGTTCGCCTCGTAGTGGGCCAGCAACTTGTCGGCATAGGCCGAGAGCCGAAAGAAGTAGGTCTGTTCCTCGGTCCAGGTCACCGGCGTGCCGGTTTCGACGGCGATCCGGGTCCCCCCCACGATTTCGGTCTCCGATTCGACGAAGAATCGCTCGTCGCGCACCGAATACCAGCCCTCGTAGGTGTCGAGGTAGATGTCGCCCGCGGCGGCCATCCCTCGCCAGATCTCCTTGGACGCCTCGTGGTGGTCGGGGTCGGTGGTGCGGATGAACCGGTCGAAGGAGATGTTGAGCTTCTCCTGCAGGCGCTGGAAGACATCGGAGTTGCGGCGGGCCAACTCGGCGGTGGGCAGCCCCTCGGCCGCGGCGGCCTGCGCGACCTTCAGGCCGTGCTCGTCGGTTCCGGTCAGGAAGCGCACGTCGAAACCGTCGAGCCGCTTGAACCGCGCAATGGCGTCGGTGGCGATGTACTCATACGCGTGCCCCAGGTGCGGCGCGGCGTTGGGGTACGTGATCGCGGTGGTGACGTAGTAGGGCCTCATCGAGACTCACCCTATTGTGTGGCGGTGAGCTCCAACCGCTCTGGTAAACGAGAGGCGCCGCCGGCGCCCGAGCCGCTGGCGCCCTTGGTCGACGCCCACACGCATCTCGACGCGTGCGGCGCCAGCGACGCCGGGGGCGTGCGGGCCATTGTCGACCGCGCCGCGGCCGTCGGGGTGGGCGCGGTGGTGACGATCGCCGACAACCTGGACTCGGCGCGCTGGGTGACGCGGGCCGCCGAATGGGATCCGCGGGTGTACGCCGCGGTGGCGTTGCACCCGACCCGCGCGAACGCGCTGGACGACGCCGCCCGCGCCGAAATCGAGCGACTGGCCGCGCTGCCCAGGGTGGTGGCCGTTGGCGAAACCGGGATTGACCTGTACTGGCCCGGCCGCCTGGACGGCTGCGCCGAGCCGGGCGTGCAGCGGGAGGCCTTTGCGTGGCACATCGAGCTGGCCAAGCGGTGCGGGAAACCGCTGATGATCCACAACCGGGAGGCCGACGCCGCGGTCCTCGACGTGCTGGCCGCTGAGGGTGCCCCCGACGTCGTGATCTTTCACTGCTTTTCGTCGGACAGCGCGATGGCCCGCCGCTGCGTGGTCGCCGGGTGGTTGCTCAGCCTGTCGGGCACCGTGAGCTTCCGCAACGCCCGCGCCCTGCGGGAGGCCGTGCCGCTGATACCGCTCGAGCAGCTTTTGGTGGAAACCGATGCACCGTTTTTGACGCCGCATCCCTATCGGGGCGCAGCTAACGAGCCGTATTGCCTGCCCTATACCGTGCGGGCGATCGCTGAACTGGTGGATCGTCGTCCGGAGGACTTGGCGCAGATCACGACCAGCAATGCGCGCCGGGTGTTTGGGCTGGCCTCGTGACCGGCGCGTTCGCCGGTGATTTCCTGAACAATGCTGCGCCGGAGTTGCTCAACATTGGCCGGTTCGTTACCGTCTTGTGATCGTACGGACGGGGCCTTGTGGCCCCGCTGTCGTTAATTGTCATTTTCCTGCTGAGTGGTTCGTGACTGGTTGCTGAGGTCGGGGTAGCGCGCGTTGACTGTATTGACAAAACTTCATCAAAATTCATCACCCACGTTGCGGCTCCTGGTCGGAGCGCTGCTGTTGGTCCTGGGATGCGCCGGTGGGCTTGCGGTTTCGGCGTCCAAGACCGTGACGTTGACCGTCGACGGCATCGCGATGCGGGTGACGACCATGAAGTCGCGGGTGATCGACATCGTGCGAGAAAACGGCTACAGCGTCGACGACCGCGACGACCTCTACCCGGCCGCCGATGTGCAGGTGCACGACGCCGCCAATATCGTGTTGCGGCGCAGCCGGCCGCTGGAGATTTCGTTGGACGGCCACGACACCAAGCAGGTGTGGACGACGGCGTCGACCGTCGACGAGGCGCTGGCCCAACTCGCGATGACCGACACCGCCCCGGCCGCGGCGTCCCGTGGCAGCCGCGTGCCGCTGGCGGGGATGACGCTGCCGGTCGTGAGCGCCAAGACGGTCCAGATCAATGACGGCGGCGCCGTCCGCACCGTGCACTTGCCGGCACCCAACGTCGCGGGGCTGTTGAATGCCGCCGGGGCGCCGCTGCTGGAGAGCGACCAGGTCGTACCCGGCGCCGCGTCCCCGATCGTCGACGGGATGCAGATCCAGGTGACCCGCAACCGGATCCAGCGAGTCACCGAGCGTGTCCCCCTGCAACCGCCCGCGCGCCGGATCGAGGACCCCGAGATGAACGTCAGCCGCCAGGTCGTCGAGGACCCGGGCAGCCCGGGCACGCAGGACGTCACGTTCGCGGTGGCCACCGTCAACGGTGTCGAGACCGGGCGGCTCCCGGTCGCCAACACGGTGATCACCCCGGCCCATGAGGCCGTGGTGCGCGTGGGCACCAAGCCCGGCACCGATGTGCCCCCGGTGAGCAACGGGTCCATCTGGGACGCCATCGCGGGCTGCGAGGCCGGCGGCAACTGGGCGGTCAACACCGGCAACGGGTATTACGGGGGTGTGCAGTTCGACCAGGGCACCTGGGAGCGCAACGGCGGGCTCCGGTTCGCGCCGCGCGCCGACCTCGCCACCCGCGAAGAGCAGATCGCCATCGCCGAGGTGACCCGGGAACGTCAGGGCTGGGGTGCCTGGCCCGTGTGCAGCGGAAGAGCTGGTGCAAGCTGACCATCCGGCTACTCGGGCGCACCGAGATCAGGCGGCTGGCCAAAGAACTGGAATTCAGGCCACGGAAGTCTCTGGGGCAGAACTTCGTCCACGACGCCAACACGGTGCGACGGGTCGTTGCGGCCTCCGGCATCGGCCGGTCCGACCATGTTCTCGAGGTCGGTCCCGGCCTGGGCTCACTCACGCTGGCGCTGCTTGACCGCGGCGCCACCGTCACCGCCGTGGAAATCGACCCGGTGCTGGCCGGACGGCTGCCGCAGACCGTCGCCGAGCATTCGCATAGTGAGATCCACCGGCTGACGGTGTGCAACCGGGACGTGTTGACCCTGCGCCGCGACGAGGTGCCCACGGACCCGGTGGCGCCGACCGCTCTGGTCGCCAACCTCCCCTACAACGTCGCGGTTCCGGCGCTGTTGCATCTGCTCGCCGAGTTCCCGTCCATTCGTGTCCTCACGGTGATGGTGCAGGCCGAGGTCGCCGAGCGGCTTGCCGCCGAGCCGGGCGGCAAGGACTACGGTGTGCCCAGCGTGAAGATCCGCTTTTTCGGCCAGGTCCGTCGGTGCGGCATGGTTTCGCCGACCGTCTTCTGGCCGATTCCCCGGGTCTATTCCGGGCTGGTCCGCATCGACCGGTACCCGACCTCGCCGTGGCCGACCGACGAACGCTTCCGCCGGCGGGTGTTCGAGCTGGTGGACATCGCGTTCGCCCAGCGGCGCAAGACGTCCCGCAACGCGTTCGCCGCGTGGGCGGGCTCGGGCAACGAATCGGCGAATCGGCTGCTGGCCGCCAGCATCGACCCGGCCCGCCGCGGTGAGACGCTGTCCATCGACGACTTCGTGCGGCTGTTGCGGCGTTCGGGCAACGCGCACGGCACCAGTGACACGCCGGACGTCTCGGGGCACGCTTCCGCGAGCTGACCGGGCGCCGTTGCGTGTGGTGGGCCCGTGGCAGCGATAGTCTGCTGCCGTGGCTGACAATGTCTGACGGCAACACCGCCGCGCAGTGGGTGCCCACCGGGTCGGTCACCGTGCGCGTGCCGGGAAAGGTCAACCTGTACCTGGCGGTGGATGAGCGCCGCGAGGACGGCTACCACGAGCTGACGACGGTGTTTCAGGCCGTTTCGCTGCTCGATGAGGTGACCGTTCGCAACGCCGATGTGCTGTCGCTCGAGCTCGTCGGGGAGGGCGCCGGGACGCTGCCCATCGACGAGCGCAACCTCGCCTGGCAGGCGGCCGAGCTGCTGGCCGACCATGTCGGCCGGGCGCCCGACGTCTCGATCATGATCGACAAGTCCATCCCGGTGGCCGGCGGCATGGCGGGTGGCAGCGCGGACGCCGCGGCGGTGCTGGTCGCGATGAACTCGCTGTGGGAGCTCAACGTGCCACGCCGCGACCTGCACACGCTTGCCGCGCGCCTGGGCAGTGACGTGCCGTTCGCGCTGCACGGCGGCACCGCGCTGGGAACGGGTCGCGGCGAGGAGCTGGCCACCGTGCTGTCCCGCAACAGCTTCCACTGGGTGCTCGCGTTCGCCGACAGCGAGCTGCTCACCCCGGATGTTTTCACCGAGCTGGACCGGCTCAGGGCCGTCGGGGGTCCGCCGCGGCTCGACGAGCCCGGGCCGGTGCTGGCGGCCCTGGCCGCCGGGGATCCAGAGCAGCTGGCGCCCCTGCTGGGCAACGAGATGCAGGCCGCCGCGGTCAGCCTGAACCCCGCCCTGCGCAACGCCCTGCGTGCCGGCGTCGAGGCCGGCGCGCTGGCGGGCATCGTGTCAGGCTCCGGCCCGACCTGCGCGTTCCTGTGCACGTCGGCGGCCGAGGCGGTGGATGTCGGGACCCGGCTCTCGGGAGAGGGTGTGTGTCGCACCGTTCGCGTCGCCAGCGGGCCGGTGCCCGGCGCCCGCGTGGTTCCGGCACCGACCGGAGTGTGAAATCGCACTGACAGCGCGCCACGGTTTGGCAGTTACTTAAGGGGAGTTTAAGATAACTCGCGGTGACGAGCAGCGGTGAGCACGACCACTCGATTCCGTTGTCCGCCGGTTATCCCGGTGGACGCGTCGGCTCATCACCGTTTCGAGACCCAACCGCTGCCCAACTGTGCTCGCGTGCCTGCTACACAGTGGCGCCCAGCAGGCGGAATATGAGAATCCGGGCCTTGCGGAGATTGCCGGAACCGAGGAGGTTTTTGTGAGCAGGTTTACCGACAAGATGTTCCGCAACGCCCGCACCGCGACGACGGGCATGGTCACCGGTGAACCGCACGCACCCGTCCGGCACACCTGGGGCGAGGTTCACGAGCGCGCTCGCCGCATCGCCGGTGGCCTGGCCGCCGCGGGCATCGGACTCGGTGACGCCGTCGGCGTGCTCGCCGGCTTCCCGGTGGAGATCGCCCCGACAGCGCAGGGACTGTGGATGCGCGGCGCCAGCCTGACCATGCTGCACCAGCCCACGCCGCGCACCGACCTGGCCGTGTGGGCCGAGGACACCATGACCGTCATCGGCATGATCGAGGCCAAGGCCGTCATCGTCTCCGAACCTTTCATGGTGGCCATCCCCGTGCTCGAGGAGAAGGGCATAGAGGTCCTCACCGTCGCCGGCCTGCTGGCGTCGGAGCCGATCGACCCGGTCGAGGTCGCCGAGGACGATCTGGCGCTGATGCAGCTGACGTCCGGTTCGACCGGATCTCCCAAGGCGGTCCAGATCACCCACCGCAACATCTATTCCAACGCCGAGGCCATGTTCATCGGCGCCCAGTACGACGTCGACAAGGACGTCATGGTCAGCTGGCTGCCCTGCTTCCACGACATGGGCATGGTCGGCTTCCTGACCATCCCGATGTACTTCGGCGCAGAGCTGGTCAAGGTCACGCCGATGGACTTCCTGCGCGACACGCTGCTGTGGGCCAAGCTCATCGACAAGTACGAGGGCACCATGACCGCGGCGCCCAACTTCGCCTACGCGCTGCTGGCCAAGCGGCTGCGCCGCAACGCCAAGCCGGGCGACTTCGACCTGTCGACCCTGCGGTTCGCGCTGTCCGGCGCCGAGCCCGTCGAACCCGCCGACGTCGAGGACCTGCTCGACGCGGGCAAGCCGTTCGGCCTGAAGCCGTCGGCGATCCTGCCGGCCTACGGCATGGCCGAGACGACGCTGGCCGTGTCGTTCTCGGAGTGCAACGCCGGCCTCGTCGTCGACGAGGTCGACGCCGACCTGCTGGCCGCCCTGCGCCGGGCCGTGCCCGCCACCAAGGGCAACACCCGCAGGCTGGCCACGCTGGGTCCCCTGCTGAAGGACCTCGAGGCCCGCATCATCGACGAGAACGGCAACGTGATGCCCGCGCGTGGCGTCGGGGTCATCGAGCTGCGCGGCGAGTCCCTGACGCCCGGCTACCTCACCATGGGCGGCTTCATCCCGGCCCAGGACGAGCACGGCTGGTACGACACAGGTGACCTCGGCTACCTCACCGAGCAGGGCCACGTCGTGGTGTGCGGCCGCGTCAAGGACGTCATCATCATGGCGGGCCGCAACATCTATCCGACCGACATCGAGCGCGCCGCCGGTCGCGTCGACGGGGTCCGGCCGGGCTGCGCGGTCGCGGTGCGCCTCGACGCCGGCCACTCGCGCGAGACGTTCGCCGTCGCGGTCGAGTCCAACGCCTGGCAGGACCCGGCCGAGGTGCGCCGCATCGAGCACCAGGTCGCCCACGAGGTGGTGGCCGAGGTCGACGTGCGGCCGCGCAACGTCGTGGTGCTGGGCCCCGGCACCATCCCGAAGACGCCGTCGGGCAAGCTGCGGCGCTCCACGTCGGTCAGCCTGGTCAGCTAGGTTTCGTCGGCTCGCCTTTCGCGCCGAGCGCGCTCAAATTGCCATGGTTTGCGGCGCGTCGTCGTACCGACTACGCGCGCTCGCCATCGGCAATGGCTCACGCCAGCGGCGAAAGGCCCGACCGCACCAAATCGAGGCAGGCTGCGGTGATCGCCGCCAAATCCCCGGTGCAGCCGGTGCGCCCCCACGTCTCCACTCCGACGACCAGCGCCGCCGCCAGCGTGGCGCCCGCCACCTTGGCGACCAGATCGATATTCGCCACATCGGGGTAGCGCTGCGTGATGAAGTCGGTGAACACCGCGGCGAACGACGCCTGAACCACGCGTAGGTGGCCGGCGATCTGATCCCCGGTGATCAACTCGGCACGGGCGAGCGCCGCCTGCCGAACCACTTCGACGTCGTGGGGGAAGCTTTCGACGCTGGCAAGCACCGCCTCGAACAGCGACTCGGAGCGGGGGCGCGTTGCAAGCGCCTCGGCCAGCCACTCCACCTGCGTGTCGTAGTCCTGGAAAAGCACGGCTTCCTTGGTCGCAAAGTGCCGGAAAAACGTGCGCTCGGTGACGCCGGCTTCCTGCGCGAGCTGCTGCACCGTGACGTTCCCGAAGCCCTCGCTGGCGAACCTCTTCAAGGCCACCTGCCGCAGCGCCTCATGGGTTCTGCTGTGGCGCAGCTTGTGCAGGTTCGTCCGCTCGCTCATGCCTCGCATCCCATCACACCCGGTGGCCCGTCAGTCCCGCATCTATCATTTGAGTCAGTACTGACATATATTAGGGGCGCCCCGCGGTGGGTGCCGGGAGAAGGAGCATGAGCGATGACGGATTATGACGCGATCGTGGTCGGCGCCGGTCACAACGGGTTGACCGCGGCGGCGGTCCTGCAGCGCGCCGGCGTGCGTACGCTGTGCCTGGAAGCCAACACCTACAGCGGCGGAATGGCGGCCACCGTCGAGCTGATCGACGGATTCCGTTACGAGATCGCCGGTTCGGTTCAATTCCCCACCGCCCCTCAGATCACCAAAGAGCTTGGGCTGGACACGCTGCCCACCGTCGACGCCGAAGTCCAGTCGGTCAATCTCGGCGACAACGGCGAGGAACCCATGATTTTCTACCGCGATCCGATCCAGCTGATGACCCACCTCGCCGAGAAGCTCGGGACCGACGCCGTCACGGGCATGGCCGAGATGATCGGCTGGAGCCAGGGACCCGCGAAAGCGCTCGGCCGCTTCGAGGTGCGCACACCGCCGAAGACGCTTGATGAGATGTACGCCTGCGCGGCAAATGAATTCGAGCGCAAAGCCATCCACGAGGTGATGTTCGGGTCCGCGATGGACGCGATCGACCGCTTCCTGCCCGACAAGGACAAGCATGCGGTACTGCGCGGAATGCTCGCCTTCCTCGCCATCAACTCCACTTACCGCGGGCCCTATACCCCGGGCAGCGCAACATGTTTGGCGTTTGCGCTCGCCGTCCCGAACGACGGCGCGGCAATGATGACGAAGCTCGAGGGCGGGATCGGCGCGCTCGGCCGGCACCTGCACGAACTGTTCGTCGCCCACGGGGGCGAGGTCAGGTATCGCGCGAGGGTCGAGAAGATTCTCGTCGAGAACTTTTCCGTGACCGGCGTGCGTCTCAAGGACGGCTCTCAGATCAGCGCGCCGGTCGTCGTGTCCAACCTGTCGCCCGACTTGACCCTGATCGACATGGTCGGCGCCGAGCGTCTGCCCGCAGACCTGGTCACCCGGCTCAGCGGACGCGACCACAGGGCGTCGTTCGTCCAGATCCACTTCGCTCTCGACGGTTTGCCGGAATTCGCGCCGCCGTACGACTTCCTCAACGAGCCCGGCATGCAATCGTCGATCGGCATCTTCGGCTCGCCGGAAGAACAGCAACGCCAATGGGAGGAGTGCAGGCGGGGCATCATTCCCGACAATCCGTCGATGGGGATGCAGATTCCGTCCGTCCACGATCCCGGCATGGCGCCCCCGGGCAAGCACGCGGCGAGCGCCTTCGCCTATGCGTTCCCGGTCGAAGCAAGCCGTGACCTCCACGGCCAGCTCAAGAACGTGATGGCGGAGAAGGTGATCGACAAGATCACCCGCTATGCACCCAACTTCCGCGACATCCAGATCCGGCACATCACGTTCGCCCCGTACCACATGCAGACGATGTTCGCCGCTCCCTCCGGCGACTTCTGCCACGGCCTGCTGCATCCAGACCTGATGGGGCCCAATCGCCCCGGGCCCAAGGGCTTCCTCGACATGCCCATTTCCATCGACGGGTTGTACCTGGGTGGCGCGGGATGCCATGGGGGCCCGGGGATCACGTTCACTCCCGGCTACAACGCGGCCCACCAGGCGCTCGAGGACATGTCGTCGAGGTAACGCGAGAAGACGCAAAAGCCCCCTGCCGCACCGGTTTTAGGGCGCCTTTGCGTCTGCTCGCGCAGAGACCGGCGCTCGCTTACCAGGCGTGGACGCGGTTCTGCGCCGGCTCCAGGCCCAGTTCGATGAGCAACTCGGTGGCGTCGGCGGCCTGCTCGCAGATCGTCGGGACCTCGCCGCGCTCGGCGGCGGTGAAGTTCTCCAGCACGAAAGCCGCCGGGTCTTTGCGTCCGGGCGGGCGGCCGATCCCGATGCGCACGCGCTGAAACTCCTTGCTGCCCAGTGCCGCCGCCACCGAGCGCAGCCCGTTGTGGCCGCCCTCGCCCCCGCCGATCTTGAGCCGGATGCTGCCGAACTCCAGGTCGAGGTCGTCGTGGATGACGATGATGTCGGCCGGGGCAACCGAGTAGAACTTCGCCAGCGGAGCCACCTGGCGGCCGGACTCGTTCATGAAGCAGCGCGGCTTGGCCACCAGCACTGAGTGCCCGGCCAACCGGCCGCTGACAACCTCGGCGCCGGATCGCTTGTGCACCTTGAACTTTGCGCCCAGTCGCGCCGCGAGTAGGTCGGCCACCATGAACCCGAGGTTGTGCCGGGTGCGGGCGTAATTGTCTCCGGGATTGCCCAGGCCGACCACCAGAAGCGGTTCGGCCACGTCGCGAACCGCTTACTCGGACTCTTCGGCGGAGGCCTCGGCTTCGCCGCCCTCTTCCGCCGCGGGGGCCTCCCCCTCTGCGCCCTCTGCAACCGCGCCGGCGCCCTCTTCCTCGAGGTCGGCGGCGGTCGGCGCGTTCACCACGTTGACCACCAGCAGGTCGGGGTCGGAGACCAGGTTGACGCCCTTCGGCAGGGCGATCTGGCCGGCGGTGAACTGGGTGCCCGGTTCGGCGCCCTCCACGGACACGGTCAACTGCTCGGGAATCGACAATGCCTCGGCCTCGATCTCGATGGTGTTGGCCTCCTGGGTGACCAGGGTGTCGGGTCCGGCCTCGCCCTCGACGACGACGCCGACCTCGACGTTGACCTTCTCGCCACGCCGGACGACCAGCAGGTCGGCGTGCTGGATCGTGCGGCGGATCGGGTGAATGTCGAGCGCCTTGGTCAGGGCCAGCTGCTCCTTGCCGGCGATGTCGAGCGTCAGCACCGCGTTGGTGCCCGAGTGCCGCAGCACCGCCGCGAAGTCGTGTCCGGGCAGTTCGAGGTGCTGGGGCTCGGCGCCGTGACCGTAGAGGACGGCGGGGATCTTGCCGTCGCGGCGGGCCCGGCGGGACGCGCCCTTGCCGGTCTCGGTTCGCAGCGTGACCGCGAGTTGGTTGACTGCTGACTTGGCCATCGTGTCGCTCCTGTGTGCTCGAATACCTCGTTCGGGGGCACGGCAAGGTCGCGACTGTAAGTCGGTCTTCGTCGATAACGGTGCTGCAAAGCACCCTCGCCGTGACGCCCGGTCAGGGTAGCGCACGCGTGCCTCGGAGCGGAAATCGGCGGCCGGCAACTGTCACCCAACCGCGTCAGAGCGGAAACTTGGTGCCCGTGAGCTGCTCGGACAGCTCCCACAGCGCGGTGGCGGCGGCCGCGTCTTGCGCCCCACGGCTGCGTGCGACCGGTTGGGTGCGACCGAGATAACCGAACCGGGGACCGACGAACGTGTCGCCCGGTAAGTCCCGCGAGGCCGCGTACAGCGTCTGTCGGGCGCCGAAATCGGCGTCGGTGGCCACCACCCGGGTGGCCGCCGACATCAGCGCGTCGCCCACCTTGCGGCCCGAGGCTCCCTGCAGGTTGGTGTGCGAATAGCCGGGGTGGGCGGCCAGCGCCCGCAGTGGCGACCCCACCGAATCGAGCCGGCGCTGCAATTCGCTGGTGAACAGCAGGTTGGCCAGCTTCGACTGGCTGTAGGCCAGCCAGGGGGAGTACCGCCGGTTCTTCCAGTTCAGGTCGTCGAAGTTGATGCGGCCCGGCCAGTGCGCCATCGACGACACCGTGACGACGCGGTCGGTGAGCTTGGGCAGCACCAGGTTGGTCAGCGCGAAGTGACCGAGATGGTTGGTGCCGATCTGGCTCTCGAAGCCGTCGGCGGTCAACGCGTAGGGCGCGGCCATGATGCCGGCGTTGTTGATCAGCACGTCGACGTCAGCGTCCAGCCCGTCGGCGAAATCACGCACCGACGACAGGTCCTGCAGGTCGAGTCGGCGCACTTCGACTCGGCCGGTTTCGGGTCCGGTCATCTGCCGCGCGGCCGCGTCGCCCTTCTCCGTGTTGCGGACGGCCATGATGATCCTGGCGCCCCTGCCGGCCAACTCGCGGGCCGTCACCGCCCCGAGGCCACTGTTGGCGCCGGTGATGATCACGGTGCGCCCGGCGAACGACGGCAAATCCGCGGCGGTCCAGTCAGCCATGCCTGCGAACAGTAGTGATGTCGAACTCCAGCGGCACGGTGGTGGGCCCGGTGATGCCGCTCATGGCCGGCCAGGGGGCGGGGCCGGTCAGGCGGGCGTTGGGCATGCGCTGGGTGATCACCCGGAGCGCCTCGGTCAGTTCGAGGCGCGCCAGGTGCGAGCCGAGGCAGTAGTGGACGCCCCCGCCGAAGGTCAGCATGGGCGGTTGGCCGTCTCGCGTGATGTCGAGGCGGTCCGGGTCGGCGTAGACGCCGGGGTCGCGGTTGGCCGAGGCGGTGTTGGCGCCCACGAGGGTGCCGGCGGGAATGTGGACACCCGCCAGTTCGACGTCCTCGGCGGCCTTGCGGATGCTGCCGAAAATGATCGGGCAGTAGCGCATGAGTTCGCCAACCGCGTTGGCCGCCAGCTCGGGGTGCCGGGCGAGCAAGGCCCATTGGTCGGGGTGGCCGGACAGCACCTGGACCGCCGCCGCGAGCTGGTTGCGGGTGGTGTCGGTGCCGGCGGCCAGCAGCGTGGCGCACAGCATGCGCAGCTCGTCGTGGGTGAGCCGGTCGCCCGGATAAGCCGGGTCTTCGCAGCGGATCAAGTCGGAGATCAGGTCGTCGGTCAGCGCGGCCCGCCGCCGCGCGATCAGGTCTTCGAGGTAGGCGTCGAGTTCGTCCCACGCCGCCAGGATCGCCGGGCCGTCTTCGGCGACGTTCCACTCGAACAGTTTCTTGATGTCGTCGACCCAGGCGGAGAACAGCTGCCAATCCTCGGGCGGCGCGCCCAGTAGCGCGCAGATGACCGGCGTGGGGTAGCGGCGGGCGATGTCGGCGACGACATCGCAGTGCCCGTCGGAGGTGAAGGGGTCGACCAGGCCGTTGATCACCTGGAGGATCACGCCGCGCAACCGCTCGGCGCCGCGGGGTGCGAACGCCTTGGACACAATCCGGCGCAGGCGATGATGCCGGTCGCCGTCGAGACCCAGGATGTTGCTGGTCGCCCTGTCCCATAGCGGTCCGGAGGTGATGCCCTGCAGGTCGAGTCCGAGGCCGTGTGCCGTGACGAACCGGCTGTCGCGCAACACCATGTGGACCAGTTCGTAGCTCAACACGTGTGGGCCGTGCGGGCTGATCGCGATCGGCGACTGCGCGCGAGCGTCGGCGATCACGCGGTGCGCCTCGTCGGGATCGGTGAGGTGTTCGTAGCAGAGTGTCGGCAACGCGGCGTCGCAGACGCTGGGGGCTCCGCTCGCTTGGGTTGTGGTCATGAGCCGACTATCCGGCGTCCGGCGCCCAAGACCATCCGCCGCAGCGCGCAAATCCGCGCGGTCGACCGCGTAGACGCGCGCGCCCCGCCGGAGGAGATCTGCGCGTTATGGCCGATGTTTTGCCGCATGTCGGCGCCGATGCTGGCTACCATGAGCCAACATGCGGAGATGCCGCAGCTGACCTGGAGCGATTTGGGCGTGGGCGAGGTCCTGCCGACCGGCACGGTGACGTTGCTGCTGGCCGATGTCGAGGGTTCTACGCGACTGTGGGAGACCGAGCCCGAGAAGATGGCGGCCGCGCTGACGCAGCTGAACCGGACGGTCGACGAGGCCATCGCCGCTCACGACGGGGTCCGCCCGGTCGAGCAAGGCGAGGGTGACAGCTTCGTCGCCGCGTTCGCGCGCGCGTCCGACGCGGTGGCCTGCGCGCTGGCGTTGCAAAGGGCGCCGCTGGCCCCGATCCGGCTGCGCATCGGAATCCACACCGGCGAGATTCAACTGCGCGACGACGCCAACTACGCGGGTCCGACGATCAACCGCACGGCGCGGCTGCGCGATCTGGCGCATGGTGGGCAGACGGTGCTGTCGGGGGCGGCCGAATCCATGATTTTGGATCGTTTGCCGGACGGTGTGTGGCTGGCCGACCTGGGCAGCCACGCGTTGCGGGATCTGCCCCGGCCGGAGCGCGTCGTGCAGGTGTGCCACTCCGATCTGCGCAACGACTTCCCGCCCCTTCGCGTGCGCCGGGCGGTCGTGTCGCACAACTTGCCGGCCCAGTTGACGAGTTTCGTCGGGCGCAGGGCTCAAATGGCCGAACTGCGAGATGCCGTCGCTGCTGACCGGCTCCTCACGCTGACCGGCGCGGGAGGTGCGGGCAAGACTCGACTTGCCGTCGAAGTCGCCTCGCGGCTCGCGGACGAGTTCGCCGACGGGGTGTGGTACGTCGATCTGGCACCGGTCACCATCCCTGCGATGGCGCCGGTGACTGTCGCGCGCACGTTGGGCCTGCCGGATCAGCCGGGCCGCTCGACGATGGACCTGCTGAAGCGGTTCTTCGGCGACAAGGCCGTATTGCTCGTCCTCGACAACTGCGAACATCTGCTCGACGCGTGCGGGAGCCTGGTCGTCGAATTGCTTGCGGCCTGCCCGCATCTGACGATTCTGACCACCAGCCGCGAACCACTCGGCGTGCCCGGTGAGCTGAGCTGGCGGGTGCCGTCGCTGTCACTCGCGGACGAGGCGATCGAGTTGTTCACTGACCGCGCCCGCCGTGTCCGCCCGGATTTCGTTGTGACCGAGGGGAACAGAGCGCTGGTCGAGGAGATCTGCCGAAGGCTCGACGGCATGCCGTTGGCGCTCGAGCTTGCGGCGGCACGGGTCCGGGCGCTGTCGTTGCGCCAGATCGTCGACAGCCTGCACGACCGGTTCCGGCTACTCACCGGCGGCGCGCGCACCGCCGTGCGGCGGCAACAGACGCTGCGGGCGTCGGTGGACTGGTCGCACGCACTGCTCACCGATCCGGAGCGAATCCTGTTCCGCCGGTTGGCGGTTTTCGCCGGCGGGTTCGACCTGGAGGCCGCCCAGGCCGTCGCCGCCGGCACGGCGGCCGAAAGCTATCAGTTGCTCGACCAACTCGGCCTGCTGGTCGACAAGTCGCTGGTGGTGGCCTTCGAGACCGACACCGGCACCGGGATGCGGTACGGGTTGCTGGAGACCGTGCGCCAGTACGCCCAGGAAAAGCTCGGCGAGTCCGGTGAGGCCGAGGAGGTGCGCACCCGCCACCGCGACCACTACGCGGCCACAGCCGCCGAGCTCGAAGCACGCGGCCACAGCCACGACGACGAGCTGCTGCAGTGGGCGCAAACCGAAATCGACAATCTAAGGGCCGCATTCGCGTGGAGCCGCGAACATTCCGAGTTCGCGACAGCCCTGCAGCTCGTCGAGTCGCTGCGCCCGTTGTGGTTGCGAGCCGGCCGTGTCAAAGAGGCGCTGATCGGTCTGGACGCCCTTCTGGCTGACGAGAGCCAGGCACAGATGCCGCCCGGAGTCTGGGTGGGCATGGCGACCCAGCGAGCGATCCTCGCGGCGTGGGCGGGCGTGCCGACGGACTTGGATCAGGCGCGGCAGGCCCTGACGGTGGCCCGTCGACTTGGCGACCCCGCGCTCATCACTCGGGCACTCATCGCGTGCGGGAGACACTCGTACCAGGACGTCGAGGCCGCGCAAGCCTATTTCGGTGAGGCAATTGATCTGGCCCGGGCCAACTCCGATGAGTGGAGTCTGTGCCAAATTTTCGGCTATCAGGCGGCCGCGGCCGCTGTCGCCGGTGAGCCCGTCGCGGCGTGCGCGGGGGCCGAAGAGGGACGTGACCTGGCCGACGCGCTCGGCGATCGATTCTTTTCGCGGCACTGTCGAGCCTGGCTGTCGATGGGGTTGGCGATGCACGGAGATATGGCGGGCGCCAGCCAAGTCAGCGGTGCCCTGGCTGACGAGGCCGAGGCGGCCGGCGACCTCACGATGAAGGTTTACGGTCACGTGTGCCGCGGAATAATCCATGCGTTCCGCGGTGATGTGGCCGTGGCCTACGAGGCGGCCCAGTCGGCCCTGAGTGCCGCGGAGGCGATCGGCGGATTGCTGGAGGACGCGGTTTACGCCGTTTTCGCAGAAGCCGCTCTGGCCGACGGCGACGCTGCGGCGGCAGCGCGGGCGGCCCAGCACGCCTGGGAGCACACCAATCCGCAGCGCGAATCCTTCACCGCACTCGTTACCCCGATGGCCGAGGTCGCACTCGCCTGCGGCGATCTGGCGGCGGCGTACCGTTGGGCCGACGACACCATCGCTGCGGCGTCGGGCTGGTACCAGCTGAGGGCGCTGACGCTGCGCGCTTTTATCGCTATCGCGCAGGACGATCCCGAACAGGCAGAGCGCGACGCCCACCAAGCCCTTGCCGTGGCCGTCCGCACCGGGGCATATATGCGGGTTGCCGACACCCTCGAATGCCTCGCCCGCCTGGCCGCCAACGGCGGCAACCACCCGTATGCGGCGCGCCTGTTGGGCGCGGCCGCGGCGATCCGGGAGCGCATGGGGCACGCCCGCTTTCCGATGTACCAAGCCGGCTACGACTCGGCGGTCAACGAGGTCCGGGAAGCTCTGGGCCGGAGCGAGTTCGACGCCGCGTGGGCCGAGGGCGCCGCGCTGTCCACCGAGGAGGCGATCGCCTACGCGCAGCGCGGCCGCGGCGAGCGTAAACGCCCCAGCAGCGGCTGGGCATCGCTGACTCCGATGGAAAACGATGTGGTGGCGCTGGTTCGGGAAGGGTTGGGCAACAAGGACATCGGCGCGCGGCTGTTCGTCTCCCCGCGCACGGTGCAGAGCCACCTCACCCACGTCTACGCCAAGCTTGGCTTGACCTCGCGTGTTCAGCTCGTCCAGTTGTCGCTCGAAGGCGGACAAAAGACATAGTGCCTCCGCCCAGTGAATGCTGTGACGGAAGTGGCGGCCTACTTCGCCGCGACCACAAACCCGTGGATGATCGCCTCGATATCGGGTGCCTGCGCGGCCGCCTGGTCGGCCAGGCCGGTGATGGTCAGCTGAACCAGGTATCGCTGGTTGGCGGGCGGCGATCCGGTGGGGATGACGATCCGGTTGAAGC
>NZ_DATJPU010000169.1:0-25535 GCF_035506235.1 Mycobacterium sp.
CCCAGGCCGGCCAGAGCGTGCGCATGAAGCGTATTCGCGTCTCGTCCGGGTAGGTGGGATTTCGGCGAGTGCCCGACGCCTGGAACGCGCTCGACAGAGTCGCCGGTTGGATCCCGTTTTTGCGAATGCCGGCCTACGACCGCCGGTCAGACTTCAACCGCGGACGCGATCTTGCTGACGACATCGCCCGCCTGGTTGGCGGTGTCGAATCCACACCACAGCGCGTCGATGATGATGTTGTTGCGCACTCCCACGGCGCGTTGGCAGGCGAAGCCGTGGCCACCGTCGAGGGTCTGCACGAGGCTCAGCGTGCTGTCGGTCGCCACCAATTGGCCCAGGGTCCACTTGACCGGGTCGTCGCCGGGCTGGGTGACGGTCAGCGGACGGTTTGCGCAGGCGGACCACCGCGGTTTGGCCTGGCTGAAGAATCGCTGCGCCAGGTCGGCGTCACCGAACCTGACCACGGCCTGCAGTAGGGCGTGCTTGCGCTGCGCGGCCCGCGACCGGGCGTTATCGAGGAACTGGCCTTCCAACGCCACCCAGGTGCCGGCGCCGTAGACGGCGGCCTCGACCGGCGAATAGGCGTCGAGACAGTTGCGATCCGAAACCTGATCCTCGCTGTGCGACATTTCCACGATCGGTCTGCGCAACGCCATGTTCGTCGTTTGCCCGACGGCATCAACATCGCCGGCGCTCAACAGCAGGTGGTCCAGGCGCGTGTTGAGGACCCGCGGGGGCTGCCAATGCCCCAGGTTGGGCGCCGCCACCGGGCGTCCGGTGGCCGACACCGTGCACCCGGTCAGCAGCAGGCACATGGTCGTCGCCGCGAGGATGACGTAGCCCACGCCGGCCAGGATTCGGCGTGCGTCGATGCCGACGGGCTTGGCTGCGTTCGCTGAGGGTGCAGTCATCTCGGGTTCTCCTGTCCGGGCCATAACCGACACAACACCGCAACCGCCGCTGGTATTCGACGTGTCGTCCATGGGCCAGCTAATACCTTGAAGCTAACGCCCGGCAGCGGGTTTGGTGCGCAAGCACATTGTCGGCATGTCGTTGGGTGAAGCTTCGGTAGGCGTCTGTTCTCATAGGGGTTTCTAAGCCCGGCTACGACGCTAGGGTGAGCAAAACCGCTAGTGAAATGCCTTTAGCGAAACACCTATGTGTCGAAGGCATGAATTCCGCGGACGACTTTGTCGGAGGTTGGCCTGATTCGGTCACCGTCGAGATCCGTGGCGGGTGAGATCAAGCACGGCGCGCGGTAGCATCTGCGCTGGCGGGGCCCGGGGCAACGAGGGAAGGCGCGCCTGATGACAACGCCGAGCGCCGAGCGCTACCTGAGTGCGACGTTACTGAATAAGAGCCCGCGCGAACGTCTTTGCGACGTCGACGCGATGGTGGACGCCATCACCGACCACGCGATCATCCAACTGGACGTGGATGGGAACGTGGTCCGTTGGTGTCCGGGTGCGGAGGCGTTGCTGGGCTACTCGGCGACCGAGGTCCTCGACCGGCCGATGTCGATGTTCCACATCGAGGAGCAGCGCGCCGGCGGCCTGGCCGAACGCGAGCTGGCCGCCGCGCGGGAGTCGGGACGATACGAGTTCGAGGGCTGGCGGGTGCGCAAGTGCGGCGAGTTGTTCCGGGCCCGGGTGGTGTTGAGCCCGATTCACGATGAGACGGGCGCCGTCACGGGCTTCGCACTGGTCATTCGAGACGTGACCGCCGAGCATCGGCGAACTGAAACGATGTTCCATGATCTGCTGGAGGCGGCTCCGGACGCGATGATCATCGCGGCGGCGGATGGGCGCATCCTGCTCGCGAACGCCCAGACCGACGAGATGTTCGGCTATCGGCGCGAGGACTTGATCGGCATGGAGGTCGACATGCTGATCCCGCCCCGGCTGCGAGAAACCCATGGGCGTCACCGCGCCAAGTTCTTCGCGAGCCCGAAGGTGCGGCGGATGGGGGTGGGTCTGGAGCTACGGGGGCTGCGTCGCGACGGCACCGAATTCCCGATCGAGGTGAGCCTCAGCCCGCTGCGCACCGATCGGGGCGTGTTGGTGTCGGCAGCGATGCGTGACATCACCGACCGAGCGGCCATTCAGTCCGACTTGGCCGACGCCTATGCCGAGGCCGAGGTGTTCGCGGAACGCGACCGCATCGGCAGCGAATTGCAAGACCACGCAATCCAGCGGGTCTTCGCGGTCGGTCTCGCGCTACAGGCCACCATCCCGCGGGCCCGGTCGGCCGAGGTGCGGGAGCGTCTGGTGGCGGCGGTGGATGACCTGCACGGAGTGGTCCAAGACTTTCGCACGGCGATCTTCGGCCTGCGTACCAGGTCTGCCGATGTCACACGGGTGCGCCGGCGCCTCGACGAGTTGATCGGCGAAGTAGCGGGGGGTTTGGCTACCACCGTCCAGTACAAGGGACCGCTGTCGGTGCTCGGGGTCGAACTGGCCGAGCACGCCGAAGCCGTCGTCGGGGAAGCGATCAGCAATGCGGTGCGGCACGCCGAGGCCGCTAAACTCACCGTCGTCATCGATGTCGCCGACATGCTGTGCATCGAGGTGGTGGACGACGGAAAAGGCATGTGCGGCAACGTAACCGGGAGCGGACTGGTCGACTTGCGTCAACGCGCCGAAGCGGTCGGAGGCACCCTCACCGTCGCGGACGGCCCCCACGGCGGCACCCGGTTGCGATGGGCAGCTCCGTTGCCATAGACGTTGGCCACCGCATCGCCGCTCAGGCTTGCGACGCCGCCTTCGGCTGGTCGGCGATCTTCACGTCACGCCCGGCGCCGGCCGCCATGGTGGCGGCCTCGCCGCGAGCCAGGCCCACCGTCGCGACTATCACCGCCGCCGCCGCCACCGCCAGCACAAACCACTCGATGCCGCCGGCGCGCAAAGTCTCGCCGAGCACGGTGACTCCGAGCACCCCCGCCACAACCGGCTTCGCGGCGATGATCGTCGGCAGAGAGGCGGTCAGCGCGCCGGCGCGATAAGCCGACTGATGAAAGATCATGCCGGCCACGCCGGTGAAGACCCAGGCGTACAGCTCGGGTGTGTGCCACAACTGGCCGGGGCTATGTTCGATCACGTCGACAACGCCCTTCATCAGCACCGAGAACGCCGCCAGCAACGAACCCGCCACCACCGCCAGCAGCAATGCCGCGGCCGGACGGTTCGACCAGACCCGCGCGCCCAGCAAACACAACACCAGCGGCGGGCCCATTACGACGGCCACCACAAGCCACGCCTCCAGCGAGCCGCGTTCCTGGCCGCCCGCGGGCTGTCCGACCGCGATCACGATCGCCAACGCCACGGCCAGCAAGACCGCCCACAGCCACTCGCCGCGGGTGACGGGGTGGCGCGTCAACCGTGCGTAGATCGGCAGGGCGAACAGCAGCGCCGTCACCTGCAAAGACATCACCAACAACACCGAGCCCTTGTCGAGGGCCGCGGCAAGCAGGCAGTAACTGGAGATGTCGCCCACACCGCCCAGCCACCAGCGTTTGTCGCGCAACAACATGCCAAACAGCGTCAGGTGGCCGACTGGTTTGTCGGTGACCTCCTGCGCGGACCGCTGCCGGATCACGTTGCCGATCGCGGCCGCCAGCGCGGCCAGCAGGGCGAGAAGCGCCGCCATATCGGTCCTCGACATGGGCTGACCTCCTCGCTCACAGCCACTCGCGTCTCTTTGCGGCGGCGGGGTCGCGCTGTTAGCTGTCGTGCCTCAGCGACCGGCTATTCATCCAATCTAACCGCGACTCGCGGACCTGGCCCGTCGAGCCGTCGGCGCCGGCGTCACAGCGGAAATTTCGTACCGGTCAGCTGTTCGGACAGCTCCCACAGCGTGGCGGCGGTGGTTGCGCGCTTGGCCGGCCAATTCCGCCAGGTCGGTTGGGTGCGGCCATAGAGGCCGAACCGGGGACCGATGAACGTGTCGCCCGGCAGGTCCGCCGATACCGCGTACAACGTCTGCCGGGCGCCGAAATCCGCATCGGTGGACATGAGCCGGTCGGCGGCCAATACCGCCGCGTCGCCCATTTTGCGGCCGGAATTGCCCTGCAGGTTCGTGTGCGACCAGCCGGGATGGGCGGCCAGCGCGCGCAGTGAAGAACCGGCGGCATGCAAGCGCCGCTGCAGCTCGCTGGTGAACAAGAGGTTGGCCAGCTTCGATTGGCCGTAGGCCAGCCAGGCCGAATAGCGGCGGGACTGCCAGTTCAGGTCCTTGAGGCTGACGAAGCCGATGTGGTGCAGCAGCGAGGACACCGTCACGACGCGGTCGGTCAGCTTGGGCAGCAACAGGTTGGTCAGCGCGAAGTGACCGAGGTGGTTGGTGCCGATCTGACCCTCGAAGCCGTCGGCGGTGACCGCGTGTTTGGTGGCCATGATGCCGGCGTTGTTGACGAGGACGTCGACCTCCTCGGTGTCGTCGGCGAAGCGGCGCACCGACGTCAGGTCCTGCAGGTCGAGTTGGCGCACCTCGATGTCGCCGGTCATGCGCGCGGCCGCGGTTTGACCCTTTTCGGTGTTGCGCACCGCGAGGACGACGTGAGCGCCGACGCGGGCCAGCTCGCGGGCGGTCACCTCGCCCAGTCCGCCGTTGGCGCCGGTGACGATCGCGGTGCGGCCGGCGAACGAGGGCAGGTTTGCGGCGGTCCAACCAGGCATGGCAGCCACCCTAGCGTCGAAAAGGCGACCGTTTCCGACGGGAGCAAACCCGCTGCTCAACCGGCCAAAACGAGTATCCGGCGGTGCAACGCGAGCTCGCCCACTCCGGCGCCGCGGGTATCGTGCGGAAGATGACCAGCGGAATCCGATCCGGGCGCGCCGGTCGCTCGCCGAGTCCCTGGAGCCGTCGCCGCTTGCCGCGACGGCGATGGCAATTCGTCAGCCCGCGGGGGAACTCCGCATGTATCTAGGCGTCATCGTCAATCCGCTGGCGCGCAAGAATCGCGCCGCACCGGATCGTGCCGGCGACTTGCGCCGGATCGTGGGACCGTGGGGCGAGGTGCACGAAACCGCCTCGGTCGAGGACCTCCGCAGGACCGTGAAAGAGCTCAATCCCCGGACCACCCACCTCGTCGGCGACGGCGGCGACGGCGCGCTGCACTGGTTGGTCAACGAAATCGAGCAGTGCATCGCCGATCCGGACCGCTGGCCGACGTTCGTGCCCAGCAACGGGGGTAGCGTCAACGCCGTCGCGCGCAAGGCGCGCATCCGCGGTCGCGCCGATGCGATCATTCGCGCCTTGGCCGCCGCCGCGGAGGCGGACCGGCCCCCGCCCGAGATGCGCCTGGACACCCTCGAGCTCGACGGCGAGACCGAGGACGGCGCGGCCTTTCACCGCCTGTGCTTCGGGCTGGCCGCCGGCGGTGTCGGAAACCGCTTCTACGACAGGTATTACGACTCGCCCAACCATGACCGCTTGGCCGTTGCCCGGGTGATCGCCCGCTCGTTCGGCGACTACCTGACCTCCAAGGTCGCGCCCAGCCGGGTGAAGACGCCGAATTACGCGTCCGTCCTGTTCACGCCGACGCGCGCCCGGGTCGTGATCGACGGCGAGGAGGTGCCGACGCGGACACACCGCCTGCTGCACGCCGGCGCCATCGACCTCCGCATCGGCGGCCCGTTCCGGCTCTTCCCGAAGGCCGCCAAACCCGGTGCGCTGCATTTCCAAGCCGGGGAGGTAAGGCCCTCGAAGATCGTCGCGCAACTTCCCGCGGCGCTCACCAACGGAACGATGCGCGGCGAACGGATACGCGACGTCAATGGCCGGGAGATGATCATCGAGGCCGATGGCGAGCCGCTGTCGCCGATCATCGACGGCGAGCGTTTTCTCGGCATCACCCGGCTGGTGGCCCGCGCCGGGCCGCGCATCCGCGTCGCCCAGGTGGCCGGGCGGTAATCCGCGCCGATCAGCGCCGCGCCCGGATGATGCGCGTGATCTGGGCCGAGAGCTTGGGGTCGTTCAGCAGCTGGTCGACCAGCGTGGCGAGGACCTCTTGGCCGGTGACGCGGGCGACGCCGAGGCGGTCGGCGGCTTCCCGCTGCCAGATGTCGAGGGCCCGGTGCTGGGCCGGTGCGAGGTCGACCGTGCGGCGGGTTTTCGGGTTGCGTGTTCGTCCGACGGCGAAGGGTTCGGTCGGGGCCGCGGCGACCGCGGGAGTCAGCGCGGCGCCTGGGCGGTAGGTGGGGTCTGGAGCGCTCATCCTGGGCGACCTTCTCTGGGCAGCAGTAGGTCCGGTGATCAGTAAGTCATCTCAGTATATGCGTAGACTATGAGCCCCGCTCACCGGTGCAGCCTGTCTCTCTAGCGCAAAACAGTTTCTGCCATAAGCCGGGCTTGGATGCGCAATGCCGGACGCCACCGAGCGAAGTGTTTACGCGTCGCACTTTGGTCTCCGGAATAGCAATTCGAGTGGGGGGGTGCAGAATTCACGCCGGGCGGCGCAATCATTGGATAAGTAAAGCCGCAAATCCGTATCTCAGTATCTCCGGCGCATCGGTTTAAGCTGGCGATACGCCGCGTTAGTCGGTGCTGAGATACTGATCGCAGTATTTCCTAAATACTGTTGTGCCGTCCGCGGAAAATGGCGTGGTATGAGCTGAATCACGTTCTCACTGCACCGAGCCTGTGAAATTGATGTGCAGACCCAAAATGGCTTTGCTTGAGTTTGATTCGCCCTTACCGTGGAATTAATTCCGATGTAGGCACTTGTTTCTCTGATTCGACTCACAACCGGCCACCGAACCTGGAAGGGACTCCTCGATGCAGACGCTGATCGACTACTTGCGGATGTGGCAAGCGCGGCAACCGGACCAGACCCTCTTCCGGTTCGTCGACGGCGAGGCCCGGGAGCTCGAGCGTTACACCTACGCGAGTTTCGCCGAGCGGACGCGCGAGCTGGCGGCCTACCTGTCCGCGGAGGCCGGGCTCGGGCCGGGAGATCGGGCGCTGCTGGTCTACCCGCCTGGTCTGGAGATGGTGGCCGCGTTCTACGCGTGCGCGCGCCTCGGGGTGGTCGCCGTGCCGGTCAGCCCCCCGCTGCCCATGTCGTTCGAAGCCGGGCTGGCCAAGCTCAGCTTCATCGCGCGGGACTCGCAGGCCAAGGCCGTGCTGTCGACCAAACAACTCGAAGGCACCTTCCGCCAGCTGCTCGGCAACCGACAGGGCGGGCTGCCCTGGCCGGACGTCGAGCGGCTTCCCGAGCTGCCCTGGGTGGCGACGGACGGGACGCAAGGCTTTGGCGGCGCGCCCGTGGCCGACACCCCCGGCCGGGTGCTCTTCCTGCAGTACACGTCCGGTTCCACCAGCGATCCCAAGGGCGTGGTCGTGACACACGACAACGTGATCGCCAACGCCTCGGCGTTGACGGACAGCGAGGTGGCGGTCAGCTGGCTGCCGCAGCACCACGACATGGGCCTGATCTCCGCCTACCTGTTCATCTTGGTGCTTGGCGGGGCCACCCACGGCATGTCACCGGAGGACTTCCTCAAGCGACCCTCGTCCTGGCTGCGGCTCATCAGCGAGGTGCGCGCCACCCGCACGCCCGCGCCGAACTTCGCGCTGGAGTACTGCCTGCGCGAGGACAAGCTCCCAGCATCGGAGCTCGAGGGCATTGATCTGAGCAGCCTCGAGTCCATGCTCATCGGCGCAGAGCCCCTGCGGGCGAAGACCTTCGCCCGCTTCCGGGAGCGGTTCGCCCCCTGCGGACTGCGGCCCGACGCGCTGACCGGCGCTTACGGCCTGGCCGAGAACACCCTGATCGTGTCCCTGCACGGGCGCCAGACCCTGGCCGTCAACAAGCGGGCCCTGCAGCAGAATGTCGTGCGGGTCGAAAAGGCCGTGCCCGAGAACAACAACCAGACCCCGCTGGTGAGCAGCGGCAAGCCCGCCGCCGGGACCATCGTCCGCATCGTCGACCCCGAATCCCTGCGGGCGCTGGGCGAGGGCCGCGTCGGCGAGGTGTGGCTGGCCGGTCCGTCCAAGGGCGGCGGCTACTGGCACCGCCCGGACGTCAGCGCGGAGACGTTCGGGGCCCACATCAAGGGCGATGACGAGCACACCTATCTGCGAACGGGCGACCTCGGCTTCCTGTACGAGGGGGAACTGTTCGTCTGCGGCCGAACCAAGGACCTGATCATCGTCCGCGGCGTCAACTGCTACCCGTCGGACATCGAGGCCATCGTGGAGCGGTCGGCCGCGCAGGTCCGGCACGGCTGCGTCGCCGCCTTCTCGGTCGAGCGCGAGGACGAGGAGGCACTGGTCGTCGTCGCCGAGGTGCGCGACGGGCGCGACCTCCCGGACGCCAAGGCCCTGGCGCGTGCGATCCGCCGGCACGGACACATCGATCCGCACACCATCGTGTTCGTGCCGCCCCGCAGCATCCCCAAGACCACCTCGGGGAAGATCAGGCGCTCGGAGACCCGCCAGCTGTGGCTGGACGGCAAGCTGCCCGTGCTGGCGACCTGGGTCCACAAAACCCACACAGGGCCGGCCGCCGGCACGGGCCCCCTCGGCCGTTTCCGCCACCTCATCGAGAGCTACGACCTCACCGGGCACGAGGACTGCTCCTTCGCCGATCTCGGCATCGACTCGCTGGCCCTGGCGGAGCTGCGCGCCGACCTGCAGGCCACGCTGGAAGAGCATGGCGCCGGGGAGCTGGCCGAGGAGGTCAACACGCGCCTGCTGCAGCGCCTGACTGTCGCCGAATTCTTCCGGCTCATGCGGCAGTTCGGCGATCGGTCCGGGCAGCCGCTGGACGCCCTGCGGCAGGCGCTGGATCAGATCTCCGCCGAGTACGAGGCGCAGGAGACTGAGCAGATGCGCGCCGACGCGCGGCTGCCCCTGCCGGAGCTACCGCCGGCGCGATCGGGTCCGGCAAGCGACCTCCTGCTGACCGGCGCGACCGGGTTCCTGGGGCCGTTCCTGCTTAACAGCCTGATCGGGCAGACCTCCCAGACCATCCACGCGCTGGTCCGCGCCACGGACCCGGCGCACGGGCTGGACCGAATCGTCGCGTCGCTGCGCCGCGCACAGCTCTGGTCGCCGGCCCTGGAGGCCGAGGTGCGTGCGCGGGTGCGCGTGGTCTGCGGCGACCTGGCTGAGCCCCACCTGGGAGTCGGCGAGGCGGAGTTCGGGCGACTGGCCGAGAGCGTCGACGCCGTCGTTCACAACGGCGCCCTGGTCAACTACGTCCGGACGTATGACGCCTTGCGCCCCGCCAACGTGGAGGGCACGCGAGAGCTCTTGCGCCTGGCCATGACCGACCACCGCAAGACCTTCCACCTGGTCTCCAGCACCTTCATCTACGGCTGGAGCACCGAGCCGGTGGTCGGGGAGTGGGACGCGAACACAAGGATGAGCGGCCTGGACTTCGGCTATTCGCAGACCAAGTGGGTCGCCGAGCAGTTGGTGCTGGCGGCGCAGCGCAAGGGTCTCGATGTGCGCATCTATCGGCCGTCGCTGATCTCGCCCACCAGGGCGGGCTTCGGCAGCCAGGACGACATCCTGGTTCGCCTCACGGCATTCATGATCGAGCACGGACTGGCCGTCAACGCGCTCAACCAGATCAGCCTGCTGCCGGCGGACCTGATCGCCGATCACGTCGTCGCGCTGATGGGTCTGCAGCCCGAGGCGGGCACCGTGTTCAACATGACGGCGGATGACTACTACAACCTGACCGACATCACCCGGGTGTTGTCCGAACGCCACGGCTACCGCTTCGATTACCACAACATCCCCTCGTTCGTCGAGCAGCTGAACCGCCGGTGCACGCCGCGCGATCAGCTCTACCCGCTGGTCGACTTCCTCGTCCGCTCAGCGGACAAGATCGCCGCGATGCGGGACAAGCGCTACGACAACACCCAGTACCGGCACGCGCGCGCGCTGGCCAAGGTCCACCTGCGGGAGCAGGCCTTGACCGACACTGTCGATAATCTGGTCCGGTTCTTGCGGCGCGAGCGGTTGATCACCGAGGCTGAGGCGGAGGCGCAACGCAGTGCCTAACAACCCAGACGGCGGGGGGTCCACGGTGTTCACGGTCGATGACCAGGCGGCGGGTCCGCATGACGCTTCGCTCGACCACGAGCGGATCGTCCTGCAGGCGCGTGACGTCGACTTCGACTGGGCGAAGCTGCCGTTCTACTACGTGCCCAACGAGCCCTTCACCACCCACTTCTGCAACGTCCTGCACTTGCTGCTGCCGGCGGGCGAGGAGTTCATCGTCGACGCGTTCAAGAACACGTTGCCGCTGATCAAGGACGATCAGCTGCGCCTGGACGTGCAAGGCTTCATCAGCCAGGAGGCCATGCATTCCCAAGCGCATTCGGGCGTGCTCGGGCACTTCGCGGCCAAGGGCATCGACGTGACGCCGTTCACCGACCAGATGGCGTGGCTGTTCGGCAAGCTCATCGGCGACCGGCCCGGGTGGGGCCGGCGCCGACGGGAGAGTTGGTTGCTGGAGCGGGTGTCGATGGTTGCTGCGCTGGAGCATTACACCGCGATCCTGGGTGAGTGGATCCTCGATACCCCGCAACACGACGCCATGGGCACCGACCCGGTGATGCTGGACCTGCTGCGCTGGCATGGCGCGGAGGAAGTCGAACACAAGGCGGTCGCGTTCGACACCATGAAGCATCTGCGGGCGGGGTACTGGCGGCAGGTGCGCACCCAGCTGCTGGTGACCCCGTCGTTGCTGTGGTTGTTCATCCGCGGGGTGCGATTCATGTATTCGGTGGACCCGAACCTGCCGCCGGGGAGCAAACCGCGCTGGCGGGACTACTTCCGCGCGGCACGCCGGGGCCTGGTGCCCGGGCCGTTCGAATTTCTGGGCGTCATCGGCGCGTACTACCAGCCGAGTTTTCATCCGTCGAAGCTGGGCGGGGTGGGACGCGCGGTCGATTACCTGGCCAGATCACCCGCCGCGCGGGCGTCTTACTGAGGTCGCCGGATGACTCAGCTCACCACCGTGACCGCGTCGGACGGCGTGTCGCTGGCGGTGCACGCCCACACCGATGTCGACCCGCGGCGCCCGACGGTCCTGGCCATCCACGGCTACCCGGACAACCACCACGTGTGGGACGGCATCGCCGGGGAGCTGGGCGAGCGATACAACTTCGCCGCCTACGACGTGCGTGGCGTCGGTGAATCCTCCAGGCCGCCAAGCCGATCGGGGTATCGGTTTACCCAGCTGGTCGACGATATCGGCGCGGTGATCGACAGCCTGGGGGTGGGCGCGGTCCACCTCTTGGCCCACGACTGGGGCTCGATCCAGGCCTGGGCGGCGGTCACCGACGAGTCGGTGATGGGCAGAATCGCTTCGTTCACCTCGATCTCGGGGCCGCACCTGAACTATGCGGGCAGGTTTCTGCGGTCACCGCGCACGCCCCGCGCCGCGGCCGACGTCGTCAAACAGATTCTGGCCTCCGCGTATATCTGGTTTTTTCTGTGCCCGGTCGTGCCGGAGTTGGCGATCTGGTCCCGGGCGACCGTGAAAGTCTTTGGGGCCGTTGAACGCATCGGCCGGCCACGCGGCGCCGGTCCGCTGCGCGCCGCCCCGACCCGGTCGATCGACGATTATCTCAACGGTCTCAACCTGTACCGCGCCAACATGCCCGGGCCGATCCTGGCGCCGCCGGCGCAGCTGCCGGAGACACGAGTCCCGGTGCAGGTGCTGGTGGCCCGCAAGGACTACTTCGTGTCGCCCGCGCTGCAGCGGTTCACCGGTTCCATACCGCCCGACAGCAGGATCGTCCCGATCGAGGGCGGCCACTGGGTGGTGGCCTCCCATCCCGACGTCGTCGCCCGGCTCACCAGCCAGTGGGTCGACTCGATCACCGCACTCGACAGGCCTAGGAATTCGTTGTGACACACGCTATCTGGAGCTCCAGACCCGCCGACCTCTACGGTCGTCGCAGGCGCGACCGGCTTTACACGGCGTTGTGGGGCGTGGGCACGGTGTTCGGCGCCTTCGCGTCGGCCTCGCGGTGGACGCCCTCGCGGGTGTTGCCGGTGCGGCGCGCCAACACCGCGGTGGTCACCAAACGTGAGCTACTCACGCCCGACGTGGTGGCCTTGACGCTGTCCGATCCCGACGGCGGATTGCTACCGTCCTGGACACCGGGTGCGCACATCGACGTTCGGCTGCCCTCGGGTCGCCGCCGGCAGTATTCGCTGTGCGGTCCGCCCGGGCGGCGCACCGACTACCGCATCGCCGTGCGCCGGATCGCCGACGGCGGCGGTGGCTCGATCGAGATGCACGACACCTTCGCCGTCGGCGACACCCTCGCGTTCGAAGGGCCCCGCAACGCCTTCTATCTGGTGACGGACGAGCAGGACGTGTTGTTCGTCATCGGCGGCATCGGGGTGACGCCCATCCTGCCCATGATCCGGGTGGCTCAACAGCACGGAATCAATTGGCGCGCAATCTATGCGGGCCGAAGCCGCGACTACATGCCGCTGCTGGACGAGGTGCTGGCGGTGGACGCCGAGCGGGTCACCGTGTGGGCCGACCACGAGCGCGGCCGATTCCCCACCACCGACGAGCTGCAGGCCGGCGCGGGCCCGAAGACGGCCGTCTACGTGTGCGCGCCGACGGCCATGCTCGAGGCGGTCCGCAGGGCACGCGACGAACACGTCGACGCGCCACTGCATTACGAGCGGTTCAGCCCGCCGCCGGTCGTCGACGGCATCCCGTTCGAGCTGGAGCTCGCGCGCTCGCAGAAGGTGCTCAGCGTGCCGGCGAACCGGTCGGCGCTGGCCGTCATGCTCGACCGCGACCCGGCGACCGCGTATTCCTGCCAGCAAGGATTCTGCGGGACGTGCAAGGTCAAGGTGCTGGCCGGTGAGGTGGATCGCCTTGGCCGCACCGTCGAGGGCGATGAGGAGATGCTCGTCTGCGTCTCGCGCGCGAAACGCGGTCGCGTGGTGATCGACGCCTGACTCATGCATGTTTCGAACGGATGTGCGATGGTTATTCCCAGATGCATGGCTGACAACATGCAACAGGCACCGCGGGAAACCCCCGAGAAAGACCGGTCCGACTGGGTGACCGGTGACGAGCCGATGACCGGGCCGCAGCGCAGCTACCTACATACGCTGGCGCAGGAAGCCGGGCGCGACGTTCCCGGGGATATGACGAAAGCGCAAGCGTCCGAGCTGATCGATGCGCTGCAACAGCAAACGGGACGTGGCGCCGATTAGCCGGCGGGCCTGCTTCGGATCGTCGGCGTCCGCGGACCGGTGGCCTTGCGCGTGAAGTCACGGAACCTGACGCTGACGCGCTGAAAGCCCTTGACGCGCTCGGCTTTGGCCTTCTTGGTGTAGGTCTTGCGGTCGGCCTCTGTGAGCTCCGCATCCTCAATGAAGGGGGTGAGCAGGGCGCGCGGGTAAAGCCGCTCGACGAGGACGACGTTGATCTCGGCACACAGCACCAGCGTTGACGACACCAGGAAAAGGAAGGCCAGCAGCCCCAGCACCAGCGCGAAAACGCCATTGGTGGCGCTGGCCGTCTTCACCGTGTGCCCGACATAACCGGCGCCGAATCGCTGCGAGATCTGCCAAATCACCGCCGCCGCAAGCGCTCCGGGCCAAACCTGCCGGTAGGCGAGCGGTCGGGCGGTGGTCACCCGAAACGCCACTAGACAGATCAGTCCGTTGATCGCGACGGCGGCAAGGGTGACTCCGATCTTCCCGACGACACCCAGCGCACCGGTGGCCTGGCCGACCGCGGACAGGACGGTGGCCGTGATGGCGGCCGAGCCGAGCACCAACAGCAGCAGCAAGCTGCGCAGGCGTGATCGGATTGGATTGGGGCGCTTGTCCCGTGGCACGGCCCACACCGAGTCCATCGCGTTCTGCACCGCCTGACCGACGCCCAGACCGCCGTAGAGCGCCCCCGCGATGCCGACCACCACGGCCACGGTCCCGCCGCTGAGCGAATGGGGCTGATGCAATTGGCTTCCAATGACGGGGAATTGGCTCAATGTGCTGTGCAGCACCTGGTCTTGCAGGTCGGGTCGTCCGGCCAGGATCACCCCGAGGCCCGTGGTCAGCAGGAGCAGGAGCGGGAACAGCGACACGAACCCGTAATAGGTGATCAAGGCGGACAGGTAGCCGCCTTGATCATCGAGGTATTTGTAGATGACGGCGATCACCACGCCGACGGGGCGGTTTCGCCGCTGCAACCTGTCCAGCCAGCCGACCATCGGTGCTCACTTCATTTCTCAAAGCCGACACCCAATCGATGGGATGCCCCGGTCATACCCAGATTCGCGAATCGCCAACCCCACCGCCTCGATTCGCCGAGCCCAGCGCTGACCGCTGTTGGGCGCGCGTGCAACGTGCACCGATTGCCGACGGCTGCACGACCACATCGCCTCAGCCGATGGCCAAAGTCCTGTTCGTCATGACCCGCAAATAGTTCCTGGACGCTCACGGATAGGACCAGGCAGGCCTACCGCCGAACCTTCACCACCGCAAATTCATTAAAACGCCGGTCGATGCGCTCGCGCAGCGATTAAATCAGTACTGAGCGGGCATCGAGGCATAGGGCAGGAGGAGGACCGACATGACCGAGGCAATCGCAGCGAGTCCGAGCGAGATGAGACCGCGTGCATCGGGGCGTCGTCGAACACGTTGCGCGGTAGGGGCTTTCGCGCTCGCGCTGGCGGGATTGCCGGCGATCGTCATCGCGGAGCCGGCCGTCAGCCGAGGGGACGATCCGCCCCCTTGCGCCCCCGGCTGGGTGTGGAGCACCGACTTGAATCAATGCGTGTTCTGGCTTCCGACCGCAAACGGACCCGGCGGACCGGGAGGCCCCGGCGGCCCGGGTGGTCCCGGTGGGCCGGGTGGTCCCGGCGGACCGGGCGGACCCGGCCACCACTAATTCATGGGCGAGTGTGCGCCCCGGGCTTTCCGGGTGAGTCCTGGGCGGGAAAATCGCCGAAATTCCGCCCTGGCTTCATACGCAAAGCCGTCAGCGCACACCGATGCCCGGGAAGCCGCAGTTTCCAGCAGTCGTTAAACTGACTAAGTAAAGCTTGAATTCCGACACCGAAGAGTAGGCGCATGCCACGCACAGACGACGACACCTGGGATCTGTCCACCAGCGTGGGCGTGACGGCCACGATGGTCGCGGCGGCCCGGGCGATCGCCACCAAGGCCGACAACCCACTGATCGAGGATCCTTTCGCCGAACCGCTGGTGCGCGCCGTCGGCGTGGAGTTCTTCACGCGGTGGGTCAGCGGCGACCTCAGCGCCGCCGACGTCGACGACCATGAGTCGGGCTGGAAGCTCGAGCACATGCCCGACGCGATGGCCGCGCGCACCCGCTTCTTCGACTCGTTCTTCCAGGGCGCGATCGACGCCGGGATCCGGCAGGCCGTGATCCTGGCGTCGGGTCTCGACGCGCGTGCCTACCGGTTGGCGTGGCCGGCGGATCTGACCTTGTTCGAAATCGACCAGCCTCAGGTCATCGAGTTCAAGGCCACGACCCTGGCCGGGCTGGGTGCGGCCCCGGGGGCCGACTTGCGCACCGTCGCAATCGATTTGCGCCGTGATTGGCCGAAGGCCCTGCGGGAAGCGTGTTTCGACCCACACCGGCCCACCGCCTGGATCGCCGAGGGCCTGTTCGGCTACCTGCCGCCGGAAGCCCAGGACCGGCTGCTGGACAACATCACCGCGCTCAGCGCCGACGGCAGCCGGCTGGCCTGCGAGGCCGTCCCCGACCTGCCGGATCGGGACCGCGAGCGCGCGCGCGAGACGATGCGCAGGGCCGCCGTCAAGTGGCGTGAGCACGGCCTCGACCTGGAGTTCGCCGATCTGGGCTTCGAGGGCGAGCGCAACGACGTGGAGGTCTATCTGCAGGGTCTGGGATGGCGCACGGCCGGCACCCCGATGAGTCAGCTGCTGGCCGACAGCGGCCTTGCGGAGATCCCCCAGACCAACGACTCGGTGTCGGTGGCCGACACGATTTACTACACCTCCATACTGGGCGGATGACGGCAGCGCAACGCCGCGGGCTCAACGACGCGGTCACCCGGATGTGGAGCTTCCTCGCCCCGGCCTACGACCTCCCGTTCCTGCAGCAGTGGGTGTACCGCCCGCCGCACGACGAGGTGATCGCCCAGCTGCGCGCCCACAACGCCCGCAAGATCGCTGACATCGCCTGCGGCACCGGCATTCTCAGCGATCGAATCGAGCGCGAACTGCATCCCGACGAGATCTATGGCGTCGACATGTCCGACGGCATGCTCGCCCAGGCCCGCGCCAGGTCCGACCGGGTGCAGTGGTTGCGCGGCCCGGCCGAGCAGCTGCCCTTCGACGACGGGGCGCTCGACGCCGTCGTGACGACCTCGGCGTTTCATTTCTTCGACCAGCCGGCGGCCTTGCGGGAATTCCACCGCGTGCTGGCGCCCGGCGGGCTGGTGGCGGTCTCGGCTTTGAGCACCCGGCAAGCGTTGCTGCAGGCGCCCGCGACCAATCGGTGGAAACCGCAGCACAACGCGTCGCCCGCCGAGATGCGCAGTTTGTTCGAGGGCGCCGGGTTCACCGTCACCGATCAGCACCGCATTCCGCGACCGATCTGGACCCGGATCGTTTCCGACCTGGTCACCGTCGGCACCAAGAGTTAGTCCCGCCGTCGTGCAAGAATCTCCCGAAGGGTCGGTAACGTCCGCTGATCCTTCGGTCGGTTGGCTGCCTGCTTTGAGCGGATGACGTCCCTGAGCGAAGCGATGCGTACGGTCACGCCGTAGAGCTGGACGTCGGCCGCATCGCGGCGCAAGTCACGATATCCGCTTGTGCCAGAAGGCGTAAAGCTCACGTCGAGATCGCCGGCGTCCGTTGCGAGGTTCCACGTTTCAGCGGCGGCCAACGCTGCACCGTCACTGGCGAACGGCAGGCCGCTCGGCTCGGAGTCCGTGCGGATCCGCGCGTTGAGTTCACGCAGCGCGGCAGCGAGCCTGTCGAGGTTTCGCCGGCCCAATTCGGGGGTGATGTCGGCGTCCTCCGTCGGAAAAGGCGACCCGTGGTAGACCGCGGCGAGGCCGCCGATGAGAACGTAAGCGACCTTGTGCCGGTGCAGAATCTCGAGGATGCGGGGTAGGTCGAGTTCCATCTCAGTCCCGTCCGGCCTGCCGCAGTGCAGTGAGCTGCCGCGCCACCCGGGCATGCCGATCCATGCGCTCCTGGCCGCTTAGATCCGTAAGCCGAGTCGCCTGGGCCATGTCGCTGTCGTCGCGCGGCACGAGCATCAGCTCGAGTTCGAAGCCGCACAAGCGCACCAATCGACGGACGTCGTCGAGGCTGACGGCGGTGCGGCCGGACTCCCAGCGCGCGATCGCCGATTGCGTCGTACCGGCTCGGCTTGCCAACTGGGCCTGGGTGAGGCGTGCGCGCCGCCGGGCCTCGTGGATCAAATCGCCGCCGTAGGAGGCCATACCAAAATATAGCAGCTCTGCTATATTTTGGCTGCACATATATGCCGTTGGCACCTTCAGGCGGCCAGTCGGATCTCCGCTCGGGACGCGGCGGGCAAGCTGTGCCCGGCGCCCCCGGCGAACACCACGTGGTCGGCGCTGTAGCCGCGACCGAGCGGTGACACCGGGATCGCGCAGACCCGTGGGGCGTGCGCCCATTCGATGAAGTCCGCGGCGATCCATCCTGCGCCGCACAGCGCCAGTGCGATACCGAACTGAAGCGGTGAGCCCACGGCGAGCGCTAGCACGGCGCACGCGCCGGCCAGTGTGGCGATCGCGATTGCGTAAGCACGAACAGCGGTCATGCGAGGTCACTCCTGTGTAGTCGACAGCCCAAACCGTGACCTCAATGTTTCGTTACCGAAACACCGCAAACGAGGGCCACACAGCACCGCGTGGGCGTGGCCAAGGGCCCCGAAGCCGGGGCCATAAGTCCCAGAACCAGGTCCTGGGTCGGGCTCACTTGTCGGCGTGCCGTCTGACTGGTATGGGGATTGTCCAGGTCCACGCCGTCTCACCGGCGGCCGGTGTCGTGATGTCCAGTCGTGTTCCGCGCTCGATGAGCTGCCGGGGGAGCAGGTCCGCCCGGTCGGTGGGCCCGGCCGGACCGGCGCCGGCGCTGGACTTCTCGATCACCGTGACGACGAGGTCGTTGTCGTACCTGGCCTGTAGCTCGACCTCGTCGGCGGTCGCGTGCCGAAGAATTGCCGTAATCAGCGGGCGCACAGCGTCGTAGACGGCGCCGGTGATGGCGTTGTCGATGCTGTCGAGTGGGCCGGCGAAGGAGACCTGGAATCCTGCGTCCAGGGTTTCGGATGCCTCGCCGATCAATTCGGACATGCGCAGACGAAAGCTGGTGTTGTCGCCGGCCGGTATGTCGAGTTGGTTGATGGCGTTGCGAACCTCGTTCATGACGGCGTCGAGTTCGGTGACCGCCTCGCCGATGCGATTTGTGACGGCCGGGACTCGGGCCAACGGCAAGGCGCCGCTGAGTTTCAGGCTGATCGCGAACAGCCGCTGGATGACGGTGCGGTGCAATTCGAGCGCGATACGTTCGCGTTCGTTCGCGACTCGCACGGTCCGTAAGCGGGCTTCGGCGCGCCGCAGATTCACCAGGTTGTCCACGCGCACTTGCAGTTCGCCAAGCTGGAATGGCTTCGGCAGGTAATCGTTGGCGCCGGCCTCCAGCAATGCCAGCCGGTATCGATCGTCGGCGCGAGCGGTGAGTATCAGCACCGGTGTATTGGCGAGCACCGGATCGGTTCGCACCTCCGTCAGCAGCTGGTCCCCGCTGAGCTGCGGCATCATGACGTCGCACACGACCAGATCCGGTCGGTGCGAGCGCACCAGCTCCAAGCCGGACCGGCCGTCGAATGCCGGCTTGACCCGATATCGGTGCGATAATGCTTGGCACACAAAGGCATTGAGATCGGCATTGTCTTCGATCACGACGATGACAGGTTTGGAATCCGCGACGTCCGGCTCAGCCGGTGCGTTCGAGGCGCGGGTCAGTTCGGCGATCGCCCCGGCGGCACTGGCGCTGGCGGGGTCAGCGCCACGGGTATCGGCTTCGTGCACCGGCAGGCCCGCGGGTGCGGCGCGTGGGAGGTCCACGATCACCAGCGCTCCGCCTTCCGGGGCGTCGGTGATGGTCACACGACCGCGGTGCAATCCCGCCAGGTCTCGGACGATGCTCAGTCCCAAGCCGGTCCCGCCGACGGCGCGGGTGGGACCGCCCTCGACCTGCCGGAATCGGTCGAAGACGGCCGCTCGCTGTTCGAGCGGTATCCCGGGCCCACTGTCGGCGATCTCGATGATGACTCGATCGTCGGCGCCGGGCGAGACCGAGCAGCACACCGCGCCACCCGGCTGGGTGAATTTGAATGCGTTGGACAACAAATTCACCAGGATCTGTTGCAGGTGTTCGGGGTCGACTGCGGCGGTGACGGGTTCGTCCGAGTGGACGCTGAATTCGATGTCGCGGTCGACGGCAAGTGATTCGAAAAGGGATGCGCCGAGGCGAACATGCTCGGCGACATCGACCTGGGTGTAATTCGGTTGTACGGCACCGGCTTCCAGCCGGGCGGCGTCGAGCAGGTTGTTGACGTGGCGGAGCAACAACTGTGCGTTGCGCGCGATCAGTTCGAGATCGGCATGTCCGGGGTCGGGCGGCGCGGTCGCGGCGAGCAGCTTGCGGGCGGGCTCCAAGATCAGCATCAGCGGCGTGCGAAGTTCGTGGCTGACGTTGGCGAAAAACTGGCTCTTCAGATCGTCGAGTTCCTTGGCCCGGGTGTAGAGATCGGCCAACTCGGCGTTGGCTTCCTTGAGTTGTCGGCTTGCCCCGGCCACTTCGTGGGCGCGGGTGAAGACCTCCTGCTCCATCTGCCGGGTCTTGGCGCGCAGTGCGGCCGTCTCTTGCCGCTGGGCGACGTCGGCTGCCTGGAGACGCATGAACTCGGTGACGTCTTCCACGCGGTGGATGATGTAGCGCACGTTGCCGGCGGAGTCCAGGACCGGTGTGTTGGTGGGGCTCCAGAATCGTTCCTCGAAATCGCCGTCCGATCGCTGGACGTCGTAGCGCTGCACCGGCATCGAGTCGACGACTCGATCGCGCACGACGCGATCCAGCGACGCCCGCAGGTTTCGCACCCCCTCGGCGTCGGGATCGTGTGGGTTATCGGGGAAGACGTCGAAGATGCGGCGCCCCAGAATATGCGCCCGCTCGGTCAGTGTCGCTTGCACGTACGCATCGGTGACGGCCACGATGTGCAAGCCTGGATCGAGCACCAGGAGAAGGCCGGGAGCCGCCTCGAACAGCAGACGAAAGTCGACAGCCTCAATCAAGGGCGCACCTACCTTCTTGCACTGCGTCGAGGCCATTCTGCACCCAAGGCCATCGGATCCGTAAAAGCCCATCGATATGGTGCGTGGCGACGCCACTGAACAATGGCTTTTGTCGCTGGCGGCTTGTCCCGAAATGCCGGTTAGCAGGCGATCGGGACCGCTGGCTGGTGCCGAAGCGCCCCATCGTGAGAACGCTGCCTATTCTCACGGTGACGACCACTGCACGCCGGGAGCCCAAGTGAAGTTCGCCTTCCCACTACCGCACATGCTGCGTCTCAAGGCAATCACCCAACCGTGGGAAGCCGCCGTCACCGGCGCAGACCAAACCCGAATGGTCAAGCGCGCCGAGGCAATGGGCTACGACATGATCGCGATCCCCGAGCATTTCGTCATCCCCACCGACCACGTCGAATTGTCCGGTCCGCATTACCTCCAGTCGACGGTCGCACAGGCCTACATCGCGGGAGCCACCGAGACGATCCGGCTGAATTCGTGCGTCACGGTGCTGCCGCTGCAGCATCCGATCGTGCTCGCCAAGGCGCTGGCGACCGCCGACTGGATGAGCAGCGGGCGCATGATGGTCACCTTCGGTGTCGGTTGGCTGGAACGCGAATTCGACTTCCTCGGTGTGCCGTTCGGAGAACGCGGCCGCATCGCCGACGAGTACCTCGAGGCGATCATCGAACTGTGGACCAGCGAATCACCCCATTTCGAGGGCAAATACGTCTCCTTCCATGACATGGCGTTCGAGCCCAAACCCGTTCAGGAACCCCACCCTCCGGTTTGGGTCGGAGGCGACGCCGATGCCGCCCTCAAGCGCGCGGCGCGATTCGCCTCCGGCTGGTGGCCGTTTTTGACCCCGCCGGAAAAGATCGCCGAACGTGTCGAGTTCCTCAAGAGCCAGCCCGGCTATGACGGGCGGCCTTTCGAGGTCATGCATGGGCTGGGCACCAACCGTGTCGGTGAGGGGCATCGCGTCGTGAAGGATCCACGCGCACGTCCCGGGATGAGCGCCCAGGAGATCATCGATCGCCTGAATCGGCTCGCCGAACTTGGGGTGACCTTCAGCGCGGTGCCCGTCCCCGCCGTGCGCGGGATCGACGAATATCTCGACTACGCCGACTGGGTGATCGAGGAGATCAAGCCCAACGTGGCCTGACAGCGACGGATCCCGCGGATGCCCGCCCCGCCGACCGGTGGGGCGGGCATCGCATGGTTTGGTCTTTACAGCGGGATCCAGACCCCGAAGAACCAGAAGCCCCACTGGTTGAATCCGGGATCCCAGACGGGCGTCTCGTCGTAGCCGTAGTAGTTGATGGGGCCATACCCCCACGGCCCGCCGGGCGGCGGAAGCGGCCTATCCCACGCCGGCCGTGGCGGTGGGCCGTATCCCCAAGGGCCCGGCCCGTCTCCCCACGGGGCGCCGTGGAAGTAGCCGCGCTGGGGATCGCCACGCCATGGCCCGCCCGGGCCACCGGGACCGCCCGGCCCGCCGGGACCGCCGGGATGATCGGGCCCGCCGGGCCCGCCGGGATGATCGGGCCCGCCGGGGCCGCCGGGATGGTCTGGCGGGGGTCCGCCCGGTCCACCGGGGCCACCGGGACCGCCTTGGTGATCCGGTCCGCCCGGGCCACCGGGAGGTCCGCCAGGATTGTCGGGCCCACCCGGATCATTCGGTCCGGCCGGACGGTGATCGCCCGGCGCCGGGGCGCCGTGGTTACCGGGGGCCGGCGGCGGCGGTCCCGGAGCGGCGAACGCCGAACCGGCGCCCGCGCCCAACGCGGCGGCGCCAAGCGCGCCGGCGATGGTTCCCCCCGCGATGAATTGCTTTAATTTCATAGTCCTTCACCTGTCTATAAGTGAGTTCCTAGAACCCCCCAACAACCCACACGCTAGATAGCGCGTCTATGGATCCGCTGTGACGAGCCCATGCGCAACTTTTGGGCGGCTTCGTGGCGCCGAAGACGCCCGGTAAGGCAAGCCTGCGCTCGCTTTGGCTAGCCTATATTTGCTGGTAGGAACCGGTTTTGGTGTATATCGTGGCGGTCGTGTCGGCTACCTCCCATCCGGCCGAACCCCATGTGGGATCGGTCTCGTCGAAGCTGAATTGGCTGCGCGCCGGAGTGCTGGGCGCCAACGACGGCATCGTCTCGATCGCGGGCATTGTCGTGGGCGTCGCGGCGGCGACGACGGAACGCGGCCCGATCCTGACCGCCGGAATCGCCGGCCTGGCGGCCGGAGCTGTGTCGATGGCGCTGGGCGAATACGTCTCCGTCAGCACCCAGCGCGACACCGAACAGGCGCTGCTGACCAAGGAACTTCAGGAGTTGCGCGACGACCCGGCCGCGGAATTGGACGAGCTCGCCACGCTGTACGAAGGCAAGGGTTTGTCGGCGGCGACCGCGCGCACCGTGGCCGAGGAGCTCACCGACCACAATCCCTTCCTCGCCCATGCCGAGGTCGAGCTCGGTATCGACCCCGGTGAGCTGACCAATCCCTGGCAGGCTGCGCTGTCCTCGGCGCTGTCGTTCACGGTGGGTGCTTTGTTGCCGTTGATCGTGATCTTGGCATCCCCGGCGGCGTGGCGGATCCCGGCGACCGTCGTGGCCGTACTTCTGGCCCTGGTGCTCACCGGGGCGGTGTCGGCGGGATTGGGCGGTGCGCCGCCGGGCCGGGCGGTGCTCCGCAACGTCATCGGCGGCGGGCTCGCCCTGGCGATCACGTACGCGATCGGTCATGTGGTGGGCGCCGCGATCGCCTGACCGCCCCGGTCACCGTTGCCGGGCATCGGGACTGGAACGGGAACTGTAATATCTACCGTTGCCGTCCTTAACCCCGGAAGAGCCGTGCATTGACCGAGACGAAAACCGTGCCGGATGACGTCGATCCGGCCGCGCCGATGCCATACTTTCTGCGCGACGAAAACCGTTTCGTGCCAAACGAAATCGCGCGAGGCGGATGGGGTCCGTCGATCAGCGGCCACGTGGTGGGGGGTCTCCTGGGCTGGGCGGTCGAACGCGCCGTCGACGACCCGGGACTACAACCCGCGCGCCTGACCGTCGACCTTCCCGCGCCCACCGCGCTGGAACCGATCGAGGTGCAAACGCACGTGCACCACGACCGCCGGCGATTGCGGCTCGTCGAGGCCGTTCTCACCCAGTGCGGCGCCCCCGTCGCACGGGGGAGCGCGCTGTTTCTGCGGCGCGGCCCGCAGCCCGAGGGCGACGTGTGGTCACCGCTGGTCCAGATGCCGACTGCCCGTCGACGACGGCGCGCAACCGTCGCTGTTCATGCGAACCTACGGCTGGGGCACCGAAATTCAGAACCCCGACCCGGACTGGGCGGATCGCCGCGGCCCCAAATACACCTGGCTGCAAGAGACGCGCCCGCTCATCGACGGCGAACCGCTCGGCGCCTTCACCCGCGCGGCGATGGGCGCCGACATCACGGCGTCGCTCGCCAATTGGGGCACAAGCGGTTTGCAGTTCATCAACGTCGACTACACCCTCACGCTGACCCGGCTGCCGGACGGGCCATACATCGGTCTGGCCTCGCTCACCCATCACAGCCACGACGGCGTGGCCAGCGGCTCGGCCGTGCTGGTCGACCGAAAGGGCCCCATCGGCAGTGCCGTGTCCGTCGCGATCGCGCACTCGGGATTCCGCCCGATCTCCAAGCTGCCTGCCAAATGACGGCCGCGAGCGACGCCACCTACTGGGGGCTGATCGCCGAGGCGGCGCAGCGAGGGCCGGACCGGTTGCTGCTCGCCGACGACCATGGACGCACCCTCACCGCACGTCAGCTCCGCGACGCAGCGTGCGCGACGGCTGCGGCGTTCGCCGAGCGGGGGATCGGCGCGGGAACGGTCGTGTCGTGGCAGCTGCCGACCACGTTCGAAGCCACGGTCGTGATGGCGGCGCTGGCGCGCCTTGGCGCGGTGCAGAACCCGATCATCCCGATATTGCGTGAGCATGAGGTAGGCTTCATCACCGCGCAGCTGTCGTCGGAATTCCTTGTGGTGCCTGGGTTTTGGCACGGATTCGACTACGGTGAGCTGGCGCGGGCACTGTCTGCGGAGCGAGGGTTCGAGGTCATCACCGTCGATCTGGCCACGCCGCCGGCCGCCGGCGAGATTCGGCTGCCCCGCGCGGGCACCGATGGTCTCGCGCCGCCGCCGGGGCCCACGGGCGGCACTCGGTGGATCTACTACTCGTCGGGGACGACCGCGTCACCCAAAGGGATCCGGCACAGCGACGCGTCGGTGATGGCGCCCGCGGCGGGCTTGGTGGACAAGATCGGAATCACGAGTGGCGACGTGGATCCCGTCGCCTTTCCCATCGCCCATATCGGCGGCGCCGTGATGCTGGCCGCCGCCCTGTTGACCGGCATGCGGTTGGCGCTGTTCGAGGTGTTCGACCCGGCCACCACGCCGCTGTCCATCGCGGCGCACAACCCGACCTTCCTGGGCATGGCGACACCTTTCTTCCTGGCGTTCCTCGAGGCCCAGCGGGACCACGGGGACGAGCCCCTGTTCCCGTTCGTGCGGGGCGGCCTGGCGGGCGGCGCACCCATCACCGCCGAACTGGGGCATCAGGTGCGCGAAACCTTCGGAGTGCCCGGCATCGCCAACGCGTGGGGGCTCACCGAATTCCCGGTGGCCACCTCGCCGTCGCTGGCCGCCGCGCCGGAGGTCCTCGACCACACCGTCGGCGCGCCGGGGCCCGGCGTCAGCGTCCGGGTGGTCGACAACGGGGAAATGGAACTGCCCGCCGGGCAGGAGGGCGAGCTTCGGCTCAAGGGGCCCCAGTGCTTCCTGGGCTACGCCGACCCCACGCTCGACGCCGACGCGTTCGACGCGGACGGCTGGCTGCGCACCGGCGATCTCGGGGTGATCGACGCGAACGGCAACGTCCGCGTCACGGGCCGGATCAAGGATGCGATCATCCGCAACGCCGAGAATGTCTCGGCCCTCGAGGTGGAGAACGCGCTGGCCACCCATCCCGCGGTCGCTGACGTCGCGGTCATCGGAGTGCCCGACCGGCGCACCGGCGAGCGCGTGTGCGCCGTGGTGGTGCCCGCACCGGATGACGTTGTCTCGTTGGAATCCCTGGTGCGGCACTGCCGTTCGCAAGGGCTGAGCCGCTATAAACATCCCGAGCGCCTGGTGATCGTCGACGCGCTGCCGCGCAACCAATTCGGAAAGGT
>NZ_DATJPU010000170.1:0-4024 GCF_035506235.1 Mycobacterium sp.
CGCCAACCTGAACTTCTTCCCGATGGGCGCCTGGGCCAAGCGCACCGGCACCATCTTCATCCGGCGACAGACCAAGGACATTCCGGTCTACCGGTTCGCGCTGCGCGCCTACGCCGCGCAGCTGGTGCAGAACCACGCCAACCTGACCTGGTCGATCGAAGGGGGCCGGACCAGGACCGGCAAGCTGCGGCCCCCGGTGTACGGCATCCTGCGCTACATCACCGACGCCGTCGACGAAATCGACGGTCCCGAAGTCTATTTGGTGCCGACGTCCATCGTGTACGACCAGCTGCACGAGGTGGAGGCCATGACCACCGAGGCCTACGGTGCCGCCAAACGACCGGAGGACTTCCGTTTCCTGGTCCGGCTGGCGCGGCAGCAGGGGGAGCGCCTGGGCCGCGCCTACCTGGACTTCGGCGAACCGCTGCCGCTGCGCAAGCGCCTCGAGGAACTGCGCGCCTCGGACACGTCGGCGCCCGGCACGGGCACCGAGATCGAACGCATCGCGCTGGACGTCGAACACCGGATCAACCGCGCCACGCCCGTCACCCCGACCGCGGTGGTCAGCCTCGCGCTGCTGGGCGCCGACCGCTCGCTGTCCATCAGCGAGGTGCTGGCCACCGTGCGGCCGCTGGCCAGCTACATCGCGGCGCGCAACTGGACGGTGGCCGGCGCCGCGGACCTGACGAACCGCTCGACCATCCGCTGGACGCTGCATCAGCTCGTCGCCTCGGGCGTGGTCAGCGTCTACGACTCCGGCACCGAACCGGTCTGGGGGATCGGGGCCGATCACCACCTGGTCGCGGCGTTCTACCGCAACACCGCGATCCACATTCTGGTCGATCGCGCGATCGCCGAGACGGCGTTGCTGGCGGCCATAGAGGACGCCGAAAATTCCGTCGATCGCCTGGTGTTGCCGACGACGGTGCGCGACGAGGCGCTGAGCCTGCGCGAGTTGCTGAAGTTCGAGTTCTTGTTCTCGGCGCGCGCGCAGTTCGAGAAGGACCTCGCCGACGAGGTGCGCCTGATCGGGCGGGTGCAAGACACCACCAGGGCCGTCCCGGCGGCTGATGTGCGCGGGCTGCTGGAAAAGGCCGACCTGCTGCTGGCGCACCTGGTGCTGCGCCCGTTCCTGGACGCCTACCACATCGTCGCCGACCGGCTGGCTGCGCTGGAGGACGAATCGTTCGACGAGGACGAGTTTCTCGCCGAGTGCCTCGAAGTGGGCAAGCAGTGGGAGCTGCAGCGCCGGATCGCCAGCGCCGAGTCGCGGTCGATGGAGTTGTTCAAGACCGCGCTGCGACTGGCGCGGCACCGCGAGCTGGTGGACGCGTTCGAGCGTCCGGACGTCGCCCAGCGGCGGCGCGACTTCGCCGACGAGATCGCCAGGGCCATCAGGCGCGTCAACACCATCGCGGAGCTCGCCCGGCGGGTCGTGCTGTCCAGCTGCGACCCTTCCGCTGCCCGCCGCGGCACGCCTTAAGGTGGGGAGCATGCCGCTGACAGGTGAATACGCGCCCAGCCCGTGGGATTGGTCTCGCGAACAGGCCGACAAGTACGCCGAATCCGGAGGAACCGAGGCCGCGGACATGAAGGGGAAACCCATCATCCTGCTGACCACCGTCGGGGCCAAGACCGGGAAGCTCCGCAAGACCCCGCTCATGCGCGTCGAGCACGACGGCGAGTACGCGATCGTCGCGTCGCTCGGCGGCGCCCCGAAGCACCCGGTCTGGTATCACAACGTCAAGAAGAACCCGCGCGTCGAGCTGCAGGACGGCGGCGTCACCCGCGATTACGACGCCCGCGAGGTGTTCGGCGACGAGAAGGCCACCTGGTGGGAGCGCGCCGTCGAGGCCTTTCCCGACTACGCCGACTACCAGAAGAAGACCGACCGGCAGATCCCGGTGTTCGTCCTGACCCCGGTCAGCTGATTTTCCCAGCCGGCTGGCATGGGACCATTGATCGGTGTCCGCTGAACTGAGCCAGAGTCCGAGCCGGTCGCCGCTGTGCGCGGCTGACATCGACGCGGCGGCGCAGCGGATCGCCCCGGTGGTCGCGCCCACCCCGTTGCAGCCGAGCGATCGGCTGTCGGCGATCACCGGCGCGCAGGTCTACCTCAAGCGCGAAGACCTGCAGGTGGTGCGCTCCTACAAGCTGCGCGGCGCCTACAACCTGCTGGTGCAGCTGTCCGGGGAGGAGCTGGCCGCGGGCGTGGTGTGCTCGTCGGCGGGCAACCACGCGCAGGGCTTCGCTTACGCCTGCCGGGCGCTGGGGGTGCACGGCCGCGTCTACGTGCCGGCCAAGACGCCCAAACAGAAGCGCGACCGGATCCGTTATCACGGCGGGGAGTTCATCGAGCTGATCGTGGGCGGCTCGACCTACGACCTGGCCGCCGAGGCGGCGCTCGCCGACGTCGAACGCACCGGCGCCACGCTGGTTCCCCCGTACGACGACCTGCGCACCATCGCCGGCCAGGGCACCATCGCCGTCGAACTGCTCGAGCAACTCGACGCCGAGCCGGACCTGGTGGTGGTCCCGGTGGGCGGCGGCGGCTGCATCGCCGGCATCACCACCTACCTGGCCGAGCGGACCACGAACACCGCGGTGCTGGGCATCGAGCCGGCGGGCGCGGCGGCGATGATGGCCGCGCTGGCGGCCGGCGAGCCGGTCACGCTGGACTACGTCGACCAGTTCGTCGACGGCGCCGCCGTGCGGCGGGCGGGAACGCTGACCTACGCCGCGCTGGCCGCCGCCGGCGACATGGTGTCGATCACCACGGTCGACGAGGGGGCGGTGTGCACCGCCATGCTGGACCTGTATCAGAACGAGGGCATCATCGCCGAGCCGGCGGGCGCGCTGGCGGTCGCGGGCCTGCTGGAGGCGGACGTCGAACCCGGGTCGACCGTGGTGTGCCTGATCTCGGGCGGTAACAACGACGTGTCGCGCTACGGCGAGGTGCTGGAGCGCTCACTGGTGCACCTCGGGCTCAAGCACTACTTCCTGGTGGACTTCCCGCAGGAGCCGGGCGCGCTGCGCCGCTTCCTCGACGAGGTGCTCGGCCCGAACGACGACATCACGCTGTTCGAGTACGTCAAGCGCAACAACCGGGAGACCGGCGAGGCGCTGGTCGGCATCGAGCTGGGATCGGCGGCGGGTTTGGACGGGCTGCTGGCACGGATGCGGGCGACGGAGATCCACGTCGAGGCCCTCGAGCCCGGTTCGCCGGCCTACCGCTACCTGCTCTAGGCGTCGCGCCTTCGGCCGCGAGGGTGCGCGGTTGCACAGGTTTCGCGGCGTGTCGCCGTACCGACACCTTCGCGGCTACCGCAAGTAGGCGGGCAGCGGGGTAGCGGGATCGAGGTCGGCGGCGGGCACCGGCGTTCCGGCCGTCAGGCCCAGCGGCACCACGCCGGCCCAGTGCGGCAGCGCGGTGTCTTCCGGATCGTCGACGGGACTGCCGGTGCGCAGCTTGGCCGACACCTCGACGAGGTCGAGGGCCAACACGCCGGTGGCGGCGAGTTCGCGCGCGTTGGGCGTCCGGCAGTCGTCCGCACGCCCGGGCCGGATGTGGTCGAGCAGGCAGCGCAGCGCGCGCAACTTCTCCGCGGGATCATCGACCACGCGCGCGTCGCCCAGCACCACCACCGATCGGAAGTTCACCGAGTGATGCATCGCCGCGCGGGCCAGCACCAGCCCGTCGAGCAGGGTGGCGGTGGCGCAAACCGGCAGGCCCGACGGGGCCCTGGCCGCCGCCAGCATCGGCCCGCCGCCGGTCGAACCGTGCAGGTAGAGGGTCTCACCGAGGCGGGCGTGCGTCGTGGGCAAGACCACCGGCCCGCCGGCGCCGAGGTAGCCCAGGTGGCAGATCAGCGCCTCGTCCAGGATCTCGTGCACGGTCGCGCGCTCGTAGTCGGCGCGCTCCCGGTATCGGGTGGGCGTGGTCCGGGGCGTGGGACGGTATGCGGTTTCCAACGGATTGTTCTCGCTTTTGTCCTAGTACATAATAGTTCTCGTGCCAGTACAA
>NZ_DATJPU010000171.1:0-2488 GCF_035506235.1 Mycobacterium sp.
CGGGTCAGACCACCACGCCGTACCAGATCTACGACGCGTTCGTCGATGTCACGAAGGCGGCGACGGACTGGAACATCGACGTCGTCAAACGGTCGCTGAACGTGTTGTCCGAGACGTTCGATCAGACCGCGCCGCACCTGAGCGCCGCGCTCGACGGGGTGGCCAGATTCTCCGACACCCTCGGCAAGCGGGACGATCAGATCAAGCAGCTGCTGGCCAACGCCGACAAGGTCGCCCGCGTGCTGGGCGACCGCAGCGAACAGGTCGACGGGTTGCTGGTCAATGCCAACACGCTGCTGGCCGCGTTCCGGCAGCGCAGTCAGGCGCTGAGCATTCTGCTGAGCAACGTGTCATCGGTGTCAACCCAGGTGTCCGGCCTGATCAAGGAAAACCCCAACGCCCACCGTGTGCTGCAGCAGTTGGGCACGGTCAGCGACGAGCTGGTCAAGCGCAAGAAAGAACTGGCCGAGGTGCTGATGCTGCTCAGCAGGTACACCGCATCCCTGACCGAGGCCGTCGCCTCGGGGCCGTTCTTCAAGGCGATGGTGGTGAATCTGCTTCCCCCCCAGATGCTCCAGCCGTGGGTTGACGCGGCATTCAAGAAGCGGGGCATCGACCCGGAGAACTTCTGGCGCAGCGCCGGCCTGCCGGCGTTCCGGTGGCCGGACCCCAACGGCGGCCGGCTCCCCAACGGCGCGCCACCGCCGGCGCCGCCGGTGCTGGAGGGCACGCCGGATCACCCGCAACCGGCCGTTCCCCCGGGATCGCCGTGTTCCTACACGCCGGCGGCCGACAGCCCGCCGCGGCCCGGAAATCCGTTGCCCTGCGCGCTTTCCGAGCAGGGCCCGTTCGGCCCGGTTCTCGGCGGTTTTCCGGCGCCGCTCGACGTGGCGACGTCACCGCCCAACCCCGCGGGGCTGCCGCCGACGCCCGGTGCACCCAGCGCGGGCCGGCCCGGCGAGGCACCGCCGGACGTTCCCGGCGCCCCGGTGCCGCTGCCCGCGCACGCGCCGCCGGGGGCGCGCACCGAGAACCTGCAACCGGCCGGCCCGACCCCGCCGCCGTCGACGTTGGCGCCGGGCCTGCCCGAGGGGCCACCGGCGCCACCGGGACCCGGGCCGCAGCTGCCGGCCCCGTTCGTCACGCCCGACGGGACAGGCGGTGGCAACCGATGAGCACCATCTTCGACATTCGCAGCCTCCGACTGCCGAAAGTGTCCGCCAGGGCGGTGCTCGTCGGGGTGTTGGCGGCGGTCTTCGTAATAATCGCGGTCGTCGCCGGAGCGCAGCTCTACCGGAAACTGACCACCACGACCGTCGTCGCGTATTTTTCCGAGACCCTCGCGCTGTACCCGGGCGACAAAGTTCAGATCATGGGCGTGCGGGTCGGTTCGATCGACAAGATCGAGCCGGCGGGTGACAGGATGCGAGTCACGTTGCACTACAACAACAAGTACCGGGTGCCCGCCAAGGCCACCGCATCGATCCTCAACCCCAGCCTGGTCGCCTCGCGCACCATCCAGCTGTCACCACCCTACAGCGGCGGACCGGTGCTGGGCGACGGTGACGTGATCCCGATCGAGCGCACCCAGGTGCCCGTCGAGTGGGATCAGCTGCGCGATTCCATCAACGGAATCCTGCGGCAGCTCGGCCCCACACCCCAGCAGCCGAAGGGGCCGTTCGGCGACCTCATCGAGTCGGCCGCGGACAACCTGGCCGGAAAGGGCACGCAGGTCAACGAGACCCTGGACAATCTGTCGAAAGCGTTGACCGCGCTCAACGAGGGCCGGGGGGACTTCGTCGCGATCACGCGAAGCCTGGCCCAGTTCGTCAGCGCACTGTATCAGAACGATCAGCAGTTCGTCGCGCTCAACGACAACCTGGCCCAGTTCACCGGCTGGTTCACCAAGTCCGACCATGACGTGGCCGACACGGTCACCCGCCTCGACGACGTGCTCGCGGATGCCCGAAAGTTCGTCAACGACAACAGGTCCGCGCTCACCCACGACGTGGGCAACCTCGCCGACGTCACCACCACGCTCCTGCAACCCGAGGCGCGGGACGGCCTGGAAACGGCATTGCACGTGTTGCCGACCTTCGCGGGCAACTTCAACAACCTCTACCATCCCCTGCACAGCTCGCTGGTGGGCTTGTTCGCGTTCCCCAACTTCGCCAACCCCATGCAGTTCATCTGCAGCGCCATCCAGGCCGGCAGCCGGCTGGGCTATCAGGACTCTGCCGAGCTGTGCGCGCAGTATTTGGCTCCGGTTCTGGACGCCATCAAGTTCAATTACGTCCCAGCGGGCGTCAACTGGTTCAACTCGGCGGCCGCCCTGCCCAAGGAGGTAGCCTACTCCGAGGAACGGCTGCGCCCGCCGCCCGGCTACAAAGACACCACCGTCCCGGGGATCTTTTCGCGCGACACACCGTTTTCGCATGGCAACCACGAACCGGGCTGGGTCGTCGCCCCCGGGATGCAGGGCACGCAG
>NZ_DATJPU010000172.1:0-20678 GCF_035506235.1 Mycobacterium sp.
CCATCCCCAGTTCCTGGCCAGCATGCGCGCACGCCTGGCCAGCGCCGAGTTCCCCGCCCTGGCGGCGCTGAGCACCCGCGACCCCGCCGACTTCGCGCTCGCGCTACTCGACGGCTGGGCGACCATCGCCGACGTCCTCACCTTCTACACCGAACGCATCGCCAACGAAGGATTCCTGCGCACCGCCACCGAAGAGTTCTCGGTGCGCCGCCTGGCCGAACTGGTCGGCTACTCACCGCGGCCGGGGCTGTCGGCCACCGCCTACCTGGCATTCACCGTCACCGCCGGGCAAACCGTGCCGATCCCGATCGGCACCAAGGCCCAACAGCTTGCGCCGTCCGGTCAGCTGCCGGCCACCTTCGAAACCGCCGAACCCCTGATCGCCTACGGCCATTTGAGCACCCTGGCGATACGGCGCAGCCAGCCACCGCTGCTGACCGCACACACCCTGCCAGACACCACCGGGCTGGTATTCACCGGCAACCTCACCGACATCCGCACCGGCGACCGGATCCTGCTGCAGCTGGACAAGGGCAACACGTGGGCGATCTACGAGGTGACCGCCGTCGACGTCGATGCGCCCGCGAACCGAACCACCGCCACGGTCGCGGTGCGGGAAACCAACCTGCCCGCCCAACCAACCCATGCCGAGCGAATCACTCCCGCGGAGATTCCCGACCCCCAGCAGGCCAGACGCCTGGAACCACTGGTCGAGGCGCTGCGCAAGCCCGCCTCCCAACCGCCCGGCGACCAGGCTCTCCTCAGCCGTGATCTGCGCGATCTGCTGAGCCCGGACAAGGGGGGCGTCACCGCGCTGCTCGGCAACATCGTGCCCGAGGTCGCCGGTGTCCTCGACACGGCTCTGGCGCACAGCTCGGCCGCCAATCCCCACCCACCCGCGGTCACCCGGATGCGGCAGTCCGCCATGCTGTTCGGCGCCACCGCACCAAAGTTCCCGACATACATAGACGGACACGTCACCGGCTACGTCGACCCGAAAGTGACCTCGCTGAAGGTGGACGGGCCCGGCGAAAACCCCACACCCGAGAACCACCCCACGATCGCACCACCGAATTACAAATCCAGCACCACACTCGACCTCGACGGCGTGTACCCGGGCATCGTTGCCGACAGTGAACTCGTGCTGATCAATCAGGTCATCAACACGAGCCAGCCGAAAAAAGTCGATCCAGTTTCATTCCGCACGGTGAAGGACGTGACCACGGTCACGGTCAGCGTCTTGGGGCTCTCCACCAAGGTCACGAGACTTACCCTGGACAAGCCATGGCCTTACGAGCCGACGATTGTTGTCGGTGACCCGCCCCCCGACGCCAATCTGCATCTGCACGACGTGCTCGACAACACCGTGGTCCTTGCCCAACCTCAGAACCTCAGTCTGGCGGGTGAGTCGCTCGATGACGTCGATATCGGCTGCCTACCAGACGATTCCAGCTCCAAACGATCGGCCACGTTACTGCCCGATGCCGGCGCATCAAGCGCAACGTGCGGCGGCACCCTCGAACTGGACGGCCTGTACCCGGAGCTCGGACCTGGCCGGTGGCTGATCGTGTCCGGGGAACGCACCGACGCTGCGATCAAGGCGGCCCAGGATCCTGACGCGACCGGGTCTGGCCCCACCGGTGTACACGGCGCCGAACTGGTGATGGTCGCCGCCGTCGAACACCGCGCAACACAAATCCCGTCGTCGGACGGCACCGCCACAGGCACGAAGAAGAAGACGGACGACCTGCCCGGCGACACCGTACACACCTTCGTGCGGCTGGCGGCCCCGCTGCATTTCACCTACCGGCGCCCCAGCGTGGTCGTCTACGGCAACGTCGCACGCGCCACCCACGGCGAAACACGCCGCGAAGTCCTCGGCTCCGGCGACCCGAGCACGCCGTTCGCCCGCTACCCCCTCAAACAGCCGCCGCTGACCTACCTGCCAGCGCCCACCGCGGCCGGCGCACGCGCCACCCTCGACGTGTTCGTCGACTCGGTGCGCTGGCATCAGGCCGACAGCCTGCTCGACATCGGGCCCGACGATCGCTGCTACGTCATCGACACCGACGACGACGGCAACTCCGCCGTCGTATTCGGAGCAGCCCGCCCACCGACCGGCATCGAAAACATCCAGGCCCAATACCGCAGCGGCATCGGCACCTCCGGCAACGCTGCGGCGGCCAGCATCATCACGCCGCTCGATCAACCGCTCGGCGTCACCGCAGTCACCAACCCGCTGCCCGCGGCGGGCGGCGCCGACCGCGACCGCCGCGACACGGTGCGCCGCAACGCCGCAGTCAGCGTGCAGGCCCTCGACCGGCTGGTATCGGTCTCGGACTACGCCGACTTCGCCACCGCCTTCGCTGGAGTGGGTGCCGCCAGCGCCAGCGAATTGCCCGACGGGCGACGCGTCGTCGTGCACGTCACCATCGCCGGAATCGACGACGCCCCCATCGCGGCCACCTCCGACCTCACCATCAACCTGCAGGCCGCCATGCGAGATCTCGGCGACCCCAACCAGGAAGTGCAAGTGGCGGTGCGAACACTGAAGGCGCTGGTCGTGTCTGCGCGGGTCCACATTGATCCCGACCGCGCCTGGGTCGACGTCGCACCCACCGTGCGGGCCCGGCTGCTGACCACCTTCGGGCCCGGCCACCGCGACATCGGCCAGGGCGTCGCGCAATCCGAAGTGCTTGCCGCAATCCAATCGGTGCCCGGCGTGCTCTACACCGACCTGACAATCCTAGACGCACTGGGAGAATCCGAGCTCGTGGCCCCCGACCCCACCAAGAACCTGGGCGTGCGCACGGTGGTGCCCGCCGCGCTGGCCAGCTTCGATCCCACCGCAACCGTCGGTGCGGCGCCGATCCGACCCGCCGAACTGCTGATCCTGAGCCCGTCGGCCCCCGACACGCTGGTCCTGGAGGCGCTATGACCCTGCCCGTAGCGCGATGGGATCAGCTGTACCGGCTGCTGCCGGCTATCCACCAGTCCCGTGACGAGGACCTCGGCTTCCCGTTGCGGGATCTGCTGCGCGTCATCAGCGAACAGGTCGCGATCGTGCAAGACGACCTGGACGGGCTTTACGACAACTGGTTCATCGAGACTGCCGCCGACTGGGCCGTGCCGTACCTGGGTGACTTGGTGGGCTATCGCCCGGTCAGCGCCGCGGGGGAGGCGGCGCAGGCGGCCCCCGAGGAGGTGCGCGTCCTCATCCCGCGCCGCGAGGTCGCCGACGTAATTCGCGCCCACCGCCGCAAAGGAACCCTGTCGCTGCTGGAGGATCTGGCGGCCGATGTGGCCGGTTGGCCGGCGCACGCGGTGGAGTTCTACCGGCTGCTGGCGGTGTTTCAGAACCTCAATTATCTGCACCGGGATCGCGGGGTGGTGGCCGACCTGCACGACACCGAGCGGCTGTACCGGCTCGGCGGCCCCTTCGACACCATCGCGCACAGTGTCGATACCCGCCGGATCAACTCCGCACGCAGCCAAGGGCTCTACAACATCCCCGAAGTGGGTGTCTTCGTGTGGCGGTTGCGGGCCTACCCGGTGACCGACTGCCCGGCCGCGTGCATCGAAGAGGTCAGCCCCGCCTCGTTCACGTTCAGCGTGCTCGGCAACGACGCGCCGCTGTTCACCTACCCGGAACGCGCAGCCGCCGGGGAGCTCGCGCTGCCGATCCCGATCCGCCGACACATCCTGGCGCGCCGGTTCGCCGAATACTACGGTCCCACACGCAGTTTCCACGTGGAAGTGGGCAGCCGGGTCCGCGACACCATCCGGCGGCGACCGGTGCGGATCGACGAGTTCGTGCTCGCCGACCTCACCGACTGGTCCTACCGCCCGGTCAAGGGCACCGTGGCCATCGACCCAGAATTGGGGCGGCTCGCGTTCCCGCCCGGCCACCTGCCACACGGGGTGTGGGTTCGCTACCACTACGGATTCAGCTCCGACATCGGCGGCGGCGAATATCCGCGCCGGCTCGAGGCAATGCCGCCGCCACCCGACAATCAAGACGACGAACCGCGGCCCAGCGTCCACGCGGACGACGCCGCGCCGCGCATCTTCTATCAGGCAGTCCGTAAGCAGGACGGACCCGAAATCGTGACCAGCATTGAAGCGGCACTGGAGAAATGGATCACCGTCCGCGGCGACAAACCCGTCGCCGTGATCGAAATCCTTGACAGCGAAGTGTACGTCGAGCAGCTGACGATCGGCCTGCATCGCGGGCAGAGCCTGGAGATCCGCGCCGCCGACCGCACCCGCCCAGTCATCTACCTAGTCGACAAACAACGCAACGCCCCCGACTCCCTGACCGTCTACACCGGCGAATCCGACGACGACAACCAAAACGGCGACGCCGGTGAGAGCCCCGAATATCCACCCGGTGAAAAACCCTCCCCGGGAGGGTGTTTCCGGCTCGACGGTCTGCTGGTGGCCGGGCGCCCCGTACACGTGGAAGGGCCATTGCAGCGGGTGCAAATCCGTGACTGCACATTGGTGCCCGGGTGGGGACTGGCGGGGGACTGCTCGCCGAGACGCCCCGCCGAACCCAGCCTGGAAATCTATCTGTGCAGCGGACAGGTGATCGTCGAACGCAGCATCCTCGGCTCCATCCAGGTCTACACCGACGAAGTGACCAGCGATCCCACCCCGATCAGACTGTCCGACAGCGTGATTGACGCTACCTCCTACGAGCGTGAGGCCGTCGGCGCGCCCAACTGGCCGCTGGCCCACGCCGCAGTCTCCTTCACCGACTGCACCGTGATCGGGGAAGTCGCCACCCACACGATACCCACCGCGCAAAACACCCTGTTCCTCGGTTGCGTGCATGTCGCGCGACGCCAAATCGGCTGTATCCGTTACTCCTATGTGCCGCCGGGCTCACGTACCCCGCGCCGCTACCAGTGCCAGCCGGACCTGGTCGACGCCGCGGTCCGCGCCGACACCCCCGGCTGGGCCAACCTGACCGCCGAGCAGCAGGCGCCGCTGCTGGCGCCCGAACGCAATCGCGTACGGCCACGGTTCACCAGCGAGCGCTACGGCACCCCCGGCTACGCGCAATTGCGCACCGACTGCGCCACCGAGATCGAGCGCGGCGCCGCCGACGATTCCGAGATAGGCGCCTTCCACGACCTATACCAGCCGCAGCGGCTGGCCAATCTAAGCGCCCGACTCGACCAATTCACCCCGTCACACACGGACGTCGCCGTCCTGATAGCGAATTAGGAGATTCCGATGCGTGGAGACTTTTCCCTACTGCGTCCCGACCTCAGCGACTACAGCCTCGTCCTGATGCAGCAGGGTCGGGTACTCGTCGAATCCGACTGGAACGCCGCTATGGCCACTCTGATCAGTGCGCAGCGCACGCTGGCTGCCGACCTGATCGGCCCGCACGGTGGACCCAATGCTGACAACCTCGGATTCGCGGTCACGTTGACCCAAGACAAAAAAGACGTGGAGCTGAGCCCCGGCGTGTACTACGTCGACGGCATCCGCTGCGAGCTGGCACTCGAGCTAGTGCCCCACGGGTCGGACGGGCTGCCCTGGTCGCAGCAGCCGTATCCGATCGCGGTTCCGCCACCCGAGTTGCCCACCGATGCGTATCTCGTGTACCTCGACGTGTGGGAACGGCACGTCAGCACGGTGGAGGACGACACCATCCGCGAGGTGGCGCTCGGTGGTCCCGACACCACGTCACGCCGCAAAATCATCTGGCAGGTACGGGTAATGCCCTACCCGGCGGGGGGCACCGCGCCCACATGCCAGAACTTCCCGCTCGACAAGTGGCCCGCCAGCTTGCTGGGCAACCCGCCGAAGCTATGTGCCAGGACCGGCCCCCAGCTCAAGGACGGCGACCCCTGCCTCGCCTCACCGGACGCCCGCTACCGCGGAGTGGAAAACCAGCTCTATCGCGTCGAGATCGCCTCGGTGGCCGCGCCCGGCGGCGGCGAAGACGCCGGCGTGACCTCATTCGTCTGGTCGAGGGAGAACGGCTCGGTAGCAGCGCCCTGGACCGCCACCGCCAACAATCGCCTGCGCGTGGCCGGCATCCGTGACACACGACGCGGATTCGCACCCAACGACTGGGTCGAGTTAACCTGGGACACCCTCGAATTCGCCGGAATCGCCGGCACCCGAGTGCAGCTGACAGACGTCGACGGCCCCGTACTCACCATCGATCCCGACACCGCTTCTGGCGACATCGACCCCGAACCCTCCAAACATGGGCACGCCAAGATTCGGCGGTGGGACCAACGCGACAGCAAGGCCGCGCCTATAGTCCACGGCGCGGTCGAGGTTGTCGAAAGCAACGATGACAGCGGCTGGATTCCCCTCGAGGACGGCATCGAAATCCAGTTCCAGGCTGCCGGGGGGCAGCACGACTACCGGGTCGGCGATTACTGGACGATCCCTGCGCGCGTAGCCACCGGGGACATCATCTGGCCCCGCGAAGACGGCGCCCCTGTCGCGGTGCCGCCGCACGGGATTGAACACCACTACGCGCCCCTCGCCTGGTTTAGCGGCGAGACGGCGGACCCAGTAAGCCTGCAGAAGGTGTTCCCACTCGCTGCCTGCGCCCGCGCCACGCAACAAAGACGAGGAAACAGATGAGCAGCCTGGCATTCCAGCAGCTAAGACAGACCGGCGGCATCGACCGTGTACCGGTTACCCAAGCTAACACGGTCTGGCATGGAAAGCCCTGCTGCGAAACGGCTTCGGAATTGATCTCGCAATGGTGCCGACACTCTCGACCCCGACCGGGGAGCGGACACACTAGCTATGTCGTATAACGCTGATGCGAGTGCCGAAACGAGATCGCGGGGCTATCGTGACTTTTCTCCTCAACCTGGTGCATCCGTCGATGCAGCCTCAGCGGCCAATGTCGCCTCAAGTGCGCCGAGTGGTCGTATCCCGCAGGCTCGCGGCGTCGCAGCGGTGGACGATCCGCTCGAACTCGAAGCCTCCGCAGTGGCGGGCGTTGTCCGTGGCCGATCCCGGTGCGAGCCGCTGGACAGCAGTGCGGTCACAAGTGCTACGAGTGGCCTCGGCGAAAGCCAGTCGCTCCACGAGGCCGTCCGCGCCAATTTTGAGGCCCGACTCGGCATCGACCTGGGCGAGGTTCGCATCCATACAGACTTGGCGGCTCATGAGTCGGCCTCTAGCGTCAGAGCGGCCGCCGACACCGTTGGGAGGCCCTATCATCCTCGGCCGCAATAGATTTGCGCCGCATACCAATGCGGGCTCGGCGCTTCCGGCCCATGAGCTCACCAAAGTGAGCCAACATGCTCAACACGGCGACCCGCGAAGAAGGCGGCGCTGCGGCCCGCCGACGGATAAGCGAAAAACGCCGCGCCGGGGCCCCAAAAGCGGCGGTCGCACGTCCCGGTCGAAAGCGAAGCCCGTGAGCACCCACGCCATGTGCCAGCCTAATCAAAGCCGCTGGTCTCGATTCGCGCCAATGGCTCAGTCGGGACCCTGCGGATGGCTTTAAGTAACGCGCGCTGAGTGCATGGGAGAGTTGGGAGGCAACGATGAAAAGCAGGCCGTCTCCGGGCCGGCCCTTGGTGGTAGCGCGCTGGCTATGTGCATCCGAAATTGGGGAGCGAAACGATGGGTAGTCCAGTTAGGCACTTGGTCAAGGTAGGCACCATTCGACAGACGGAGATGGTGCGCCGCCAACCAACCACGCGTGAGCATTCAGACGGCCATCGGGGAGTGGGCGTCGATCTCACAAGGGTTCCAATGCAACAGGGCGCGGCGCCCATGTCACCGCGTGCCGAATTGATTCGGGAACACGCCGGTACCCAATCGATGGGCAACCTCCTTGGACACGACCTTAGCACTGTGAAGATCCACAGCGGCGAGGCGACCGCCGCCTCGGCGCGCGCGCTCGGCGCGCGCGCTTACACGGTCGGTGACGACATCTTCCTTGGCAATGACGTGCCAAGTCTCACGTCACGCTCAGGCCGCTACACCCTCGGGCATGAGTTGGTGCACGTTGTTCAGCAACGGCTTGGTGGAACTGCGCCTCTAGACGACCTGTACAGTCCGCACGAGCACGAAGCCGAGGTCGCCGCGGCCGCGCTGGTAGACGGTCGCATGCCTCCCAGAGTGGTAAGAGGCACGGCGGTTGGTGTCGCCCGGCAACCAGAGAACGGTCCTACCGACGGCGACAACGTCAAGAGGGCCCGGCAGATCGACGACTACGTGAGGGCGCACCCAGACCTAGGCCTGCAGGCACTGCAAGCGTTGCTGATCGAACGCAACGCCCTCCTGCCTTTGGCGCAGGTACCCCCGACTCAGTTGGCTAAACCTGTGGTCCGACAAGGGAACACATCCTCCGGTGCAGCTCCGACGTCGCCATTACAGGTGCCTGGAGCCATTCAGCTGGCGGCAGGAGTTCTCATTGTGCCGGCTAAGAACGCGGCCTCGACCTTGTCGCCGGCGTTGTTGACGGGTGCTGGGGCATCCGCTACGACAACGGCCACCGCGGGCACAGCAACGCTCCCGGTGGCCGCCGACATCACTCTGGCGGGCGACCTTGCGACCGCCGCAACCATGGCAGATATCGACGCTGCGGTGCTCGCGACCGCTGCCCCACTGGTAGCGGAAAATGCGTTGATCCCTATCGTCGGCTGGATCTTCGCCGGCGTCATCGTCGTCGGGGTTGTGGGCTACCTGGTCTATCGGTACTCGAGCGCTCCGTCGCCCGGTTCGCCGGAGCCAGCGTCCGCTCCCGGGGGGGCTTCGACGCCAGCCAAAGCTCCGGGTACCGGTAGTGCGCCAGCGCTCGCGCCTGGCACCGATACACACCCTGCGCAGGCGCCCGGGTCGGCGCCGCCGGGCCCGATCACGGCGCCCGGTGCGGCAGATCGGCCCAAGGAAACACTGCTCGCCGATTCGAAAGACCGAGCACGCGCGGCACGCATTCTGTCCGCGAACAAGGTCGAGCCCACAAAGGAGAAGATCGACCAGTATCTGAGTTTGCTGGAACTCTACAACGACAGACTGAGCCGGATGGATGATTCTCTGTTCGAAACATTCGAAGGCCACGCCATTATCGATGTGAATATCGGGTTTCTACGTGGCAGCCGTGCTGCAGATTTCGCCGCGGCAGATGAGCTGGCGGAACGACAATATGGCAAACCGAAAGGATATGCGGTGCGGCTGAGAGAGACCAAAGGCCTCACCTGGCATCACCACCCCGAAATGGGCCGCATGATTCTAATGTATACAAAAGCGCATGCCGCGCTGTCGCATTGGGGCGGCGTGTCGGTGGTGAAGTATATGACCCGTGAAGAAAACTACGACGAGTGATGATCTGATTACGATGAAGTGCATCAGCACGGCTTGTCCTTGTCCCTCGCGCGCACCCGTCCCATAAGGGCCGTGTGCCCAATCGAGTCGAAACACGCTTCGATATCCGCGTCCAGCACCCAGCGATAGCCCTTGGTGCCGTACCTTGAATCTCGGCGACCGCGTCGTGCGCCCGTCGGCTCGGCCGGAACCCGTCCGAGGCCCGACTTGGCTCATCGAGACCCAAACCGGCTGGAGCATCAGAAATTCGTCCGAGCCGTCCAGGACACATGAATGGAACCGGCGCATGTTGACGCCGTCAACCTTTCAACGTATCCGCAGGTCCCGCCGCATCTTCTTGCGTAGGTTCAGGAATCATGTTAGCCCGACGCTCCGGTGCTCATTCCAGAAGGAGTGGGGACGGTCAAGATTACGGCTGGTTGTTTTTTCGCTTGTTTGCGAGCTTCCTGATCCTGGCTGGCACGTCGAAATAGGCGTCGGGGGTCAAGGCTCGGGCGGGGCCCGACAGAGTAAGCGGCCGTAGGGCCTTGACCGCGACGCCGTTCGGCGCACGCTGTTCAGGACAGGAAAATCGAAAAGGCTCGTGCTGCTTTCGGCTTTGCGGGAGGGGTCGGTGTCGTCTTCAAGGCCGGTTTCCCGGCGTGGGGCAGGCGAGGGCTGCTGGGTCATTCCTTCGCCGCGCGTTAGCGGCTTGAAGCGGTTCGCAGGGGAGCGGTCGGACGGGGTCAATCAGAGGGAACGGCCACGCCGGTGTCGGGGGTTATGAGCTGCACGACCCGCGCCGACCGTGAACCGGGTTGGCGCTCACGCCGCGCGGGGTGAGCGGTGCAGAGCCCGGACATGGTGATCGCGCAGCCCGTAGAAGACCAGTTCGAGATGTCGTCGGGCCGCTGCCACCGCACCGACTTTGCGGTTGCCGCGACGATGAGCGACCTGTTCTCGGATCGCGCCGATGCGACTGGTCGCTGGCAGAATTTTCACAGATTCGATCGCCGCCAACCGCACCAGACGCGAGCCCTGCTTGGTGATGTGCCCGCGGTGAACGGTGGTGTCGGACTCATGATGTCGCGGAGTCAACCCGGCCCAACACGTCAACTTGGCCGGGCCGTCGAAACGATGCACATCACCGATCTCGACGACGAACGCCGCCGTTAACACCGGCACGATGCCGGGGATATGCTGGATCGCGGTGTAGCCGACATCATGGGTCAGCCGACGCTGCGCCAGACCGGTGAACAGGTCAATCTCTGCGTCGAACCCTTCGATGAATCGGCGCAGCGACACGATCCGGGCTTTGTACGGTGCGGGCATCGTGACGTTGTCCGGCAGCAGGGTTCCTTCGACGCCGAACAGGTCGGTCATCGGTACCCAGACCCCGCCCTTGGCCAGCATGGCATGCACCTCGGCCTTGCATCGGGAGCGCATCACGACCAATTTGGCCCGGTGCCGCCCAGCTCTCGCAGCTCCCAGACCCCGAGCGGATGCGCCAGGTGCACCGACGCGCCGAGCTCGGCGAGCGCATCCATGGCCCAGTATCACTTCCCGATCGCTCGCGTGAAGGGCGTGTTCGACGTCAGTACAAGATGGCTTCGCCACCCTTGACGCATCCGTTCGTCAGCGCATGATCGGCGGGCACCAGGAAGCGGCGGGTGTGCCGCCGTTTCACGCCATGTTCTGACGACGATTTTGACGACAATGATGACGACAGTCGGGCTCCCCAACACCTCCACCTACACGGCAGTTGAACCCGTATCGTGCCTGTTCAGGTCATCCGCCCGTGCCTACGGATCAGAAGGTTGGGAGTTCGAATCTCTTCGGGCGCGCTTACTACCAGCGAAAATAGGTCGCCGTGTTATCAGGCGCCCGCTGAGTTGTCACGGTTTGTCACAACTCGTGCCAAACTCTGCGCGCCGTCGGCCAGCGCTTGGGCTGCGAGCGCACATAGATTCGCATCGTGAACGCCACATCGGCATGGCCGAGCCAGGCCGCGATTACTGCCGCCGGGACGCCCTGCATATTGAGTCAGGCTGCATGGTGCATCACGGATGTTGTTTTGACGACGATTAGCTCCGCCACGCTTGAGTGAAACCGGTTGGCCGTCCAACCTTGAGCCAGGTATTGCCGTGACCCCGGTTGGTTGGTCCAGCTTGAGTAAGAGTCTTGCCGCCCGTGCTGTGGGCAGGAAGGACGATCACGATGGCAACGAGGAAAAGGCACACCCCTGAGCAGGTGGTGCGCAAACTGACTCAGGCTGACCGGATGCTAGCGGAGGGCCAAGAGGTCGCGGATGTGTGCCGCGAACTGCAGGTCTCTGAGCAGACGTATTATCGCTGGCGCAACCAGTTCGGCGGGTTGAAGGTCGAAGACGCGAAGCGGCTCAAGGAGCTCGAGCGCGAGAACGCGACACTCAAACGGCTGTTGGCGGAGGCGGAGTTGGAGAAGGCCGCGCTCAAGGAGATCGCCCGGGGAAACTTCTAAGCCCGGAGCGCCGGCGAGCGGCCGTGCACCACCTCATGCGGGTGATGACGGTCAGTGAACGGTTCGCCTGCCGGGTCACCGGGCAACATCGGACCACTCAGCGTCACCGCCCGTCCGGCCAGACGCCGACTGACCCCGATGCCACGTTGCGGGCGTAGCTGCGCCAGTGGGCCAAAGAACACCCCCGCTGGGGTTTCCGCCGCGCCTACCACGCTGCTCGCGACGACGGCTGGTATGTCAACCACGAACGCGTCCAACGGTTGTGGCGCGAGGAGGGCCTTCGGGTGCCGCAGCGGCGCCGGCGCAAACGAATCGGCGTCGGCACAGCGGCTGAGATTGTGGTAGGTGATGCGCCGAATCAGGTGTGGGCGCTGGACTTTCAATTCGACGCCACCACCGACGGCCGGCCGATCAAGATCGTGTCCATCGTTGATGAGCACACCCGCGAATGCTTGGGCGGGCTGGTCGAGCGCTCCATTACTGCCGATGTCCTAATCGATGAGCTGGACGCGTTGGCCACCCAACGCGGTTACCCCGCCGCGCTGCGTTGCGACAACGGGCCCGAACTGGCGTGCGCGGCGATGGCCGACTGGGCTCGTGATCGCCTTGGACTGGTGTTCATCCCGCCGGGCGAGCCGTGGCGCAACGGCTATATCGAATCGTTCAATAGCAGGGTCCGCGACGAATGCCTTAACATCAACATCTTCTGGTCACTTGCGCAGGCCCGTGTGGTGATTGGAGATTGGAAGTATCAGTACAACCACCACCGGCCCCACTCCGCCCTCGGCTATCGGGCGCCATCCCGCTACGCCGCCACCTGCACCCACCGATCACCGCGAAGTGGTCAGAACAGTGACACGCACCTAGCGGCACCTTGGGCTGCGGCACGGGGGTGAGCGAAAACGATACGACACCGATAGTTGTCAGTGTCTCGATAATCCGACCCCCGTCGAAAGGCTTGGCCGCCGTAGGGGTTAGGTGTGGCGGGCGGCTTCTTGGACCAGCTGTACGCGGGAGGTCAGCCCCAGTTTGGTGTAGACGTGGGTGAGGTGGGTTTGCACAGTGCGCGGTGAGACGAAAAGCCGGGTGGCGATGTCCTTGTTGGCCAGTCCCTCGCTTACGAGCCGAACGACGTCGCGCTCGGTGGGAGTGAGCGATGCCCACCCGCTGGTCGGTCGTTTGCGTTCGCCGCGGCCGCGCTGGGCGTAGGCGATCGCTTCCTCGGTCGACAGGGCCGCGCCCTCGGCCCACGCGGAGTCAAAGTCGGTGTCGCCCATTGCATCTCGCAGCGCCGCCACCGACGCTTGGTAGCCGGCATCCCAGATCTTGAACCGGACCGCGCCCATACGCTGGCGAATGCCGTCTGCCGCGCCGAGAAGCCGGGCGGCTTCGCGGTGACTACCGGCCTCACCGGCCAGAGCGCCGAGGCACTCCAGAGTGTCGGAAATACCCAGGTACGCCTGCACGCTGGCGGCGATCGCGAGCGCGTCGTGGAGGTCGCGTTCGGCCTGATCCGGCTCACCCTGCGCGATCACCACGCGAGCGCGTGTGGTCAGCGCCCACATCAGGTGCCAGCCGGTCGTCGTCGCGACGGCGTCGTCGGCCCAGCGGCGGGCCGCGAGCAGATCCCCTCCCGCCAGTGCGGCTTGCGCACTGTAGGCGAGCATTATCGCCGCGGCCGCGGGCAGGCCAGTGGGGTGCTGCTGAGCCGCCGCAGTCGCATCGAGCACCGTCGCAGTATCACCGGCGGCCAGCGCCGCGGCAGCCAACGCCGTGTTGGCGGCGCCCGTGGTAAGCCCACCCAGCTCGGACGCGGCTTCGACGGCCGTGTCGGCGGCGGCGCGGGCCGCGCTGATGTCACCCTGCCACGCGAGTGCGAGGCCCTGATACGCGAGGCTGTGCACCCTCCGGATGTCATCGTGAGCTGCCTCGGCCTCGGCCACCAGTTCGGCGAATTGTTTGACGGCTGCGGCCGGATCGCCCTGGTATAGCTGCGCCGTCCCAAGGCAGAAGCGGCACTGGCGCGAGGTCCACCCGTCGCCGATCGCGTCGGCGAGGTCGCGTCCTTCTTGGGCGGCCGCGCGCGCCGCAATCGGAATACCCGCCACGACCGCCGCCCCGAGTGCCTGCCAGCCGAGAAGCTGGCTGAGTCTCCACCGGTCGTCCAACTCCCGGGCCAGGCTGATCGCCTCGGCGAAGTACGGCCGGGCCACCTCAGGACTGTTCCAGACGGCAATCAAACAGCAGGCGGTCAGCGCCCGGGCCAGCAGGGCCGAGTCGTCGATGCCACGCGCAATCGCTAGCGCCTGTTGGGCCTGATCCAGGCTGGCGGCGGCGTTGACCCAGGCGTCGAGCGGGGCCCGGTCGGCGAGCGCCCGGGCCCGTATTGTGGCCGGCACCTCGATGTGCAGTGCGTCGATGTCCGCGAGCACGGCATCGAACCAGGCCAGCCCTTCCCGGACGCGTCCCCGTGCCTGCCACAGCGGCTGCAGCGACGACGCCAGCGCCAACGCCAGGTCGACGTCGGAGTTTTCGCGGCTCCATCCGAACGCGGCGCGCAGGTTGTCGATCTCGATCTCGGCCTGCTCGAGGCGCTGCTCATAATCACTGCCTGCCGGCGCGTCGAGCAGGGCCGCCAGCACCGTGTAGTAATCCCGGTGGCGCGCCCGCACGGCATCGGCCTCGCCGGACTCGCCGAGTTTTTCCAGTGCGTATTGGCGCACCGTCTCCAACAGCCGGTATCGCGTTGCGCCGCCCGCGTGTTCAGCCACGACAAGTGACTTGTCGACTAGCAGCGTGAGCTGATCGAGTACCTGGTAGCGCTCAACATCACCGCCGCCGGCGAGCGCTTGGGCGGCCTCGAGGTCGAAGCCGCCCAGAAAGACAGCCAGCCGCCGAAACAACACCCGCTCAGGCCCGGTTAACAGCACATGCGACCAATCCACCGAGGCGCGCAGGGTCTGCTGGCGGCGCACCGCGGTGCGCGCCCCGCCGGTCAACAGCCGGAACCGGTCATGCAGACTGTCGAGGATCTCGGCCAGCGACAACGCCCGCACCCGCGCTGCGGCCAGCTCGATCGCCAGCGGCAACCCGTCGAGGCGCCGGCAGATCTCGGTCACCGCCGCGGCGGCAGTGTCGTCGCTGACGGCGAAATCGGGCCGTACTCGGCGCGCACGGTCGGTAAACAGCTCGATGGCTTCATCGGCCAGCGACAGTGACGGCACCCGCCAAATCACCTCGCCGGACACGCTGATGGGTTCACGACTGGTCGCCAACCCGGTCAGCCTGGGCGCCCTGCCCAGGAGGGCGGCGGCCAGATCGGCGCACGCGTCGAGCAGATGCTCGCAGTTGTCCAGCACCACCAGCATCTGACGGTCGGCGACATGCCGCAGCAAGGTGTCCATGGTGGAGCGGCCCGGTTGATCGGGTAGCCCCAGCGCGCGGGCCACCGTCACCGGCGCCAGCTCCGGGTCGGTGATCGGCGCCAAATCCACATACCACACGCCGTCGCCGAACTCGCCAGACATCTTGGCGGCGACCTGGATCGCCAGCCGGGTCTTGCCCACCCCACCCGCGCCGGTCAACGTCACCAATCGGTTCTCGGCCAACAGCTCCCGCACCTCGTTCATCTGTGCTTCGCGGCCCACAAAACTAGTCAGCTGCGTCGGAAGACTGGTTGCCGCAACGGCTTTCGGCGTGCGAAGAGGTGGGAACTCGTTTACCAGGTCCGGATGGCACAGCTGCACCACCCGTTCCGGGCGCGGTAGGTCCCGCAGCGAATGGGTGCCAAGATCGGTCATCCACGCACCCTCAGGGAGTCGCTCGGCCACCAGTGGTTCGGTCGCGCCCGACAAGACGGTCTGGCCGCCGTGGGCCAGATCGCGCAGCCGCGCCGTCCGGTTGATGGTCGGGCCGGCGTAATTGCTCTCATCGCGCAGCTGCACCTCGCCGGTATGCACGCCGATGCGCAGCCGAATCCGCGCCAGCGGCGCCCGCTGCAGCTCCAGTGCACACCCCACCGCATCACTGGCCCGCGCGAACGCCGCCACGAAGCTGTCGCCCTCACCCTGCTCCACCGGGCGCAACCCGTCATGAGCAGCGATCACCGCGGACACGACCTGGTTCAGCCGCGCGATCGCAGCGGTCATGTCCTCGGGTTGGGTCTCCCACAGCCGCGTCGAGCCCTCGACGTCGGCCAACAGCAGCGTCACCGTGCCCGTCGGCAGCTCGCTCACGCCCAACTCGCTCCAGTTCACCAGCGGCGCATCCGCGCGGCGATCGATCTCGCTCATGCTAGCCAGCATGCGGCCATCATGAACGGCAAAACATTAGCGCAACCGCGCACATTGGGCCGATCGCACGCGTATCTACGACCCTCCAGCGCGCAGATCTACGCATGACCGCCGATGGTTTTGGCCTCACCACGTCGGATAGTCGACTCGAACCCGACCCACGGAGGCCACCATGACCACCGACACCGCCCACACGAGGCCAACGCCAACCAAGGCTCAAGACCGCTGCCGACTTGGTGAGCATGCCGTCGTCCTAGGGGCAAGCATGGGCGGCCTACTTGCTACCAGAGTGCTCGCCGATTTCTATCGAACCGTCACGGTCGTCGAGCGCGACGTGCTGCCGACCAGTAGTGCACAGCGACGCGGCGTGCCCCAGGGCCGGCACGCTCACGCACTGCGGCCCCGTGGGTCGCAGATCTTAGATGAGTTATTCCCCGGTTTCCTGACCGAACTCCTCGCCGCCGGGTGCCCGGTATGGGACGACGGCGAATTTTCCAAGTGCTATTTGTCATTTGGTGGGCACCAATTTGTCCGATCAGGAACCTTTCGTGATGTTCAACCGCGCGACGCAGCATATTTCCCCAGCCGGCCATTTCTAGAGGATCATGTCCGTCAACGCGTCCGTGCAATTCGAAACGTCACGCTGATGGACGGCTACGACGTGGTCGAGTTGACGTCGAGTGCTGATCGAAGCCGCATCACCGGAGTCACCATCACATCGCATGAAGGTGACGACAAGCGCAGCCTCACCGCGGATCTGGTGGTGGACGCCATGGGCCGCGGGTCCCGAACACCAGCCTTTCTGGAACACCTCGGCTATGACCGGCCGGTAGAGGACGAGGTCGTGATGCGACTCGCGTACGCCAGCCAGTTGCTGCGGATTCCGCCCGGCATGGTCAAAGAGCTGCTGGTGATCATCGGCCCAATCCCAGGACGACCAACCGGGATGGCGTTAGTCGCTCAGGAGAACAGCACGTGGTTGCTAACCGTCTGCGGGATGGTGGGACGCGAGCCACCGGCCGACCGGGCGGGCATGCTGGAGTTCATCGAGGATTGCACGCCGCCCCAGGTTCTCTCGGCGCTCCGGTGCGCCGAACCGCTCGGGGACGTGGCACGGTATCGCACACCATCCAGCCGGTGGCGCCGCTACGACAAGATGCGACGGTTTCCGGCCGGTCTGCTGGTATTTGGCGACGCGATATGCAGTTTCAACCCGATCTACGGCCAAGGGATGACGGTAGCTGCGCTACAGGCCTTGGTGCTCAATCGTTGTTTGCGCGCCGGTGCGGAGCGCTTGCCGGCCCGGTATTTCGCCGCTGCCGCCAAACCTATCGGTGTGGCTTGGCGACTCGCGGTGGGCGGCGACCTGAACCTGCCCGAAGTTCAGGGGCCCCGGCCGCTGTCGATGCGGCTGATCAATAGATACGTTGATCGAGTGCAGGCGGCCGCCGAGACCGACACCGTCATCGCCGAGCGTTTCGCGAAAGTCGCGGGGTTTTCCAACCCGCCCGCCACTCTCATGGCCCCGTCGATCATGCTGCGAGTCGCTGCGACAAACTGGCGACAGAGGCGACATTCAGGCCCCACCATCACGCGCGGCTATGAAAGTACTGCAGCCGTAGATCGGGCTGGCGGGAGTCGGTGCGTCTGCGCTGGTCAGAGCGGTGACCCAGGCATTGTCCAGAGTTTGTGAAGACAACCAAATACGCCGCGGTCACCGCGGTTCACAGCGTGGACCCTGACCGATGGCACACCGAGTTCTCCGCGCCGGCCCCACCCCTGCGCCTGCCGAGTCTTCGCTACTCATTGCCCAGCGTCCAGCAGCTGCGATGATGTTGGCAACGGTGTCGGCGATCGCCGTCCTTGTTTGTGCGGTGGACCCCCGTTTTCGTTTGTGCGGTGGACAGAACGGAGCATGAATGTCTGATCCCCAACCATCGGTCAATCGCGGAGCGCGAACCGCCGATGATGACAGCTATCTGATGAATTCAGCCGAGACGGACGTCGAAATCGAAACCGCCCGGCTGCGCAACCTGCAACAAGCCAGTGATTCGTCCACTATCAGTCATCTCGACGCCATCGGGGTCGGCCCGGGATGGCGCTGTCTGGAGGTCGGGGCCGGTGCAGGTTCGATCGCTAGCTGGCTTGGCACCCGGGTAGGCCCGACAGGATCAGTGCTGGCCACTGACATCAACGTCGACCGCCTGGGCAATCTCCCCGGCAATGTCGAGGTGCGTCAACATGACATCAGACACGAGGAATTGAAGCCAGCGGCCTATGACCTCGTGCACTGTCGTTTCGTCCTTATGCATCTCGCGGACCCCGCTGCTGCACTGAAAAAGATGACAGCTTCCGTCGCGCCCGGCGGCTGGCTTGTTGTGGAAGAAGGCGACTTCGGCCTCGTCGAATTCGCCGGTGCCGCAGAGTCTGCCCGAGCAACGGAAGTCCTACGCACGCTCCACGCGCAGTGGGCAGCCGCGGGCATCGTCAACAGTTTCTTCGGCCGACAGCTGCCCGGGCTGGTACTTGCCCTCGGCCTCGAATCGTTCGGCGTTGACGTCTCTACGCAGACCGGGGGGCCCGGTCATCCTGCTTACGAGGCGACGCGCCTCGCCTGGCCCAACCTTCGAGCTGGATTCGCAGCGACCGGCACCACCGAAGACGACCTACGCTGCATCGACATCGCCCTCACCGATTCCACCTTCGTCATCGGCATCACCACCGTCGGTGTCTGGGGCAGGCTGCCGCGGTAATCTGCCGCAGTAGGGCCAGGAGCTATGGGGTGCGACTGATCGCGATCGCTCATCCACTCTCGGCTACAGACTCATCTGATGCGAGGATTCCCGCTCGCCTACCACGACGCAGCGTTAAGCCGACTATGCTACGGGCTGTCCTAGAACAACTCTCACAAGCGCTTGATCTGTCCCCGCCGTTTTGAGCCGTGGTTATGCGAGCTGAGGGACTGAATAGGTGGACGTCCAGAGCGTTTCAAACTCTGTTGGGCTGATGTTACCGAGGTAGCTGTGGCGGCGTTCGAGGTTGTAGAAGTTGTCGATGTAGTCGGCCATCGCTGCAGCCAGTTCCAAGGTGGTCGCCCATTTGCGGGTGTTGAGCAGCTCGACCTGCATCCTGGCCCAGAACGACTCCATGGCGGCGTTGTCGTAACAGTCGCCGACGGTGCCGAAGGGAGGCCAGCAGTCCCCACCGCCGGACGTTCTCCCCGAAGCTCCATGAAGTGAATTGCGACCCGTGATCGGAGTGCAGAATCGTTGCGCCGTAACGTTTCCGGTTCGCGACGGCCATGTTGACTGCGTTGTTGACCAACGCAGTATCAGGGGTGGTGGAAAACGTGCGGGCCACGATCATCCTCGAGAAGCAGTCCAGGATGGCGCAGCAGTAGACCTTGCCGTCGCGGGCAGGGTGTTCGGTGATGTCGGTGCACCATAGCTCGTTGGGGCGAGTCGCCATGAACTGCCGGTTCACCAGGTCGGCCGGGTTGTTGACCCGGATCAGGTTGGGGATCCGTCGCGGCGGATGCGGCAGCCCGTGCAAGCCGTGCTCGGACATGATTGAACGAATCAGTTTGGGGTTGACGTTCATGTCGTAGTCAGCCAACAACGCTGCTCGGATGCGCCGTCCGCCGTAAGTGCCGCGGGATCGCTGGTGGATTTCGGTGATGGTGTCCGACACGATCAGCCGACGGATCTCGCGATCCGGCACTGGGCGCCTGCGGTAGTACTGCAGCAGCGAGCGCGCCAATCCCGTAATCCGGCAAGCAGATCGGGCTGAGTATCCTCGCGCGATCAGCCCTTCAGCGATCGCGCGTCGGCGTTTTGGGGGCACCACCGCCTGCTCGTCGAACAGCTCGCACGCATCCCGGGTCAACGCCAGCTCAGCCTCGAGTGCGGCGATGCGTTTACGGGCGGCGGCGAGCTCGTCGGCCTCCACGCTCGGGGTGCCCTCGACGACCCCGGCGTCGATCAACGCCTGGCGCTTCCACCGAAACAGAGTTGCCTGAGCGATCCCGGTCTCAGCAGCGACAGCGGCTACCGCCTCACCCAACCGCAGCCGCTGAACTATTTGCCGGCGCACCGTCGCCGGATACATACGGGGCACGTGACCTCCAGGTGATCACTCTGCCCTCAACTCTCACAACGGTGGACCTACGACACGGGTACAGATCTGCTGGACCGGTTAACGGGGTCCCGTCAGTATCACAACAGCCCTGCCCGGTCGCAGCAACGCCGGTCCCGATTTGCGTCGCCGATCTGCACATCCGTCACGGAAGTGCGCCCGTACCTGCAAGCCCGGCGGTCAAAAGTGTCCTATTTGAGATCAGACCGATTGACCACAACTTGGCTCGCTCGCCGACGCGCGGGTCGCATGTTGCACGTCGTGCAGCCGGGCCGCCGGCTTGTCCGCCGCGGACCTTCCCCGCCCTGGCCTAGCGGGAGTTTCCGGCCTTCGTAGCTGATCGGCGTGTCTCTCGTTGTGGTGCTTGAGGTTTGTGTGACGAGAGTGTATTACCCATATATGGCGTCGATTGTGGGTAAGCGCCGCGGCAAGCAGACCTACTACTACCTG
>NZ_DATJPU010000173.1:0-27323 GCF_035506235.1 Mycobacterium sp.
GTCCGGCGACCGACGTGGCGTCCCGCGCCGAATCTCCTCGGCGACTCCGACGGCCTTCGTCTCGTCGATATCGACGAGCGCAACCGCGGCGCCTTCCTGGGCCGACTTGTGCGCCGTTGCCGCGCCGATTCCGCCCGCGCCTCAGTGCTCCTTTTGGCCGGCGCGCAAAAAAGGTTAGCCTGATTCGATGCCGCGTATCGCGCCGATCCCGATGGAAGAGCTCAGCTCCCACTCCCGCGAAATCGTGGAGGCCGGGGTTGCCGCCGGTCTGTACGCGACGCCGGTGCCGTTGCAGATCTTCGCGTATCGCAGCGCGCAGCTCGACCAGGTCAACATGGCCAGGACCCAGCTCGGCGCCGGCACCCTGCTCGGCGGCCGGATCCTGGAGCTGCTGCGCCTCCGCAGCGCCCAGCTCGGCGAATGCGAGCCGTGCGGCCGGTCGCGCAAGCATGACTCGATCACCGACGAGGACGTCGCGTGCCTGCTCGCGCCGGGCCACGGCGCGCTCACCGCGCAGGAACGGATGGCCGTGGAGTTCCTCGACCTGCTCTCCTCGGATCACCACGCCATGGACGACGAGTTCTACCAGCGCCTCGGGGAGCATTTCACCGCCGCGCAGATCATCGAGTTGGGGTTCACCTGCGCGGGGGTGATGGGATTGCACCGCTTCATCCACACCCTCGACGTCTACGGTGACTCGCAGCCCGTGATCGGATACGACCACGACCAGGTCGACAGCACCAAGACGGTGTGACCCCATGCCGGACCTGTCCTTTGACCACGCCAACGCGTTTCATCGGTTCATGCGCAGCTTCGCGGCCACGAAGGCGGGCGGGGCGCTTCTCCGCCCGACGGCACACCGCCTCGACCAACTCATCACCAAGATCACTGGCGGCCGGAGCAGCTTCGTCGGGATCGTGACAGGCGTCCCCGCCGTCATACTCACCACCACCGGCGCCAAATCCGGGGAACCGCGCACCGTTGCGCTGTACGGAATCCCGCACCCCGACGGGGTGGCCCTGATCGCATCCAACTTCGGCGGCGCCAAGCATCCGGCCTGGTACCACAACCTCAAGGCTCACCCGGCGGCCACGGTGTCGATAGGCCGCAACACCTGGCAGGCCAGCGCCCGACTGGCCACTCCCGACGAACGCGACGAGATCTGGGCGAAAGGCGTCGAGATGTACCCGGGCTGGAGCAAGTATGAAGCGCGCGCCGGTGACCGCCACATCGAGGCGTTCATCCTCAGCCGGACGTGAGGCGGGCATAAGACCGCCTGAAGGTGGGTATTTCTCTTGGGTTAGCGGGCATCTGATCGTGCCCGAGATCCAGGTAAGAGGAGCCGTCCAATGGGCCGGCAACCCGCGAAGCGGGCCAGAGTGGCCGGCGGTGGGAGCAACACGTGAACCGCGGCGACGACGACCAACACCTCACTGAAGCGGTGGGGGAGACGACCGCGGATTACGGCACCCAGTTTCTCGACGAGCCGGATAACGGTTCGACCGCTACCGAGGCGCAAACCGTCGAAGGGCTGCCGAGCGGAGCCGCGCTGCTGATCGTCAAGCGTGGCCCGAACGCCGGTTCCCGATTCTTGCTCGATCGGCCCGTCACCTCGGCCGGGCGCCATCCCGACAGCGACATTCTTCTCGACGACGTCACCGTGAGCCGCCGTCACGCGGAGTTCCGGCTCGACAAGGACGGCAACTGGGCTGTCGCCGACGTCGGCAGTCTCAACGGCACCTACGTCAACCGGCAGTCGGTGGAATCAACTGTGCTGGCCAACAACGACGAAGTGCAGATCGGTAAGTTCCGGCTGGTCTTCCTGACCGGATGAGCGTGGCCTCCGCTGCAGGTTTCGTGCGAGGAAGTCAGCGCCTCATTCCTGGCTCGCTCCTGGTCAACAGGACGGGTCCGCCGAGCATGAGGGCCAGTGCGAAGCCGGTGACGTCGGTGCTGGTGGGTTGGCGGGTGCTCATGTCGAACGCGGTGATCCCGAACGTGACGAGCAGGGTGAGCACGAAGATCATGCCGGTGTAGCGGGTCGGCCCGAACGCGAGGAAGATAAGGCCGACTACGGCGATGAACAGCGACAACATCAGGTCGGCACCTGAGCTTCGCGTCCGATCAACCTAGCCTCCTCATCGCCAGGCACACAGAGTAGCTGGTGCGACCCGCGACAGCTGCAAGTTCGTCCGAAGGGCCTGGACTGCCTTGCGCCGCGATCGGGCCACCGACGCTAGGGTCCGCCGCCGCCTCCGCCTTGGCCCCCAGTGGAAGTGGCGCTGCCATTGGCAATCGCGGCACCACCGCCACCGCCGCCGCCGATGCTGGCCTGGCCGCCAGTGCCGGCGGTGGGGAAGCCACCGGCGGCACTGGCGTTACCGGTCTTGCCGTCGCTGCCGGCGCCGCCGATGGTCTGGCCGGTGCCGCCGGCCCCGCCCTGGCCGCCGGACTCGGTATCGACGTTGACCGTGGCGCTGCCGCCCTGGCCGCCCCCTGCGCCGGGGCTGCCGGGCATAGCGCCGCCGCCGCCGCCACCGCCCCCGGCGCTGGCCGACCCAGAAATGGAGACGCCGTCGACGATGCCGCCGTGACCACCCTGACCGGCGGTGAAGAAGCTGTTGCCGGCATGGGTGCCCTCAGCGCCGTTGGTGCCGAAGGTACTTGCGGCGCCGACCGCGGCGGCCCCGCCACCACCGCCACCACCGCCGGGGCCCCCGGAGACGGCTTGGATGCCACCGCCGCCGAAACCGCCGCGTCCGGTGGCGGTGTCCCCGGTGAAGACGGCGGCGGTGGCGGCGCCCCCATTGCCGCCGTTGCCGCCGCTGCCGGCGCTGCCGCCGGCCGTGCTTAGGCCGCCGGCACCGCCACCACCACCGCCGCCTGCGGCGGCGATGGCTGCGCCCAAGGGATTCGCGTTGCTGGCGTTGGCGTTGCCGCCGTTGCCGCCGTTGCCGCCTTGGCCGCCGGTGACCCCGTTGCCGCCGTCGCCACCTTGGCCGCCGTTGCCGCTGTGAGCCTGGGCCACGGCGACGCTGCCGGTAAAGCTGCCGTCGCCGCCGTCGCCGCCTTGGCCGCCTTGACCGCCCACGCCGCCGGCGCTATTGCCGCCGTGGCCACCGGCGCCGCCGTCACCCGGGGTGTGGAAGGCAACGGCGGTCCCGCCGCCTTTGCCGCCGGTGCCGCCGGTGCCGCCGTTGCCCGCGTCGCCCGCAATGGCGCCGGGGCCGCCCGCGTTGCCACCCAGGCCGGCGGCGCCGCCGTTGCCGCCGTTGCCGCCGTTGCTGGCACCGAACCCGGTGTCGGTGAATCCGAGGCCGCCCTGGCCGCCCTGGCCGCCGTTGCCGCCTTGGCCGCCGTTGCCGCTGGCGCCAGCCTGGCCGAACAAGAGCGAGCCCTGCCCGCCGCTCCCGCCGCTGCCGCCGCTGCCGCCCTGGCCGCCGTCGGTGCCTGTGCCGCCCGGGACCGAACCGTTGGGGCCGGCGACACCGAGGCCGCCGGTCCCGCCCATGCCGCCGACACCGCCGATGCCGCCGGCACCGCCATTGCCCTGCAGCAGCCCTCCGTGTCCGCCGGCCCCGCCATTGCCGCCGAGGCCGCCGGTGCCGCCGTTGGTGTGGGTCGCGGCGTTGCCGGTGGGGCCGGTAATGCCAGCCCCGCCGGCCCCGCCATTGCCGCCGTTGCCGAAGAACAGGGCGTCACCGCCTTTGCCGCCGGCCTGCCCGGGCCCCCCGGAGCCCCCGTCGCCGCCATCGCCCCACAAGATCCCGCCGGGCCCGCCGGGCTGCCCGGTTCCGGGCGCCCCGTTGGTGCCTTTGCCGATCAGTGGCCGCCCCAGAAGCAGCTCGGTGGGGGCGTTGATCACCCCCAACACGTCTTGCTCGATGGTCTGTAACGGTGAGGCATTGGCCGCCTCGGTCAGCGAATACGCGCTCCCCGCGCCGCTAAGCGTGCCCACAAATTCCGCATACGACGCGGCCGCCCGCGCATTCAGGGACTGGTAGGCCTGGGCGTGGCCGGAAAACAGCGACGCGACCGCCGCCGACACCTCATCACCCGCGGCGGCCACCACCGCGGTGGTCTGGCCTGCCGCCGCCGCATGCGCGGCGCTCAACCCCGACCCGATGCCCGCCAGATCCGACGCCGCCGAAGCTACAAATTCCGGTACCGCCACGACATATGACATCGCTACTACCTCCGCCACCCATCCGACTCATTGCTGCGGCGGATAGATATGAGATTGACTCGAAAGTACCGCGAAGCGTAGCCGATTGCGGACCCAATGTTTGGGCGTTTGGCAAACTACCCTGGAGCCTCTTTCTTCACCGGTCGCGAGGGCTACGGGGCGCTGGTGACGGCGGCGCCGCGGTGGTTGTGGGCTTCCGCCGCGAAAGATGTGACGCAAACGTCAAAATCTCCTTGCCCCTGCATATTCCGCAACCTCGCGCTGGGCCCGGCGCATCTCGGCATGCTGTGAGCTCGTGGTGCAGGACTGCTGAGCGGCATCGATCTGGGCCTTGCGTCGCCAGCTAACCCTCGAGCCACGACCGACTACCGATCCGAGGCCGCAGCCAGGCCCCAGCGTGAATGGTGCCCCCGGCAGGATTCGAACCTGCGGCCTTCTGCTCCGGAGGCAGACGCTCTATCCCCTGAGCTACGGGGGCGCATCACCATAGATGTTGCGCCATGGGCCCCGACAGCCTAACGCATCTTGGTGGCTGCCCGAGCCATCGCAATAGATTCGGGGGGAAGGCACCCCAGCCAATAGGATGGACGCTCGTGACCCCCGCCGACCTGGCTGAGCTGCTCAAAGCCACCGCTGCCGCGGTGCTTGCCGAGCGCGGGCTGGATGCCGCCGCACTGCCGGCGACGGTCACCGTGGAACGGCCGCGTAACCCCGAGCACGGCGACTACGCCAGCAACCTCGCGCTGCAGCTGGGCAAGAAGGTCGGCGCCAACCCGCGCGAGCTGGCCGGCTGGCTGGCCGAGGCGCTGTCACGGGCCGACGGCATCGCCTCGGCGGAGGTGGCCGGTCCGGGGTTCATCAACGTGCGCCTCGAGGCGTCGGCTCAGGCCGTGATCGTCAACAACGTCATCGACGCCGGCGACAGGTTCGGTCACTCCGACGCGCTGGCCGGACTCAAGATCAACCTCGAGTTCGTGTCGGCCAACCCGACGGGACCGATCCACATCGGCGGCACCCGTTGGGCCGCCGTCGGCGACGCACTGGGCCGGTTGCTGTCCACGCAGGGCGCCGACGTCGAACGCGAATACTATTTCAACGACCACGGCGCTCAGATCGACCGGTTCGCCAACTCGTTGATCGCCGCGGCCGAGGGCGAACCGACGCCGGCCGACGGCTACGCGGGGACCTATATCTCCGACATCGCCGCGCAGGTCCTGCAGAAGGCGCCCGACGCGCTGAGCCTGCCCGAAGCCGACATGCACGAGACGTTCCGCGAGATCGGCGTCGACCTGATGTTCACCCACATCAAGGAGTCGCTGCACGAGTTCGGCACCGACTTCGACGTCTACACTCACGAAGACTCGATGCACACCAGCGGCCGCGTCGACCAGGCCATCGCCAGGCTCCGCCAGACCGGCAACATCTACGAGAAGGATGGCGCAACCTGGTTGCGCACCAGCGCTTTTGGTGACGACAAGGACCGCGTCGTGATCAAGAGCGACGGCAAGCCGGCCTACATCGCCGCCGACATCGCCTACTACCTGGACAAGCGGCAGCGCGGCTTCGACCTGTGCATCTACATGCTGGGCGCCGACCACCACGGCTACATCGCCCGGCTCAAGGCCGTGGCTGCGGCCTTCGGTGAGGACCCGGCCACCGTCGAGGTGCTCATCGGGCAGATGGTCAACCTCGTCCGCGACGGCCGGCCGGTCCGGATGAGCAAGCGGGCGGGGACCGTGCTCACCCTCGACGACCTGGTCGAGGCGATCGGCGTCGACGCGGCGCGCTACAGCCTGATCCGCTCGTCGGTGGACACCGCGATCGACATCGATCTGGCGCTGTGGTCGTCGGCATCCAACGAAAACCCGGTCTACTACGTGCAATACGCGCACGCGCGGCTGTCGGCGCTGGCCCGCAACGCCGCGGAGCTGGGCCTGGTCCCCGACACCGCGCACCTCGAGCTGCTCAGCCACGACAAAGAGGGTGCGTTGCTGCGCTCCATCGGCGAATTCCCGCGAGTCCTGAAAACCGCTGCCTCCCTGCGGGAACCGCACCGGGTATGCCGCTATCTGGAAGACCTCGCCGGTGACTACCACCGGTTCTACGATTCGTGCCGGGTGCTGCCGCAGGGCGACGAGGAGCCCACCGACCTGCACACCGCGCGCCTGGCGCTGTGCGAGGCCACCCGCCAGGTGATCGCCAACGGTCTGATGATTCTCGGTGTCAGCGCCCCGGAGCGGATGTGAACGTCCACCCCGCCGGTCCCCGGCACGCCGACGAGGCCCGGCACGCCGAGAGCCCGCCGCGGCCGCAATCCCCCGAGGAGCTGCTGAGGCTGGCACCGAACGTGTGGCCGCGCAGCACAATTCGCGACGAAGAAGGTCCGGCGGTCATCGGGGGAGTCGCGGTGACCCACCTCGCCCACGAGTACGGGACCCCGCTGTTCGTGATCGACGAGGACGACTTCCGCTCCCGATGCCAGGACATGGCGGCGGCCTTCGGCGCCGGACACAACGTGCACTACGCGGCGAAGGCGTTCCTGTGCGCCGAAATCGCGCGCTGGATCAACGAAGAGGGCCTGTCGCTGGACGTGTGCACCGGCGGGGAACTTGCCGTCGCGCTGCATGCCGACTTCCCGCCGGAGCGGATCACCTTCCACGGCAACAACAAATCCGTCACCGAACTGACCGCCGCGGTCAAGGCCGGGGTGGGCCACATCGTGCTGGACTCGGTGACCGAGATCGAACGGCTCGACGCCATCGCGGGGGAGGCGGGCATCGTCCAAGACGTGCTCGTGCGTCTCACCGTCGGGGTCGAGGCGCACACCCACGAGTTCATCTCGACCGCACACGAGGACCAGAAGTTCGGGTTGTCGGTGGCCAGCGGGGCCGCGATGGCGGCGGTGCGCCGGGTGTTCGCCACGGATCACCTGCGGCTGGTCGGCTTACACAGCCACATCGGCTCACAGATCTTCGACGTCGCCGGCTTCGAACTCGCCGCCCACCGCGTCATCGGCCTGCTGCACGACATCGTCGCCGAGTTCGGCGTCGACAAGACGGCCCAGCTGTCGACGGTCGATCTCGGTGGCGGCTTTGGCATTTCGTATCTGGCTTCCGACGACCCGCCGCCAATGGCCGAACTGGCGAGCAAGCTGAGCGCCATCGTGCGCAACGAGTCGGCGGCCGTCGGGCTGCCCACCCCCAGGCTGGTCGTCGAGCCGGGGCGTGCCATCGCCGGGCCGGGCACCATCACGCTCTACGAGGTCGGCACCGTCAAGGACGTCGACGTGAGCACCACGGCGCACCGCCGTTATGTCAGCGTCGACGGCGGGATGAGCGACAACATCCGCACTGCGCTCTACGACGCGCAATACGACGCCCGGTTGGTTTCGCGAACCAGCGACGCGCCGGCGGAGCTGGCCCGCATCGTCGGGAAGCACTGCGAGACGGGCGATATCGTCGTTCGCGACACCTGGGTCCCGGGCGACCTGCGGCCGGGGGACCTGCTCGGGGTCGCCGCCACCGGCGCCTACTGTTATTCGCTGTCGAGCCGTTACAACATGATCGGCCGCCCCGCCGTGGTAGCCGTGCGCGGTGGGCGCGCGCGGCTGATCCTGCGCCGGGAAACGGTCGACGATCTGCTGAGTCTGGAAGTGAGGTGACCCGTGTCGGGTGACGAAAAGGCCGTCGGCGTAGCTGTACTCGGGTTGGGCAACGTCGGCAGCGAAGTCGTCCGCATCATCGAGGACAGCGCCGAGGATCTGGCCGCCCGCGTCGGTGCCCCGCTGGTGCTGCGCGGGATCGGCGTGCGCCGCGTCGCCCCCGACCGCGGCGTTCCCGTCGGCCTGCTGACCGATAACATCGACGAACTCGTCTGCCGCGAGGACGTCGACATCGTCGTCGAGTTGATGGGACCGGTGGAGCCCGCCCGCAAGGCGATCCTCTCGGCGCTGGAGCACGGCAAGTCCGTCGTCACCGCCAACAAGGCGTTGCTGTCCACCTCCACCGGTGAGCTGGCGCAGGCGGCCGAAAACGCGCACGTCGACCTGTATTTCGAGGCGGCGGTCGCGGGTGCGATCCCCGTCATCCGCCCGCTCACCCAATCGCTGGCCGGTGACACGGTGCTGCGGGTGGCTGGCATCGTCAACGGCACCACCAACTACATGCTGTCCGAGATGGACAGCACCGGCGCCGACTACGACACCGCTCTGGCCGACGCCAGCGCGCTGGGCTATGCCGAGGCCGATCCCACCGCCGACGTCGAAGGCTATGACGCCGCGGCCAAGGCGGCCATCCTGGCGTCCATCGCCTTTCACACCCGGGTACACGCCGACGACGTCTACCGCGAGGGCATCACCAAGATCACCCCGGCGGACTTCGCGTCCGCGCGATCCCTCGGCTGCACCATCAAACTGTTGTCGATCTGCGAGCGGATCACCGGCGACGACGGCCAACAGCGGGTCTCGGCCCGCGTCTACCCGGCGCTGGTGCCGTTGTCGCATCCGCTCGCCACGGTCAGCGGGGCGTTCAACGCGGTGGTGGTTGAGGCCGCGGCCTCGGGGCGGCTGATGTTCTACGGCCAGGGCGCTGGCGGCGCGCCCACCGCCTCGGCGGTCACCGGTGACCTGGTGATGGCCGCCCGTAACCGGGTGCTGGGCAGCCGTGGTCCCAAGGAGTCCCGGTACGCCCAACTTCCCATCGCACCAATGGGTCTCATCTCCACCCGCTACTACGTCAGCATGAACGTCACTGACGAGCCGGGCGTATTGTCCGCGGTGGCAGCGGAATTCGCCAAGCGTGAGGTGAGCATCGCCGAGGTCCGTCAGGAGGGCGTGGTGGACGAGGGCGGGCGACGAGTGGGAGCCCGCGTCGTGGTGGTCACGCATACCGCCACCGACGCCGCGCTGTCCGAAACAGTCCATGCGCTGGCCGATTTGGATGTCGTGCAGAGCGTGACGAGCGTGCTGCGACTGGAAGGAAACGGCCTGTGAGCACTGCATGGACCGCCACCCATCAGCCGTGGCCGGGAGTGATCGCGGCCTACCGCGACCGGTTACCGGTCGGCGACAACTGGACCCCGGTCACCCTGCTCGAGGGCGGCACCCCGCTGATCGCCGCGAACCGGCTCTCGGAAAGGACCGGCTGCACGGTCCACCTCAAGGTCGAGGGCCTCAACCCCACCGGCTCCTTCAAGGACCGGGGCATGACGATGGCCGTCACCGACGCCCTGGCCCGCGGCCAGCAGGCTGTGTTGTGCGCCTCCACCGGCAACACCTCGGCCTCGGCGGCGGCGTACGCGGCGCGCGCCGGCATCACCTGCGCGGTGCTGATCCCGCAGGGCAAGATCGCGATGGGCAAGCTGGCGCAGGCGGTGATGCACGGCGCCAAGATCATCCAGATCGACGGCAACTTCGACGACTGCCTGGAACTGGCCCGCAAGATGGCCGCCGACTTCCCGACGATCGCGCTGGTGAACTCGGTCAATCCTGTGCGCATCGAGGGGCAGAAGACGGCCGCGTTCGAGATCGTCGACGCGCTGGGCGCCGCGCCCGACGTGCACGCGCTTCCGGTCGGCAACGCCGGCAACATCACCGCGTATTGGAAGGGCTACACGGAGTATCACCACGAAGGCGTGATCGACAAGCTGCCCCGGATGCTCGGCGCCCAGGCTGCGGGCGCGGCGCCCCTGGTGCTCGGCCACCCGGTCAGCCACCCGGAGACCATCGCGACCGCGATCCGCATCGGCGCCCCGGCGTCGTGGTCGGCCGCCGTCGCGGCCCAGGAGCAGTCCGAGGGACGGTTCCTGGCCGTCACCGACGAGGAGATCCTGGCGGCATACCACTTGGTGGCCGCCTCGGAAGGCGTGTTCGTCGAGCCCGCGTCCGCGGCCAGCATCGCGGGGCTGCTCAAGGCCGTCGACGACGGCTGGGTGGCTCGCGGATCGACGGTGGTGTGCACGGTGACCGGCAACGGTCTCAAGGATCCCGACACCGCGCTCAAGGACATGCCGACGGTCTCCCCGCTGCCGGTGGATCCGGTGCTTGTCGTCGAACAATTGGGTCTCGCGTAAGAAATGAAGGCCCAGATGCTGCCCGCCGGGCTGGTGGCCAGCGCCGTGGTGTCGGCATCCAGTGCCAATCTGGGCCCGGGCTTCGACAGCCTCGGCCTGGCATTGAACCTGATCGACGAGATCGTCGTGGAGACAACGGATTCCGGCTTGGCTGTGGTGGTCGAGGGCGAGGGTGCCGGCCAGGTTCCGCTGGGCGCCGACCACCTGGTGGTGCGCGCCGTGCAGCGCGGGCTGCACGCCGCGGGGGTCGGCGCCCCCGGCCTGGCGGTGCGCTGCCGCAACGCCATCCCGCATTCCCGCGGTCTGGGTTCCTCGGCGGCGGCCGTCACCGGTGGCCTTGCCGCGGTCAATGGGCTTGTCGGGCAGACGGATTCCGCACCGCTGAGCGTTGCTGAGCTCATCCAGTTGTGCTCGGAATTCGAGGGGCATCCCGACAACGCCGCGGCCGCGGTGTTGGGCGGCGCGGTGGTCTCATGGACGGACCGCACGGGTGCCGAGCCCCGGTATTCGGCGGTGTCGCTGCGGCTTCACCCCGACATCCACCTGTTCTGTGCGATTCCGGAGGAGCGCTCGCTGACCGCGGAGACCCGCGTGCTGCTGCCCAACCTGGTCAGCCACGAAGACGCCAGTTTCAACGTCAGCCGCGCCGCGTTGCTTGTCGTAGCCCTCACCGAACGGCCGGACCTGCTGATGCCGGCCACCGAGGACGTGCTGCACCAACCGCAACGCGCCTCCGTGATGCGCGGATCGGCGGAATATTTGCGGCTCCTACGGCGTCACAACATTGCAGCGACGCTTTCTGGGGCTGGTCCCTCGCTGATCGCACTGAGCACGGAGTCGGAGTTACCTCTGGAAGCGCTGGAGTACGGGGCCTCAAACGGGTTTACCGTCACGAAGATGACCGCCGGCGAAGGAGTTCGCTGGAGCCCGGGCGTCACCGTCGCCGGTTGATCCACAGCGTGGCCGGGAGGGTTTGCTTGCTTCCGACGAGGATGCAGGTTATCCTCGGAGCCGTCCAGCAATCGCAGGATCTGCATCTGCAAACATACTGCCTTGCCGCTAGGACAACACCAATTCTTCTCGTAAACGAGGTTCGCCGTTTTCTCCGCTGATCGCTGGCGATCACCGTCGCAGAGTCGATGATTGGGCGCACTCGGCAATTTGGCTGAATGCAACGACCCCCCGTATGACCTGATCAGCGGGGGAAGAAAGGAAATCCGTGACTGATACGGACCTCTTCACGGCTGGCGAGAGCACCGACAGCAATCAGGTGCCGGACGCCGTGACCACAGACACTCCCGATGTCAAAACCAACGCCTCGACCGGCTCGCTGTCCGCCATGGTGCTGCCCGAGCTGCGCGCGCTGGCTAACCAGGTCGGCGTCAAGGGGACGTCGGGGATGCGCAAGAACGAACTGATCGCCGCGATAAAGGAAATCAGGGGACGGGCCAACGGGACTTCGGCCCCGGCCGCCCCGGAGGGCAGCGGCAAATCCGAGAAAACCGACACCCCCACCGCCGAAGCGCCGGCCGACGCGCCGGTGGCTCCGGCGGAACAGAACGGTTCGACCACCGAGGCGCCGCGCCGGGAACGGCGCAACGCCAACCGCGATGCGGGCTCGTCCGCTCGCGGCGGCGAGGAGCAGGACCGCGAGGACGCCGGCACCCGAAAGGGCGGAGCCGGTCCCGAGGCGGGCAAACGCCAAGGGGGCCAACAGGACACCAAAACCGACGAGCGGGGTCAGGACTCCGGCGGCGACCAGGGTTCGGGCGGCCAGCAGTCACGCGGTGACGACGACGGCGAGGGCCGTCAGGGCCGGCGGGGACGCCGGTTCCGCGACCGCGATCGCAGGCGCCGCGGTGAACGCACCGGTGATGGCGCCGACGCCGAACTGCGCGAGGACGACGTCGTCCAGCCGGTCGCCGGAATCCTTGATGTCCTGGACAATTACGCGTTCGTGCGCACCTCCGGCTACCTGGCCGGTCCGCACGACGTCTACGTCTCGATGAACATGGTGCGCAAGAACGGCCTGCGCCGCGGCGACGCGGTGACGGGCGCGGTTCGGGTGCCCCGGGACGGCGAGCAGCCCAACCAGCGGCAGAAGTTCAACCCGCTGGTGCGCCTGGACAGCGTCAACGGCGGCTCCGTCGAGGACGCCAAGAAGCGGCCCGACTTTTCCAAGCTGACGCCGTTGTACCCCAACCAGCGGCTGCGCCTGGAAACGACGCCCGACCGACTGACCACCCGGGTCATCGACCTGATCATGCCGATCGGCAAGGGCCAGCGCGCGCTGATCGTCTCGCCGCCCAAGGCGGGTAAGACGACGATCCTGCAGGACATCGCCAACGCGATCACCAAGAACAACCCGGAATGCCACCTCATGGTCGTCCTCGTCGACGAGCGGCCCGAGGAGGTCACCGACATGACGCGTTCGGTCAAGGGCGAGGTCATCGCCTCGACGTTCGACCGGCCGCCGTCGGACCACACCTCGGTTGCCGAACTGGCCATCGAACGCGCCAAGCGGCTCGTTGAGCAGGGCAAGGACGTCGTGGTGCTGCTCGACTCGATCACCCGCCTGGGCCGCGCGTACAACAACGCATCGCCCGCGTCGGGCCGGATCCTCTCCGGTGGTGTCGACTCCACCGCGCTGTATCCGCCCAAACGCTTCCTGGGCGCCGCGCGCAACATCGAGGAAGGCGGGTCGCTGACCATCATCGCCACCGCGATGGTCGAGACCGGGTCCACCGGTGACACGGTCATCTTCGAGGAGTTCAAGGGCACCGGTAACGCAGAGCTCAAGCTGGACCGGAAGATCTCCGAACGCCGGGTCTTCCCGGCGGTCGACGTGAACCCTTCCGGCACCCGCAAGGACGAGTTGCTGCTGTCGCCCGACGAGTTCGGCATCGTGCACAAGCTGCGCCGCGTGCTGTCGGGTCTCGACCCCCACCAGGCCATCGACCTGCTGATGTCGCAGCTGCGCAAGACGAAGACCAACTACGAGTTCCTGGTGCAGGTGTCCAAGACGACCCCCGGGTCGATGGACAACGACTAGTCAGCGACTAGGGTCGCAAGCTGTGGCGGAGACGCTGCAGCAACTGCTTCGTGAGCGTGTAGACCAGGACACGCCGGCGCTGAAGTACGGCGACCGGGTCTGGACCTGGCGTGAGCATCTGGCCGACGCCGCCACCGCCGCGGCCGCCGTCATCCGGGTCGCCGACCCGGACCGTCCGCTGCACGTCGGTGCGCTGCTGGGCAACACCCCCGAGATGCTGACCGCCATGGCGTCCGCCGCGCTCGGCGGGTACGTGCTGTGCGGCGTCAACGACACCCGCCGCGGCGCCGCGCTGGCCAGGGACATCGTGCACGCACATTGTCAGATCCTGCTGACCGATCCGGCGCACAAGGCGTTGCTCGACGGCCTCGAGCTGCCCGGCGTGCAGGTGCTCGACGTGTCCGGTGAGTCCTGGGCGGCGCTGCTCGACGGTGCCGGGCCGCCGGCCCCGCATCGCGAGGTCGTTCCCACCGACACGTTCATGATGATGTTCACCTCGGGCACAAGCGGCGAGCCCAAGGCGGTGCAGGTCACCCACCTGACCGTGCTATTTGCCGGCGCCACGTTGATCGCGCGCTTCGGGCTGGACGCGTCCGACGTCTGCTACCTGTCGATGCCGCTCTTTCACGCCAACGCGCTGTTTGCGGGGTGGAGCGTGGCGGTGGGCGCCGGCGCGGCCATGGTCCCCGCGACGTTCTCGGCGTCCGGGCTGCTGCCCGACCTGCGCCGCTACGGGGTCACCTTCATGAACTACGTCGGCAAACCCCTGGCCTTCGTGCTGGCCACGCCGGAGCGACCCGACGATCGCGACAACCCGCTGCGCGTCGCGGTCGGCAACGAGGCCAGCGACCGCGACATCGCCGAGTTCAGCAGGCGTTTCGACTGCACGGTATGGGACGGCTTCGGGTCCACCGAGGGCGCGATCATCATCACCCGGGAGGAGGGCTGCCCGCCGGGGTCGCTGGGCCGGGGCTTCCCCGGCGTCGGCATCTACAACCCGGACACGCTCGCCGAATGCCCACCCGCCGCGTTCGACGGGGACGGCGCCCTGACCAACGCCGACGAGGCGATAGGGGAGCTGGTCAACACCACCGGCGCGGGCCTGTTCGCCGGCTATTACAACGACCGCGAGGCTACCGACGCGCGCCTTCGGCACGGCATGTTCTGGTCCGGCGACCTGGCCTACCGAGACGCCGACGGCTGGATCTACTTCGCCGGGCGCAGCGGTGACTGGTTGCGCGTCGACGGGGAAAACATGACCACGGCGCCCATCGAGCGGATTTTGCAGCGGTTGGCTCCGGTCAGCCACGTCGCGGTGTACGCGGTACCCGACGAACACGTCGGCGACCAGGTGATGGCGGCCATCGTTTTGGCCGACAACGCGGAGTTGACGCCCGAGGAGTTCGGCCGGTTCCTCGCGGCCCAGCCCGACCTGTCGCCCAAGGCGTGGCCCCGCTACGTCTGGCTCGCCGATCGGCTGCCGACAACGGCCACCAACAAGATCCTCAAACGCGAGCTGGCCTCACGCGGCGCCACCCCCGGCGGCGGCGTGGTCTGGACGCGCAGCGGGAAAAGCCGCGTCTACCGCGACACATAAACCACGCACATCCCCCGGGAATGCGCGGGCGCGGCTCCGCGTTTGGGCTGATGTAGGTTGACCTGGCATAATCGACGGTCGACTACCCCCGAGGACCAGTTCAGGTCCCAGGAGTTCGCGCCGGGGCGCACACGATCGAAGAGGACATGATGAAAGCTGACATTCACCCCGCCTACGCGGAGACCACCGTGCACTGCGGGTGCGGGAACACCTTCACCACGCGCAGCACCAAGCCCGGCGGCAACATCGTCGTCGAGGTCTGCTCGCAGTGCCATCCCTTCTACACCGGCAAGCAGAAGATCCTCGACAGCGGCGGCCGGGTGGCCCGTTTCGAGAAGCGCTACGGCAAGCGCAAGGCCGCAGCCGACAAGGCCGAGTCGGCCGACAAATAGCTGGCTTTCCGACGCCCGAACTGCGCGTGTCCGCGCAGGCCGGGCGTCGGTTCGCGTTCGGGGCAGGAGGTGACACATGACGCAGCCCGTACAGACCATTGACGTGCTGCTGGCCGAACACGCCGAGCTCGAGCAGCGGCTGGTGGACCCCGAGCTGCACAGCAACCCCGACGAGGCGCGCAAGGCCGGACGCCGGTTCGCCCGATTGGCCCCGATCGTCGCCACCTATCGCAAGCTGACGGCCGCGCGCGGCGACCTCGAGACCGCGCGCGAGCTGGCCGCCGACGACGAGTCGTTCGCCGACGAGGTGACCGAGCTGGAGTCGCGGGTGGCCGAACTGGACACCCAACTGACCGACATGCTCGCGCCGCGCGATCCCCACGACGCCGACGACATCGTGCTCGAGGTCAAATCCGGTGAGGGCGGGGAGGAATCGGCGTTGTTCGCCGCTGACCTGGCCCGGATGTACATCCGCTACGCCGAGCGGCACGGCTGGACGGTCACGGTGCTGGACGAAACCACCTCGGATCTGGGCGGTTACAAGGACGCGACGCTGGCGATTTCTAATAGGGCCAGTGATGGGTCCGCCGCCGACGGGGTGTGGTCGCGGATGAAGTTCGAGGGTGGCGTCCACCGGGTGCAGCGCGTTCCGGTGACGGAATCCCAAGGGCGCGTTCACACTTCCGCGGCGGGAGTCCTGGTCTATCCCGAGCCCGAGGAAGTCGGCGAGGTGCAGATCGACGAGTCGGATCTGCGCATCGACGTGTACCGCTCGTCGGGCAAAGGCGGGCAGGGCGTCAACACCACCGACTCCGCGGTGCGGATCACCCACCTGCCCACCGGAATCGTCGTCACCTGCCAAAACGAACGGTCCCAGCTGCAGAACAAGGCCCGCGCGATGCAGGTGCTGGCGGCCCGGCTGCAGGCGCTCGCCGAGGAGAAGGCGCTGGCCGATGCGTCGGCCGATCGCGCCAGCCAGGTCCGCACCGTGGACCGCAGCGAACGGATCCGCACCTACAACTTCCCGGAGAACCGGATCACCGACCACCGAATCGGTTTCAAGGCGCACAATCTCGATCAGGTGCTCGACGGCGACCTCGACGCGCTGTTCGACGCGCTCAGCGCCGCCGACAAGCAATCCCGGTTGCAACAGGCATGACCCCCCTTCGGCGCGCGATCGACTCGGCTGCGGCGCAACTCGCCGAAGCCGGGATCGATTCCGCCCGTTACGACGCCGAGGAGTTGGCCGCCCACCTGGTAGGCACCGAACGCGGCCGGCTGCCCCTGGTCGAGGCGCCCGGCGACGAGTTCTTCGGGCGCTACCGCGACATCGTTGCCGCGCGCTCCCAACGGGTTCCGTTGCAGCATCTCACCGGGACGGCGGCGTTCGGGCCGGTGACGCTGCGCGTGGGCCCCGGTGTGTTCATACCGCGCCCGGAAACCGAATCCATGTTGGAGTGGGCCACCGCGCAGCCGCTCGCCGCCCGGCCCGTGATCGTCGACTTGTGCACCGGCTCGGGCGCTTTGGCCGTGGCCCTGGCCCGCCACCGGCCCGCCGCGCGGGTGATCGGCATCGATGACTCCGACTCGGCCCTGGCCTACGCGCGCCACAACGCCGAGGGCACCGCCGTCGAGCTGGTGCACGCCGACGTCGCCACACCCGCGTTGCTTCCCGAGCTCGACGGGCGGGTCGACCTCGTGGTGGCCAACCCGCCCTACGTCCCCGACGGCAGCGCCGTGGAAGCCGAAGTGGCCCATCATGATCCGCCGCACGCGGTGTTCGGCGGGGTGGACGGGATGGCGGTGATCGCGGCCGTCATCCGGCTGGCCGCGCGCTGGCTGCGCCCGGGCGGGTTCTTCGCCGTCGAGCATGACGACACCACGTCGGCGCGGACCGTCGAATCGCTCGAGAGCGCAGGGCTTTTCGAGGACGTCGAGGCCCGGCGGGACCTGGCGGGACGACCCAGGTTCGTGACGGCCCGGAGGACGAGCCGCACATGACTTCCGTGTTCGATTGCGCCGACCCCGGCCAGCGCTCACTCGGGATCACCTCGGCAGCAGGCGCCCTCAAGAGCGGCCGGCTGGTCGTGATGCCCACCGACACCGTCTACGGCATCGGCGCCGATGCCTTCGACAGCAACGCGGTGGCCGCGCTGCTCGCGGCGAAGGGCCGGGGCCGCGACATGCCGGTGGGCGTGCTGGTCGGCTCCTGGCACACCATCGAGGGCCTGGTCTACACGATGCCCGACGGGGCGCGCGACCTGATCCGCGCCTTCTGGCCGGGCGCGCTGAGCCTGGTGGTGACGCAGGCGCCGTCATTGCAGTGGGACCTCGGCGACGCCCGGGGCACCGTGATGCTGCGGATGCCGTTGCACCCCGTCGCCGTCGAACTGCTGCGCGAGGTCGGTCCCATGGCGGTGTCCAGCGCCAACGTCTCCGGCCGACCGCCCGCGGTGGACGCCGCCGAGGCGCGCAGCCAGCTCGGCGATCTGGTCGACGTCTACCTCGACGCGGGCCCGTCGCAGCAGCAGGCCGCCTCCACGATCGTCGACCTGACCGGGGACACCCCGCGCATCCTGCGCGCGGGTCCGGTGAGCGCCGAGCGGATCGCGGAAGTGCTCGGCATGGACGCCGGAAGCCTGATCGGCTCGTACTAGCGACTTGATTCTGCGCTAGTGGCGAGGGTTACTCGAACTTTGTCGCCGTAGCCGCAGAATCAACTCCGACGTTGCTCCGAGGGTGCGAGCGTCTCAAGTTGGTGCAGTAGGGTCTCGGGGTGTCCTGCTTGCTCGCCCTGTCCGATCGGGGCACCGGAGTCCCGCTGCGCGAGCTCGCGCTGGTCGGACTGACCGCGGCGATCATCACCTACTTCGCGACCGGCCCGGTGCGGGTGCTGGCCACCCGGCTGGGAGCGGTCGCCTACCCGCGCGAACGCGACGTGCACGTAACGCCAACCCCCCGCATGGGCGGGCTCGCGATGTTTCTCGGCGTTGTCTCGGCCGTCTTCCTGGCATGGCAACTCCCGGCGCTCACCCGCGGGTTCGTCTACTCCACCGGCATGCCGGCCGTCCTGGTGGCGGCCGCCGTGATCGTGGGCATCGGCCTGATCGACGACCGCTGGGGCCTGGACGCCCTGACCAAGTTCGCCGGCCAGATCACCGCCGCCAGCGTGCTGGTCACGATGGGCGTGGCCTGGAGCGTCCTGTACATCCCGATCGGCGGCGTCGGCACCATCGTGCTGGACCAAGCCTCGTCGATCCTGCTCACCCTGGCGCTGACCGTGTCGATGGTCAACGCGATGAACTTCGTCGATGGGCTCGACGGACTGGCCGCCGGGCTGGGACTCATCATGGCGCTGGCGATCTGCATGTTCTCGGTCGGCCTGCTGCGCGACCACGGCGGGGACGTGTTGTTCTATCCGCCCGCCGTCATCTCGGTCGTGCTCGCGGGGGCCTGTCTGGGGTTTTTGCCGCACAACTTCCACCGGGCCAGGATCTTCATGGGCGACTCCGGCTCGATGCTGATCGGCCTGATGGTCGCCGCGGCCGCCACCACCGCCGCCGGCCCCGTCTCGCAGAACGCCTACGGCGCCCGCGACGTGTTTGCTCTGCTGGCGCCGTTCCTGCTGGTGGTGGCCGTCATGTTCGTGCCGATGCTCGACCTTCTACTGGCGATCGTGCGCCGCACCCGCGCCGGCCGCAGCGCATTCAGCCCGGACAAAATGCACCTGCATCACCGGTTGCTGCAAATCGGTCATTCGCATCGCCGGGTGGTACTGCTGATCTATCTGTGGGTGGGCATTGTTGCGTTCGGCGCCGCGAGCACCATCTTTTTCAACCCGCGCGATACCGCCGCGGTGATGCTGGGCGCAATTGTGGTCGCCGGCGTGGCGACCGCGATCCCGCTCCTGCGCCGCCGCGACGACTACCAAGACGTGGACTGAGACGAGGGCGAGACGAGCCTACGACACCCGGTAGTAGCGGTGCTGATCGTATGGTACGGTGCAGGTAGAACCCCAAAAAGAAACCTTGAGGGTTGCCGGCCAGCCGGCCCGTCGGATGCTTGTCCTACCGCGCCGATTCACGAGCGACAAAGGGAGCTACCCCTTGGGTGATTCGCGTGTGACGTGCGATACGCTCGGCGGGCCACCGATCGGTCGGTCGGGGGTTTCCCGCTTCACTACCTGGGATTGAGGTGCTGCAGTGACGACGCCAGCGCAGGACGCGCCGTTGGTGTTTCCCTCTGTTGCTTTCCGTCCGGTTCGGCTGTTTGTGATCAGCGTCGGGATCACCGCGCTGGCGATACTCGCCGCCGGATTGTCCGGTCACCTCATGGTCGGGGTGTTCTTTGGAATCGGGTTGCTCCTGGGTTTGCTCAACGCGCTGCTGGTGCGGCATTCGGTGGAATCGATTACCGCTCGCGAACATCCCCTGAAAAGGTCGATGGCGGTCAACTCGATGTCGCGGCTGGCCATCATCACCATTGTCGGGCTGATCATCGCCTACGTTTTCCGGCCCGCGGGATTGGGCGTGCTTTTCGGCCTGGCGCTCTTCCAGGTGCTGTTGGTGTTGGCGACGGCGCTGCCGGTGTGGAAGAAGCTGCGCACGGGCGAGCCGGGGCCGCCCTCGGGCCCGGGCGAGCAGGCGGGGACGGACGAAAGGAGCACCAGCGATGATTGAGACGATCCTGGCCGCTTCCCAGATCGAGGTCGGTGAGCACACCACCGCCAGGTGGCTCGGGATGACGGTCAACACCGACACCATCCTGTCGACCGCGATCGCCGCGGTGATCGTGCTCGGCCTGGCCTTCTACCTGCGCGCCAACATCACGTCGAGCGGTGTACCCAGCGGAGTCCAATTGTTCTGGGAGGCGCTTACCATCCAGATGCGCAACCAGATCGAGAGCGCGATCGGAATGCGGATCGCGCCGTTCGTGCTCCCCCTCGCGGTCACGATCTTCGTGTTCATCCTGATCTCCAACTGGTTGTCGGTGCTGCCGCTGCAGTACACCGACAAATCGGGTCAGACCATCGAAGTGCTCAAGTCGCCCGCGGCGGACATCAATTACGTGCTCGCGCTGGCCCTCTTCGTGTTCATCTGCTACCACGTGGCCGGGATCTGGCGCCGTGGCATCGTCGGGCACCCGGTCAAGGTGCTCAAGGGGCACGTGGCATTCCTGGCTCCGATCAACCTCGTCGAAGAATTGGCGAAGCCGATCTCGTTGTCGCTCCGACTTTTCGGCAACATCTTCGCCGGCGGCATCCTGGTGGCGCTGATTGCGCTCTTCCCCGCATACATCATGTGGTTGCCCAACGCCATCTGGAAATCGTTCGACCTGTTCGTCGGGGCGATCCAGGCCTTCATCTTCGCGATCCTGACCATCCTGTACTTCAGCCAGGCCATGGAGCTGGAGGAGCACCATGACTAGAACCGTCACGAAGTGTCCTGGCCCGCAGACGATCACAAGATCCTGGTAGACCGCTACCAGATAGCCACCGAATAAAAGGAGGAACGAATGGACCCCACTATCGCTGCCGGTGCCCTCATCGGCGGTGGACTGATCATGGGCGGCGGCGCTATCGGAGCCGGTATCGGTGACGGTGTCGCGGGTAACGCGCTGGTTTCGGGTATCGCCCGGCAACCCGAGGCGCAGGGCCGGTTGTTCACGCCGTTCTTCATCACCGTCGGTCTGGTCGAGGCGGCCTACTTCATCAACCTGGCATTCATGGCGTTGTTCGTCTTCGCCACCCCCGTCTCGTAGTTTCGCTGTGATGGGTGACTCGAGCGCCATCGCGCTGGCGGCCGGCCAGCCGGTAGCAGAGGGAGGCGGCAAGGGGGGCGGCAACTTCCTCGTCCCCAACGGCACTTTTTTCTTCGTGCTGGCCATCTTCCTCATCGTGCTCGCCGTCATCGGCACCTTTGTGGTACCGCCGATCCTGAAGGTGCTGCGTGAGCGCGAAGCGATGATCGCCAAGACCGCCGCCGACACCAAGAAGTCGGTCGAGCAGTTCGAAGCCGCCCGGGCCGATTACGAAGAAGCCATGAAGGAAGCCCGCGTGCAGGCGTCGTCGTTCCGCGACAACGCCCGCGTGGAGGGCCGTAAGGTCGTCGAAGACGCGCGCGCCCGTGCCGAGCAAGAGGTGATGTCGACGTTGCAGCTGGCCGCCGAGCAATTGAAACGGGAGAGGGACGCGGTGGAATTGGATCTGCGCGCCAACGTGGGAACCATGTCGGCGACCCTGGCCAGCCGGATCCTCGGCGTCGACATCGCGCCCGCCGCCGCGGCCACCTCCGCCACCGAGTCGTCCGGGCGGTAATCGGCACATGTGGACTTTCGTGGGACAGTTGTTCGGGTTCGCAGTCATCGTGGCGCTGGTCGTGCGGTATGTCGTGCCGCCCGTGCGCAAGATGATGACCGCGCGGCAGAACGTGGTGCGCCAGCAGTTGGCCGACTCGGCCGCGGCCGCCGAGCGGCTGACCGAGTCGACCACGGCCCACAGCAAGGCCGTGGAGGCCGCCAAGAAAGAGGCCGAAACAGTCGTCGAGGAGGCTCGGTCGGACGCGGAACGCATCACCGAGCAATTTCAGGCTCAGGCCGGAGTGGAGGCCGACCGCATCAAGGCGCAGGGCACGCGGCAGGCCGAGCTGCTGCGGGCGCAGCTGACGCGTCAGCTCCGCCTGGAGCTGGGACACGAATCCGTGCGCCAGGCAGGGGAATTGGTGCGCAACTACGTCGCCGACGCAGAACAGCAGTCGGCCACCGTCGATCGGTTCCTGGACGATCTGGACGCCATGGCGCCGGCACCCGCCGAGGTCGCCTACCCGTTGCTGGCGAAGATGCGCTCGGCCAGCCGGCAGGCACTGGGCGACCTGTCGGATCGGTTCCGCACCATCGCCAAGAACCTTGACAACAAAGCGCTTTCCGCCCTCTCCGGCGAGCTGGTGGCGGTGGCCAGAATGCTGGACAGCGAAATCGTCGTCACCCGCTACCTCACCGTGCCGGCCGAAGACGCGGCCCCCAGGGTTCGGCTGATCGAGCGGCTGGTGTCCGGCAAGGTCAGCGACGCCACACTCGACGTGCTGAGGGCGGCCGTTTCCGAGCGGTGGTCTGCGAACTCCGATTTGGTCGACGCCATCGAACACATTTCGCGGCAGGCGTTGCTGGAAGTCGCCGAACGCGAGGATCAGGTGGATGAAGTCGAGGAGCAACTGTTCCGGTTCTCCCGCATCCTCGATGCGCAGCCTCGACTGTCGATCCTGTTGGGCGACTACGGCACTCCCGTCGAAGGGCGGATCGGGTTGCTGCGCAAGGTGCTTGACAGCGCGAGCGGCAAGGTTAACCCCATCGCCTCGGCGCTGCTGACCCAGACCGTCGAGCTGCTGAGGGGCGAGCCGGCCGAGGTGGCCGTGAAGTTCTTGGCGGAAGTCGCCGTGGCGCGTCGCGGCGAGATCGTCGCGGAGGTCACCGCCGCGGCCGAACTCAGCGACGCCCAACGCACCCGTCTCACCGAGGTTCTCAGCCGCATCTACGACCATCTGGTGACGGTGCAGCTGCAGGTCGATCCCGAATTGCTCGGCGGGCTGCTGATCTCGGTCGCCGACGAGGTGATCGACGGGACGCTGTCGTCTCGGCTGGCCGCGGCCGAGGCCCAGCTGCCCGACTGAACAGACATCGACAACCACACGCGAACGAAGATCAAGTAGGAAGACGAAAAGCCATGGCCGAGTTGACCATCTCCGCTGAGGACATTCAGGGTGCAATCGAGGAGTACGTAAGTTCCTTCACCTCCGACACCTCGCGCGAGGAGGTCGGTACCGTCATCGAAGCCGGGGACGGCATCGCGCACGTCGAAGGTTTGCCCTCCGTCATGACCCAGGAACTGCTCGAGTTCCCGGGCGGGGTCCTCGGCGTCGCGCTCAACCTTGACGAGCACAGCATCGGCGCGGTGATCCTGGGTGACTTCGAGAAGATCGAAGAAGGCCAACAGGTCAAGCGCACCGGCGAGGTGTTGTCGGTTCCCGTGGGCGACGCATTCATGGGCCGCGTCGTCAATCCGCTCGGGCACCCCATCGACGGACGGGGCGACATCGACACCGACATCCGGCGGGCACTGGAGATCCAGGCGCCGTCGGTCGTGCAACGCCAAGGCGTGAAAGAGCCTCTGCAGACCGGGATCAAGGCCATCGACGCCATGACCCCGATCGGCCGCGGCCAGCGCCAGCTGATCATTGGCGACCGCAAGACCGGCAAGACCGCTGTCTGCGTCGACACCATCCTCAACCAGCGGCAGAACTGGGAATCCGGCGACGAACGCAAGCAGGTGCGCTGCGTGTACGTGGCCATCGGCCAGAAGGGCACGACGATCGCCGCCGTCCGTCAGGCACTCGAAGAGGGCGGTGCGATGGACTACACCACCATCGTCGCCGCGCCCGCATCGGACTCCGCCGGCTTCAAATGGCTTGCGCCGTATACTGGTTCGGCGATCGCGCAGCACTGGATGTACGACGGCAAACACGTGCTGATCGTCTTCGACGATTTGAGCAAACAGGCCGAGGCGTACCGCGCGATCTCGCTGCTACTGCGCCGCCCGCCGGGCCGTGAGGCCTACCCGGGCGACGTGTTCTACCTGCACTCGCGGCTGCTGGAGCGCTGCGCCAAGCTGTCCGATGAGCTCGGTGGCGGTTCGCTGACGGGCCTGCCGATCATCGAGACCAAGGCCAATGACATCTCGGCCTACATCCCGACCAATGTCATCTCGATCACCGACGGGCAGTGCTTCCTGGAGTCCGACCTGTTCAACCAGGGTGTCCGGCCCGCGATCAACGTCGGTGTCTCGGTGTCCCGCGTCGGCGGTGCCGCGCAGATCAAGGCGATGAAGGAGGTGGCGGGCTCGCTGCGCCTGGACCTGTCGCAATACCGCGAGCTGGAATCGTTCGCGGCCTTCGCCTCCGACCTGGACGCCACCTCCAAGGCGCAGCTGGAGCGGGGCGAACGGCTGGTCGAACTGCTCAAGCAGCGGCAGTACCAGCCCATGCCGGTTGAGGAGCAAGTGGTCTCGATCTTCCTGGGCACGGGGGGCCACTTGGACTCCGTGCCCGTTGAGGACGTCAGGCGGTTCGAAACCGAGTTGCTGGACCACATGCGGGCTTCGGAAGAGAAATTCCTCGCCGGGATCCGCGACAGCGGAAAGCTGTCCGAAGAAGGCGAGAACCAGCTCACCGAGATCATCAACAAGTTCAAGAAGAGCTTCGCGGCCTCCGACGGCGGATCGGTGGTGCCTGACGAGCACGTCGAGCCGATGGACGAGGAAGACCTGGCGAAGGAGTCGGTGCAAGTCAAGAAGGAGAAGCCGAAGGAGAAGAAGGAATCCAAGGACTCCAAGAAGGACAAGAAGTAGCTAACGATGGCGGCTACACTTCGCGAATTGCGCGGCCGGATTCGCTCCGCAGGGTCGATCAAGAAGATCACCAAGGCGCAGGAGATGATCGCGACGTCGCGCATCGGTAAGGCGCAGGTTCGGCTGGAGTCCGCTCGGCCCTACGCGTTCCAGATCACCGCGACGCTCACCACCCTGTCTGCCGAAGCAGCTCTCGACCACCCCTTGCTGGTCGAGCGAGAAGAGCCGAAGCGGGCCGGCGTCCTGGTGGTGTCCTCCGACAGGGGTTTGTGCGGTGCGTACAACTCCAGCGTTTTCCGCCGCTCCGAGGAGTTGTTCTCCCTGTTGAGGGAGGAAGGCAAGGCACCGGTTCTCTACACGGTGGGCCGCAAGGCGCAGAACTACTACAAATTCCGGAACTGGGACATCACCGACTCGTGGACGGGTTTCTCCGAGCAACCCACCTACGAGAAGGCGGCGGAGATCGCCTCGACCCTGGTCGACGCTTTCATGAAGGGCACGGGCGACGAGGAGGGGCAGCAGTCGGAGGACGTCGAGGGCGTCGACGAATTGCACATCGTCTATTCGGAGTTCAAGTCGATGATGTCGCAAACTTCGGTGGCCCACCGGATCGCCCCGCTGGTCGTGGAGTACGTCGAGGAAGAACCCGAACTGCACACCCTGTACTCCTTCGAGCCCGACGCGACGACCCTGTTCGAGGCGTTGCTGCCGCGGTACCTGACCACGCGGGTGTATGCGGCGCTGCTGGAGGCCGCGGCGTCGGAGCTCGCGTCACGCCAGCGGGCGATGAAGTCGGCCACCGACAACGCCGACGACCTGATCAAAGAGCTGACGCTGATGGCGAACCGCGAGCGGCAGGCCCAGATCACCCAGGAGATCAGCGAAATCGTCGGTGGCGCAAACGCGCTCGCCGACGCCAAGTAGCGCACGAGGAAGAAGAGACATGACCGCTACAGACGAGAAGACCAAAGAGTCGAAGGACACCGAGACCGGCGGGCGCGTGGTGCGTGTCACCGGGCCCGTTGTCGACGTCGAGTTTCCGCGCGGCTCGGTCCCCGAGCTGTTCAACGCGCTGCACGCCGAGATCACCTTCGAGGAGCTCAAGAAGACCCTCACCCTCGAGGTCGCCCAGCACCTGGGCGACAGCCTGGTTCGCACGATCTCGATGCAGCCCACCGACGGCTTGGTGCGCGGGGTTGAGGTCATCGACACCGGTGGCCCGATCTCGGTGCCGGTCGGCGAGGGCGTGAAGGGCCACGTCTTCAGCGCCCTGGGCGACTGCCTGGACAAGCCGGGGTACGGAGAGGACTTCGACCACTGGTCGATTCACCGCAAGCCGCCGCCCTTCGAGGAGCTCGAGCCCCGCACCGAGATGCTCGAGACCGGCCTGAAGGTCGTCGACCTGCTGACCCCGTACGTGCGTGGCGGCAAGATCGCGCTGTTCGGCGGCGCCGGCGTCGGCAAGACGGTGCTCATCCAGGAGATGATCAACCGTATCGCCCGAAACTTCGGCGGCACTTCGGTTTTCGCCGGGGTGGGTGAGCGCACCCGCGAGGGCAACGACCTCTGGGTGGAGCTCAAGGAAGCCGACGTGCTCAAGGACACCGCGCTCGTATTCGGTCAGATGGACGAGCCGCCCGGCACCCGTATGCGGGTGGGGCTGTCCGCGCTGACGATGGCGGAGTGGTTCCGCGACGAGGCGGGCCAGGACGTGCTGTTGTTCATCGACAACATCTTCCGGTTCACCCAGGCCGGTTCCGAGGTGTCGACCCTGCTCGGTCGCATGCCGTCGGCGGTGGGCTACCAGCCCACCCTGGCCGACGAGATGGGCGAGCTGCAGGAGCGCATCACCTCGACCCGCGGCCGGTCGATTACATCGATGCAGGCGGTTTATGTGCCGGCGGACGACTACACCGACCCGGCGCCCGCGACGACCTTTGCGCACCTGGACGCAACCACCGAGCTGTCGCGTTCGGTGTTCTCCAAGGGGATCTTCCCCGCGGTGGACCCGTTGGCCTCGAGCTCGACCATCCTTGACCCCGGTGTCGTCGGTGACGAGCACTACCGCGTCGCACAGGAAGTCATCCGGATCCTGCAGCGCTACAAGGACCTTCAGGACATCATTGCCATCCTCGGCATCGACGAGCTGTCCGAGGAGGACAAGCAGCTGGTCCAGCGTGCCCGGCGCATCGAACGGTTCCTCTCGCAGAACATGATGGCGGCCGAACAGTTCACCGGCCAGCCGGGTTCGACGGTGCCGCTGAAGGAAACCATCGAGGCATTCGACAAGCTGACGAAGGGCGACTTCGACCACATCCCCGAGCAGGCCTTCTTCCTGATCGGCGGCCTCGACGACTTGGCCAAGAAAGCCGAAAGCTTCGGCGCCAAGCTCGATTCGTGATAAGGCGCTGAAAGGTGCTGAAAGGTTAAGTGGCATGGCCGAATTGAACGTTGAGATCGTCGCCGTCGACCGGAAGATCTGGTCGGGGGAGGCAACGTTCCTGTTCACCCGCACCACCGTCGGCGAGATCGGCATCCTGCCGCGACACATCCCTCTGGTGGCACAGTTGGTGGACGACGCCATGGTGCGTGTCGAACGCGAAGGCGAGGACGACCTGCGGATCGCGGTG
>NZ_DATJPU010000174.1:0-3697 GCF_035506235.1 Mycobacterium sp.
ATTCGGATTATGCCGAGGTTTGCGTTAAGCCGAGGATTTGTGGAGATGGCCTGTGCTCGTGGGGAGTGCTGGCGGATTTCTCGGCTTAACGTTTCGGGTGGTGGTTAGCGTCCGTCGTATCTGTACGTCTGTGGAAGGAGACGGTGATGGATACGACGGTTGGTGGGATCGGCGCGGTTGTCGTGGCGGAGTTGCGTGCGGCCGGTTACATGGAATCGACGGTTGGTCAGTATGCGAAGACGATCAAGGCGCTGACGGAGTTCGCCTCGGGGCGTGAGTATTCCACCGGTTTGGGTGCGGAGTTCGCGTCGATGACGACCAGTGTGCGCACCGGTCGGTTCAGCGCTCAGCGCCGGTTCGATTACCGGCGTCTGGTCGCGGTGTTCGACTCGTATGTGCAGACCGGCCGGGTGGACCTGTCGGTTCGTGGCCGCGGTGGCGGAGGTCCACGGCCCGGGGGCGCCGACTTTGTTGCTCTGAATGCCGCGTGGGAGGCCGAGATGGGCCGCCGCGGTTTGGCGCCGGCCACCTGTGAGGCCTACGGGCGGGTGGCGCGGAGCTACCTGGTGTTTTTGGAAGGACGCGGGATCGCCGTGCTGGACGGTGCTGATGGCGCCAGCGTGCTGGCGTTTTTGGAATCCTTACTGGATCGGTGGGCCAAGTCGTCGCTGTTTTGGGTGGTGTCGAACTTTCGTCCGTTCCTGAAGTTCACCGGCCGCACCGATCTGGTTAATGCGGTGAATCTGGCTGGCATCAAACGTTTTCACGCGATAGTGCCCGTTTTGGATGATGCCGACCAGGAACGGGTTGTTCGGGCGTGTGCGTCGGGGGTGGTCAGCGCGCGGGACGCCGCGATCACCTTGCTCGCATTATCGACGGGATTGCGGGCTTGTGACATCGTCGCGCTGCGGCTCGGCGATGTCGACTGGCGTGGGCAGACCATCGGCCTGGTGCAGTGCAAGACGGGCAACCCGCTGACGCTGCCATTGCCGGCGTTGCTGCTGGACAGGCTGGCCTCCTATGTGCTCGACGAACGGCCCAGCTCCGGCGATGATCACCTGTTCCTGCGTTCGAAAGCCCCACACACCCGGTTGGGCGATCACGCGACGGTGCATCGGGTGACCGTGGAGACATTCCGGAAAGCGGGGGTGAACAAGCCGAGGGCGGGAACCCGCTTGCTGCGCCACAATGCCGCATCCCGGCTGCTGGCCGCGTCGGTTCCGCTGCCGACGATCGCCGCCGTGCTCGGCCACGCCAGCGAAGAGTCGACGAACCTCTACATGAGTGTGGACCGGGCACGTCTGCTCGACTGCGTACTCCCGACCCCAGAAGCCGTGCGGTCATGACTGGCCACGGCTTCACCAGCGCGTTCGCCACCAAGCTGGACGTCTATTTGGCGTTCAAGGCGAACATGGGATTCACTGGCGCCTCCCGCATCTGGTATCTGAAACAGTTCGACGCCTACTGCGCCACCCATGACCGCACGGTGTTCGACAAGGACACCGTGGAAGGCTGGGTCGGGGTTCAGCTGCAACGTTGCGGCCGTTACCGGTCCTGGATGTCCTACATCCGTGACGTCGGGCGCTGGATGACGATGAACGGGATCCCCGAGGCTTACGTGCTCTCTGATCGGTGGAAAGCCCCGATCGTTGCCGCCCACCCCTATCTGTTATCCCGCCATGAGATCGAGTTGTTCTTCGCTGCCGCCGCCCGGATGCAGACGCCATGCCCGTGGCGATGGCAGGCGGTGGCGTTTTTCACCCTGATGCACTCGTGCGGGCTGCGCACCGGTGAAACCCGCGCCCTGCAGACCGGGCAGGTCGACCTCGATGCCGGGCACATCGACATCATCTGGTCCAAAGGACATCGCAGCCGCAGGCTGCCGCTGACCGATCAGGTCATCGAGATCCTCGACACGTGCGACCGGACCTCATGCGCGCAGTTCGCCTCGCGACGCACGTTTTTCGTCTCCGCGACCGGCAACCAGGTGACCACGGCAACGGTCGGGAAGGTCTTCGGCCGGATCTGGGATGCGGCCGGGCTGGCCCGGCCGCTGGCCGGTCAACAGCCCCGACCCTACGATTTCCGGCATCACTTCGCCTACGCCAATATCCACCGATGGATGACCGCCGGCGACGACGTCACCGCGATGCTGCCCTACCTGTCCCGCTACATGGGGCATGCAACCGTTGAGAGCACGTACTACTACGTGCACACCTCGCCCGATTTCATGGCCGCCTACGCCGACATCACCGCCGGACGCCAGTCCCTGCTACCGCAGGTGGGATTCTGATGAGACGTCACCCACGCACCGGCGCACCGGACCTCTTCGGGTTCGCCCGCGATTATCTGCACGCCTACATGCCAAAGGCCAGAGGGTTGTCACCGAAAACCATTGAGGCATATCGGATCAGCCTGGAGTGCTTCCTGGACTACCTCGCCGAGGCCGAGCACATCGGACGCCAGCACGTCAGCTTCGATCACTTCGACCGCGCACACCTGAAAGGATGGCTGACCTGGATGACCGATCAGCGGCATTACACACCCAAGACCGTCACGCTGCGCCTCAGCGCGGTCAAAGCGTTCCTGACCTACGCAGCCTACGAAGACCTCACCCTCGTCGCGCTGAGTCAATCAGCCAAGGCACTCAAAGCGCCGGCGGGTCCGCGCAAGCCCGTCGAGTACCTCACCGAAGATCAAACCCGGGCGATCCTTGCCGCGTTCACCGGGCAAACAGCGAAATCGCGGAGAAACCGGATGCTGCTGATCCTGCTCTACGACACCGCGGCTCGCGTGGGCGAGATTACCGGCCTGACCCTGGGCGATCTGCATCTGACCGAACCCGGGCACATCCTGCTCACCGGCAAGGCCAACAAGACCCGCGTCGTGCCGCTCACCGCGAAAACCGTCGAGCACCTGCACGTCTACCTCGACGAGTTCCACCCGAACATCACCAAACTTCCCGCGACCCGGCCGTTGTTCTACAGTCTGCATCGCGGGCGACCTACCGAACTGTCCGCTGACACCGTCGCCGCCGTGCTCAAGCAAGCCGCCGAATCCGCACGCGCTCAATGCCCTTCGATCCCGGCGAACATCCACTGCCACCTGCTGCGCAAAACCAAAGCGATGGACCTCTACCAGCAGGGCATCCCGCTGCCGATCATCATGCGCCTGCTCGGCCACGAAAACGCTTCCACCACAGCAGCGTTCTACGCTTTTGCGACCCTGGACATGATGCGACAAGCCATCAACGCCGCCACCCCCGCCATCAACACTCCGGCCACCGAACCGCTCACCGAAGACCAACTCCAAACCCTCTACAGCCTGCGATAAAAAACCGAAACGTTAAGCCGAGAAATCCGCCAGCACTCCCCACGAGCACAGGCCATCGATGCAGATCCTCGGCTTAACGCAAACCTCGGCATAATCGGCATGCAAGATCACCTGCCCGGCGAGTTCGCCGCGCATCGCTACGGCCATCTCCAGGGCGGCCTGGACCAGATCGGTGTGCAGGTACTCATCGATCGCCCAGCCGATCACCCGCCGTGAGCAGCCATCGCGCACCGCGCACAGATACAGCCAGCCCTCACCCGTGCCCAGGTAGGTGATGTCTGAGGTCCACACTCGGTTAAGCATCCCGGTATCGAAACGGCGCCTCACCAGGTCTTTGGGTACCGCGGCGTCCAGGTCGACCACC
>NZ_DATJPU010000175.1:0-2626 GCF_035506235.1 Mycobacterium sp.
TGCCGCGCCCACGGCACCGCCACCACGGTGGGACCGTGCTCGGGGCAGTTCACCCGCGGCGCGTCGGCCTCCAGCCACACCCGCACTGTTCCCCAATCCAGCCCTCGCCAGCGGCGCCGGCCCTCACCCCGGTCGTACCACGGCGCCTTCCGCCCACACCGGCCGCAGCGGCCCCCCGCACCCCGCCGCGGCCGCACATGCGCAATGACCACCTCCGCCCCGCCATGCTCGCTCCCGCCGTCGCCCAACTCGACGTCCTCGATCACCGTTCGCTTGTCGACACCCAACAGCGCACGCCATAGGCTCACATTGCGCACGTCGTTTCCTCGCTCTTCGGTTCCTGACCTTCGCTAAGCCAGAAACCCTAAGCGACAACGACGTGCGCCTTCCTCTACGTGTTACAGACCCACGGAAGTGTCAGAAGAGAAGAGATGGGAATGGGTGCTGGCGCGCCCGCTCGCGGGTGGATGAGAATCGGTGTGCGCGTCGCCCGCTGACGTCGAAACGGCTTGGCCCGTCTAGGCCGTAGAAGAGATTGACGCTGGAGCCCCACCCTCGGGTGTCCCCGGTTGCCGCTATGAGCGCGAGTACCAGTCTCTAACTTCATGTTTGGGGGCTCCGCGGGCGACGCGCGCCGCTGTCAACCGACCCGGAAGGAGGATTGGACGTGCAAGTTCTGTACGAGCGGTGCGCTGCTGTCGATGTTGGTAAGGATGTCATCGCGGTGGCTGTGCGGCTGCCCGGTGACGGGCCCGACGGCCGGGCAACGGTGAAGCGCACTTTCAAGACGTTCTACGGAGTGCTCGGTGATGCCGCGCGCTGGCTGACCCGTCAGGGTGTCACGCATGTGGCTATGGAGGCGACGGGGATCTACTCGATGCCGGTCTATCATGCACTGGTCGAGCACGGCGATTTCGAGCGAGTGCTGGTGTGCAACGCCGGACACGTGAGGAACGTGCCGGGCCGCAAAACCGACTTGTCCGACGCCGAGTGGCTGGTGCAGCTGCTGGAGTGCGGACTGCTGCAGGGCAGTTTCATCCCGCCGGCCGACGTCAAGGCGGCTCGGGATGTGATCCGTTACCGCACCAAGCTGACCGAGTCGCGCACCAGCGAGTTGCAGCGGCTCGGCAACGTGCTCCAAGACGCCGGCATCAAGATCGACTCGGTGGCGTCCAAGCTGGCCACCCAGTCGGCGCGGGCGATGGTGGAGGCGCTGATCGACGGGGAACGCCGCCCGGCGGTACTGGCCGATCTGGCCAAAGGGCGGATGCGGGCCAAGATTTCTGATCTGGCGCGGGCGCTGGAGGGCCGCTTCGGCGATCACCATGCGTTGATGTGCCGGCTGCACCTCGAGCACCTAGACCACCTGCAGGACATGATCGCCAAGCTCGACGCCCAGGTCGAGGAGATGATGGCGCCCTTTCGACCTCAGCGGGACCTGCTGACCAGCATCCCCGGTGTCGGACCGCTGGCCTCGGCCGCGATCGTGTCGGAGATCGGCGCCGACCTCGGCGGCTGGTTCCCCACCCCCGAGCAGCTGGCATCGTGGACGGGCCTGTGTCCGGGCAACCACGAGTCGGCGGGTAAACGACATCACGGGAAACGCCGCAAAGGCAACCAGCACCTGCAGCCCTGGCTGGTCGAGTGCGCCTGGGTGGCCGTGCGTGCCGACGGGTACCTGCGCTCGTTCTACCGCCGACAGGTCCGCAAATTCGGCGGCTTCAGCAGCCCCATCGCCAAGAAAAAAGCAATCATCGCCGTCGCGCACAAAATGATCGTCATCATCTGGCACGTGCTGACCACCGGCCGCCCCTACCAGGATCTCGGTGCCGACTACTTCACCCGCCGCGTCGACCCCGAGATCGAGACCCGTCGCCTCGTCGCCAAACTACAAGCCCAGGGATACACCGTCACCCTCGAACCCGCCGCCTGACCACTTACATACGCGCCGCCAGAAGATAACCCGACTCCGCCGGGGTGGCTTCGCCTGCAATGGTCACCTCGATTCACGTACCAGCGCGTTGAGCTGACCGGCTGTGAACTGGGTTGGCCCGCTGGAGTCGGGAACGACGCCTCTCGGGTGCGCCTGGGCTTCTGCCGTCGGCGTGTCGGCTTGCTTGGTGCAGAGAAACTTCGACGTCGCAAGGTTTCCATCGGCACCTGTGGTCGCGCCTTCGGAACACCGTGCATCCCCGAACACGCTTGTGTCCGTTGCGCACTGCTGTGGCCAGACCCCAACCAACGACCCCGTCTGGTCGAGATCTGCGACAACCTCACCGCCCGCATCGCCGAAGCCGAACGCGAGGGCTGGCTCGGCGAAGTCGACGGACTGCAGGTCAGTCTCGCCGCCGCCGAAGACAAACTCTCCCAGATCGACAAACGGTCCCCGAAAACGACCGTCGACCTCGGAACGCCAACGCTCCCAACCGATTCCTGACACACCGACCGGTCGAACAACCGTTCGGAGTCGAGTTCAGAGAATGCGCAACACCGCGATGAACCTGCACCGCCTGCACGGCGCCGACAACATCGCCGAAGCCTGTCGCACCACGGCCTTCAGCACCGACCGCGGTCTCAGCCTCATCACCGACCATCGAAACACCTGGTCACGCGCATGCTAATCAAC
>NZ_DATJPU010000176.1:0-10621 GCF_035506235.1 Mycobacterium sp.
ACCGCGAGCATCAGGAAGGCGTGGCTGGCCAAAAAGTGCGGCCACGCCAGGTTGGCGCCCACTTCCTTCCAGTCGGGGTGGCCGAGGAACGCGGCGATCGGGTAGGCCAGAAACGCCAGGGTCAGAATCAGAAACAGCCGCTCGGCGCGCGAGTAAGTGCCCAGCACCGTCAAGGCCCAGACGAACACCGCGGCTATGGGCACCGAGACCGTCGGGGATACCCCGAAGATCTGCATCGCCGCGCCGACCCCCGCGAACTCGCTGACGGTCAGCCCGGCGTTGGCGATGAGCAACAACAGCATCGCGACGAACGAAGCCCTGACGGAAAACTGCTCGCGGATGAGGCCGCCCAGCCCCTCTCCGGTGTAAACGCCCAGCCGTGAACACATCTCCTGCACGACGACCAGCGCGACGGTCACCAGGACCATCAAAAACAAAGTGCGGTAAGCGAATTGAGATCCCGCGCTGGCGTAGGTGACGATTCCCCCGGCGTCGTTGCCGGCATTGGCGGCGATCAGTCCCGGTCCGAACACCGCCAGCACGGCCAGCACGCGCGGCCACCACCGCCGGCGCCTGCGCAATTCGTGGGGGGCAGGCTGGGGCGTGGTCACGGGCTGTGGTCGATCAACAGCGCCCGCAGGCGAATTCGGTCCGGCTCGTCGAGCTCCGCCAGCAGCGCCTCACGCTGTTCGGGGTCCAGCGCGGCGAGGGCTTCGGCCGCGGCCGCGGGCTGCGCCAGCGCCGCCAACTCCGCCTGCCGCGTGCGGGGCAGATCCGCAAGGATCGCCGCCACGTCCCTGGCCCGCAGCGTCTTCAGGTTGGCCGCCGATTCGCCCAATTGCACCCCGCTGCCCGGGGTGCCTGCGGCCACGGCCGGCCCGGACTCCCACGCGGACGCGGTGTCGGTGAACCGCGGCACGAACGCGTGCAGTTCGGCCCAGTCGATCACCCGATCGACCGGCGGGCACTTCCGGCGCCGGGGCAGCAGCCGCCGGCACAGTGGGCGCAGTCCGACGTCGATCCCCGCAAGTTCCCATCCGTGGGATCCGTTGAGCAGGTACACGTCCGATGCGCGCACCACCTGCACCCCGCCGACGTCCACCAGCTGGCGATCGAGGACGTCGCGGGCGAGCGCGACATCGCCCTCGCGGCGGACCGGGCGCGAGACGACATTCCGGTCCCCTCGCAGGCGCACGCCGGTCTGGCTGAGGATCACGGACTCCCTGTCGATCAGGGCGAAACCATGGCCCACCGGAATCAGAACGCCGGTGACGGGCGGATGGGCGCCGCCGTGGTCCCAGCGCACCACGACGTCGGCGACCTTGCCGACGCGCGTGCCCTGGCTGTCGAGGACCGGACGGCCCAGCAGGTGAGCCAACGCGATCACCTGATCGGCGAACGCCCGACGCGCAATCAAGCGTTCGCGCAACGCCGCCGAGAGCCTGCGCCGCTGCGACGACTTATCGCCGGCCCCCATCACGGACACAAGCTCAACCCGGCGGTGCCAGATCAGGTTCCGGAGCTGACGTCGATGTGCTTTTCGGCGGCGGCGGCTTGCGGCTGCCCCACCGAGACGGTCAGGATGCCGTCACGGTAGGTGACGTTGATGTCTTTCTCGTTCGACCCCGGCGGAAGCGTGACCGAACGAACGAACGACCCGTATGTGAACTCGGATTTTCCGTTGGAGTCGGCCCTGTGGGTGCGGTGCGCCCTGATCGTCACCACCCCGTCACGGGTGGTGACCTTGACGTCTTTGGCGGGGTCGATACCGGGCAGTTCGGCGCGGATCTCGTAGCGCCCGTCTTTCATCCCGTCTTCGAGGCGGATCGGCTGACCGCCGAACATCGGTTGCAACATCGACCAGGGCGGGAATCCGGACAGCCATTGCGGCACTTCGGGCATGCCCGAGAACAGTTCGCCCCCAGGGAAATTCGGCGCCCTCTGCGATTCGGCGGCGGCGCGCGCCGCCGGGCTTTCCCAGGTCGCCACCGCCCAGATGACGAAGACGTCCAATGCGATCAGCACGATCGCCCACACCGGGTAGTGCGGAAGCCATAAGAACTGGATCACGATCGACAGCGAGGCGATGACGATGGCGGCCACGCGCGCCCATGTCGTGCTGAAGAACAGTCCGAAGGCCACCACGGCGACCAGTATCCCCATGATGATGTGGATCCAGCCCCAGGTGTTGTTGTCGAACTCATAGGCGTACGGCGGTCCCACGACCACCACCTGGTCGTGAGCCAGTACGGAAATGCCCTCAAAAATGGACGCCACCGCGGATATCAGCAGCACGGCGGCCGCCCCGTAGGTCCCGATGCCCGCCACGATTTGCCGGCCTGAATAGTTGTCGCCGTTGGAATGTTGGGCCATGACCGCCTCCTCGACTGCAGGGAATTGCCGGACCGGCTGCGCCGACTTCCTCGATTGCGTGCGCCTGAGGGGCCGCCGCCCGGCGAACATGCCGCTCCGCGAGTAGATTTCCGCCTGTGACGCTCGCAATGTTCGCGCCGATCACACCGCCCGGGTAGGGCATAAAGTCATTTGATGCGGGCCTACGGCGCCGCTGCGTCCGTGGGACACCGACAGATGACCAGCGAACGCGCGCCCACCTCGAGCCGATCCTGCACGGCGCCAACGTGCTTGGGATCGAAGGTGTCGCACACGATCTGCCAGCACCGGGCGGACGCCTCGGCGGGCGTTGCGGGCAGGGCGAAGGTCATCGGCTCCCACCATCCGTTGATCAGGAGCAGGAAATCGTCGTCGAGCAGCGGCACGCCGTCTGCACCGCAGTCCGGATCGGTGCGGCCGTCTACCATCATGGCCACGCCGCGCGCGAATGGGTCCGTCCAGTCTTGTTCGGTCATCGCAGTGCCCGACGGCGTCATCCAGCGTAGGTCGGCGGCGGCCGAGCCGACCAGGAAGCGGCGGCGCCGGAAGATCGGGTGGCCAAGCCGCAGCGCGATCAGGTCGGTGGTGAAAGACAACAGCTCGTCGTCGATCGCCGACCAGTCGAACCAGCTGATCTCGTTGTCCTGGCAGTAGGCGTTGTTGTTGCCGCGCTGGGTGCGGCCGAATTCGTCACCGCCGGAGAGCAGGGGCACACCCGCCGACAGCAGCAGCGTCGCCAGCAGGGCGCGTTCCTGCCGGGCCCGCAGCGCCGCCACCTGCGGGTCGGTGGTCGGGCCTTCCACGCCGCAGTTCCAGGACCGGTTGTCGTCCGTGCCGTCGCGGTTGCCTTCGAGATTGGCGTCGTTGTGTTTGTCGTTGTAAGACACCAAGTCGGTCAGGGTGAAGCCGTCGTGAACGGTGATGAAATTGACCGACGCGCTGGGGCGGCGGCCCTCTTCGCGCCCGCCGTACAGGTCGGCAGAACCGCACAGCCGGGTGGCGTAGTCGCCCAGTAGCCCGTCGCGGCTTCGCCAGAAGTCGCGCACGGTGTCACGGAAGCGGCCGTTCCACTCGCTCCACAACGGCGGAAACCGCCCCAGGTCGTAGCTGTCGGGCCGTCCGACATCCCACGGTTCGGCGATCAGCTTGACCGCCGAGACCACCGGATCCTGGCTGACCATGGCGAAGAACGCGGCGAAGGGGTCGAAGCCGCCCTGCTGCCTGCCCAGCGTCGGGGCGAGGTCGAACCGGAAACCGTCGACGCCCATCTGCGACACCCAATAGCGCAATGAGTCCATGATCATCCGCAGTGCCACCGGGTGGCCCGTGTTGAGGGTGTTTCCGGTGCCCGTGGTGTCCAGATAGCGGGCCGGGTCGGCGGCATCGAGGCGGTAGTAGGCGGCGTTGTCGAGGCCGCGGTGGCACAGCGTGGGGCCGCCGGTGCCGCCTTCGGCGGTGTGGTTGAACACCACGTCGAGCACCACCTCCAGCCCCGCGGCATGCAACGCGTCGACCATGGCGCGAAACTCGTGTGCCAGGCCCTTCGGCAGGCCCACCCGGACCGTGGCCGAGTACGCGGCATGCGGCGCGAAGAAGCCAATGGTGTTGTAGCCCCAATAGTTGGTCAGCCCCCGCTCCAGCAGAAACTGCTCGGACACGTGGTGATGTACCGGCAGCAGCTCTATTGCCGTGATGCCCAGCCTGACCAGATGGTCCAGGGCCGCCTCATGCGCCAGGCCCGCATACGTTCCCCGTAGCTCCGGCGGGACGCCGGGATGGGAGGCGGTGAAGCCACGCACGTGCACCTCGTAGAGAATCGTGTCGGCCAGCGCACGACCGGGCCGGGATACGGCCGGGGGCATGTCGGGGGCCACCATGCTGCGCGGCACGTGCGCCGCAGAGTCCAAAGAGCTTGGCAGAAGCGGATTTTCGACCGTGAAGTCGAGCACCTCGGGCCCGAAACTGACGTCGCCGACGATGGTGCGCGCATAGGGATCGAGCAACAATTTGGCCGGGTTGTAGCGCATTCCGCGGGCCGGATCGAACGGCCCGTTGACGCGGAAGCCATACAGCTGCCCGGCGCCCACGCCGGGCGCGAACCCATGCCACACGTCGCCGTCGCGATCCGGCAGCACCAATTGTGTTTCCGCACCGTCGCGGTCGAACAGGCACAAGATTACCCCGTCGCCGCCGGATGACACCGCGAAGTTGGTCCCCGCCGCGTCCACGGTGGCGCCCAATGGGGATGGGCGACCGGATAAAATGCTGTGGCTCATCGGGTTCCGTGACGCGATACTCAGTCGGTGCGGGTTAGAACGGTGTCGGGCATCGCCGGAGCGAGGTCGATTCGTGCCGGGAGTCCCCGGTCATGCGGCAGCGTGGGTCATCCTCTGAACTCCGGGCTGCGCGGAATCGAGCGCCCTGCGGGCCTGGAACGACCAGATGATCTGTGCGATCCCGATCGCCACCAGCCAGACCCCGGCTACCAGCGCGAGCACGCTAACGGAATCGAAGGGCCAGGCCAGCACGACGACACCGGCGATGAGACTGATGACCCCGAGGAAGATGTGCCATCCCCGTGCGGGTAGGTCGGGATCGCTGATCGCGAGCGTCGTCTCGGAAGTGCCCTGGAAAAGAAACGAAACCCCGATCCAGATGGCCAGCAAGAGGGTCGCATAACCCTGCCCGAAGTGGCGGAAGGCCAAGACGCCCAAAACTATCGAGAGCGCACCGCTGATGAGCAACAGCGCGCGGCTGCCCACTGGCACGGCGGAGCGCGACGCCAGCACCAGCTGTGCGATGCCCGACACCAACAGGTACGCGCCGAACAGCGCCGACGCGACCACTATCGACTCGTCGGGCCAGACCAACACCACTACGCCCAGGATCACGGTGATCACGCCCCAGGCGAGCATCGATCGCCACAGGTACCCGAGGACGGGGGGCGCTTGTGCGGCGGGCATGTCTTTAGCCCTTCTTCACCAGCCGGTCGGCCTGGCTGCGCGCGAGCTCCGCACGCACAACCGCCCATTCCGCGGCGTCAAGGCAGTAGGAGGCCAGGTCGACGGCCATAGCCGCGTCCGCCTCGGCGCAGTCGGCGGCCCGGTCGGCGTTCTTTTCCTTCATCTCGGCCTGCCACTTCTGAAGGTCGGCACGCATCTGGTCGATCTGCCGCTCGATCGCGCTCCGGGTCTCCGCCCACCACGTGCGCGCGGCCCCTTCGGCCTTCGCCGTGGTCTTGTGCAGCTCGTCGGCTTCCCGCTGGATCGTGGCCTCAAGCTCGTCCCGGCGTGCCTGCAGCGCGGCGCGATTCTTCGCCTGCACGGCGGCCGCCGAATCCTCCAGCCTCTTGACGCGACCGGCGAGATCCGTCAATGCCTCTGACAACCGTTGCATGTTCGGCTCCTTGGTTCGATTCCGGTAGCCACGAGTGTGTGCCGCCCGGGCCGCACAACCTAGGGTCAAAAGTCCCGTTCGAAACTGCTTGGACGGGCCGATCGCTGCCACCGGCTCCCGTGGTGGCGCCGACCCGTTCCGTGCGGGTGAACGGCGGCGACTTCACGGCCGAAAGGGACTCCCTTACAGGGGACCTTCGGCCCTTGGCGCGGTGTGCGGCCGCGGGCTATTCACGGTCTTGTGCACACGTTGGCTGAGAGGTGACGACTATGACCGTGCAGGGTGCCAGCAGGACCCGCGACTTGTGGAAAGTTGTGTTCGCATGGGGCGCATTGACCCTGGGTTTGGGCATAGTCATGCTCGCCAGACCGGGGGAAACAGTACTGGCCGCCGCTGCGCTGCTGGGCACCTACCTCATCGCGTCGGGAATCGCCGAGATGGCCTTGGCGTTCATTCTCGATACGACGGCGGGCAGTCGCATACCGCTTTTCGTCACGGGGGCGTTGTCCTTAGCCCTGGGGGTTCTGACGTTTCGGCACTTCGGTTATGCCTATGCGGTCCTGTTGCTGGCCCTCGGTATCGGAATCGGCTTCTTTTTCGAAGGCGTTTCCGAGATCGCGTTGACCATCGAACACCCGTCGCTGCCCGACCGGGGGTGGTACGCCTTCCTGGGAGTCGTCAGCATGATCGCCGGCATCGTCATGCTCGCATGGCCGTTCACCAGCCTTCGCGTGGCCATGATCGTCGCGGGAGTCTGGCTCTCGGTCATCGGGATCAGCGATATCTTGTGGGCTCTGCGCGCACGCAGAGCCCACGGCCGTGTCCAACGCACGACACAACGGCTGAGGACGGGTCCGGCCACGCCCGCCACCCAGAGTGGAGCAAGCGCTTAATCGGGCGGGCCGGGCCGGAAGGCCACGGCAAGCACTCAGCGCAACAGCGCCCTCGACATCACCACGCGCTGAATCTGATTGGTGCCCTCGTAGATCTGGGTGATCTTGGCGTCGCGCATCATCCGCTCGACCGGGTAGTCGTTCACGTAGCCGTAGCCGCCGAGCAGCTGCACCGCGTCCGTGGTGACTGACATCGCCACGTCGGAGGCCATCGTCTTGCAGGCGGAGGAGAAGAACGTGAGGTCGGGCACCTTCTCGCCCTGCATCGCGCGCTCGGAGCGTGCCGCCGCGGCGTAGGTGAGCTGCCTCGCGGCCTCCAGGTTCATCGCCATGTCGGCGAGCATGAACTGCACGCCCTGGAACTCGGCGATCGCCTTGCCGAACTGCTTGCGCTCCTTGACGTAGCCGACCGCGTAGTCGAGTGCCCCCTGCGCGATGCCGAGCGCCTGCGCGGCGATCGTGACGCGGGTGTGGTCCAGGGTGCGCAGCGCGATCTTGAACCCCTCCCCCTCGTCGCCGACGCGGCGGGACTCGGGGATCTCGCAGTTGTCGAAGTACAGCTCGCGGGTGGGCGAGCCCTTGATGCCCAGCTTGTGCTCGGGTGCGCCGAGGCTGAAGCCCGGGTCGCCGTCCTCGACGACGAACGCGGTGATGCCGTTGTCGCCCTTGTCCTGGTCGGTCACCGCCATGAGCGTGTAGTACTTCGACACGCCGGCGTTGGTGATCCACCGCTTGACGCCGTTGAGCAGGTAGCCGCCCTCGGTGCGCACCGCACGGGTGCGCATCGCGGCGGCGTCGGATCCGGCCTCGGGCTCGGACAGTGCGTAGGAGAACATCGCCTCGCCGCGCGCGACAGGCGGCAGATAGCGCTGCTTCACCTCTTCCGACGCCCCGAGCAGCAGCGGCATCGTGCCGAGCTTGTTCACCGCCGGGATCAGCGAGGACGTGGCGCAGGCGCGGGCAACCTCCTCGATGACCAGCGCGGCCGCCATGAAGACCAGGGCGGTGCGTGACGGCGACGGCTACGTGCTGAACGGCGTGAAGCGCTGGATCACCAACGCCGGGGTATCCAAGTACTACACGGTGATGGCCGTTACCGACCCGTCGAAGGGCGCGAACGGGATCTCCGCGTTCGTCCTGGAGGACGGCGATCCCGGGTTCACGTTCGGCGCTCCGGAGCACAAGCTCGGCATCAAGGGCTCGCCGACCAGGGAGCTCTACTTCGACGACTGCGCCATCCCGGCCGACCGCCTGGTCGGCGCCGAGGGCGAGGGCTTCAAGATCGCGCTGCGCACCCTGGACCACACCAGGATCACGATCGCGGCCCAGGCCCTGGGCATCGCTCAGGGCGCGCTCGACTACGCGCTCGGGTACGTGAAGGAACGCAAGCAGTTCGGCCGCATCGTCGCCGACTTCCAGGGACTGCAGTTCATGATCGCCGACATGGCCATGAAGCTGGAGGCGGCCCGCCAGCTCACCTACGCGGCCGCGGCCAGGTCCGAGCGCGCCATGGCCGGCGAGAAGGTCGCCGACCTGACCTTCTTCTCCTCGGCCTGCAAGTGCCTGGCCTCCGACGTCGCCATGTCCGTCACCACCGACGCGGTCCAGCTCCTCGGCGGCTACGGCTATGTCAACGACTACCCGGTCGAGCGCATGATGCGCGACGCCAAGATCACCCAGATCTACGAGGGCACCAACCAGATCCAGCGCATGGTCATGGCCCGGCAGCTGCTAAAGGAGTAAAATTAGGCCGTTGAGCTGCGATTTCTCTAACACATGCTGTAGCAAACCGCGCGGTGCGACGTGGAGGTACGGGCTCTCGCTTGTGTCCGCTTTGCCCTATTCGTGCTAGTTATTTTCGGTCGTTTCCCAACCGCGTGCTGAATCCGTGCTGATACCTGGAGCCTATTGGTCTAGACCAATAGGCGCGGCGCAGGGTGGCGGAAGCTGCCGCACGAGGCAGCCGCCTGCTCAGGAGGCCGTAGTTAACCGTCGGCATTAACGACGCCCCTACCGAGCGGCCGGCGGCGCTCGGATTCCTTCCGCGACAGCTATCACCGAACGTGGCTGACGCCATTGGCTCGGCGGTGACGAATCCACCCCGAACGCCGACTCGGCGCGCCCCCGGGTTTGAGCTTGTCGTAGACGGCGGAGCACAGATCAGCCTGTCCGGTGGTGCCTTCAGCACCACCGGAACCAACTCTTCGCCCGAGCTCGCGTTCATCATCGAACGCGCACAAATAAGTCTCGGGTCAGGGCGCTTGTGTCCCTGCTTGGAGCGCCGGTGTCCGGTGCCGGCGGTCGTGGTGTGACTCCCTCCGGCTGGCCTGTCTGCATCCCTGCGTGCGCCACCTCGGCAGGGGCGGCGGCCTCGGTCGCATGTAGCGCGTGTCCGCCGGGTAGCTCGCGCCCGGCTTCTGGCGCCGGGCCGTGGTCATAACTTAGGGCCGGCACGACGCCTTGCCGCCACATGAGGCTGACCTGGCTGGCGATCGTGCATTCCTGCCCGATGTCAGCTGGGAGAGCGAGGTGCAGCTGGGTGAGCAAGTCGAACCGGTGCAGGTCGAAGGCGACCGTCACTGCCTCCCCGTAGGACATCGCGCTGTGCACGGCCCCGACGTAGGCGAGCCGGGCGATCGCGGCCGGGATCGCGGCGACCAGCACCCACCAGCCAGACCTGGACAGGAAGGCTATGGTCAGGAGGGCCGTCGCGGCCGAGGTCATGGCGAGCCGGGCGAGGGTGTCCAGCCGGTCGCGCTGCCCGTCGACGACCGCCCGGACACCCGGCGACAGCAGCGGGTACAGCCGGGGCCACGCCATGACCGCGTCCCAGCCGTACTGCTGGCCTGCGCGCGTCTCCATCGCGGTGAGCGCGTTCCCGAGCGCGGTTGGCCGGATATCGTCCGGGTCATCGGGAAAACGCCGCTGCAGGCGGGCCGCCCGGGCTCCGGCCTCCTGGATGGCCCGCGGCGACAAGTCGTCGCCGATCTTGGCGGCCTGCGCCGCACGTTCGCGGCGCTTATCCTGACGCTCGCGCGACCGCTTGGCCACGCCCGCCAGGCGGGCCGGCCAGTATCCTTCGAGCAGCCGGACGAGCCGCAGCTGGAGCGGGTCCAGCAGCAGCGCGACGATGACCAGGGCGAGGGTAAGGAGAAGCACCTGACCTGCGCTCAGCCCGCGGAGAACCTGCCAGGCCCGGTGGAGGCTGGGATCGGTACCGGGCGCGCCTGCCGCCAGGATCACCGTGATGAACAGCCCGGCCGCCACGACCGGCAACAGGGAGACGACCCGGCCCCGCGTGCTCAGGGCCTGCAGCAGGTCTGCGCCCGTCATGCCTTCAGCTCGAGCGGTCCGTGCCCTCGCGGACAGCTGGGCGGTCCGTCCGTGCCGACCACGACGCGCAGTTCGCGGATTCCGCATCCCTGTGTCAGGCACCGGTACTCGAGAAGCTGGTACCGGGTGGAGACGCCCGGCAGCTGGGCACCGTCTCCATCCTCGGCAGAGCGGCGGGGCCCGAGCAGAAGCTGGAGCCGACGGCGGCGCACCGTGCCGACTGCTGTTTGCCCCTGCCTGAGCCAGACAGCGGACAGGTCCGGATCGGCTTCGAATGCCGTCGCGAGTATGCGCGAAATCGCGTCCGCGTCCAGGTCGGCGCCTGCCGGGATCTGTAGCGTCGTCGTGGTCTCGGCCGGCACCCGGTCGACCAGGAAGTCGAGCGGATTGGTCATCTGCCCCCTCCCACGTGCACGTACGGCGCCCAGGCACCGCACAGGTCCGGCGCCTCCGACCGCAGGTCGCGCACGGCCAGGTGCAGCGCTTCCGCGGCGAGGCCCGGCTGGAGCTCGTCGTCGCGCCGCAGGTACCGGTACAGGCGCTCCATGATCTCGGCGGTGGAACTGTCTGGTACGGTCCACAACGTTCCTACCACGTCGCGGCAGCCG
>NZ_DATJPU010000177.1:0-35996 GCF_035506235.1 Mycobacterium sp.
CGACACGCCGGGCGTGCGGGGGCTTTTGCTGGGGCGGAAACCTAGCCCTTGCGGGCCTTGACCGCCTCGGTCAGCTGCGGGGCGACCTTGAACAGGTCGCCGACCACGCCGTAGTCGGCGATCTCGAAGATGGGCGCCTCCTCGTCCTTGTTGACCGCGACTATGGTCTTGGACGTCTGCATGCCCGCGCGGTGCTGGATCGCACCGGAGATGCCCAGCGCGATGTAGAGCTGCGGGGACACCGTCTTTCCGGTCTGGCCGACCTGGAACTGGCCCGGGTAGTAGCCCGAGTCCACCGCGGCGCGCGACGCACCGACGGCCGCACCGAGCGAGTCGGCCAGCGCCTCGACGACGTTGAAGTTCTCCGCGCTGCCGACGCCGCGGCCGCCGGACACCACGATGCTGGCCTCCGTCAACTCGGGCCGGTCACCGGCGACCGCCGGCTCGCGGGCGGTGATCTTGGTGGCGTTCTCGGCGGGAGCGGGGACCTCGACGGTGACCTGCTCGCCGGCACCGGCCTGCGGCTCGGCGTCGATGGCGCCGCCGCGCACGGTGATCACCGGGGTGTCCCCGTTGACCTGCGATTCGACGGTGAACGCGCCACCGAAGATGGAGTGCACGGCTTTGTTGCCCTCCTTGACCTCCACCACGTCGACCAGCAGGCCGGACCCGATCCGGGCCGCGAGCCGGCCCGCGATCTCCTTGCCGTCGGCGTTGGCGGACAGCAGGACCGCGGCGGGTGAGTTCGACTCGGCCAGCGAGGCCAGCACGTCGACCACCGGCGTGATCAGGTACTTCTCGGCGTCGTCCGACTCGGCGACGTAGATCTTGGCGGCGCCGGCCTCCTTCAGGCCGTCCGCCAGCGGCGCGGCCGTCCCCGGCGCACCGACGACGACGGCGGCCGGCTCGCCCAGCGCGCGGGCGGCGGTGATCAGCTCGGAGGTGACTTTCTTGAGGGCGCCTTCGGCGTGCTCGACGAGCACCAAAACTTCAGCCATGGGTTATATCGCTCTTCTCGTGTTCGGGACGTGGGCTCGTCAGATGATCTTCTGTCCGACCAGGTACTGGGCGACCTGGTTGCCACCCTCGCCCTCGTCGGTGACCTTCTCACCCGCGGTCTTCGGCGGCTTGGGCGTCGACGACAGCACTGTCGACCCGGCGTTGTCGAGCCCGACCTCGTCGGCCTCGACCCCGATCTCGGCCAGGGTCAGCACCGTGACCTCTTTCTTCTTGGCGGCCATGATGCCCTTGAAGGAGGGGAAGCGCGGCTCGTTGATCTTCTCGGTCACGCTCACCACCGCGGGCAGGGTGGCCTCGAGGCTGAAGACGCCGTCGTCGGTCTCGCGCTCCCCGGTGATCTTGCCGCCCTCGACCGACAGCTTGCGCAGGTGGGTCAGCTGCGGCAGGCCCAGGTACTCGGCGATGATGGCCGGCACCGCACCGCCGGAGCCGTCGGTGGATTCGTTGCCCGCGATCACCAGCTCGGTGCCCTCGATGGTGCCCAGCGCCCGCGCCAGCGCCCAGGCGGTCTGGACCACGCACGAGCCGTGCATGCCGTCGTCCTTGAGGTGGACGGCCTTGTCGGCGCCCATGGACAGGGCCTTGCGGATCGCCTCGGTGGCGCGCTCGGGGCCGGCGGTCAGCACGGTCACCGAGCCCTCGGTGCCGTCGGCGGCTTCCTTCTCGCGAATCTGCAGCGCCTCTTCCACGGCGCGCTCGTTGATCTCGTCCAGCACCGCGTCGGCGGCCTCGCGGTCCAGCGTGTAATCGCCGTCGGTGAGCTTGCGCTCCGACCAGGTGTCTGGGACCTGCTTGATCAGGACCACGATGTTCGTCATGAGTCTGGTTCGTCCTCCTCGAAGGGGGGCCCCGCAGCGGTCGACCGCGGGACCTCGGTCAGGCACTTTTCACTGCACAAGCGTGTTACTGGCCGGTAACTTTGTGCGGTCTGCTCTCACACCATAGCGGGTCACGCAGGCACAACTGCCCGGCTCCTCCCCCGTTCACCATCGCGGACGGCATCGTCGCCGGGCGGCAGGTTCTTTCGCCCTGTCTGTCCCATCCGGCAGGGGTGCCCACTTCCCGGTTCGCGAATCGGTCACTTCGCGTTAGCCTGCCTATGCAATGAGCGCATTCCTCCCCGACGTTCCCCCGGACTCCCCCGGCGACCCTTCGCCGGGGACCGACACGGTGCTCACGCTGACGGGCGAGCGCACCATCCCGGACCTGGACATCGAGAACTACTGGTTTCGCCGCCATCAGGTCGTCTACCAGCGCCTCGCGCCACGCTGCGCGGGCGCCGAGGTGCTCGAGGCCGGCTGCGGCGAAGGGTATGGCGCCGACCTGATCGCCGGCGTCGCCCGCCGGGTCGTCGCGGTGGATTACGACGCGGCCGCGGTGGCCCATGTGCGCGGCCGCTACCCCCGGGTGGAGGTCATGCAGGCCAACCTCGCCGAGCTGCCACTGCCCGACGCGTCGGTGGATGTTGTGGTGAACTTCCAAGTCATCGAGCACCTGTGGGACCAGCCACAGTTCGTCGCCGAGTGCGCCCGGGTGCTGCGCCCCTCTGGATTGCTCATGGTGTCCACCCCCAACCGGATCACCTTCTCCCCGGGCCGGGACACGCCGATCAACCCGTTTCACACCCGCGAACTCAACGCCGCCGAGCTGACCGAGCTGCTGGTCGGCGCGGGCTTTCCCCACGTGTCGGTCAGCGGCCTGTTCCACGGCCCGCGCCTGCGCGAAATGGACGGCCGCCACGGCGGGTCCATCATCGAAGCGCAGATCGCACTGGCGGTGGCCGATAAGCCGTGGCCGCCCGAGCTGGCGGCCGACGTCGCCGCCGTCACGTGCGACGACTTCGACATCCTCGACACCGCCGTCGCTGACATCGACGCCAGCCTGGACCTGCTCGCGATCGCGGTCGGCCCGTGAGCACCTCCGAGGCGCGCGTACCGGGCCTGTTCACCCTGGTACTGCACACCCACCTGCCGTGGCTGGCCCACCACGGCCGCTGGCCGGTCGGCGAGGAATGGCTGTATCAGTCCTGGGCGGCGGCCTACCTGCCCCTGCTGCGGGTGCTGCACACGCTGGCCGACGAGGAGCGGCACCGCCTGATCACGCTCGGCGTCACCCCGGTGGTCAACGCCCAGCTCGACGACCCGTACTGCCTCGACGGCATGCATCACTGGCTGGCCAACTGGCGGCTGCGCGCCACCGAGGCGGCCGCGGCGGCCAGCATGCGCCCCGCCCCCGCGTCGAAGTCGGCCGGCTACCAGTCGTGCACACCGGAAGCGTTGCGGGCCTTCGGCATTCGCGAGTGCGCGGAGGCCGACCGGGCGCTGGACGACTTCGCCACGCTGTGGCGGCACGGCGGCAGCCCGCTGCTGCGGGGCCTGGTCGACGCGGGCACGATCGAGTTGCTCGGCGGCCCGCTGGCCCACCCGTTCCAGCCGCTGCTGAATCCGCGGCTGCGCGAGTTCGCGCTGCGGGAAGGCCTGGCCGACGCCGAGCTGCGGCTCGGGCCGCGAAACGGGCACCGTCCGACCGGGATCTGGGCCCCCGAGTGCGCCTACGCCCCGGGCATGGAGCACGACTACGCCGCGGCGGGGGTCACGCACTTCATGGTCGACGGCCCCTCGCTGCACGGCGACACCGCGCTGGGCCGGCCCGTCGGCGACACCGACGTGGTCGCATTCGGGCGCGACCTGCAGGTCAGCTACCGGGTGTGGTCGCCGAAATCCGGCTACCCCGGCCATTCCGCCTACCGCGACTTCCACACCTACGACCACCTGACCGGCCTCAAGCCGGCCCGGGTGACCGGGCGCAACGTGTCGTCGGAGGCCAAGGCGCCCTACGATCCCGAGCGCGCCGACCACGCCGTCGACGTGCACGTCGCCGACTTCGTCGACGTGGTCCGCAACCGGCTGACGAGCGAGTCCGAGCGCATCGGGCGGCCCGCTCACGTCATCGCCGCCTTCGACACCGAACTGTTCGGCCACTGGTGGTACGAGGGCCCCACCTGGCTGGAGCGGGTGCTGCGCGCCCTGCCCGCGGCCGGCGTGCGGGTCGGCACGCTGCGCGACGCGATCGACGACGGATTCGTCGGCGCCGCGGTCGCCCTGCCGCCCAGCTCGTGGGGCTCGGGCAAGGACTGGCAGGTGTGGGCGGGCGAGCAGGTCGCCGACCTGGTCCGACACAACACCGAGGTGGTCGACACCGCACTGAGCACGGTCGACAAGGCGCTGTCGCAGACGGACGGGCCGATCCCCCGCGACCACGTCGCCGACCAGATCCTGCGCGAGACCCTGCTCACCGTTTCCAGCGACTGGCCCTTCATGGTCAGCAAGGATTCGGCCGCCGACTACGCCCGGTACCGCGCCCACCTGCACGCGCACGCCACCCGCGAGATCGCCGGGGCGCTGGCGTCGGGCCGGCGCGACAGCGCGCAACGGCTGGCCGAGGGGTGGAATCGCGCCGACGGTCTGTTCGGCGCCCTCGATGCGCGTAGGCTGCCCCGGTGAACGCCGGCTTCTCCCGCGAGGGCGCGTGTTCGTACACGGACACGCCGGCGCAGCCGGCTTTTTGGGGACACTCGCGACGGGGGGCACGCAGGTGAAGATCCTGATGGTGTCGTGGGAGTACCCACCGGTGGTGATCGGCGGGCTGGGCCGCCACGTGCATCACCTCTCGACCGCGCTGGCCGCCGCCGGCCACGACGTCGTCGTCCTGTCGCGGCGCCCCACGGGCACCGATCCCAGTACCCACCCGTCGTCCGACGAGGCCAGCGAGGGCGTCCGGGTGATCGCCGCAGCGCAGGATCCGCACGAATTCACCTTCGGCGACGACATGATGGCCTGGACCCTGGCGATGGGGCACTCGATGATCCGCGCCGGGCTCAGCGTCACGAAACCGGGCACCGAGCGACCCTGGCGTCCCGACGTCGTGCACGCACACGACTGGCTGGTGGCCCACCCGGCCATTGCGCTCGCCCAGTTCTACGACGTGCCAATGGTTTCCACGATTCACGCGACCGAGGCCGGGCGGCATTCCGGCTGGGTCTCCGGACCGATCAGCCGTCAGGTGCACGCGGTGGAGTCGTGGCTGGTGCGCGAATCCGATTCGCTGATCACGTGTTCGGCGTCGATGGCCGACGAGATCACCGAGCTTTTCGGTCCCGGGCTGGCCGAGATCACGGTGATCCGCAACGGCATCGACGCGCGACGCTGGCCGTTCGCGCCGCGCCGGCCGCGCCCGGGGCCGCCCGAGCTGCTCTACCTGGGGCGGCTCGAGTACGAGAAGGGCGTGCATGACGTCATCGCCGCGCTGCCGCGGGTCAGGCGCACCCACCCGGGCACCACGCTCACCATCGCCGGGGAGGGCACGCAACAGGACTGGCTCATCGAACAGGCGCGTAAACACCGGGTGCTCAAGGCGATTCGGTTCGCCGGGCACCTCGAACGCGCCGAGTTGCTCGCGGTCTTGCACCGGGCCGACGCCGCGGTGCTGCCCAGCCACTACGAGCCGTTCGGCATCGTCGCGCTGGAGGCGGCCGCGGCGGGCACCCCGCTGGTGACCTCCAACATCGGGGGCCTGGGGGAGGCGGTGATCAACGGGCGGACCGGGGTGTCGTGCCCGCCCCGCGACGTGGGGGCGCTGGCGTCGGCGATACGCACGGTGCTCGACGACCCGGACGCCGCGCAGCGGCGCGCCCGTGCCGCCCGCGAACGGCTCACCTCGGACTTCGACTGGCACACGGTGGCCAAGGAGACCGCGCAGGTCTACCTGGCGGCCAAGCGCGGCGAGCGGCAACCCCAGCCACGGCTGCCCATCGTCGAGCACGCGTTGCCCGACCGCTAACGTCGAAAGATGGGGCTGGAATATTCGAGCGTGGTCGACGCACCACGCGCCGAGGTTTTCGCCTGGTACGCCAGACCGGGCGCCTTCGACCGCCTGTCGCCGCCCTGGCAACCGATGGGGGTGGTCACCGAGGCGGCCTCGCTCGAGGACGGCCGCGCCACGCTGGCGCTGCCCGGCGGCCTGCGGTGGGTCGCACAACACCAGGCGGATTCCTACGATCCGCCCCGACGTTTCGTCGACGCCATCGACAGCGAGGGACTGGCGTCGCTGCCGGCGCGGATGGTGGTGCGGTGGCGGCACACCCACGACTTCGAGGACGTAGGCGGCAACCGAACGCGGGTCATCGACCGGGTCGACACTCCGGTGCCCGGGTCGTTGTTGCGCCCCATGTTCGCCTACCGCCACCGTCAGCTGGCCGACGACCTGGCCGCGCACCGCCTGGCCGCCGAGCACGGCCTGACGCCGATGACCATCGCCGTCACGGGATCGTCGGGCCTGGTCGGCTCCGCGTTGACCGCGTTTCTGCGCACCGGCGGCCACCGCGTCATCCAGCTGCTCCGGCGAACGCCCAACGGCGACGACGAGCGGCAGTGGAACCCCGATCACCCCGACCCGGAGCTGCTCGCCGGGGTCGACGCGGTGATCCACCTGGCCGGCGCCTCGATCGCCGGCCGGTTCACCGAGGGGCATCGAAAAGCCATCCGCGACAGCAGAATCGGGCCGACGCGCCGGCTCGCCGAGCTGCTGGGCCGCACCGATCCCCGGCCGCCGGTATTCATCTCGGCTTCGGCGATCGGGTATTACGGGTACGACCGCGGCGACGAGACCCTCACCGAGGACAGCGATCGCGGCGAGGGGTTTCTGGCCGACGTCGTCGCCGAGTGGGAGGACGCGACCGCGCCCGCGGAGCAAGCCGGGGCGCGGGCGGTGCGGGTGCGCACCGGCATCGTGCAATCGCCCCGCGGCGGCACGCTGAAGCTGATGCGCCCGCTGTTCGCCGCGGGGCTGGGCGGCCGGCTCGGCGACGGCCGGCAGTGGCTGTCCTGGATCGGGATCGACGACCTGGTCGACGTCTATCACCGCGCGCTGTGGGACACAACGATGTCAGGCCCGGTGAATGCCGTTGCGCCGCAACCGGTCCGCAACTCCGAGTACACGCGCACCCTCGCCCGGGTGCTGCGCCGGCCCGCAGTGTTGCCGGTGCCGGCGCTCGTACCCCGGCTGCTGCTGGGCGAACAGGGCGCCCGCGAACTCGCCTGCGCCAGCCAACGCGTGATTCCCCAAAAACTCACCGCGGCCGGGCAGCGGTTTCGCCAGCCGGACCTCGAAGGGGCCCTGCGCCACCTGTTGGGGCGCACCCGGTAGCGCGCTGTTACGCGTCCCTGCCGTCGCGGCTGTGCCGGTAGGCGCGCGCCCGCAGATCGGCGAGCCATTGCGGGTAGAGGCTCAATCCCGGCGCGGTGTTGGCAACCGGATCGAACGACACGTCCGGCTCACGGTCGAGGACGCCGGTCAGCGTCAGCCGCGCCAGCGGCGCGAAATCGCCCCTGCCGCAAGCCTGGTCGATGGCAAAGTCGATGCCGCCACCAGCGATCGCCTGCCGGATGCTGTCCAGCGATAGGCCAAAACCGTTGACAGCGCTGATGCTTTGGGCCCTCAGCCACCAGATGTTTCCCCGATAGCGCAGCGGCATGAGGCTGGTCAGGGTCCGTCCGGTCCACGACACCGTCGGCCGCAGTGCGACCGCCCGGGCCAGCACGCCCGAGCCCGCGGACACCAGCAGGATGTCCCACGGCGTGGCCCCCTCTTGCTGCGGCGCGATGCGGAACGCCAGGCCGATGAAGTCGGGCAGTGCGCCCGGCGTCCCGGCGGCCTTGGAGACGCGGGCAACGACCTCGGAAGACGGGAGGGGCAACCCGTCGGCCGCGGGTGCGGTCCGTTCGATGAAGCCTTGCGCCAACACGCCGACGGGGTGGAAAAACCGGCGGCCGCGCAGGGCTGATCCCCATTGGAAGGGCTTGGTAACGAGATCGGAGAGATCGGATACGTTCACCGGCGCCGGATTCCCGTTCTTGGTCGGCAGAAACTACCGGGTCGATCAGGCGGCCGACCAGCCGCGACCTGCGGTCGCTGCTCACCGGGTGATGGGATCGAGGTCGACTTGGCGGCGCGAACGCAATTGCCTTCGCGAAACGACGGCAACGGCCGCAAATCGCTGCTACCCGATATCGACGCGGCCAAACCGATCAAAGAGCGACAGCTTATTCGCAGATTATCGGCTGATCGATGACGGTCCAGCGGAGCCAGAAAACGAAGACTTTCCGGCTCTCGCGTGCCGCGAGTTCCTGCGGGAAAGCGCTGATCGGATCGGTCGCGTGCCCGTCAGCGGCTGCAACTTCGCGACGCTATCCGCCGAGTCGGCGGGTTGCCGGGGCTACGCTGGAAATCAGGTTGAGTTCACAGCTAAGTGTCTTGGGGCCCGGTTAGCACACCGGTCGCTCCCCCTCTCCACATTCGATCGGTGGACCTTATGACCGCTCATCACCCAATAAATTCGCCGGAGCAATGTCAACCCGACCGCTGCCGGTACATTGCCGACTTCAACGGCGCGCGGCTCTACGTTTATGCGCGCAGCCTCGGCACCGTGCTCCGCGTCGATGGCGAGATCGACGCGTCGAATGCCAACGACGTCGCCGATGCCATCCGCCAGTTCGGCAGGCTGAAAACCCCCTTGATCCTCGACTTGAGCCACCTGAGTTTTCTCAGCACCGACGGTTTCCGGGCGCTCCTTGCGCTCAACCACGAGCATCACCGGTCGCGCGTGCATTGCAGCGTGGTCACCGGCGCCGCGATGCGCCCGTTGCTGCGCATCGTCAACGAGCACGGTCTGACCGTGGTCGGATCGGTCGCCGAAGCGCTCCAGCTCATCGAGGACATCGTCAGGGCACGGCGCAAGCTGCTCTCGAGCGCGGTCCGCCCCCGGCAACGACAGCCCGAACCGGCGCGCGTCGCCGCCATCCCCTCCTAGGGCCGTAACGGGTTGCGCGACTGGGGTATTCGCATCCGCTGACGCTCAAAACCGGCTGCGCCCCCGGCCGTGATCGTCGCGCGCCCAAAACAACACTGGCGCATCGGAGGATCATTCAGTAAATTAATGTTTCAATAACTTAACCGAACGGGTGGACGGGCCGATCGAGCACGTCCGCGGTCGGTCCGTGTGTTTGTCTTCTCGTCAAAGGGGTACCAACGCGTGAATCCGAGCCTTTCGAGCCAGCGGCTGCCCGACCCTGCAAGCGAGGCCGCCGTGCGAGCCGTGCGCGCGTTCCCAGGGATACGCCTCGCCGAAGCTGTTCGGAAAAGCCCACCCTCGCTGCCCGATGCGGACCGTTTCGACACCTGGCGAACGGGTGTGCGGCGGGCCGTGCTGTCGCACGTCGCCGACTTCGTCGCCGCCCGGTGCGACGACGCGCTGGGCGCCTGCGGGGTCGACGTGGCCGGCGACATTTTGCTGGAGTTTGTGGACGGCGGTAAGTGCCTGCGTTCGATGTTCATGTATCTGGGCTGGCTGTGCGGCGAGCCGGAGAGCGACGCCGCACTGGCGGCGACCGCCAGCCTGGAGCTTCTGCACGCATTCGCGCTACTGCAAGACGACGTCATGGACGATTCGGCATCGCGACGGGGCCGTCCCGCCGCGCATCTCCAGTTCGCCGCCTGGCATCGCCGGCGCGGGCTGTCCGGATCGTCGCGCCGGTTCGGCGAATCGGCCGCCATCCTGCTCGGCGACATGTGCTTGATCTGGGCCGAACAGATGCTGCGCGACAGCGGTCTCCAACCGCGCCACCTGTTGCGGGGATGGCCACGCTACGACGCGATGCGCACCGAGCTCGCGGTGGGCCAGTTCGCGGATCTGGCGACCGACATGCGAAACCTGCCTACCATGGAAGCCGTGCTGGAGGTGGCCCGGCGGAAGTCGGGGAACTATACGGTGCGGCGGCCCCTGGAGATCGGTGCCGCGATGGCCGGCTGCGGCGACCGGGTGCTGGTGGCGCTCGGCGACTACGGCTCCGCCATCGGCGAGGCGTTCCAGCTACGCGACGACATCCTCGGCATCTTCGGATCCCCGACGGCGACCGGCAAGCCCAACAACGACCTGGTCGAGCGCAAGGCGACCAGCGTGGTGGTGGCCGCGCACCAGTTGGCCGACGCATCGACCCGCCTGCAGTTCCGGGACCTGATGAACAGCGACCGCCTCGACGATTCCGCGCTGGAGCACTGGCGAAACCTGATCCTCGCCACCGGCGCGGTGCAGTGGATCGAGGAACTCATCGCCGACCGTTTCGACGCAGCGCTGAAGGCGTTGCACCGCACCGCATTTGATGGCCCCATTGTGGCCGCGCTGGTCGATATGGCGGGCCTGTGCACGCGGCGGGCGGCATGAACGCCGAGGTGTCTCGCTGATGCGTACGGTGCCGGGTCGCACCGACCGCGTCGTCGTGGTCGGCGCGGGGTTTGCGGGGCTGTCCGCAGCGCTGCAGCTGGCCGGCCGGGGCCGGGAAGTCACGGTGGTGGAGCGGGAACCCTGGCCCGGCGGGCGGGCGGGCCGGCGCGACATCGACGGCTACCGCATCGACACCGGCCCGACGGTGCTCACGATGCCCGACATCATCGACGAGGCGTTCGCCGCTGTCGGCGAAACCCTCACGGACAGGCTCGAATTGCTGCCCGTGGATCCGGCCTACCGGGCGATGTTCGCCGACGGCAGCTCCATCGACGTCCACACCGACACCGACCGGATGGCCGCCGCGGTGCGGGACCTCGCGGGCGCGCACGAGGCCGACGGCTACCGGCGGTTGCGCGATTGGCTGGACCGCTTGTATCGCACCGAATTCGACGGCTTCATCGCCTCGAACTTCGATTCCCCGCTTGGCCTGCTGAACGGTCGGCTGGCGAGGCTCACCGCGCTCGGCGGATTCCGCCGCTGGGACACGATGGTCAAGCGCCACGTCAGCGACCCCCGGCTGCGCCGGGTGTTCACCTTCCAGTCGCTGTACGCCGGTGTCGCGCCGCAACACGCCCTGGCGGTCTATGCGGTGATCGCCTACATGGACACCGTCGCCGGCGTGTTCTTCCCGCGCGGCGGCGTGCGCGCGCTGCCCGATGCGCTGGCGGCGGCGGCCGCCGACGCCGGGGTGCAGTTCTGTTACGGGTCAACGGTCACCGGGCTGGAGCGCGCCGGTCAGCGGATCACGGCGGTGCACACGGAGGATCGGCGGTTGGCCTGCGACGCGGTGGTCCTGACGACCGAGCTGCCGCAGACCTACCGCCTGCTGGGCGGGCAACCGCGACGGATTCTTCCGCTGCGCGCGGCGCCGTCGGCGGTGGTGCTGCACGTGGGCTGTCGCGCCGCGCCGCCGCAAAGCGCCCACCACACCATCCTTTTCGGCTCGGCGTGGGAGCGGACCTTCACCGACATCATCCGCGACGGCCGCCTGATGGCCGACCCGTCGCTGCTGGTCACCCGGCCCACGGCCAGCGACCCGAGCCTGGCCCCCGCCGATCGCGACCTGCTCTACGTGCTGGCGCCGGCGCCGAACCTGTCCCGGTGCGGCATCGACTGGTCGCGCACCGGCGGCGCCTACGCGGACGACCTCCTCGAGGTGGTGCAGGACAGGCTGCTGCCCGGCCTGCGCGACGGCGCCCGGCTGTTGCACGTCGACACCCCGGCCGACTGGGCCCGCCAGGGCATGATGGCCGGCACACCGTTTGCGCTGGCCCACACGTTCGCTCAGACCGGGCCGTTCCGGCCGGCGAACACGGTGCGCGGAATCGACAACGCGGTGCTGGCCGGGTCGTCGACGCTGCCCGGCGTGGGGGTGCCGACCACGCTGATCTCCGGGCGATTGGCCGCCGACCGCATCACCGGGACGGCCGGCCGGACGACCAGATCCGTCGACCTGAAGGCCGGTTCGCGATGATCCGCACGGAGCTGGCCGCCGCCGGGATCTCCGATGCGCGCCTGCGCGCGGCGTATCGCAGCTGCCGGCAGATCGCCGCCAGACATGGCCGCACCTATTTCCTCGCCACCCGGTTGCTGGCCCCCGACCAGCGCCCGGCGGTGCACGCGTTGTACGGCTTCGCGCGCCACGCCGACGACATCCTCGACGACCTCAACCCGGCGCTGGACGTCGTCGCGCGCGCCGAGGCGCTGCAGCGGCTGTCGGACCGCCTCTTCGCCGGCGGCGAGCATCACGACGAGCCCGTCCTGGCCGCGGTCGAGGACACCGTGCGCCGCTACGGCATCCCCGCGGATCTGTTCGGGGACTTTCTGGATTCCATGCGCATGGACCTCACCGTCACCGACTATCCGGACCGGGCGGCGCTCAACCGCTATATGCGCGGCTCCGCGGAAGTCATTGGCCTGCAGATGCTTCCGATCCTCGGCACCGTGTGCCCCGGCGAGGACGCCGAGCCGTACGCGGCGGCGCTGGGCCGCGCGTTTCAGCTCACCAATTTCCTGCGGGACATCGACGAGGACCTGACGCGGAACCGGATCTACCTGCCTGCCGACGAACTCGCCGCCTTCGGCGTGGACCGCGAACTGATGGTCTGGTGTCACGATCACCGGCGCACCCACGCGCGGGTGCGCGCCGCGCTGGCGGCTCAGCACGACATCACCCGCGAGATCTACCGATTCGCCGCCGACGGGATCGCGATGCTGGCCCCGCGTTCCCGGCCGTGCGTGGCCACCGCATTGACGCTGTACTCCGAAATCCTGGATTGCATTGAAGCCCAAGACTTTTCGGTGTTCACCCACCGCGCCACCGTCGCCAATGCGCGACGGCTCCGGGTCGCCGGTGGCGCGCTGCTGCAGGCGTGGCGCGCCCGGATGACGGGTGCGGCGTGACCGACCGATGGCAATACCTGATCCTGCTCGGCCTGTGCCTGGCGATCACGGCGCCACTGGAGCTTTTCGGCGCCGGTGTCTACCGCCGGCCGCGCCGGCTCGCGCGCGCCGTGCTTCCGATCGCGGCACTGTTTCTCGTCTGGGACGCGGTGGCGATCGGCACCGGGGTGTGGACGTACAACGGAAAATACATCACCGGCATCCACATCCCATTTGGGGTGCCCATCGAGGAAGTACTGTTCTTCCTGGTGATTCCTCTGTGCGGCCTGCTGACCTACAACGCCGTGAGCGCCATCCTCGATCGGAGCAGGCGCCGGTGACCGGGCTCGGTTACACCGTGCCGGCCGTCGCGGCCGTCCTGGCCGTGCTGGCCCTGGAACTGGTGTTGCGCACCGGGCTGTTGCGGCGGCCCGCCTACTGGGTGTCGATGGCGATCGTGCTCGGCTTTCAGGTGCCGGTCGACGGCTGGCTGACCAAACGCAGCGCCCCGATCGTGATCTACAACGAAAAGCAAACCAGCGGCGTGCGGTTTCCGTTCGACATCCCCGTCGAGGACTTCCTGTTCGGCTTCGCGCTGGTCACCGCCGTGCTCCTGCTGTGGGAGCGTCAGCGTGGAAGCGGTGACCATGGATAGGGCCGGGCTGCCCCGCGCCGACGTGCCCGACGCCTTTGACGGCGGCGCGGCGGCGTACGACCGGCTGGTCGGCGCCAACCCCGACTACCACGCAAACCTGGCGCTGTCGGCGCGCCGCATGAGGCTGGCAGCACGCGGCCGGGGTCTGCGCCTGCTCGACGCGGGCTGCGGCACCGGCGCGTCGACGGCCGCGCTGCTGGCGGCGGCTCCCGACGCGGAGATCGTCGCCGTTGACGCCGCGAACGGAATGCTCGATGCGGCAAGGGCGAAGGCGTGGCCGCCGTCGGTCCGGTTCGTGCACGCCCGCATCGAGGAGCTCGACGAGCACGGCGTCACCGGGCCGTTCGACGGCATCCTGGCCGCCTACCTGCTGCGCAACCTCGCGGACCCGGACCGTCAGCTCCGCGCGTTTCGCACCCTGCTTCGCCCCGGCGGCACGCTGGCGCTGCACGAGTACTCGGTGCGCGATTCCCGCGCCGCGACGTTGATCTGGCACGCGGTGTGCTGGGGCATCATCATCCCCGCCGGCTGGTGGCGCACGCGTGACAGCACGCTCTACCGGCATCTGTGGCGCAGCGTCCTCGCTTTCGACGGGGCGGCGCGGTTTCGGCGGCGGCTGCGCGAGGCCGGATTCACCGGGGTGCGGAGCGATACCATGCCCGGCTGGGAACACAACGTCGTGCACACCTTCCTCGGGGAGGCATCGCAATGACCGACCGCCGCCGCCGCATTCACCCCGCAGCGCCGGGGCTGCCCGACGCGGGAGCGCTCTCGTCGCGGCCGCGCGTCGTGGTCGTCGGGGCCGGGATCGCCGGCCTCACGGCCGCCACCGCGCTCGCCGAACGCGGCGTCGCCGTGGACGTGGTGGAACGCGAGGGCCACCTGGGCGGCCGGGTGGGCGGCTGGACCGAACACGCCGACGGCGCCGAACTCGCGATGAACCGCGGGTTTCACGCCTTCTTCCGCCAGTACTACAACCTGCGGGCCCTGCTGCGGCGGATCGACCCGCAGCTGCGCATGCTCGCCCCGGTCGAGGATTACCCCCTGATCGACGGTGCCGGTCGCCGCGACAGCTTCCGCGGGTTGCCCCGCACCCCGCCGTGGAACGCGCTGGCGTTCGCGTTGCGCAGCCCCACGTTTTCACTCGGTGACCTGGCGCGCATCAACGCCCGGGCCGCCGCCCCGCTGGCGGCGGTGTCGGTGCCCGACATCTACCGACGGCTCGACCACATCGACGCCGAAACCTTCTTGAAGAGCATCAACTTTCCGGAGTCCGCGCGCCACCTCGCCTTCGAGGTGTTCTCGCGCAGCTTCTTCGCCGAGCCGTCGCAATTGTCCGCCGCCGAACTGGCGACGATGTTCCATATCTACTTCCTGGGCTCCAGCGAGGGCCTGGTTTTCGACGTCGCCACCGCGAACTTCGATGTGGGCCTGTGGAATCCGCTGGGCGACTACCTGAGCGACCGGGGTGTTCGGGTGCACCTCGGTACAGGCGTGTCCCGCGTCTCACCGGACCATGTGAAACCCCTTCGCGTCCATGCTGATTCGGGTGAGCGCTTCGACGCGGACGCCGTCGTCCTGGCGCTCGACGTCGGCGGCCTGCAGCGGGTGGTGGGCGCGTCACCCGGGCTGGGCGACGATTCGTGGCGGGCTCGGATCCGGCGGCTGCGCACCGCACCGCCGTTCGTGGTGCAACGGCTCTGGCTCGACCGGCCCGTCGACCGTGACCGGCCCGCCTTCCTCGGAACCGCCGGCCATGAGCCCGTCGACAACATCAGCGTGCTCGAGCGCTACGAACGCGAGGCCGCCGGATGGGCACGCCGGCACCGCGGATCCGTCGTCGAATTGCATTCGTATGCAGCCGGTGCCGAGTCGCCCGGCGAGGCGGCGATCGGGCGGCTGCACGAGCTGTATCCCGAAACCGCCGCCGCGCGTGTGCTTTACGAACGCGAACTGCGCCGCAGCGACTGCCCGCTGTTCGCGCCGGGAACCTACGCGCAACGCCCGGCGGTGGCCACGCCGCAGCCCGGTCTGGTGCTCGCCGGTGACGGGATCCGCGTCGACCTGCCGGTGGCGCTGATGGAACGGGCGGCCACCACCGGCTGGTCGGCCGCCAACCGGTTGCTGGCATCGTGGGGTCTCGCCGGCCATCAACTGTGCACGGTTCCCACCCGCGGGCGGTCGGCGCTGCTGCGATCGCTGACCGAGCGCCGGGGGCGGCGGCGATGAGCGTCGGCGACCGCCTGCGTCAGCGGTGGCCGAAAGACTGGCCCGTCGGCGTGATCCCGCGCGTCTCATGGACACGGCAGCGCCCGACCTACCGGGACGCGCAGCCCGGGATCATCAACGCCGCGCTGCAACGGTCGGGGCGCCGGCCGACCGGAAACTGGTACGTGTTCGCGGCCAGCCGCGAGGTGGGCATCGGGCGCGCGTTCGGCGCGCGCGTCGCCGGCGTCGACCTGGTCGCCTGGCGCGACAAGCACCGCCGCCTGCGGGTCGGTCCCGCGAGCTGCCCACACCTGGGCGCCGACCTCGCGACGGGCCTGGTACGCGGCGGGGTCCTGTACTGCCGATGGCACGGGCTGGCCCTCGACGGCGAAACGTGCGAATTGCGTTGGGCGCCGTTTCCCAGCCACGACGACGGCGTGCTGGCGTGGGTCCGCCTCGACTCCGTTGGCGGAGAAGCCCCGACGGACGAGCCGGTGGTTGCGCCGCGGCCCACCCATGACACGTTGACGGCGGTCACCCGCATGGTCGGGCACTGCGAACCGTCCGACGTCGTCGCCAACCGGCTCGACCCCTGGCACGGCGCGTGGTTTCACCCCTACTCGTTCACTCGGCTGGAGGTGCTCACCACCCCCACCGAGGAAGACGACCGGTTCCTGGTCTCGGTCACCTTCCGGATGAGTCGCTTCGGCGTGCCCGTCATCGCGGAATTCACCACCCCCGAGGCGCGCACGGTCCTCATGCGCATCATCGAGGGTGAGGGAACCGGCAGCGTCGTCGAAACGCACGCAACGCCAATGGGTTTGGGGCCAGATGGCCGCCCGCGTGTCGCCGTGATCGAAGCCACCGTCGCCACTTCGCAACGCCCCGGTTTCAAAACGGCGCGCCGCGCGGGCCCGTTGATCACACCGCTGATGCGCTATGCCGCTACCCGGCTGTGGCGTGACGATCTGGCCTACGCGGAACGCCGCTACCAGCGACGCACGGGTGGCTAACATGGACGTACCGCAGCACTTGACACTAGCGGAAGTCCGAACCAGCGATGAAGAAGGCGCATTTCGCCGTCGTGATCGTCAGTGTGGGCGCCCACTTCGCCTACCTTCTGTACCTGCCCAGTGGCGGATTTCTGGCGCTGCGCTGGCCGCGCACCATTTGGCTGCACCTGGCGAGCGTGTGCTGGGGAGTGGTGGTCGTGACGCTGCCCGTGCCATGTCCGCTGACGTTCCTGGAAGATTGGGCGCGCGCGCGAGCCGGGATGAAGCCGCTGCCGAGCGGGTTCGTGGACCGTTACGTCGCGGGTGTTCTCTATCCCCCGGGCCGAACCGGTACCGCGCGGGCCCTCGCCTTCGCCGCGGCCGCCACGTCGTGGATCGCCCTGGCGCGCAAGACGCGAGTCACATCAGCCACTTTCGTCTCTGCCGGGAAGTAATCGCTTGTCGCCTCCGCACGGAGGCCGGCGTGGCGGAAGTGGCCAAAAGCCCGCGGGCGTCGGACCTCGGCAGGTCGCGCTAGGTCCAGGCTAAGCGCACGGATACGCTGGTGGGTCTGATGAAGGATGCGGGTAGGTGAGCAAGCGTCGCGCACAAGATCCACCGCCGGACCGGGCGGAGCTGGAGAAGCAGTTGTCGGCCGACATGCGGGCGATCACTGCGCAGTCCGACCGGATCGGCCGCCACTTCGCGCGGGAGAACGACGTGGGCAGCAGCGATTTCCACGCGCTCCTGCACATCATGGTCAGCGAAACCGCGGGAAAGCCGTTGACCCTGGCCCAGCTCAAGCAGCGCATGGATGTGTCGCCCGCGGCGATCACCTATCTGGTCGATCGGATGATCGAGGCCGGCCACATCCGGCGCGAGCCGGACCCCGAGGACCGGCGAAAATGGCTGCTGCGCTACGAGGAAAGCGGCATGACGCTGGCGCACGCCTTTTTCAGGCCGCTCGGTATCCACCTGACCAAGGCCCTGGCGGAGTTCAGCGACAAGGACCTCGTCGCCGCTCACCGCGTCTTCACCGCGATGATCGGGGCGATGTCGACGTTCGAGGACGAGCTCGCCGACCAGCCCGCGAAACCGTCAGCACACCTCGGGCGTGGCGCCGCAGGGGCCCGGCGCCACGAAACCGCGCGGTAGAACCCCTCCCGGCAGCAACTGCTCGACCAGATCGGCGCCGCGCGCCACGCCGCCGGTCGCGGCGAACCCGGCGGCCACCCGCCGCGCGCCTTCGGACATCGTCATCGCCTCGCGCACGGCCGCGCGAAGCCGTTCCGCGGTCAGCCTCTTTGCCGGCAACCGGGTGCCGCAGCGGGCCACCTGGACGCGGCGCGCGACTTCGGCCTGATCGCGGGCGAACGGCACCGCGCAGACCGGGACCCCGCGGTCCAGCGCCTTCACGGTGGTGCCCATCCCGCCGTGGGTGACCGCGCAGACCGCACGGTCCAGGACCGCGCCATGGCGCACGAAGCGGCACACCGTGGCGTTGGCCGTCCGCGGCAGCCCCGCGGGCGCACCGGCCGGAAACGTGGCGACGACATGGACCGGTTCATCGGCCAACGCCTGCAAGGCGATACGCCCCAGCGCCGCGTCGGCCTGCGCGATGGAGGAGGTGCTCACCAGGACGAGGGGCCGCTCGATGGCGGCCAGCCAGGAAGGGGCCTCCGCGGGTGCCGGCTCGAACGCGCACGCGCCGACGAAATGCACGCTGTCCCAATCCGGATGAGGGTATTCGAACGGCTCTCCGCCGACCGCCAACAACAGCGGGGCGCGGCGCATGAGCCCATCCACCGACTTGACCGCAGGTACACCGAGTGTCGTGCGAACGGCGTTGACCCGTGGCACGATCCGGCGATCGAACAGGCCGGTCACGAACGGGCGCATCGACGCGTCGCGGATGCTGCCGGCGAGGCCGGGCAGCGGCCTCAGGCCCGGACCGAACGGCGGCGCGGCACGGGACCGCAGGTAGGGAGTGAAGGGCGAAAACACCAGCCAGGGAACACCACTGGCCTCGGCGGTCGACATGGCTCCCCAGCAGTTGGCGTCGACGATGACGGCGTCCGGACGGACCAGCGTCATGGCGCGCCGCAAGTCTCCGACTTCGACCGCGGCGCGCCGGCACAGGACGTCGAGCGTCGTCTTGAGGACCCCTAAGGCGTTGCGCGCGAGCCAGTCCCGACCCTCGATCGCCTCGATCCGCGGGTCGACGGCCTCGGCGTGCATGCCGATCGCGCGCATCGTGGGAACCTCGCTCGCCAAGGTGCGCAGGTGAATCCGATGGCCGCGCCGCCCCAATTCGCGCAGCAGCGCGCCCAGCGGGTACAGGTGCCCCAGTGCGGGCGACCCATAAGCAAGGATCACGGCCATGTGCGCACGCCCTCAGATCGGCGTCACGCCGACGTCGCGCAGGGCGCGCAGATGGCCGGCGCCGCACCCGTGCAGGCAGATGCGCAGTTCGTCGATGAACCGCTGCAGCCACGCCGTCGCCGCGACGGCGGACTCGATCGCCGCCGGGAGCAGCGGCCGGGCGACGGCCACCACGTCCGCGCCCAAGGCCAGCGCCTTCGCCGCGTCCATGCCCGTCCGGATGCCACCGGACGCCACGAGCGGAATGTCCGGCAGCGCCGCCCGCACCTGGATGATCGCCTGCGCGGTCGGTATGCCCCAGTCGGCCAGGTCCGGGTAGCGCACCTCGCCGTAGCGGACCAGTTGCTCGACGCGTGACCATGACGTCCCGCCGGCGCCCGCCACGTCGATCGCCGCCACCGGCGGCTCGGCGGACAGCCGCAGCAGGTCGGTGACCGCGGCGGCGCCGATGCCGTGGCCGACCTCCTTCAGCAGCACCGGATAGCCCAGCATGCCGGTCAGGTCGTGCAGCCGGTCCAGCGATCCAGTGAAGTCGGTGTCGCCATGATGCTGGATGGCCTCCTGAAGCGGATTAGTATGCACCGCAAGCGCATTGGCCTCCACCCGGTCGAGCGCCCGGACGATGTCGGGTACCGCGTCCTTGGTCAGCTGGGACAGCCCGATGTTGCCGATCAAGAGCACGTCGGGTGCCACGTCGCGCACCGCGAAGCTCGGCGCGGCCCGCTCCCCCGACACGCTGTCGAGCATGACGCGCTGTGACCCCAGCATCATTCCGATGCCGAGCCGTTGCGCGGCCGCGGCCAGGTTCCGGTTGATGGTGCCCGACAGGCGCGCACCGCCGGTCATGGCGCCCACCAGGATCGGCGCCCGAAGCCGCGCGCCGAGAAATTCCGTGGCAAGGTCGATGTCGTCGAGGCTGGTCTGCGTCAAGGCGTTGTAGGGCAGGCGGTAGCGTTCCAGGCCCGTCGTCACGCCCCGATAACCCACATCGCCGTCGAGGCACACGTCGATGTGGCGGCGCTTGCGGGCGGTCATCTCGCCGCGGTCGGCCGTCATGGCGGGTCGATTCTACGACGGCGATTCAAGAGCCAAATGTGGGCGGACAGCAGGAGGGCGAACGCGCACCAGACGGGGTAGAGCACCAGCGGCGCGGCGCCCCGTCCCCGGACGGCGATGGCGCGACGGGCCAAGTCGGCGCTGCTGGCCGTCAGCGCCGCGTTGACGACGACCGCCGCCGCCAACCGGCGGCGATGAAAGAACACCCAGGACCACGCCGCATTCAGCACGAGATTGGCGGCGAGCCAGCTCAGGTAAGCGCGGGCCGCCGGCCGGTTCCCGGCGTAGCGCAGCGAGTCGACGGTGGCCGCGGACACCACGGCGATGTCGGCGTACAGGGCGGGCCACACGGCCGGGAACACCGTCCGCGGCGGCTGGTAGGGCGGCTTGCGCAACTGCCTGTACCAAACCGACTGCAGCGCCGGGCGGGTGGCCAGACCGCCTACCGTGGCGGTCGCGACCACCGCGGCGGTGCTGGCGATCAACGTGAGTATCCGCATGGTCAGGAAGTCGGCCCGACCCGCACGGCGACCTCGTTGCGGCGCAGCGCCGGGATCGTCCATGGCGGATCGTAGAACCAGGACGCCGGCGTATCGATGGGCTCGAAACCGTTTTCGCGCAGGGTGTTCAACAATTCGACGGTCTGCGCGGCCACGGCGCGGGGACTCCAGCCACCGGTGAAACGGCGCACGGCGATCGTCTCCGGAGGCACGCTGACCAGCCTCACCCGGGCGTCGTCGGGCTCGGGCAGCGACTCCAGCGTCTTGCCGGCGGGCATGAAGAATCGGATCGCCCATTCGCCCTCGCCGGCGGCCTCTTGCGACACCGGGGTGGTCATCGCGATCTTCTCGCCCCGCTTGGCCACGGACCGCTGCGCCACCGGCGCCGTCATCTCAATCTTCTCGTCCGCGTGGTTGGCGCCGAATATGTAGCGGGCGAGGCGGCGGAAGCCGGCATTGCGGGCGGCCTCTTCGCCGGCGGTGACCGTCGTCTCTGCGGCGATTCGCGCACCATACCGGCGGATCTCGACGTCCCCGGCCAGTTTCTCCGCACTGTATTCGGGCTGCGGGGTGTTGTGCCGGTAGCCGACCACCGAACCCGCGGCCCCGATGACCGGCTCTACCATCGCCTTGATCGCCCCGAGCACAGCTACCCCGTTCCTCTCGTCCAGTTGTCCGGTGGTATCCCGATCACCACCGCGCGACGCACGCAAGCCTAGCGCAACAACCAGATTTAGTTAAGTACTTGAATGGTTAAGAATCTTAACGTAATCTCGGTCTCGAACGTCGGGCCGGTACGGCGGATCACTCCGGAGGGCGGCATATGGTGGCGCGACTGGCCCGGCTCGCCGTGGCGGCCCCACGACGGGTTCTGGGCGTCGCCGTGCTGTTGGCGATTGCCGCTGCCGTTTTCGGCGTACCCGCCGCGAAAAGCCTCTCCGGAGGCGGATTCGTCGACCCGGCTTCCGAATCGGCCCGCGCCGCCGCGATCCTCGCCGAGAAATTCGATCAGGGCGGAATGGGCCTGGTCCTGCTGGTCAGTTCGGCGAGCGGCGCCAAAGACGGACCGGCGCGAGCCGCCGGCATCGACATCGCCCAGCGGCTTGCCCAATCTCCGTTCGTGTCGCAGGTGACATCGCCGTGGGACGCGCAACCAGCCCCGGGCCTGCTCAGTGCCGACGGCAAGGCCGCGATGATTCTGGTCGCCCTCAAGGGCGACGAGAACAGCGCACCCGAGCACGCCCAGATGCTGGCGGAGCGGTTCGCGCACGACCGCGACGGGGTCACGGTGCAGGCGGGCGGGTCGGCCCTCGTCTACGAACAGGTCAACCGGCAGACCGAAAAGGACCTGCTGCGAATGGAGTTCGTCGCCATACCGCTGAGTTTCCTCGCGCTGGTGTGGGTGTTCGGCGGGTTGTCGGCGGCGGCGCTGCCCGTGGCCGTGGGCGGATTGGCGATCCTGGGTTCGCTCGCGGTGTTGCGCGCGATCGCGTTGCTCACCAACGTGTCGATCTTCGCCCTCAACGTAACGGTGGCGCTGGGGTTCGCCCTGGCCGTCGACTACACCCTGCTGATCATCAGCCGGTATCGCGACGAGCTGGCCGCCGGGACGAGCCGCGACGAGGCCTTGGTGAAAACCGTAACCACCGCCGGACGCACGGTGCTGTTCTCTGCGACCACGGTGGCCCTGGGGCTGGCCGCGACCGCGCTTTTTCCGATGTACTTCCTCAAGTCCTTCGCCTACGCCGGGACGGCCGTGGTGGCTTTCGCGGCGCTCGCGGCGGTCGTGGTGGCGCCGGCCGCCATCGGCGTGATCGGGGACCGGCTCGACGCACTCAACATTTGGCACCTGGGTCGCCGGCTGCTTCGCCGCCCGGCCCCACCGCCGCGGAGCCTCGACCAGAGCTTCTGGTACCGGACCGCGAAAGCGGTTATGCGCCGGGCGATTCCGGTTGGCCTGGCGGTCACGGCGATACTGCTTGCGCTGGGCGCACCGTTTCTCGGGGTCAGATGGGGCTATCCGGACGACCGGGTTCTGCCGACGTCGTCGTCCGCCCGCATCGTCAGCGACCGGATCCGCAGCGAATTCCGCACGGACTCGGAGACCCGGGTGCGGATCGTCCTTCCTCAGACGGGCGGCCTGACCAGTACGGACCTGGGAAACTACGCCTCTGCGCTGTCCCTGGTCGCGAATGTCTCGGCGGTGTCCGCGCCGACCGGCACGTTCGTCGCCGGCGAGTATCGGGGCCCGCCGTCGGCCCCGGCCGGATTGGCCGGTGGCAGCGCCTATCTCACAGTCGACAGCACCGCCCCGCTCTACACGGAAGCCTCCGAGACGCAATTGGACCGGTTGCACGCGGTCGCGCCGCCCCTGCACCGACCGGCGCAGTTCACCGGGATGGCGCAGACGAATCGTGATTGCGTGAACGGCATCACGTCGCGCCTGCCGTTCGTATTCGGTTTCATTGCGGTCGTCACGCTGGTGCTGCTCTTTTTCCTCACGGGCAGCGTGATCCTTCCGGTCAAGGCGGTGCTGCTCAATGTGCTGTCGCTGACCGCCGCCTTCGGCGCCCTGGTGTGGATCTTCCAAGACGGTCACCTGGGCGCCGCCGGCACCACCTCGACCGGCACGCTGGCCGTGAACGTCCCCGTGCTGATGTTTTGCATCGCATTCGGGCTGTCGATGGACTACGAGGTTTTTTTGCTGTCCCGGATCCGCGAACACTGGCTGGACTCGCCCCGAACCCGCGCGGACAACGACGAGAGCATCGCACTGGGTCTCGCCCACACGGGCAGGGTGATCACTGCCGCGGCGCTGATCATGTCGATCTCGTTCGCCGCCCTGATTTCCGCTGGCGTGTCCTTCATGCGCATGTTCGGCCTGGGGCTGACCATCGCCGTCCTGATCGATGCGACACTGGTGCGGACGCTGCTGGTGCCGGCCTTCATGCACGTGCTGGGAGGCCTGAACTGGTGGGCGCCCGAATCGCTGGCGCGATGGCAGCTACGAGCTTTTCATGGTGAATCGGACCGCACGGCGGGGCCACGGCACCGGCGCGCTAGGGCTGGCGCGCGCGCAACTCCCCCTGAAAGTGACCCATTGCGGCGATGAGCGCGGTGAAGACCCGATGCGCCGCGGCAAGGTCCGCTTCGGGCACGTCATCGAGCGCCGCGCGCGTGTGCGTCCCCAGTGGGGTGAAGAACGAGCGGGCGGTGGCCATCCCGGGCTCCGAGTAGCGCAGGACGACCTTTCGCCGGTCCGCGGCGTCGGAGTCGCGCCGGATGTGTCCGGAGTTGATCATGCGCTCGACGAGGTAGGTGATCGCCGCCGCCGACAAACCCATCTTCTGGCGCAGCTCCCCGGATGTCAGCGGCGTTCCCGAGGTTTCGGCCACCAGGATGTGCAGCAGGGCGCGAAAATCGCTGGGACGCAACTGATGCGCCGCGGCAAAGACGCGACCCAACTGGTCGGACTCGGCGGTGAGGGCACGCGCGTCGGCCGCGATCAGCGATTCGAGCCGAACCCGTTCGGTGGCGTCTTCCATCAGACTCGCAGCATACCGCCGAAAGGCCGGATTGTTAACTTGATTAATGGTTAAGTGACTGAAATGATTGTGCGCGTGATGTGGGACAGCCTCGCCGCTGCGGTGACGGGCCGGCGCTCCTGGCTGCCCGGGTTGGCGGCGGTTCTGCTGGGTATCGGCCTCATCGTGCTCATCGGCGGAAACGCGGCGGCGGGGCAGGCGCCGGTGTCGGTGCCGTCCGGTTCCGACTCCGCAAAGGTCGACGCACTGGCCCGACAGTTCCCCGGGGGCGACCGGGTTCCGCTGATCGTCGTGGTCAGCCGGGGCGACGGCGGGGCGCTGGCACCGGCGGACGTCGGCGCCGCCCGGGCGGCCCGCGACCGGATGCTGGCGCTCACCCACGACCCGTCCACGGCACCGGTCATTGTCTCGGCCGACGGCAAAGCGGCCGTCGGCGTGGTTGCCGTGAGCGCCGGGCTGTCGGGGCTGCCCCTGGACGACGCCGTCGCCGCCCTGCGCGCCGCCGCCGGCACCGACCTGCCCGCGGACCTGCGGGCCCACGTCACCGGAGGCCCGGCGTTCGGCGCCGACATCGCCAACGCGTTCACCGACGCCAACGTCACCCTGCTGGCGGTGACGGCGTCGGTGGTGGCGCTGCTGTTGATCGCGACCTACCGATCGCCGGTGCTGTGGCTGGCGCCGCTACTCGTGATCGGGTTCGCCGATCGGGTGGCGGCGGCCGTGGGCACCGGGGTGGCGGCGCTGACCGGGCTGAGCTTCGACGGGGCCACCTCCGGGATCACCAGCGTGTTGGTGTTCGGCGCGGGTACCAATTACGCGCTCCTGCTGATTTCGCGCTACCGGCAAGAACTTTCGCGCCATCCCGAACACCGTGACGCGCTGCGCCGGGCGGTGCGCATGGCGGGGCCGGCCATCGTCGCCAGCAACGCCACCGTGGTTCTGGCGTTGTCGACCCTGCTGTTGGCATCGACGCCGAGCACCCGCAGCCTGGGCGCCCTGGCGGCGTGCGGACTGGTTATCGCCGCGGTGTCGGTCCTGGTGGTGTTGCCGCCGGTGCTCGCGTTGTGCGGGCGGCGCGTGTTCTGGCCCTTCATCCCACGCGCCGACGACGGCGCCACGCCCGATTCCGGGGCCTGGCACCGGGTCGCCGAATGGGTGGACCGGCGTCCGGCCGTGGTGGCAGCGGTCGCGATCACGCTCCTGGCGGCCCTGGCCACCGGCCTGCTCGGAACGCGAATCGGATTGTCCCAGACGGAGCAATTCCGGGTGCGGGCCGATTCGGTGGCCGGCTACGACGTCGTGGCGGCGCATTTTCCCGGCGGTATGGCCAGCCCCACGCTGATCATCGGCCCCTCCGCGCAGGCGGCGCAATTGCAGCAGGCCATCCGTTCCACCCCCGGCGTGGTCTCGGCGTCCGAAACGGGCCGGTCGGGCACGGGCCTGACGAAGTGGTCCGTCGTGATCGACGCCCCGCCGTCATCCGGCCGGGCATTCGAAGTGGTTGCGGCGCTGAGGGATTCTGCCAAAGGCGTCGCTCCCGGGGCGCTGGTGGGCGGCGCCGACGCGCAGGCGCTTGACGTCCGGGACGCCGCCGCGCACGATCGGTCGGTGGTGATCCCGGCGATCCTGGCGGTGATCCTGGTCGTCCTGTATGTGCTGCTGCGTTCGGCGCTGGCGCCGCCGACCCTGCTCGCCGCAACGATTCTCGGCGCACTGGCCGCGCTGGGCATCGGCGGCTGGGCTAGCATCCACGTCTTCGGATTCCCCGCGCTGGACAACAGCACTCCCTTGTTCGCCTTCTTGTTCCTGGCCGCCCTCGGCGTCGACTACACCATCTTCCTGGTGACCAGGGCACGCGAGGAGGCCGCGCAGCGCGGTGCCCGCGAGGGGATGGTCCGCGCGGTGTCGGCCACCGGTGGCGTGATCACCAGCGCAGGAATCGTTTTGGCGGCCGTCTTCTGCGTGCTGGGGGTGTTGCCCTTGATCGTCCTGACGCAACTGGGCATCATCGTCGGCCTCGGCATCCTGCTCGACACCTTCATCGTGCGCACCCTGGTCATCCCCGCGCTGTTCGCCCTCGTCGGCGACCGCATCTGGTGGCCCAACTACCCCTCCCACGCCAGAACCGAAGAGCGGCAACATGAATGGAGCACGAAGTGAACAAGTCAACACTCGCCGCGACCACGGTCGCCATCGCGGTGGCCGCCGCCACCGGAAGCATCGCCAGCACGCGAAGCGTCCCGGTATGGTATGCGCGGCTTCGCAAGCCGCCGTACCGACCGCCCAACGCCGCCTTTCCCGTGGTGTGGACCGCCCTGTACGCCGACATCGCGGCGACGTCGGCGGTCGCCATCGACCGGATGCGCGCGGCCGGACAACACGACGAGGCGCGCCGCTACGCGGCGGCACTGGGCGTGAACCTGCTGATAAACGCCGGCTGGAGCTGGCTCTTCTTTCGTTATCACAAGCTCGGCGCTTCCGCCGTGGGCGCCGCGATACTGACGGCGAGCAGCGCCGACCTCGCGCGGCGGACCGCGCAGGCCGACCCACGCGCCGGCGCCGCGCTGTCGCCGTACCCGCTGTGGTGCGCCTTCGCCACCGTGCTGGCCACCGGCATCTGGAGGCTCAATCGCTGAGGGGGACATCGAATCATGCCGACGCTGCTGTGGTTTCGCCGAGACCTGCGGTTGCGCGATCACCCGGCCCTGGCCGCGGCCGCCCGAGCCGACGGCGATGTGCTCGCCTGCTTCGTCCTCGATCCGCGGCTGGAGGCTTCGTCGGGGCGGCGCAGGCTCCAATTCCTGGCTGACTCCCTGGGGCACCTACGGGACGACCTGGACGGCCGGCTACTGGTGACCCGCGGGCGGCCCGAGACGCAGGTCCCGCGCATCGCCGAGGAGATCGGCGCGTCGTCGGTGCACATCTCGGAGGATTTCGCCCCGTACGGGGTGCGCCGTGACGAACGGGTGCGCGCGGCACTGGATTCCGTGCCGTTGGTGGCGACGGGCTCGCCGTACCTGGTCTCCCCCGGCCGAGTGACGAAGAAGGACGGCTCCCCCTACCGGGTGTTCACCCCGTTCCTGCGCGAGTGGCGCGCGTTCGGCTGGCGGAAGCCGGCCGAATCGGGCGCCGGGTCCGCGCGCTGGCTCGACCCGGCGCGGCTGCCGATCAAGCGATGCGAGATACCCGATCCCGGCGCAGCGCTCGACGTGGCCGCCAGCGAGGCGGCGGCGCTCAAGCAATGGAAGTCGTTCGTGGACAACGGATTACACAGCTACTCCCAGGACCGCAACCGGCCCTACGTGACGGGCACCAGCCGGATGTCGGCGCACCTGAAGTTCGGGTCCATCCATCCCCGCACCATGGTCGCCGACCTCGACATGCGCAGCGCGGGGGCGCAAGCGTTCCTGCGGGAGTTGGCGTTTCGCGATTTCTACGCCGACGTGCTGCACCACTGGCCGGCCAGCGCGTGGCAAAACTGGAACAGTCAGTTCGACAGCATCCAGACCGACACGGGCCCCGAGGCCGAGGGCCGCTTCGAGGCCTGGAAGACCGGCCAGACCGGGTTTCCTTTCGTCGACGCGGGGATGCGTCAATTGCGCGAGACCGGCTTCATGCACAATCGGGTGCGGATGACCGTCGCGTCGTTTCTGGTCAAGGACCTGCACCTGCCGTGGCAGTGGGGCGCGCGATGGTTCCTGGATCAGCTGGTCGACGGCGACATGGCCAACAACCAGCACGGCTGGCAGTGGTGCGCCGGATCCGGCACCGACGCCGCCCCGTATTTCCGGGTCTTCAACCCGGTCACGCAGGGCGAGAGGTTCGATCCGTCGGGCGACTACATCCGGCGCTGGGTGCCCGAGTTGCGCTCGGCCGACGACGCGCACCTGAGAACGGAACGGCCACAGGGCTACCCGGCGCCGATCGTCGACCATGCCGCCGAGCGCGCCGAGGCGCTGCGCCGATATCAGAGCATCTGAGCGATTCGTCCAACCCGAAGGTAATTGGCATGCGATTATCAGCCGATTCACAGTTGTCGGTTCGCCCTCGGGAGGCGCTATGGCTCGCTCGACCGTCCGGACGTTGCTGGTTGCGGGTGCCGCCGCGGGGCTGATGGCCGGCGCCGGCGCCTGTTCGTGTTCGGTCACGTCGAAGCATGCGGTGAGCAAGGGCGACGTCGCCAACCAGATCACCTCCAAGTGGACCGACGCCGCCGGCAACAAGCCCGAATCGGTTTCGTGCCCGAATGACCTGCCCGCCAAGGTCGGGGCCCAGCTGAACTGCACGATGAAGGTCAAGGGCCAGACCTTCAACGTCAACGTCACCGTCACCAGCGTCAACGGCAACGACGTCAAGTTCGACATGGTGGAGACCGTCGACAAGAACCAGGTCGCCGGCATCCTCAGCAACAAGCTGACCCAGCAGGTGGGCCGCAAGCCCGATTCGGTGACCTGCCCGGAAAACCTGAAGGGCGTCGTGGGCGCCACACTCCGGTGCGAACTGACCGATTCCGGCCAGAAGTACGGCATCTCGGTGACCGTCACCAGCGTCGACGCCGGCGATGTCAGCTTCGATTACAAGGTCGACGATCACGCCGAATGAGGCGGGCTAACGGGCCGCCTTCTTGCGTTCGATGTCGGCCAGGGCGGCCGCGAGTTCGGCGCGCTGCGCGGCCGAGCTCTCCCACGACAGCTGCCGGTTCTTGACCACCTTGGCCGGTGCGCCGACCGCGATCGAGTAGTCGGGAATGACGCCGCGGACCACGGCGTGCGACCCCAGTACGCAGCCTCGCCCGATGGACGTGCCGCGCAGCACCGTCACCTTGACCCCCACCCAGGTGTCGGGGCCGATCCGGACCGGGGACTTGACGATGCCCTGATCCTTGATCGGCAGGTTGATGTCGTCCATGCGGTGGTCGAAGTCGCAGACGTAGCACCAGTCGGCCATCAACACGGAATCGCCGAGCTCGATGTCGAGGTAGGTGTTGATGACGTTGTCACGGCCCAGCACGACCTTGTCGCCGAACCGCAGCGATCCCTCGTGCGCGCGGATGGTGTTCTTGTCCCCGATGTGCACCCAGCGGCCGATCTCCAGCTCCGACAGCTCGGGCGTCGCGTGGATCTCGACACCCTTGCCGAGGAACACCATCCCCCGGGTGATGATGTGCGGGTTGGCCAGCTTGAACTTCAGCAGCCGCCAGTAGCGCACCAGGTACCACGGGGTGTAGGCACGATTGGCCAGCACCCACTTCAGCGAGGCCAGCGTGAGGAACTTGGCCTGGCGAGGGTCCCGCAGGTTCGATCCACGCCAGCGGCGATGAAGCGGAGCATTCCACATGCTCGTCATGGCCGGAAAGCCTATCGGAGCCCGCACGGGTTACCCTCACCTGTACTCGATCGCCGCCCGCCCACGAGGAATTGGAAACCCGAGGTGCTTGCCCGACATCTCCTGCGTGGGCTTCGGCGTTCGTCCTGTGCGGCGCTGGCGGGCGCGCTCACGATCGGGCTCGGCGGCTGCGGCAACACCGACTCCTGGGTCGACGCCTCGGCCGCGCAGGGCTGGGCCGCCCAATACGGCGACGCCGCCAACAGCAGCTACACCGCGACGGGCGGCGCGACCAAGCTGTCGCTGCAGTGGACGCGAGCGGTCAAGGGCAGCCTGGCGGCCGGGCCGGCGCTCAGCGCGCGCAGCTATCTCGCGCTGAACGCCCAGACCTCGGCCGGGTGTTCGCTGATGGAGTGGCAGAACGATGACAACGGCCGCCAGCGCTGGTGTGTCCGGCTGGTTCAGGGTGGGGGCTTCGCGGGCCCGTTGTTCGACGGCTTCGACAACCTCTACGTCGGGCAACCGGGGGCCCTCCTGTCGTTTCCGGTGACCCAGTGGACCCGATGGCGGCAGCCGGTCATCGGAATGCCCACCACCCCAAGGTTTCTCGGGCACGGCCAGCTGCTCGTCGCCACGCATTTGGGACAGGTCATGGCCTTCGACTCCCACCGCGGCGAGGTGGCCGGCAGCCCACTCGACCTGGTGGACGGCGTCGACCCGACCGATGCGACCCGCGGGTTGGCCGATTGCGCCCCCGCCCGGCAGGGCTGCCCGGTCGCGGCCGCGCCGGCCTATTCCGCGGGCACCGGGATCGTGGTGCTGGGCGTCTGGCAGCCGGGCGCCCCGGCGGCGGGGCTGGTCGGGCTGAAGTACCACGCGGGCCAGCCCCCGCTGCTCAGCCGGGAATGGACGAGCGACGCCGTGGGCGCCGGCGTCATCGCCAGCCCGGTGTTGTCCGCCGACGGGTCGACCGTGTACGTCAACGGCCGCGACCAACGGCTGTGGGCGTTGCACGCCGCCGACGGGAAGGCCAAATGGTCGGCGCCGCTGGGCTTTTTGGCGCAGACGCCGCCCGCGGTCACCCCGCAGGGGCTGATCGTGTCGGGCGGCGGGCCCGACACCCGGCTCGCGGCGTTCAAGGACGCCGGCGACCACGCCGACGCCGTCTGGCGCCGCGACGACGTCATGCCGCTGTCGTCATCGAGCCTGGCCGGCGGCGGCGTCGGTTACGCGGTGGTCGGCGGTCCGGTCGCCGACGGCGCGCCCGGCATGTCGGTGCTGGTCTTCGACCCGGCCAACGGTCACACCGTCAACAGCTATCCGCTGCCCGCGGCGACCGGCTATCCCGTCGGCGTGGCGGTCGGTAACGATCGCCGGGTGGTGGCCGCCACCAGCGACGGCCAGGTGTTCAGTTTCGGGCCGGCCTGAAGGCCCGCATGAGCACGCGCGGCCGGCCCGCGGACATCGCCGCGACCCTCGTCCTGCTGATCGTCCACGGGCTCTTGCTGGGGGCGACGGCGGTGCTGCTGGGCCGGCTCGAGTTTGAGGTGGTCGCCACCTAGATCGATGGTGCGACCCGCCACGCCCGGCTCCGCCGCGCTCGCGATCGCCACCTAGATCGCCAGCGGCGGAATGGCATTGCGGGGCACCTGCGCCTGGGCGGGGCCGGCGAACGCCGGGAGCATCTCACCCGGGGCGAAGTAGAAGATCAGCTGGTCGTCGGTGATGGCGAAGTTCTGATAATGCGACGGGTCAAGCCCGTTCGACGGCAATATCGCCGCCCCGAACGGGTTTTGGCGGTTCAGGTCGCGCTGCACGATCGGGAAGATGCTGTCCAACGGGGTCGTGCCCGGCGCGAACAGGTTGTCGAAGGTGATGGGCTGCTTGCTCCCGAGGTTGTAGTTGAAGGCCTTGTACCAGGTGGATGTGCGTGACCCGCCGACGTCCTGGAAGAACTTCAGCACGACGCTGCGGGTGTTGTGCGGCGGCTGGCCGGAGGTGTGCTGCTCGGTGGTGGCTTCCATCTGGTAGGGCTGGTCGCGCGGCCCGGATCCCTGCGCGACGTTGATGAACCCGTCGCGGTTCTGCGTGATGTAGTCGGTCAGCGCCTGCTCGTCGGGATAGTCGGCGGGAAACGTCATGTTGAGCATGTACGTGGGGCCGGTGGCGTGCAGGCGACACATCTGCCCGGCCTCGAGGGTGCCGCCCAGGGCGGCGCACGACGGCGGCTCGGCGGCCGACCGAGGCGCCGCCGGCCAGGCCAGCATCACCGCGGCGGACAGCACCGCGGCCGCTGTCGGGTAACGCATCGTCGAATGTCCTCGCAGATGAAAGGGCGGGGCGCCTACCAGCATGACCGCAGCCAGCCTACCCGCGCGTTATCGCGAGGGACGGCACACGAAGGCCACCGCACGACCGCCGGCCCCGGAGCCGATGCGGGTGATGACGACCGACAGCGGTCGGTCGCCGCGCGGCCGCAGCCGTCCGCGCAGCGCGTCGGGATCCACCCGCACGCCGCGGACCAGGATCTCCAGCGCCCCACAGTCCAGCGCGGCCAGCGCCCGCCGCAGCCGGCGCTCGTCGAACGCCAGCTGCTCGAGCACCTCGAAGCCGCGCACGCCGGGCGGCAGCCGATCCCCGCACAGGTAGGCGATGTCGGGGTCGAGTTGCCACAGCCCGTGGCGCGCGCCGTAGTGGCGCACCAGGCCGGCCCGGACCACGGCGCCGTCGGGGTCGACGATCCAGCGCCCGGCCGGCCGCACCGGGCACTCGTCCGGTTCGGTGTCGGTGATCTGCTCGCCGCGATCCAGCACGCTCGCCCGCCGCCGCACACCCGGCCCCGACAGCCCGGCCGACCACAGGCACGCCTCCCGGACCGACCCGCGATACGACGTCACCTCGATCTCGCCGCCGAAACCGAGGCGTCGCACGTGATCGAAATCGATTCCGGGGGAACACTTTACGGCGAACTCGCGGTCGCGGTAGGCGTCGATCAACCGACCCAGGCCGGGCTGGTAGTCGTCGACGTGGAAGCGCCGCCGCCCGCCGCTGCGGCGCCCCGGGTCGACGACGACCACCGCGTCGCGCGTCACCGGGTGCAGCGCATCGGCGCGGCAGAGGCCGGCGCCCGCCCCGAGGTTGTGGCGGGCCATCGCCAGCCGAACCGGGTCGATGTCGCTGCCCACCGCCCGGATCCCGAAGCCGCGCAGCGCGGCCAATTCGGTGCCGATCGAGCAGCTCGCGTCGTGCACCAAGACGTCTGGGCGTCCCGCCCCGATTGCGAGCCGGCCGGCCCGGTGCAGGGCCACCGGCGCGGCGGTGGCCTGCTGCAGCGCCTCGTCGGTGAACAGCCACTGCGACACGTCACCGAACTCGCCCAGTTTCTCCGGGGCGCGGCGGCGCAGCAGCGTCGTCTCCACCAGCGCCGCCGCCCGATCCCCGAACCGGGCGCGCGCGGCGCCGACGTCGGCGATGCGGGTGGCTTCGGTCAGCTGGAGTTCGCCGACGAACGCCAGCGCCGCGGCGCCCGACTCCGACCGCAGGTAGCTGACGTCGTCGGCGGTGAAGCGATAACCCGCACTCAGGAGGGTTTGACCCCGGTGACCATCACGTTGTAGAACCAGCCCTTCGGCACCAGGTGCCGCGACACGTTGGCATCCACCCAGCTCAGCGCCTTCCACCCGGTGAAGGCGAACTTCGCCCAGCCCCAGCCCAGGCGCCCCGGCGGTACCGCGCATTCGAACGTGCGAAGCGGCCAGCCCAGCATCGCGGCGGTGAATTCTATGGTGGCGGTGCGCACCTCGACCGCGCCGGCGTTGGCGGCCATCCGCTCCAGGTCTCGGGGCGCGAAGGTGTGCAGGTCGACGAGCGCCTCCAGCGCCGCGGCGCGCGAGGACTCGTTTAGCTCCGCCTGCGGGCGCCGCCAGCCGCCCAGGCCCGGCAACTTCGTGGCATTGGTGACGATCCGCCAGGTCAGGGTGGACAGCGTGCGGGCGTATCCGTCACCGACGGTGGTCGGCTCGCCGCAGAAAACGAACCGCCCGCCGGGACGCAGCACCCGGATCGCCTCGCGCAGCGACAGCTCGACGTCGGGGATGTGATGCAGCACGGCGTGCCCGACCACCAGGTCGAACGTGTTGTCCTCGTACGGGATGCCCTCGGCGTCGGCCACGCGGCCGTCGATGTCCAGCCCGAGCGCCTGCCCGTTGCGGGTGGCGACCTTGACCATGCCGGGCGACAGGTCGGTGACCGACCCGCGCCGGGCGACGCCCGACTGGATCAGGTTGAGCAGGAAAAAGCCCGTCCCACAACCCAATTCGAGGGCGCGGTCATAGGGCAGCTCGTCGACGGCGTCATCGGGCACGATGCCGTCGAAGCAATCCCTGGCGTAGTCGATGCAGCGCTGGTCGTAGGAGATCGACCACTTCTCGTCGTAGGTCTCGGCCTCCCAGTCGTGGTAGAGCACCTGGGCGAGCTTGCTGTCGTGCCGCGCCGCTTCCACCTGCTCGGCGGTGGCGTGCGGGTTGGGAGCGGCGTCGGTCGAACTCGTCGTCATGCAGGGCAGCCTAATCGGCTCCCGGCGGCGGACCGAAAACGGCATTGATTCCCGCCTTGGCGGCGGCCAGGGCGCCCCGCGGCCCCTCCAGGAAGCGGCGCGCCCACGCCGCGGCGGCGTCGTACACGTCGTCGGGGGCGACCATCTCGTCGATCAGCCCCAGCGCCAGGGCCTCCTCGGCGTCGAAGAAGCGCCCGCTGAACACCAGCTCCTTGGCCCTGCTCGCCCCGGCGATGCGGGCCAGGTGCGCCATTCCCCCGCCGCCCGGGACGAGCCCGGCCAGGATCTCGGTGGCGCCGAACTTCACGTTGTCGCCGCTGACCCGCCAGTCGGCGGCCAGCGCCAGGGTGAGGCCGGCGCCCAGCGCGTACCCGGTGATCGCGGCCACCGTCGGCTTGGGGATCGACGCCACGGCGTCGACGGCCTCGCGGCGCACCCGGGCCGCGGCATCGGCCTCCGTTGCGGTCAGCGTCTTGAGCTCGGGCATGTCGTCACCGGCGGAAAAGATTTCGTGGCCGCCGAAGAGGATCACGGCGGCGACATCGTCACGTCGCCCCAGTTCGTCTGCCGCGGAGACGATCTCGCGGTAGACCTGCCGGGTCATCGCGTTGGTGGGCGGCCGCGCTACGAGCAGCATGGCCAGGCCGGCGTCCCGCGACCCGTCGCTGACCACGACACTGACGAACTCCCTCAATGCCGCCACCCCATCCCGCCCGCCTCGCGGGCCTGGTGGTAGCGGTCGGAGTCGAAGAACTCGAAAACCCAGTTGTCGCCCTGGATCTCGAGGTGCGGCTGCACCGTGACGATCTGACGCTCGACGGCCAGCACGTCGGCGACGGTGCGACCGGCCAGCGAGTCCAGCTGCGTCCAGGTCGGCGGCAGCAGGAAGCAGCGGCCGGCCGCGAAGTCGTCGATGGCGGCCTGCGGCGTCGTCCAGCCGGCGCGGTCGGACTCGGTGTTCTGCCCGTCGGCCCGCTGTCCCTCCGGCAGGGCCCCCACAAAGAAATAGGTGTCGTAGCGGCGGGTGCGCTCGGCCTCCGGGGTCACCCAGTTGGCCCAGGGCCGCAGCAGGTCGGATCGCAGCACCAGGTTTTCGCGGCGCAGGAAGTCGGCGAACGACAGCGTGCCGCCGGCCAGCGCCTCGCGGGACTCGCGGTACACCGAGGCGTCACCGACGATGCCGTTCCGCGCCGAAAGGGACTGGTCGGCCGGACCGGCGAACAGCACCCCCGACTCCTCGAAGGTCTCGCGCGCGGCGGCGCACACCAGCGCCTCGGCCAGGTCGGGTTCGATGCCGAACCGCTGCGCCCACCACTGCGGCGGCGGGCCGGCCCACGCGATATCGGCGTTGCGGTCGCGGTCGTCGACGCCGCCGCCGGGGAACACCATCGTTCCCGCGGCGAAGTGCATCCGTGCGTGCCGCCGCATCAGGAACACCGCGATTCCCTCGGCGGTGTCGCGGACGAGCATCACGGTCGCGGCGGGCCTTGGAACAAGGGGAGGAACGAGAGGGGCCCGGTCTTCCGGTGCGGTCATGCGTTCCTCCGGTGGGCGGCGCGGGTGCGGACGCGCCGGGCGAAATAGCGCCCGTCGACGACTTCGAGGGCGATCGACTGACCGAACGCGGCGGACAGGTTCTCCGCGGTCAGCACGTCGGGCAGCAGACCCGCCGCGACCACCCGGCCCTCCGACAGCAGCATGCAGTGGCTGAAGCCGGGCGGGATCTCCTCCACGTGGTGCGTGACCAGCACCAGCGCCGGCGCATCGGGGTCGGCGGCCAGGTCGGTCAGCCGGGCCACCAACTCCTCACGGCCGCCCAGGTCGAGGCCGGCGGCCGGTTCGTCGAGCAGCAGCAGTTCGGGGTCGGTCATCAGGGCGCGGGCGATCAGCACCCGCTTGCGTTCGCCTTCCGACAGCGTGCCGAAGGTGCGCTCCGCGAGGTGCTCGGCGCCGAGGCTCTCGAGCATGTCGACCGCCCGCCGGTAGTCGACGTCCTCGTAGCGCTCCCGCCACCGGCCCAGCACCGCGTAGCCGGC
>NZ_DATJPU010000178.1:0-5662 GCF_035506235.1 Mycobacterium sp.
GAGGGTGAGGGTGTCGCGGCCAAGGCGCTGGAGCAGCTGGGCATCTCGCTGGAGGCCGTGCGGGAGAAGGTCGAGGAGACGATCGGCCTGTCGGGCACCGCGCCCACCGGGTCGCCGCCGTTCACGCCCCGGGCGAAGAAGGTCCTCGAGCTTTCGCTGCGCGAGGCGCTGCAGCTCGGCCACAACTACATCGGCACCGAGCACATCTTGCTCGGCCTGATCCGCGAGGGTGAGGGCGTGGCCGCGCAGGTGCTGGTCAAGTTGGGCGCAGAGCTGACCCGGGTGCGCCAGCAGGTGATCCAGCTGCTGAGCGGCTACCAGGGCAAGGAGGCCGCGGAGGCGGGGACCGGCGGCCGCGGCGGCGAGTCGGGCAGCCCGTCCACGTCGCTGGTGCTCGATCAGTTCGGGCGCAACCTGACGGCCGCCGCGATGGAAGGCAAGCTGGACCCGGTCATCGGCCGCGAGAAGGAAATCGAGCGGGTGATGCAGGTGTTGAGCCGGCGCACCAAGAACAACCCGGTGCTGATCGGCGAGCCCGGCGTCGGCAAGACCGCGGTCGTCGAGGGCCTGGCGCAGGCCATCGTCCACGGCCAGGTCCCGGAGACGCTGAAGGACAAGCAGCTCTACACCCTCGACTTGGGGTCGCTGGTGGCGGGCTCGAGGTACCGCGGTGACTTCGAGGAACGCCTGAAGAAGGTGCTCAAGGAGATCAACACCCGCGGCGACATCATCCTGTTCATCGACGAATTGCACACGTTGGTCGGCGCCGGTGCCGCCGAGGGCGCGATCGACGCCGCGTCGATCCTCAAGCCCAAGCTGGCCCGCGGCGAGCTGCAGACCATCGGTGCCACCACGCTCGACGAGTACCGCAAGTACATCGAGAAGGACGCCGCCCTGGAGCGCCGGTTCCAGCCGGTGCAGGTCGGGGAGCCGACGGTCGAGCACACCATCGAGATCCTCAAGGGTCTGCGCGACCGTTACGAGGCCCACCACCGCGTTTCCATCAGCGATAGTGCGATCGTGGCCGCAGCCACCCTGGCCGACCGTTACATCAACGACCGGTTCCTGCCGGACAAGGCGATCGACCTGATCGACGAGGCCGGCGCCCGGATGCGGATCCGCCGGATGACCGCGCCGCCAGACCTGCGTGAGTTCGACGAGAAGATCGCCGACGCGCGCCGGGAGAAGGAATCGGCGATCGACGCCCAGGACTTCGAGAAGGCGGCCAGCCTCCGCGACCGTGAGAAGACACTGGTGGCCCAGCGCGCCGAGCGCGAAAAGCAGTGGCGTTCGGGCGATATGGACATCGTGGCCGAGGTCGACGACGAGCAGATCGCCGAGGTGCTGGGCAACTGGACCGGCATCCCGGTGTTCAAGCTCACCGAGGCCGAGACCACCCGGCTGCTGCGCATGGAGGACGAGCTGCACAAGCGGATCATCGGCCAGGTGGACGCGGTCAAGGCCGTGTCCAAGGCGATCCGCCGGACCCGCGCCGGGCTGAAAGACCCCAAGCGTCCGTCCGGATCGTTCATCTTCGCCGGACCGTCCGGTGTCGGTAAGACCGAACTGTCGAAGGCGCTGGCCAACTTCCTGTTCGGCGACGACGACGCGCTCATCCAGATCGACATGGGCGAGTTCCACGACCGGTTCACCGCGTCGCGGCTGTTCGGCGCCCCGCCTGGATACGTCGGCTACGAGGAGGGCGGCCAGCTCACCGAAAAGGTGCGGCGCAAGCCGTTCTCGGTGGTGCTGTTCGACGAGATCGAGAAGGCGCATCAGGAGATCTACAACAGCCTGCTGCAGGTGCTCGAGGACGGCCGGCTCACCGACGGTCAGGGCCGCACGGTGGACTTCAAGAACACCGTGCTGATCTTCACGTCCAACCTCGGCACGTCCGACCTCTCCAAGCCGGTCGGCCTGGGCTTCACACAGGGTGGCGGGGAGAACGACTACGAGCGGATGAAGCAGAAGGTCAACGACGAGCTGAAGAAGCACTTCCGCCCGGAGTTCCTCAACCGCATCGACGAGGTCATCGTCTTCCACCAGCTGACTCGCGACGAGATCATCCAGATGGTCGACCTCATGATCAGCCGGGTGGCGGGCCAGCTCAAGACCAAGGACATGGCGCTCGAGCTGACCGACAAGGCCAAGTCGTTGCTGGCCAAGCGCGGCTTCGACCCGGTGCTGGGTGCCCGTCCGCTGCGGCGCACGATCCAGCGCGAGATCGAGGACCAGCTGTCCGAGAAGATCCTCTTCGAGGAGGTCGGCCCCGGACAGGTCGTCACCGTCGACGTGGACAACTGGGACGGCGAAGGCGCCGGCGAGGACGCGGTGTTCACCTTTACCGGGGCCCGCAAGCCGCCGGCAGAGCCGGACCTGGCGAAGGCCGGGGCGCACGCGGCCCCAGAAACGCAGTAACGATCGCGGCAAACGGGCGGTTAATCTCTGACGGGATTAACCGCCCGTTTTCGCTGTCCTCTACAAGAAGGGCCTGCCTTGTGCTGATCGTGACCACCAACGACCTTCCCGGCTGGGACATCCAGCGCGTGTGCGGCGAAGTCTTCGGGCTGACCGTGCGCTCCCGAAACGCGTTCTCCCAGATGGGCGCGGGCTTCAAGGCCATGTTCGGCGGCGAGCTGCAGGGGATGACCAAGAATCTGGCCGAAAGCCGCAACGAAGCGATGGGACGGCTGATCGCCGAGGCGCGCAATCGCGGTGGCAACGCGATCGTCGCGATGCGGTTCGACACGACCGAGATCGGCGACGTGTGGACCGAGATCTGCGCCTATGGCACGGCCGTCCAGGCGGTCCCGGTCACCGACGGCGCCAAGTACACCGCGAGCCAGCTCGGTTACGGCGCCGCGGCGCCGCAGGCCTGATTCGCGGTCTACACTGGCCAGGCTTACATTTTCGATGGACAACGGAATTCTGGTGAAACTCCAGAACGGTCGCGCCACTGTCACAGTCAGACCCGGAGCCCGTCGCCATCCCCGAGCGGGACGCGAGATCCCGGAAGGAGCCTCCTAATGTCGATTCCCCAGCCCACCGACACCCGTACCCGGCCGGTCGATCTGTCGGCGGCCGGCGCCGCGCTCTGGTTGGCGGCTACCGCCTTCCTGGCGTTGTTGGCCCTGTACTTCGTCGGAGTCGACCAGGGGGCGTTGTCGTTGTTCGGCAACGATTCGCACGTGCATGAGTTCGTGCACGACGCGCGGCATCTGCTCGGCTTCCCCTGCCACTGAGCTCATGGAGAAGCGCCTGATCGGACGCGGCCTGGTGGCCGGCGCAATCGGCGCGGTGCTGGCGTTCGCGTTCGCCCGCCTGTGCGCCGAGCCGGTGATCGGCCGCGCGATCGCCTTCGAGGACGGACGCGCCGACGCCGAGAACGCCCATGGGGTGCATGAGCACGGCGTTGAGCTTTTCACCCGCGGGGTGCAGTCCAACGCCGGGTTGGGCTTCGGCGTGCTCGTCTTCGGTGTCGCGATGGGCGCGTTGTTCAGCGTGCTGTTCTGCGTGGTAGCTCCGCGCGCGAGAAGCGTTGCGCCGCAGCCGCTTTCGCTGCTGCTGGCGGCGGCCGCATTCGTTACGGTGTACCTGGTGCCGTTCGTGAAGTATCCGCCGAATCCGCCGGCGGTGGGCAAGGCCGACACGATCGGGGCGCGGACCGGCTGGTATCTGGTGACGGTGCTGGCGTCGGTGGTGCTGGCCATCGCCGCGGTGTGGCTGGCGCGGGGGCTGACGGCCCGGTTCGGTGCGTGGAACGGGCGGCTGCTCGCGGCGGGTGCCTACGCCGCGGCGGTCGCGGTGGTGTTGGTGCCGCTACCGACCGTGAACGAGGCGCCCGAACCGCTGCGCGACGCGTCGGGCGCGATCCTCTATCCCGGCTTTCCCGCCGACGTGCTCTACGAATTCAGAGTGGTGGCCCTAGGCACGCAGCTGGTGTTGTGGGCGACCATCGGCGTGGTCTTTGGCGGCCTCGCCGGTCGGCTGCTCGGGGAGCGGGCCGGCAGCGTACGGGAACCGAGCCAAGCGACGTGACCGAAGTCGTCCGGCTGACCCTGGTGGCGCACGCCATGACCGACGCCATGGCGGCCGGACGTTTTCCCGTCGACGAGCCGCTCAACGGCATCGGCCGTCGGCAGGTCAAAAAGGCCGGGCGCCTTGATGTTCGGCGGGACACGCGTCAACTCGCGGGGCCCGAGCAGCGTGCCCGCGAAACCGCACAGCTGCTGGGCCTGCGCGCGGCGACCGAGCCGCGGTTGGCCGACCTGGATTGCGGGGGGTGGTGCGGGCACACGCTGCGGGCCGTCGGCCCCGCGGACCTCGAGACGTGGCTGACCGATCCGGCCCGGGCGCCGCATGGCGGTGAGTCGATCGTCGACCTGGTCCAGCGGGTGGCCGGCTGGCTGGTGTCGCTGACCGGCAACGCCTCGCCCGCGGTGGCGGTGACCCATCCGGCGGTGATCCGGGCCGCCATCCTGCACAGCCTGGATGCACCCCCGAAGTCGTTCTGGCGCATCGACATTGCGCCGACGAGTCGCACCGTGCTGCACTTCCGAAACGGCTGCTGGACGCTGCGTTTGTGACGGGCTCTACCGGCTCTCCGAGACCATTCGGCTCACCTCAAACTTGGTAGCGCATACGGTATCGAATTCCTAAGTCACCTATGCCCGCAGTCAATCGGAGCCTGGCGCCGGTGTGTCCTGACGTGGCTCACTCTCGATTGACCTGTTGTGTTTTTGTTTTGGTTTTGGGGGGTCTGCGCACTAAATTCCGAAGCCGGGGATCGGGCGGCCGGGATTGTCGTAGGTGGCTGCGATGATGGGGTTATGTCTTCGACCGCATCCGCTGGCGCTGTGGGGGTGAGCCCGAAAGAGCGTCTGGCGGTGTTGTTTGAGGAGTTGGCGGAGTTGGCCGGGCAGCGCAACGCCATTGATGGGCGCCTCGTGGACATCGTCGCCGAGATCGATCACGACGAACTGTGCGGGATGACGGGCGCCCGCTCGGTGGCGGCATTGGTGGCCTGGAAGCTGGGCGCGTCCTCGGCCAACGCCCACACCATCGCCACCATCGCGCACCGGCGGGCGGAGTTCCCGCGCTGCGCGGCGGGCCTGCGGGAGGGTCGGCTGTCGCTGGATCAAGTCGGCGTCATCGCCGCACGCGCCGGGGCGGGCTCCGATGAGCACTACGCACAGCTGGCGCAGGTCGCCACGGTCAACCAGCTGCGCACCGCGATCAAACTCGAACCCCGACCCGACCCCGAACCTCGACCCCAACCCGAGCCTTCGCTCACCAAGACCACCAACGAGCAGGGCAGCTGCTGGCGCATCCAACTGCCGCCCCTGGACGCGGCGAAGTTCGACGCGGCCTTGGCGTCTCATCGGGAGGCGCTGATCACCGAATGGAAACACGATCGCGCCAACGGTGCAGCCGAGGTCGCGCCGCCGCTGCCGGGCACCCTGGAGGCGTTTTGGCGGCTGGTCGAGACCGGCTGGGATGTTGAGGCCACCCGGCGCCCCCACGGGCAGCACACCACCGTGGTGGTCCACCTCGATGTGGCCCAGCGCGCCGCCGCGCTGCACCGGGGTCCGCTGCTCTCCGAGGCCGAACGCCAATACCTGAGCTGTGATGCCACCTGCGAAGTCTGGTTCCAACGCGCCGG
>NZ_DATJPU010000179.1:0-3913 GCF_035506235.1 Mycobacterium sp.
TGTTGGTGACGAAGCTGACCGTGGTGTTGAACGCCAGCGCCGGGCTCACTCCGGGGAGATGGTCGGGGTTACCCGGCAGCAGGTGTTGTATGCGAAAGACAAGGTAGTTCAGCAGGGCGCCGACGATGGTCAGCGCCACCACCGAGCCGACGTAGGAGATCCAGCGCTGCTCACCTCGCGGGTCGATGCGCAGCAGCCGGTAGACCAGTCGCTCCACCGGCAGAAACACCCGATCCCCGGGCGCCTTCTCGTTGCGGTACACGTTGGCCAGGTAGGTGCCCAAAATAGGAGTGCTGATGACCAGCAGCGCGAACACCGCCGCGATCTGTGCCCAACTCGCCGCGACCATCTAGACGTCCCCGCGCCGGACCAGCCCGTAGATCAGGTAAGCACCCAGAAGGACCGCGACGACTATCCCGGTCACATCGTCGACAGTCATGCCTCGATCTCGGCCCGTGGTGAGCCGTCACCGCCGGCCTCAGCCAGCACAGGCTCGTCGGGACCCGCCAACCGATCACAAGCGGTGGCGAATCCGACCGCAAGCGCGGCCAGGCCGAGCAGGAACGCGACGAATGCCACGTCCAGCATTGCCAACCTCCGACGACTGCGAACCCCTGCTTTCCGATGACGCTACGGCTGCCTTTCGAGTTGTTCTAGGGCCCATGGACTCTCTGTTCTGCGACCAAGGTCGTGACAGCTCGTGCGCCACTGACGCCATAATTAGGACGTCACGGAATTGGGCAGTTGCCCTGCTAACCAATCCGCAGATAGGGAAATAGCGTGGCACCGACTTTCCAGGACGTCATCACGTCCAAGTACCTGCTGCTGACGACCTTCACCAAAGACGGCCGCCCCAAGCCGACACCGATCTGGGGCGTGCCTGACGGCGACAAGCTGCTGGTCATCACCGACGACGGGTCGTGGAAGGTCAGGCGGATCAACAACACTCCGCGGGTGACGATCGCCCGCAGCGCGGCGCTGGGCAAGCCCAGGAGCGAACCGGTCGAAGGGATCGCCCGGGTCCTGCCGAAGTCCGAGACACGGCGGGTCTACAACGCCGTGCTCAAGCGGTACTGGTACCACGCCTGGTGGTTCTATGCGCACTCGATCGTGCGCGGCGGCATCGACAAGGTGCACGTGGGACTGGAGATCAAACCGGCTGCTTAGCGTCGCTCTTGGGGTCGATGAGAATCTTGGCGTGCGCCTCGGGATCGCTGAGCGCGTCGAATGCGGCCTCGACGCCGGACAACCCGACCGTCCCGGTGATCAGCGGCGCGACGTTGACCTTGCCATCGGCGAGCATGTGCAGCGTGTCGCGGAACTCCAGCGGGGTGTAGCCGAGCACGAACCGAAGGTCGATCTCCTTGTTGATCGCCATCGCCGGCCGGATGTGGTCCGAGCCCATGCACACGCCGACCACGACGACGCGCGAGAACAGCGGCGCGCTTGCGATGATGCCGTCGATAATGCCTGGGACGCCGACACATTCGAACACGATGGGATGCTTGGGTGTTGCGGCGCCGGCCGCTTCGGCGGCGCGCCACACGTGCCACCAGGGCAGCCGCAGCCGCTGCAGCTTCTCGATCGTGCCGACCGCCAGATCGAACGCCTCGAGGATGCCGTGCAGGTGCTTGCGGCTCGCGTCCGTCGCGTACGGCGAGTCCTGAGCGGGGTCGACGACGATATCGGCCCCGCAGGCCTTCGCGAGCGCGCGCCGGCCCGCCGAGAAGTCGCTGGCGATCACGGTGCGCACCCCGTGCGCCTTGAGCATGCAGATCACCGCGAGCCCGATCGGCCCGCAGCCGACCACGATCGCGACGTCGCCCTTGCCCACCTCGCCGCGACGGACGGCGTGCCATCCGACGGCCATCGGCTCGGTGAGGGCGGCCACCTCGGGCGACAACCCGTTCGGGACGGCGAACGTCAGCGACTGCTCGACGAGGAGCTTCTCGGCATAGGCGCCCGGCGCCATCGTCGACAGCCCGATCCCGTGCACCTCCTTGCCGCGGCGCAGCAGCGGCAGCGCGACGACCCGGGTGCCTGGCCGCGGGGCCTTGCGCGTGCCGGGGCCGTAATCGAGCACCTCACCGCAGAATTCGTGTCCGAACACGACGTGCTGATCCGATCGCATGAAGGCGTCGTACCCGGATTCGGCCATCACGTCGGCGAGTTCGTCGCAGTGGTGGCGCGCATGCAGGTCGGATCCGCAGATGCCGCACCTGAGGACCTCGATCAGCAACTGGCCCTTCGCCGGGGTGGGGGTCGGGGTGTCGACCACTTCGAGCTTTGCGTTGGTGCAGGTGACGCTCTTCATCAGTCGATCTTCCTACACGGAGGAAACGCCGGCCGAACCCGCCGGTTGGAGTCCCGCCGCTTCTTTCAGTTCGTCGTAGGCCTCCCTCGTGCAGCGAGCGAGTTGCGGTAGGCGGTCGAGTGCGGCGCTGTTGCCGACGAACCCGAAGTCCATGCTGTCGTGGTAGGACGCCAACGTGGCGTTGAGCCCAATCGAGGCGGCGAGGGCCGACACCGGGTAGATGCCGAGCAGGCGTGCGCCGTTGAGGTACCGGGTCTCCTTAACGCCCACCACATTTGAGATGACGAGGTTACACGCCGGGTGCGTCAACCGGTCCAGGTGTGTGGACGCCCCGAAACCGGCGAGCGCGAGGAGCCCGACCGCGTAGTTCATCGCCGCCTCGCTGGACATGCGGCCGATTTCCTTCTTGCACGCGGCGACCGAGTCGGCGACTTGGTGGATTCGTTCGGACACGCCCGCGCCGGGCTCCCCGAGCCGGGGGAATATCGCCGACACGCGCGTACCGATCGCCGTGTCCCCTTCGGCCCGCATGGAGACCGGACACATCGCGATGAAGGGGTGGGCGACGTCCCGGCCCGTCTCCCGCAGATAGGCGTGCAGCCCCGCGTCGACGACGGTAACCGCCACGTCGTTCAGGGTCGCCCCGAAGCGCCGGCCAACCTCGTGCATCTCTTCGAGCGGCAGGGAAAGCGTCGCGAAGCTTCGGCCGATCTTGAGCGGCTCGTTGGTTGGGGCGTGGTGCGCCACGAACGGCAGGCTGCCCTCCAGATGCGTTCTGAAAACGCCCGTGAGCACCTTGCGCAGCGCGCCGACCGAAAGCTGGTTCAGCGCACCTACTTGCGTGACGGCCCCGCGGACCGAATCGGCGATGCGCCCGGTGAGCGGCGTCGCGCGATGCGGCGCGGGGTCCGGCATGCCCAGCGCGAAGGCGGGTGCCGGGACGGTGCGCCGGTCGGTCGTGGCCAGCCCCGCGTAGAGGAGCTTGAGGCCCGATTCTCCGTCGATGATCGAGTGATGGGTCTTGGTGTAGATCGCGAACATTCCGTCCGGCACGCCATCGATCACCCAGCAGCGAAAGAGCGGCCGGTCCCGGTCGAGTTGGGGCTCGTGCAGATCGGCGACGAGGCGCAGCAGGTCGTCGTACGAGGCTCGGGCGGGTAGCGCCAGGTGCCCGACGTGGTAGTACGGGTCCCACTCGGTGACCTCCCGGAAATGGGGGGCGCCGCGCCCGAGCACCTCCGGGACGTAGTTGAACGGCGGCGCCGGCGTGCACGCCCGATACGATTCCACGATCTCGCGTACGATGGGCGCGCGGCCGGCCGGCTTCTTGAACAACAGCATCGCGCCGACGTGCGTCGTGCCGGCCGGTGATTCGATTATCAGCCACGAAAGATCCAGGGGTGGAATGGTTTTGGTCATGGCGTATCTCCTAGCCGAAGTCCCCGGCAGCCCTGAGGATCCGAGCGTACGGCGATGTTCCCTCCTCGGACCGCAGCCGGCGAGAGGATTAGGCCCCCGCTATTACAGCCGAAAGTCCCTCTCGAAAGTTGGGGCTGGTAACACGTTTACCGAGAAGGGACGTCGGTAGTTGCACTTTCG
>NZ_DATJPU010000180.1:0-71949 GCF_035506235.1 Mycobacterium sp.
GTTCGAATCGCGCCAGTGGACTGATGATTACCGCCGGGCCGTATATGGGGGCCCCGGTTTAGAGTTGTGGCGCAGTCATGGGGGCGGAGCGGTTTTCACTATCAGGCTGGAGGCTGGAAGTCGGTACGTGCCAGAAGGTGATCTGAGCATAGTCTTATCGGTGGACAACGCGGCGCTGCACCGACTTAACTTTAGTTGGCTGGCCGATACGCAGGATGGAACTATGACGCCCTTCCTGGGCTCTTCGCAAACAGTCCGCAACACCGAGGCCTTGTTCGCCTTCGAACGATACTTTCCTCATAACTCACCAGCTTTCTTCAGCTTCGCGGCCGTTGAGGGCGTAGCACGCGTCGTCGGCTGTAGGGCGATACTTGCCGTTCGCGGCGACGAGCAGATTTCCGCTGGCAAGGGTCGCGGCGCACAATTCAAGAACGCGTACGACAACTTCTGGCGAGCTTTGGGCGGCTGGGACTGCGGCCGACAAGGGTTTTTAGTCCCGTTGCCAGCACACCAAAAGCCGTTGAGCAAGCTCTCCAGCAGTCACCGAAGGCGTGCCCAGGAGCGGCGCAGGCACTGGAAGGCGATTGAAGCGGCGACGGTCGAGACTCTCGAGCCATTTTTGTCAGGGATCTCTTCATCAGCCAAGGAAGGCCATTACGCCGAGTCGCCATGCAGTGAATAGGCATGGCCGCCCCAGGGTCATGAGGACCACTCACGATCGTCTTCGCAGCCCCGGCTGTATCGCACTGGATCGAAACCGAACCGGTTGGAACATCGAGAAATTCGTCCGCACCGTGTGCCGCTACCACACCTTGACGACCCAAGCCGGACGCCAGACCCTCACCGCCGCCGAACCTCTATCCGATGACCTGGCCGAAGCCCTCACCAACATCGGCTCCATGGGGTGTCCTCCCGCCACGGCCGTGGCCGGGATCGGATCGGGAGGGCCGATCATCCTGCTCTTTCCCAGGTTTAAATTCTTGGCTTCGTCCTGGGTTCCAGTCCTGGTGGGGGCACTGAAAACGGCACTGAAAACGGTTATTACCTCGGCCAATGCGGCCTGCGCGCCCCCTCCGCCATGCCCGACACCGCTGAATCTCCGCCCGCGCGCTCTCCGGCCAGGGCGCCGCACCGTGTGCCCTCGTTCGGACGGCGAGGGGCTTGGCTTATGCTCACACACTGTGAGTGTCGATGCGGCCTACCCCAACGCGCCAGTAGCCCTGGTAACCATGGAAATCCGTCACCCAGCAACGGATTCCCTCACCGAATCCTCGAGCGGAGAGCTCAGACGCCTGCTCGCAGACCTCCTGCCCATCGAACGCCAGGCCCAGGACGTGGCCTGGGCGATGGGTGCCGGCGGAAGTCCGCAACCGACCGCCGAGCGGTTCGTCCGTTACGTCAACCGCGATAACACTCTTGCCGCCTCGATGAAGACCCAGGCCGTCGTCATCGAAACCACCGCATACACCAACTTCGAGACATTGGTCGATCTGGTGATGCGGGTCATCGATGCCCGCTCGCAGTTTTCGCCCATCGTCGGGGTGGAACGCCTCGGTCTGCGCTACGTCCTCGAGATCCGCGTGCCCCAGGGCGTGGACGGCCGCATCGAATGGGCCAACTGGATCGCCGAGCCGCTGCTCGGACCGCAGCGCATCGCCCCCGCCGGGCTGACCCTGACCGAATGGCAGGGAGCCGCGGTCTACCGCGAGGCGAACCCCGGTAAGTCGATGATCGTGCGCTACGGCCCAGGCGTGGGCCAGGCGCTGGACGCCAGCTACCACCTGCGCCGGACGATGCCGGCCGCACAGGGACCGTTCTTCCTGCTGGACATTGACAGCTTCTGGACTCCGCTCGGATCCATCCCCGAGTACGACCGGAACGCGGTCCTGACGACTTTCCAGGACCTCTACGATCCCGCCCGCACCGTGTTTCAGGAGATGCTAACCAACCGCCTGAAGGACGACCTGCTCAGCCGGTAAGGCCAGTAAACACAGCGCTGCCGTACGTCACATCGGCGAAGGCTTGGGCGACGTCGTCGTCGGGATAGCCGAAACCGTTCGCCGCGTGCAACTGCTTGACGTTTTGCGACGACGTCCGCCAGCCGCGCTTGTCCAGATAGTCGAGGATGTGGCTGCGCTGCCCGTGATACACGAGGTCGTTGAAGTCGATCTCGAATCCGAGTTCGCTCATCCGGTCATGGTGTGCGCGCCAGCGCGGATCGGCGAAAACCGCGGTGTCGGGCACGAATTCGAAGGCCAGCCGGCTGCCCGGGGCGCTCAATGCGGTGATGTTGTCGAACAGGGCGTCCTGGGCTTCGTCGGGCAGGTAGACCAATAGGCCCTCGGCGCTCCACGCTGCGGGCGCCTTCGGATCGAAGCCCGCGGCCCGCAGCGCCGCCGCCCAGTCGTCGCGCAGGTCGATGGCGACGGTGCGCCGCTCGGCGGTCGGCTCGGCGCCGAGGTCGCGCAGCGTCAGCGTCTTGAACTCGATCACCTCCGGCATGTCGACCTCATAGACGACGGTGCCCGACGGCCACGGCAGGCGGTATGCGCGCGCGTCGAGGCCCGACGCGAGGATGACCACCTGGCCGATGCCGCCCCCTGCCGCGCCGAGGAAGAACTGGTCGTAAAACCTGGTGCGGCAGGCCATCCCGCGAGCCATGCGCTGCGGATCGAACTCGGATTCCTCGCCGACCGGAATCTGGCCGTTCACCAACCGGACGTAGACGTCGATGCCGACCGCGCGCACCAACGGCGCCGCGTACGGGTCCTCGATCAGGTTCTCGTCGCTGGACAGCGCCCGCTGGGCGGCGACCATGGTGGCCGTCGCCCCGACGCTCGTCGCCAGATCCCAACGATCACGATCGGTGCGCGCCACGATGGTCCCTCATCCCGAGCCGAAAAATATAGACTGTCTAGTTACTACCACAGCGCCGATCGGCGCCCCGCGGGGCTACCCTCCGCGCAAAGCGCCGGTCGTTCCGCCCGGCTGAATGCCGCGGACATTGCGGGGGTGAGGGTGTTCGCTTACTATCTGCGTATGCATGCAGGTAATAGCGAAAGCCGCTTGCCCGACGACCAGGCCGGTCTCGTCGTCGAGGTTTTCCGTATGCTGGCCGACGCCACCCGCGTGCAAGTGCTCTGGTCGCTGACGCATCGCGAGATGTCGGTCAACGAACTCGCCGAACACGTGGGAAAGCCGGCGCCGTCGGTCTCCCAGCACCTCGCGAAGCTGCGGATGGCGCGACTGGTGCGCACGCGCCGGGACGGAACCAGCATCTTCTACAGCCTGGAGAACGACCACGTCCGGCAGCTCGTCATCGACGCGGTCTGCAACGCCGAGCACGCCGGTCCCGGGGTTCCCCGTCATCACCGGGGCGAGGGCGAATTGAAGGCGCTCGCCGGGTCGCCATCGACCCGAAGCGCTCGATCACGTCGCGGCCCGGCCTGACGACCTTAAGGAACAACACTTCACATCGGAAGGTGACTCGATGACCGAGCAGCACAGCCATGACGCGCCGCACGCGCACGAACACCACCACGCCGACGTGGCCCACTCACACGCGCACACCATGCACGAGCACGACCACGTCACGCATGAGCACCCCCACACTCACGAAGATGGAACCGAGCACACCCACCGGCACGTGCACCAGTCCGACCTCGAAGGCGCGCACAACCACGCCCACGGGTAGTCATGCCTCGGCGTCGGGCTGGGTCAGTGGACCTGTGGGCAATAGTGTTTCGGGTTGCCGCGCTCGTCCAACGGCGGCAGGTTGCGCGTGGGTGTCTGCACCAGCGGCGCATCGCACGGGATTCGACCGGTGACGCGATCCCAGCCGGCGCGCGCCCTCGGATGTTTACGGTATCGCCTCGGCACGCAGGCAAAGACGACACGGACGAAGTCGCCGAAACGCCTGTGCAGCCATTCGTCGGGACGCGACCACCGGTAGCCCAGCAGCTCGCGCACCGGCGGATCGTAGAGACCGACGGTGAGCCACACGAAGAACGGGGCCAGCAGTTTGCGCTGAGCGGCCCACAGCGGGTCCGGAAGCCATTGGGCGAACGGCGGTTTGGGCAGCTCGGTCAGATCGAGAACCGCGCGGGCCGCCCAGTTGTCCTCTAAGACGTTGCGGCACATGTGGTCCCAGTAAACCTTGAAGTCCTCCCAGGACGCCGGCACCGGTCGCATGCTCATGCCGTACATGCGATACCACTCGACGTGCTCGTCGAAGAGCCGGCGCCGCTGCGCCTCGGTCAACCCGCCGCAAAACCGCTCGGCCACATGGATCGTTCCGACGAAGAAGGTCGCGTGGGCCCAGTAGAAGACATCGGGATTCAACGCGTGATAGCGCCGTCCCTGTTCGTCGACGCCCTTGATGTCGGTGTGGTAGTCGCGCACCTCGGCGCCGGTGACCGGGGCGCGGTCGCCGTCGAAGACGACGCCACCGATCGGGTACAACGAGCGCAGCAGGCGGGGCCAACGCTCCCGGAAGAACGTCGAGTGGTCGATGACCGCCGCGCCCAGCTGCGGGTGCATGTTTTGCATGGATCCCGCCCAGGGCCCCTGCAACATGCCGCGCCAGTCCCCGAAATACCGCCAGGTCAGGGAGTCGGGGCCGAGCGGCGTCGGCGGCGCCGCGTAGCCCGGCGGCGACACCGGGCAGCCGCCGGAGCCGCTGGTCAGCGGGCGGGGTGCGGAAGTATGTTGAGTCACTATTGGATTCCTGTAAGTATCGGCAATCTGACTACATGCGTTGTCACTTTAGAGCTTAGGAGCGATGTGCCGACCGGTCAACGACGGGGCCGTTGGACCGGCGTCCCCCTAGAGAGCCGCCACGCCCTCCGCCGCGACAATCTCATCACCGCCGGCGTGCAGCTGCTCGGCAGCGATCGCGGCCCCGCGCTGACCGTGCGGGCCGTGTGCCGCAAGGCCGCGCTCACGGAGCGCTACTTCTACGAAAGTTTCTCTGACCGTGACGAATTCGTGCGCGCCGTCTACGACGATGTCTGCACGAGGGCGATGAACACCCTCACCTCGGCGAAGACGCCGCGTGAGGCCGTCGAGCAATTCGTCGAGCTGATGGTCGACGACCCCGTGCGCGGGCGGGTGCTGCTGCTGGCGCCAGCGGTGGAGCCGATATTGACCCAGTCGGGGGCGGAGTGGATGCCCAACTTCATCGACTTGCTGCAGCGCAAGCTGTCCCGGATCGGCGATTCGGTGCTGCAGAAAATGATCGCCACCAGCCTCGTCGGCGGGCTGACGAGTTTGTTCACCGCCTACCTCAACGGCCGGCTCGGGGCCAGCCGCAAGCAATTCATCGACTACTGCGTCAACATGCTGTTCACCGCGGCGGCGCCCTATGTATCTCCCGGCGAGCAGACGATATCCGAGTAGCGGTTTCCACCCGCGCCGCCCCGGCTAGACCGAAGGAACCAGGCTTTCCGCACCGGGGTTCGACGTCAAAGACCACCACGGCGCGCGGGCTGGAGAAACTTGATGCTACCGGCGGGCACAGATATATTGACTGCTACCCGTAGACACAGATAACTGGGAGGGACCATGTCAGCCCAGCTGACCGACCTACAGCTGCTGCACGAGCTGGAGCCGGTGGTCGAGAAGTACCTCAACCGGCATCTGAGCGTGCATAAGCCCTGGAACCCGCACGACTACATCCCATGGTCAGACGGAAAGAACTATTACGCGCTCGGCGGGCAGGATTGGCATCCCGAGCAGAGCAAGCTTTCCGATGTTGCCCAAGTGGCGATGGTGCAGAACCTGGTCACCGAGGACAACCTGCCGTCGTATCACCGCGAGATCGCGATGAACATGGGCATGGACGGCGCCTGGGGGCATTGGGTCAACCGCTGGACCGCCGAGGAAAACCGGCACGGCATCGCGCTGCGCGACTACCTGGTGGTGACGCGTTCGGTCGATCCCGTCGAGTTGGAAAAGCTGCGCATCGAGGTGGTCAACCGGGGCTTCAGCCCGGGGCAGAACCACCAGGGCGAGTACTTCGCCAACAGCCTGACCGACTCCGTCCTCTACGTCAGCTTCCAGGAGCTGGCCACCCGGATTTCGCATCGCAACACCGGCAAGGCATGCAATGACCCCGTCGCCGACCAGCTGATGGCCAAGATCTCGGCCGACGAGAACCTGCACATGATCTTCTACCGCGACGTCAGCGAGGCCGCGTTCGACCTCGTCCCGAACCAGGCGATGAAGTCGCTGCACCTGATCATCAGCCATTTCCAGATGCCCGGCTTCCAGGTGCCCGAGTTCCGGCGCAAAGCCGTGCTCATCGCCGTCGGGGGCGTCTATGACCCGCGCATCCACCTCGACGAGGTCGTCATGCCGGTGCTGAAGAAGTGGCGCATCTTCGAGCGCGAGGACTTCACCGGTGAGGCGGCCAAGTTGCGCGACGATCTCGCCCTGCTGGTCCAGGAACTCGAGCTGGCCTGCGACAAGTTCGAGGTGTCCAAGCAGCGTCAGCTCGAGCGGGAAGCCCGCACAGGCAAGAGGACCACCGCCTACGAGCTGCACAAGACCGCGGGCAAGCTCGCGATGAGCCGACGGTAGTCCGGCTCGGGACAAAAATTGCGTATCGGTCCGATCACGCTCGCCAGCCCGGTCGTGCTGGCCCCCATGGCCGGCGTGACCAACGTCGCGTTCCGGACGCTGTGTCGCGAGATCGAACGAGGGAAGGCCGGAACCGTCAGCGGGCTCTACGTCTGCGAGATGGTCACCGCCCGCGCGCTCGTCGAGCGGCATCCGGTCACCATGCACATGACGACGTTCGCGCCGGACGAGTCACCCCGCTCGCTGCAGCTCTACACCGTCGACCCGGCGACCACCTACGCGGCCGCCAGGATGATCGTGGACGAGAACCTGGCCGACCACATCGACATGAACTTCGGCTGCCCGGTGCCCAAGGTCACCAAGCGCGGCGGCGGCGCGGCGCTGCCGTTCAAGCGGCGGCTGTTCGGCCAGATCGTCGCCGCGGCCGTGCGGGCCACCGAGGGCACCCCGATACCGGTGACCGTCAAGTTCCGCATCGGCATCGACGACGAGCACCACACGCACCTGGACGCCGGCCGCATCGCCGAAGCCGAGGGTGCGGCCGCGGTCGCGCTGCACGCCCGCACGGCCGCGCAGCGTTACTCCGGCAGCGCCGACTGGGAACAGATCGCGCAGCTCAAGCAACAGGTGCGGACGATCCCGGTGCTCGGCAACGGCGACATCTATGACGCCAGCGACGCGCTGGCGATGATGGCCACCACCGGATGCGACGGCGTGGTCATCGGCCGCGGCTGCCTGGGCCGGCCGTGGCTGTTCGCCGAGCTGTCGGCCGCCTTCACCGGTGGCCCGGCCCCGACCCCGCCCAAGCTCGGCGAGGTTGCCGACATCGTGCGCCGGCATGGCCGGCTCCTGGCCGCGCATTTCGGCGAGGACAAGGGCATGCGCGACATCCGCAAGCACATCGCCTGGTACCTGCACGGCTTCCCCGCCGGATCCGAATTGCGCCGGGCGCTGGCCATGGTCAAGACGCTGGACGAACTCGACGCGCTGCTCGACCGGTTGGACGGCGCGGTGCCGTTCCCGGACGCGGCGACCGGCCCTCGGGGCCGGCAGGGCTCGCCGGCCCGCGTGGCCCTTCCCGAAGGCTGGCTTGCCGACCCGGACGACTGCACAGTGCCGGCCGGGGCGGACGTCATGCATTCGGGTGGCTAAGCGTTAACACGCTCGAAATCGCATCGCTGGCGAGAACTCAGTACGATGTGGAACTTGCTGCATTGCGCTTCGGTGGGGGTCGGTTCGGTGCCGCTGCAGGAGCGCGTTGAGATTCGCGCACGAGCACCTTTCACGCCCGCATCAGAACCTCGGAGGCCGATAGGACATGGGTGACGGCCCTGACGCCACTCGTGACCATCGGCGCACCTTAGAGCCAATGCCGGGCTCCGCCCCGTGGGAACGGTTCACCGAACCACCGGCCGATCACGGCGTCCACCGATGGCTTGCCGGGCCGGCGTTGATCGAGCCCTCGGCCGGCGAGCCCGAAAAGGCCGGCTGCCACACCGGCGGCGGGCTCACCGTCGCCGAATTGATCGCCAAGGTCGGGGGCCCGATCACTGCCCGGCCCAGTCACCGTCGCGCCGCCCCGGACGCCCAGCCTTCCGAGTCCGCGCCGGACGTGCCCGTCGAGCTGCAGGACACGCAGGTGATCGAGACCCCGGCCTATTCGCTCGACACCACCTCGGAGCTGCCCGACCTCGGGGTCACCAATTACCCCATCGACGGCGAGTTCGACTCCGACGAGCCCGAGGCGCCGACCGCGCGCCGGCGCGCACGGTTCCGCGGAAGGTCGACGGTCACCCCGGACGCCAAGCGCGCGCCCAAGGCCCGCGAGCCCAAACCGAACTCCCGCCGGCGGCCGATACTCCTCGCCGCGCGCTCGGCGGCGGCCTTCTCCGCCGTACTGGCGCTGGCGCTGACCGGTGGCGCGTGGCAATGGAGCGCGTCGAAGAACAACCGCCTCAACATCATCAGCGCGCTCGACCCGAATTCGAGCGACATCCGCGATCCCGGTGGGCAGTACGGCGACGAAGACTTCCTGATCGTCGGCGTCGACTCGCGTGCCGGGGAAAACGCGGACATGGGCGCCGGAACCACCGATGACGCCGATGGCGCGCGATCGGACACCGTCATGCTGGTCAACATCCCGGCGAACCGTAAGCGCGTGGTCGCGGTGTCGTTTCCCCGCGACCTGGCGATCACCCCGATGCAATGCGAGGCCTACAACCCCAACACCGGCAAGTACGGACCCATCTACGACCAGAAGAAGGGGACCTGGGGCCCCAAGATGGTCTACACCGAGACCAAGCTGAACTCGGCCTACGCGTTCGGCGGCCCGAAATGTCTGGTCAAGGAGATCCAGAAGCTGTCCGGCCTGAGCATCAACCGGTTCATCGCCGTGGACTTCGCCGGGTTCGCGAAAATGGTCGACGCCCTCGGCGGCGTCGAAGTCTGCAGCCGCACCCCGCTACACGACTACGAATTGGGCACGGTCCTGGACCATGCGGGACGCCAAGTCCTTGACGGCGCAACCGCGTTGAACTACGTGCGAGCCCGCCAGGTGACGACCGAGACCAACGGCGACTACGGTCGCATCAAGCGCCAGCAGTTGTTCTTGTCATCCCTGTTGCGATCGCTGATCTCCGAGGACACGTTGTTGGACCTCAACAAGCTCAACAACGTCGTCAACATGTTCATCAGCCTCACCTCCGTCGACAACGTCAAGACCAAAGACCTGGTTCAGCTGGGTCAATCGTTGCAGGGCATGGCGGCCGGTCACATGACGTTCGTCACCGTCCCGACCGGCATCACCGACCAGAACGGCGATGAGCCGCCGCGGATGGCCGACATGCGGGCGCTTTTCGATGCCATCATCAACGACGATCCACTGCCCGAGGAAAACGACCAGAACGCCAAGCCTTTGGGCGGGACTTCTCCGACGTCGGGGCCCAGCGCGGGACCCAGCAAAGCGCCCACCACCAAGAAGACGCCGACACCCACCACCGAGGCTCAGCACCAACAGGTGACGACGACGTCGCCGCAAGATGTCACGGTGCGGGTTTCCAACGCGACCACGCAGAGCGGGCTGGCCGCCACCGCGACCAAACAGCTCAAGACCAACGGCTTCAACGTGATGACGCCCGATGACTACCCGAGTTCGGTGAACGCGACGACGGTGTTGTTCTCGCCCGGCAACGAACAGGCCGCCGCCACGGTGGCGTCATCGTTCGCCAACGCGAAGGTCCAGCGGGTCTCGGGCTACGGGCAGGTCATTCAGGTGGTTCTGGGCCCTGACTTCAACTCGGTCGTCACTCCCGCGCCCAGCGGCTCGTCGATCAGCATGCAGATCGAGCGCGGTTCGGGCAACGCGCCTACCCAGCTGCCCGACGACCTGACGGTGACCAACGCGGCCGACACGACCTGCGAGTAAAGATTTTTGGAGTACCGCGGCGCCAGTTTCCCGCGTCGAGAACGTAGGCTTGGCAGCATGCGGACGGCCTACCATGAGCAGCTCTCGGAGTTATCCGAGCGCCTAGGTGAGATGTGCGGGCTGGCGGGGATCGCTATGGAGCGGGCAACCCAAGCCCTGCTGCAGGCCGATCTGGTGCTGGCCGAACAAGTGATTTCCGACCATGAAAAGATCGCGGCACTCAGCGCGCAGGCCGAGGAAAGCGCCTTCGTGCTGCTGGCCCTGCAGGCGCCGGTCGCCGGTGACCTGCGGTCCATCGTCAGCGCCATCCAGATGGTGGCCGACATCGACCGAATGGGTGCGCTGGCGCTGCACGTCGCCAAGATCGCCCGCCGACGGCACCCGCAGCATGCGCTGCCCGAGGAGGTCAACGGGTATTTCGCCGAAATGGGCAGGGTCGCAGTGGAATTGGGTAACAGCGCGCGAGAGGTGGTGTTGTCCCGCGACCCGGAGCAGGCGGCCCAGATCGCCGAGGAAGACGACGCCATGGACGATCTGCACCGGCATTTGTTCTCGGTCCTGATGGACCGGGAATGGAAGCACGGCGTAGCCTGCGCCGTCGACGTGACGTTGCTGGGCCGGTTCTACGAGCGCTTCGCCGACCACGCCGTCGAGGTTGCGCGGCGCGTCATCTTCCAGGCGACCGGCATCCTGCCCGAGGAGGACAAGAGATAGCCGTCCCGGCCCGGATCGTCTCCGGACTCAGCCGAAGCGGCCGGAGATGTAGTCCTCGGTCGCTTTCTCGGTCGGGTTGGAGAAAATCTTCTCCGTGTCGTCGACCTCGATCAGCCGGCCGGGCTTTCCTGTGGCTTCCAGGTTGAAGAACGCCGTCTGATCGCTCACCCGGGCGGCCTGCTGCATGTTGTGGGTGACGATGACGATGGTGTAGTCCTGTTTCAGCTCGCTGATCAGATCTTCGATCGCCAGCGTCGAGATCGGGTCCAGCGCGGAGCACGGCTCGTCCATCAGTAACACATCGGGTTGCACGGCAATGGCGCGTGCGATGCACAACCGCTGCTGCTGCCCCCCGGACAGTCCACCGCCGGGCTTGTCCAGCCGATCCTTGACCTCATTCCACAGGTTCGCGCCGCGCAACGAGTGCTCGGCCGTCTCGTCGAGCATCTTGCGATTGCGCACGCCTTGCAGCTTCAAGCCGGCTACTACGTTGTCACGAATCGACATGGTGGGGAACGGGTTCGGCCGCTGGAACACCATGCCGATCGACCGGCGCACGCCGACCGGGTCGACCCCAGGGGCGTAGATGTCCTGATCGTCGAGCAGCACGCTGCCCTCGACCCGGCCGCCCGGGACCACCTCGTGCATCCGGTTGAGCGTGCGCAACACGGTCGTCTTGCCGCAGCCCGACGAACCGATGAACGCGGTCACGCTGCGAGGCAGAATCGACATCGTCACATCCGCCACCGCCTTGAACGACCCGTAGTAGATGTTGACGGATTTGAGGTCCAACCGCTTGGCCACTGATCTCCTGCCTACGACTTCTTGGGGACATACCTTCTCGCGACCACCCTGGCCCCGATATTGATGACTGCGATCACCAGGATGAGGGTTAACGCCGCACCCCACAACCGGTCCGTGGGCGCCGGGCTGATGCCCGCGCCTGCCGATGTCTGGTTATACATCATGCCGGGCAACGACCCCATGAATCCGCGGAAAACGTTGAAGTTCATCGACTGTGAATAACCGGCCAGGATCAGCAGTGGCGCCGTCTCACCCATCACCCTGGCCACCGCCAACATGATCCCGGTGATGATCCCGGACAGTCCCGCGGGAATGACCACCCTGGCGATCGTCTTCCACTTCGGGATTCCCAGCGCGTAGCTGGCCTCACGCAGGTCAATCGGAACGATCCGCAGCATCTCCTCGGTGGCGCGCACGATCACGGGAACCATCAGCATGACGAGGGCCAACGACACCGCGAACCCCGAACGGGGAAGCCCCAGCGTCGCCACCCACAGCGCATAGATGAACAACGCCGCCACGATTGAGGGCACGCCCGACAGGATGTCCACCATGAACGTGGCGAGCCTGCCCAGGGGGGTGCCGCCACCGTACTCGACCAGGTAGATCGCCACCAGGATCCCGATCGGCACAGAGATGACGGCCGAGACGAGCCCCAGCAGCAAGGTGCCGACGACCGCGTGGTACACGCCGCCGCCCGCCACGAATGCGGTCATGCCCGCCTGTGAATGCGTCCACCACACGGTCGAGCCAATCGCCTTGTACCCCTTGGCAATCACCGAGTAGAGCACCAGCAGCAACGGTGTCACCGCGATCGCCATCGACAGCGTCACCAGCGCGGTGGCCATGGTGTTCGCCACCCGGCGACGGCGCCCGAGCCCCGAGAAGCCCCGCACCTTGAGCGGACGGTCCAACATCGAGGTCATCGGCCGGCCCGTCTGTTGCGGGCGCCGACGCCTCTGCTGGTGGCGCCGCGCGCCAGGGCGTCGATGAGGAAGGTCAGCAGGAACAGGACCAGTCCCGCCGCGATATAGGCACCGGCCTGGTATCGGTCGTGGAACTCCGGGGCGGTGGCCGCGATCTTGGTCGCGAAGGTCGAGCCGCCGTCGAACAGCGACCAACCGAACGCGGCCTGGGTACCCCGCAGAATGATCAGCAGCGCGACCGTTTCGCCCAGGGCACGGCCCAGGCCCAGCATCGCGCCGCTGACGTACCCGGATCGCCCGAACGGCAGCACGGTCGTCTTGATCACTTCCCAGCGCGTGGCGCCCAGCGCCAGCGCGGCCTCGACCTCGTCGTGCGGGGTCTGGACGAACACCTCACGGGTGACGGCGGTAATGATCGGCAGGATCATCACCGCCAACACGATCCCGCCTGTGAAGATCGTGCCGCCCCCGGCGACCGACGCGTTGCCGGTGGCGAACAGGAAGCACCAGCCGAAGCTGCGATTCAGCCAGGTGGCGACGGGTCGCAGCAGCGGCGCCAGCACGTGCAGGCCCCACACGCCATAGACGATCGAGGGAACCGCGGCCAGCAAATCGACCGCGTATGCCAGTGGTGTCGCGACCCGCCGCGGCGCGTACTGCGTGATGAAGAGGGCAACGCCCAACGCGATCGGCATGGCCAGAATCAACGCGAACAGCGCCACGAACACGGTGACCTGGAGCAGCTCGAAGACTCCGAAATGCATGGCCGAGGTGTCGGTGGTGACCCAGTTGCCGCCGTAGCTGAAGAAGTTCTCCCGGTTGCGCTTCAAGGCCGGGATCGCGCTCAGCAGGAGAAAGCCACCGATGGCCGCGATCAGGACCGCGATCAGGGCGCCGGAACCCTGCGCCAGCCAGCGAAAAACTCTGTCTCCCAAACGCGGCTGGGCATGGCCCCATGGGCTGATCGGCACCACCGGCGACTCGGGGACGGGCGCAGCGACGACCGCACCCGAACCCGCAGCGGATGGGTCTGCCCCTGAAGACACCGTCACTCTGGTCCCGCCACGGCTGCTGTCGCTCCTTGTGCCCACCGGCTACTGCACGGCGTTGATCGCGCTAACCAGTCGCTCCTTGACTTTATCGGGCAGCGGCACATAACCGGCGGACGTAAGACCGGCCTGCCCGTTGGTCGCGGCCACGCTCAGGAACGACTTGACCGCCGCCGACGTATCCGTGTCGTAGCCCTTCGAGCACACGATCTCGTAGCTGGCCAGCACCAACGGGTAAGTATCCGGCCGCTGGGTGGCGTACATCGGGTCCAGATCGAGTACCAGGTCGTTGCCGTCGGCCACGAAACTGGCCGCTTGGATGGCCTTGCCGGCCGTGTCGTTGGTCAGCGGAACCACGCCGTTACCGGTGTCGATCAGGGCGTACGGGACACCGGCCTGGTCGGCGAAACCCTTCTCGACGTAGCCGATCGCGCCCGGGGTGGCCCGCACGGCCTGGATCACCCCCGCCGACTTCGCGGCCCCTTCGCCGACACCACCCTGGAACTCCGTTCCCACCCCCCGGGTCCAGCTTTGCGGGGCAGAGGCCGTCAGGTACTTCTGGACGTTATCGGTCGTTCCCGACGAGTCCTCCCGGTAGATCGGCACGATGTTGGTGTCGGGCAGCGCCACGCCGGGATTCAGTGCCGCCAGTATCGGGTCGTTCCAGGCGGTGATCCTGCCGCTGAAGACCTTGGCGAGGGCGTCACTGCTGAGGACCAACTTCTGGATCCCCGGCAGGTTGTACACCAGCGCGACCGGCCCGAAGACCAGTGGCAGGTCCCACGCCGGGTTTCCGCCGCAGCGTTTGGCGGCCGGGCCGATCTGGTCGGCGACCAGCGGCGAGTCGGATCCCGCGAAGTCGACGTGACCCGCGATGAACTGCTCGCGGCCGGCGCCCGACCCGGTCGGGTTGTACGCCACGGACTTGCCCGGGCAGGACTGCCCCCACACCTGATTGAACAGCGACATCGCGTTCTGCTGGGCGGTCGAGCCCTCCGCCGTCAGCCCGTTTTTGCCCGCACAGCCCGCCGTGCCGGCGAGTCCCGAGATCGTGGCCGTCGGCGCGCCGCGACGGTTGTCGTCGCTGCCGCAGGCGGTCGACGTCGCACCGCAGATCGCCAGCGCCAACGTCGCGACCGTCAGCGCCCTGCCCTTCTTGTCGACCCTCACCGATCTCGCTTTCTGACGCACTCCCCCGACGCACGCGGGCGCTGCCGGCGGCCTCCCAAGCAAGGTTGCCAACTCACCGCGAAAGTATGCGTCGGTGCAGCCCACAGAAGTCGGTGGAGATGAATGCCGGGTGAACAGGCTGCTCGCGGTCAGGAGGTGGCCAACCCATAGGCGGTGTCGACGCTGTGGGTGCTGAAGCCCAGGCGCTCGTAAGTCCGCACCGCGGCGACGTTGTCAGACTCGACGTAGAGCATCACGGTGGGTTCGGCCGATCCGGCCAGGCGGCGTGCCAGCGATTGGATCCCAATGGCTGTCAACATGTGCCCGAGGCCCAGGCCCTGCGCCGACGGATCGACCCCGACGACGTAGACCTCGCCCAAGCCCGCTTGCTCGGGGTGCACCTTGGTCCAGTGGAAGCCCAGTAGCCTGCCCGCCTGATCGCTGTCGGGGGCGCCGAACGCCAGAAACAAGCCCGCCGGGTCGAACCAGGGTTCGCCGCGCCGTTCCGCCAGATCGGCATCGGTCCACCCGCCCTGTTCGGGGTGTTGGGTGAACGCGGCGTTGTTGACGCGCAGCAGCTCGGCGTCGTCGGCCGTCCCCCGGTAGGTGCGAACCTCCACCCCGGGAACCCGCGGCACGGAGTCGGGCGCGTCGCGCAGCGAGCGTCGCATCTGGACGAGTTCGCGCACCGGGACCAGACCAAGGGCGGAGGCGGTCGCCCGGGCCGACTCGAGGGTGCCGTGCGCCCAGAATTGGTTGTGCCCACCGGTTTTGGCCACCGCCGCGCGTCCCATGGCGGCGCCGATACCGCGCCGGCGGGCCTCGGGGTGCACCACCAGTTCCGCCATCCCCGCGCCGCCGTCACGGGGCGGGCTGAGATTCAGGTAGCCCGCGATCGCGCCCGGTTGGGCACCAGCGATCAGCAGGTGTTCGGTGCGGTCGTGCCCGAGTTCGCGCAGCACCTGCTCGCCGACGGGCGCTACCCCATCGAATTCGGTTGCCGCCGAGATGAGTTCGCGCACGCTCTGCTGCTCGGCGCGGGTCAGCGTCGAACGCCAGTCGGGCGGAGTCACTGACTGCGCAACGGGTCGCCCAGCGGTTCTCGCAGATCCTCGGAATGGGACTCCGCCTCATCGGCGGCGTCGTCGGCTGCACTGGGTTCCGCAATCGGCGCTCGGCCGCGTGCCGGCCGGACGGCCTTGTAACCCACGTTGCGCACCGTGCCGATCAACGCCTCGTATTCGGGCCCCAGCTTGGCCCGCAGTCGACGTACGTGCACATCGACCGTGCGGGTGCCGCCGAAGAAGTCGTAGCCCCAAACCTCGTGCAGCAGCTGCGCCCGGGTGAAAACCCGGCCGGCGTGCTGGGCCAGGTACTTCAGCAACTCGAACTCCTTGTAGGTGAGGTCGAGTGGGCGGCCCCGCAGCCTGGCGGTGTAGGTGCCCTCGTCGATCACCAGCTCGCCCAGGCTGACCTTGCCCGCGCTTTCCTGGTCGGCCAGCCCGCCGCGGCGGCCGACCACCAGCCGTAGCCGGGCGTCGATCTCGGCGGGCCCGGTGCCGGGCAGCAGGATCTCGTCGAGCCCCCAATCGGCGCTGACGGCCACCAGACCGCCCTCGCTCACCACAGCCAGGACGGGGACCGAGCGGCCCGCAGTGCTCAAGAGCCGGCACAGGCCGCGCGCGGACGACAGGTCGGTGCGCGCGTCGACGAGCACGGCGTCCGCGGTCCCGGCCTCCAGCAACGAGGATGGTTCTGGCGGCGCCGTGCGGACGGTGTGAGGAAGCAGCGACAACGACGGCAGCACTGGGTCGGGATGCAGCTCCGAGGTCAGCAGTAATAGCTCCAACTAGCCCCTCCAGGTCGGGGGGAAGGCGTCTCCCAATTCGGTAACGCCACGACGCGTTAGTCGCCAGGTCATCTAACGATAACTTGCCACCTGCCATTTCGCCGTGGGGTGCCAGGCAGTGTGAGCCCCGCCACCGGACGGTCCGCGGCGAAGCTGCCACGGGATTACGCGACAATGTGGGGATGCGCAAGGTGCTGATCGGCGCGGCGGCGGTGGCGATCGCCGTGGCCGTACCCGTCGTCGGCGCCGTCGGCGTCGACTTCGGAACCAGCATCTACGCCGAGTACCGGCTGTCGACCACCATGCACAAGGTGGCGAATCTCGGCTCCGACCCGTTCGTCGCCATCGTGGCGTTCCCCTTCATCCCGCAGGCGATGCGCCATCACTACAACCAGCTCGAGATCAAGGCCAACGCCGTCGATCACTCGACGGTCGGCACGGCCACCCTCGAAGCCACGATGTACTCGGTGGACCTGACCGACGCGTCCTGGCTGATCAGACCCGACGCAAAGCTCCCCGTCGGCAGGCTGGAGAGCCGCATCATCATCGACTCGACACATCTGGGCCGCTACATGGGCATCAGCGACCTGATGGTTGAGGCTCCGCCCCGGGAAACCAACACCGCCACAGGCGGCGTCACCGTATCGGGCATCTCCGACAGCCACGGCCTGGTGTTCAGCGGCACCCCACACTCGGCCGGCTTCGAGCACCGGGTCAGCGTCTCGGTGGACCTTTCCATCGCCCCCGACGACCCGGCGACGCTGGTGGTCACGCCGAGGGGCGTCCTGACCGGGCCCGACACCGCCGATCAAGCCGTTCCGGACGACAAGCGCGACGCGGTGCTGCGGGCGTTCAGCACCAGGCTGCCCAACCAGCGGCTGCCGTTCGGAGTGGGGCCAACCTCAGAGGGCGCGCGCGGATCCGATGTCATCATCGAAGGCGTCGCCCGGGGAGTGATCCTGACGCTCGAAGGGTTCAAGCAGTCATGATTGCCGTCGTCATCTCGACCGTTGCGGCCGTCGTCGTGGCGACCCTCGGCGGATGGCTGCTGACCCGCAGGTCGGGAAGAATCCGTGAGGTTCATTCGGATCCGGGCGGCGGAGCCGACACCGCGGACCTGGCGCTGTCTCGCAGCGGGCCGACCATCGTGCACTTCAGCGCGCCGTGGTGCGGGCCCTGCGATCGGGTTCGCCGGGTGGTCGGCCAGGTCTGCGAGGACATGGGCGACCCGGGGTCTCCTATAGCCCACCTCGAGATCGATCTGGACGCCGACCCGGGGACGGCCCGGCGGTTTTCGGTGCTGTCGCTGCCCACCACCTTGATCTTCGATGCCGAGGGGCGGCAACGATACCGCGCCTCCGGGGTGCCCAAGGCCGCCGACCTGCGTTCGGCGCTGCAGCCTCTGTTGGCCTGAGCGCTACGTCATTGGGTAAGCTTGCCGGCGTGTCAGCCCGCCTGGAGCCCATGCTCACCAAGCGTCGCGCAGTCGATCTGTGCCGCATTGCGGGCTGTTGTTGTTGCTGTAGCTGCTGAGTAGCAGCGCCTGCGCGCACTCGGAGCAGCTTCGGACCCCTCGCGGGGCTCCTCAGAGGCGTGCCTCCACCCGTCTTCCGCGCAACAAGAGTTTCTAGGAGTAGTCCCGTGCCGAGCAGCAACATCGTCGTGCAGCCCGACCGCGTCGACGTGCGCGGGCCCAGGTTCGCCGCCTGGGTCACGTCCGCGGTCCTTTTGCTCACGCTTATCGTTTCAGCAGCCAGCCCGCCGGCGGCTGCGCTCATTCTCGGGGCGCAGGCGGTGGTCTTTGCCGTCGGCGCCATCGGCGGGCCCCGCCGGCACCCCTATGGGCGGGTGTTTGCCGCCGTCGTGGCGCCCCGGCTGGGACCCGTCAAGGAGCGCGAACCGGCGGCACCGCTGAAGTTCGCCCAACTCGTCGGCCTGATCTTCGCGATCGCCGGCGTCGCGGGATTTGTGGCCGGCGCCTTTGTGGTCGGCTTTTACGTCGGCCTGGTCGCCACCGCGGCCGCGCTGGTGGCCGCCTTCCTGAACGCGGCCTTCGGCATCTGCCTGGGCTGCCAGCTCTACCCGCTGGTCGCACGCTTCCGGGCGACTCCCGCATAACTTCGTCAGCAGCAATCGAAAGGAACACCCCACATGGCACGCTCCGACGTCCTGGTCTCCGCGGACTGGGCCGAGAGCAATCTCAGCAATCCCGGAGCCACGAACGTCGTCTTCGTCGAAGTGGACGAGGACGCCGGCGCTTACGACACCGGCCACATCGCCGGCGCGGTCAAGCTCGATTGGCGCACCGATTTGCAGGACCCGGTCAAACGCGACTTCGTGGACGCGCAGCAATTCTCCAAACTGCTGTCCGACCGCGGCATCTCCAACGACGACACCGTGATCCTCTACGGCGGCAACAACAACTGGTTCGCCGCCTACGCCTACTGGTATTTCAAGCTCTACGGCCACGACAAGGTCAAGCTCCTCGACGGCGGCCGCAAGAAGTGGGAACTCGACGGACGCACGCTTTCCACCGACACCGTCAACAGGCCGGCCACCTCCTACACCGCGGCCCCGCCGGACAACAGCATCCGCGCCTTCCGTGACGAGGTGATCGCGGCCATCAACGTCAAGAACCTGGTCGACGTGCGCTCCCCCGACGAGTTCTCGGGCAAGATCCTCGCACCGGCGCACCTGCCGCAGGAGCAAAGCCAGCGGCCGGGCCACGTCCCCGGCGCCATCAACGTGCCCTGGAGCAGGGCCGCGAACGAGGACGGCACCTTCAAGTCTGATGAGGAATTGGCGAAGCTGTACGCCGACGCCGGGCTCGACGGCACGAAGGAAACCATTGCGTACTGCCGGATCGGGGAACGCTCGTCGCACACCTGGTTCGTGCTGCGGGAATTGCTCGGCCATAAAAACGTCAAGAACTACGACGGCAGTTGGACGGAATACGGCTCCCTGGTGGGTGCCCCGATCGAGTTGGGAAGCTGATATGTGCTCTGGACCGAAGCAAGGACTGACGTTGCCCGCCAGCGTCGATCTGGGGAAGGAAACGGTGATCACGGGCCGGGTCGTGGATGGCGACGGCCAGGCGGTGGGTGGCGCGTTCGTCCGCCTGCTGGACTCCTCGGACGAGTTCACGGCCGAGGTCGTCGCGTCGGCCACCGGTGACTTCCGGTTCTTTGCCGCACCCGGGTCCTGGACGCTGCGCGCGCTGTCCCCGATCGGCAACGGCGACGCCGTGGTGGCGCCGTCCGGTGCGGGCATTCACGAGGTGGACGTCAAGATCGCCTGACGCACCGGCCGGTCTCCGGCGTCCGCGGGACGAATAGACTCGACCCCGTGGTGCTCTTCTTCGAGATCATGCTGGTGGTATCGGTCGTGGTCATCTCATGGTTCGCGCTGTACACCCTCTACCGGCTCATCACTGACGAGTCGTGAGCTCCGACGTGGGCCCCGATGGCCCGGTCGCTCCCGGCGGCTCCGGTGACCGTGCGGTGGCCGCCGCGGCCGAACGCGCCAAGGTGACCGCTTCCCGCAACATCCCCGCCTTCGACGATTTGCCGGTACCGGCCGACACCGCAAACCTGCGCGAAGGCGCCAACCTCAACGACGCGCTGCTGGCGCTGCTGCCGCTGGTCGGGGTGTGGCGTGGTGAGGGTGAGGGCCGCGGACCCGATGGGGACTACCGGTTCGGCCAGCAGATCGTGGTCTCGCACGACGGCGGTGACTATCTGAATTGGGAAGCGCGATCCTGGCGGCTCAACGACACCGGCGGGTACCGGGAACCCGGCCTACGCGAGACGGGGTTTTGGCGCTTCGTCAGCGACCCCGACGATCCGACCGAGTCGCAGGCCATCGAATTGTTGTTGGCCCATTCGGCCGGTTACATCGAGTTGTTCTACGGGCGGCCCCGCACGCAATCGTCGTGGGAGCTGGTGACCGATGCCCTGGCCCGCAGTCGCTCGGGCCTGCTGGTCGGTGGCGCCAAGCGCCTCTACGGAATCGTCGAAGGCGGAGATCTCGCCTACGTCGAGGAACGGGTGGATGCCGACGGCGGCCTGGTGCCGCATCTTTCGGCGCGGCTGTCGCGGTTCGCGGGATAGTGGCCCACGGGGGTCACGACATGGAACGACCCCCGAGCAAAGCTCCTGGTTGGACTGACCGGAAGCTCGGGGGCCGGGTGGCTACGGGGAATTCGCCAGCGCGCGTTGATCGCCGACTCTTCCGAGCCAGTGCAGCTAGCGCGTAGCCACCTCACATGTCCATGAAGCTATCAATTTCGCGGACCACCTCCCTTCTTGTGTACCGCCGACCGTACCGGGTAAATCGCAAGCCGACAACAGAATTCAGCGTTCAGCGATCGCTGACGATGGCCGCGTCGACCAGTTCGGCGAATTCGGTCGCGATCGGGGATCGGACCAGCCGCCGACCGTCGAGCGTGTGCACGCGCGCCGCCAGCGTCATGCTCGATATCAGCCAAATGCCTTGTGCCGCTTGCAGATCGGCGACCCGCAACGCGCGATAGTCGCAGTCGTAGCCCTTGGCCCTAGCCACCTCGAAGAGGGCCTGTTGCGTGGTGCCCCGCAGGATCGGGTACCACGGCGGCGGTGTCAGCAGGCAGGGGGCGCCGTCCGCGCCGGCATCGGTGGCGATCACCACCGTCGAGCGCGGGCCTTCCAGGATGTAGCCGTCGGAGCTGACGAAGATGACGTCACCGGCGCCCTGCCGGGCGGCGTGCCGCAACGCGGCCATGTTGACCGCATACGACAGCGTTTTGGCGCCCGCCAGCAGCCACGGCGTGGCGTCGGCGGCGTTGGCTGGCACCCCGCGGTTCAGCGTGATCGCCGAGAGCCCGTCGCGGCGGACCGCGGCCACCCGTTCCGGGACGGGGTTGACCATCACGTAGGCGGTCGGCGCGGAACCGCCCTCGCGGCCGCGGCTGCAGATCAGGCGCATCGCGCCCTCGTCGGCGGTGACGGCGGCCCACCGGCGCGCGGCCTCCTCGATGGCGCGCCGCCAACTGGGCAGGTCCGGCGCGGGCAGGTCCATCAACTTGGCGGACTGGGTCAGCCGCTGCAGATGCGACTCCACCAAACAGGCCCTGCCGTCACGGACCAGCAGCGTCTCGAAGACGCCGTCGCCGCGGACGGCCGCCAGGTCGTCGGCGTGCAGCAGCGGCGTGCCCGGCGGATGGATCCCACCGTCCGGCGTGACGATCACACCCATGTCGGCCATGGATCGTAAGCCTAGCCGCGGGCCGGGTCCGTAGAGTTGACCTGTGGCTGCCGTCCTTGCCCCCGATCCCGGGCCCGACGCCGGCGCGGTCTGGCATTACGGCGACCCGCTGGGCGAGCAACGTGCGATCGAAACCGGGGCGGTGGTGATCGACCGGTCGCACCGCGCGGTGCTCACCCTGACCGGCAAGGACCGGCAGACCTGGCTGCACAGCATCTCCACCCAGCACGTGAGCGAATTGCCCGAGGGCGCCAGCACCGAGAACCTCAGCCTCGACGGCCAGGGCCGCGTCGAGGACCACTGGGTCCAGACCGAGCTGGGCGGCACGACGTACCTCGACACCGAGCCCTGGCGGGCCGAGCCGCTGCTGGACTACCTACGCAAGATGGTCTTCTGGTCCGAGGTCACGCCGGCCGCCGGGGACATGGCGGTGCTGTCGCTGCTGGGTCCGCGGTTGGCCGACCGGGCGGTGCTTGACACGCTCGGTCTCGACGCCCTGCCCGCCGAGCTGACCGCGGCTCCGGTCGCCGGCGGTGGCTTTGTGCGACGGATGCCCGCCGCCCCCGCGGGCCAGATCGAGCTGGACCTGGTGGTGCCACGCGGCGAGGCGGCCGGCTGGCGCAACCGCCTGACGCAGGCCGGTCTGCGGCCGGCCGGGGTGTGGGCCTACGAAGCCCATCGGGTGGCGGCGCTGCGCCCGCGACTCGGCGTCGACACCGACGAGCGCACGATCCCGCATGAGGTGGGTTGGATCGGCGGTGCCGTGCATCTGGACAAGGGCTGCTATCGCGGGCAGGAGACCGTGGCACGGGTGCACAACCTGGGCAAGCCGCCGCGGATGCTGGTGTTGTTGCACCTCGACGGCTCGGTGGAGCGTCCTTCGACGGGTGATGCCGTGCTCGCCGGCGGTCGTGCCGTCGGGCGCCTCGGAACCGTCGTCGAGCATGTGGACCTCGGGCCGGTGGCCCTGGCGATGCTCAAGCGGGGGGTGCCGGCAGACACGCCGTTGACGACGGGCCCCGAGGGCGCGGTCGCGGCGGTTATCGACGCCGATTCCTTGCCCGCGACCGAACACGTCGGCGCGGGGCGGCTGGCCGTTGAACGGTTGCGGGGCGGTGCGAGATAATCGTCGATGACGTCCGCCACAGCGAGCAGGGGTCACCGACACCCGGCCATGAGGCACGGTAAACTGTCGGCAGGACAATAACGACACCAGAGATCGGAGCCGCCTACTCGTTAGGCCGCTCCGTTATTGCGCGAGGGGGTTCCCCCATGGGCCGCGGCCGGGCGAAGGCAAAGCAGACCAAGGTTGCTCGAGAACTCAAATACAGTTCCCCGCAAACCGACTTCCAGCGGCTTCAGCGCGAGCTGTCAGGAACGGGCGACGAAGAATCCAACGAGCTGGATGACTCGGACGGGCCAGGCCCAGACAATTCTTGGGACGACGACGACGAGTGGCGCCGCTAGAACCGGAAACCACTGTGCCGATGCGCTGAGCATCGGCACAGTGCTAGTTGCGGCTGGTTCCGGCTGAGACCCGGCCGGTGTGAGACGTCAGAACCTGGGGTGTTGCCCGACCAGTGTGACCCGCGGGCCGTCTTTCCCGCCTTTGCCGACGGTGCCCAGGACCCAGCAATCGAGATGCCGGGCGGTCAAGATGGCCAGGGCGCGGTCGGTGTCCTCCGGCGCGACGACGGCGATCATGCCGACGCCCATGTTGAACGTCTTCTCCATCTCCTCCCGCATCACCCGGCCGCGCTGGGCGATCATGGCGAACACCGGCGCGGGCGTCCAGGTGCCGCGGTCGACCTCGGCGACCAGCCCGGGCGGGATGACGCGCTGCAGGTTGCCGGCCAGCCCGCCGCCGGTCACGTGGCAGAACGTGCGGACATGGGTTTCGGCGGCCAGCGCCAGGCAGTCCTTGGCGTAGATGCGGGTGGGTTCCAACAGCTCTTCGCCCAGGGTGCGGCCGAACTCCTCGACGTAACCGGCCAGGTTCATCCGGTCGATCTCGAGCAGGACCGTGCGGGCCAGCGAATACCCGTTGGAATGCAGGCCGGACGAGCCCATCGCGATGATGACGTCGCCGGGTTTGACGCGGTCGGCGCCCAGCACGTCGTCGGCCTCGACGACCCCGACTCCGGTGGCCGAGATGTCGTAATGGTCCGGCTCCATCAGACCGGGGTGCTCGGCCGTTTCACCGCCCAGCAGCGCGCAGCCGGCTCGCACGCAGCCCTCAGCGATGCCGCTGACGATCGCGCTCAGCCGTTCCGGCACTGTGCGGCCGACCGCGATGTAGTCCTGCAGGAACAGCGGCTCGGCGCCGCACACGACGAGATCGTCGACAACCATCGCGACCAGGTCGAGGCCGACGGTGTCGTGCTTGTCCATCGCCTGAGCGACCGCCAGCTTGGTACCGACCCCGTCCGTGGAGGCCGCCAGCACCGGTTCGCGGTAGTCGCCGCGCAAAGCGAACAGTCCGGCGAATCCGCCCAGCCCCCCGCGCACCTCGGGTCTGGTCGCCTTGGTCGCCAGCGGCTTGAACAGAGCCACGGCGCGATCACCGGCTTCAATGTCCACCCCGGCCGACGCGTAGGTGATGCCCTGGCTGCCCGGGTTTCGTCCGGGGCTTTTTCCGGGATCCGTCATCGCGATAAAGGCTACCGGGCTGCGCTCGGCGCCGGTATCAAACGTCATTGAACCAACGGGAACCCACAGGGTCAGCGCACGATGGGCACTTCATCGGGCGTCAGATCACCGAACACGGCTCCGCGCGCAGCGTTGGCGAGCATGTGCTCGATGACGTTCTTGCCCAGCGCGCTTTCGCCGGGCAGTTCGATCGGATACTTGCCGTCGAAGCAGGCGGTGCACAGCCGCGACGCGGGCTGCTCGGAGGCCGCGACCAGGCCCCGCAGCGAGACATAACCCAGCGTGTCGGCCCCGATGGCATGCCGCACCGCCTCGAGCATCTCCTCTTTGTCTTCGATGGCGTTGGCGATCAACTCGGCGGGTGATGGGAAGTCGATGCCATAGAAGCACGGCCACTTCACCGGCGGGGAGGCGATGCGCACGTGCACCTCGAGGGCGCCGGCCTCCCGCAGCATTCGCAACAGGGCGCGCTGGGTGTTTCCCCGCACGATCGAATCGTCGACGACGATCAGCCGCTTGCCGCGGATCACCTCTTTGAGAGGGTTGAGCTTCAGCCGGATACCGAGCTGGCGGATGGTCTGCGACGGCTGGATGAAGGTGCGCCCGACGTAGGCGTTCTTCATCAGGCCCTGCCCGTAAGGGATGCCGGACTCCTGCGCGTACCCGACGGCGGCCGGGGTGCCCGATTCCGGCACGCCGATCACCAGGTCGGCTTCGACCGGGCTCTCGCGCGCCAGCCGGCGACCGATCTCGACCCGGGTCGCGTGCACCGACCGGCCCGCGATCGTGCTGTCCGGCCGTGCCAGGTAGACGTACTCGAAGACGCAGCCCTTGGGCTCGGGGTTGGCGAAACGGGTCGAGCGCACGCCGTCGGCGTCGATGGCCAGCAGCTCGCCCGGCTCGATCTCGCGCACGAACGACGCGCCGACGATGTCGAGCGCGGCCGTTTCGGAGGCCACCACCCAGCCGCGATCCAGCCGTCCCAGGCAAAGCGGCCGCACCCCGTAGGGATCGCGGCACGCATACAGTGTGTTTTCGTCCATAAACGTCAGGCAGAATGCCCCGCGCACGGTCGGCAGCAGTTCCAGCGCCGCCTGTTCCAGCGTGGAATCGGCCGCGCCGTGGGCCAGCAGGGCGCCCAGGATGTCGGAGTCGGTCGTCGCCGGGGCCGGGCATCGCGTGCCGATCAGGCCCGCGTCGCGGGCGCGTGCGGCGAGCTCGGCGGCGTTGACCAGATTCCCGTTGTGCCCCAACGCAACCCCGGTTCCGGCCGCGGTGTTGCGGAACACCGGCTGCGCGTTCTCCCACGTCGTGTCGCCCGTGGTGGAGTAGCGGCAGTGCCCGATCGCCACGTGGCCCTGCATCGCGGCCAGAGTTTGCTCGTCGAACACCTGACTGACCAGGCCGAGGTCTTTGAAGACCAGCACCTGGGATCCGTCGGCGACGGCGATACCCGCGGCTTCCTGCCCGCGATGCTGCAGCGCGTACAAGCCGTAGTAGGTGAGTTTGGCGACTTCCTCGCCCGGGGCCCATACCCCGAATACGCCACATTCTTCGCGGGGGGAATTCAGGTCCTGCTCGGGCGCTTCGGCTCCAGCGACGGTCACGGTTTGGCGGCCCCCTGGGGAACGATTGGTGACGTAACGGAGTCTACGGGCTGGACGGCCGCGGCGCCGAATCCGACGGGCGTGTTGGGCTCCGAAAATCCGCCGCACGACCCTAAACCTGCAGTTCAGGCTTATGTTTCGCTGACATCGAACAGGGGCAGCCAGTGGCCGATCTCACCCGCCCGGGAACCCGACAGCGTCAGCGTGCCGGCGCCCTTCGCCTCTTCGAGCGGCACCAGGCCGACCGCCAGTCGCAGCCACGTGCGCGGATCGGCCTCGACGACGTTGGGCGGTGTGCCGCGGGTGTGCCGGGGTCCGGCAATGCACTGGACGGCGGCAAAAGGCGGGATCCGGACCTCGACGCTGGAGCCGGGCGCGACCGTCGCCAGGGTGCGCGCCGTGAGCCGAACGGCGGTCGCCAGGGCGTCCCGGTCGGGCGCCGGGCGGGATTCGGTACGCAACCAGTCCAAAACGGCCAACACGGCCTGGCGGGTCTTTGCCGGGTCGGCTCGCTGACGGGCGGGCATACCCCTAGCGTCGCACGGTCAGCGCGGCGATCGCGCCGGCCTCGTTGATCGCCAGATGCGCCAGCATCGGCGCGGCGAGGCTGCCGGAACGGTCGGCCAGCCAACCGAACACCCAACCCGCGAGGCCGGTGACCAGCACGGTGGCGGCCACGGGCTGACCCGTCGCGCGGGCATCGGGGACGTGGGAGAGGCCAAAAGCGGCGGCCTGCAACAGCCTTCCACCGCTTCGGCCGAACGCTCGGGTACCGGCGGTGGCCAGCGCGGCGCGGAAGGCGGCCTCCTCGGCCCAGACTGTGCCGAGGGGGATCCGCACCAGCAACCACTCCGGCACCGACGCCGGCGGCTCCTGAACGGCCATCGCCGCCCGGACCATCGGCACCGCCGTCGTGGCGGCGATCGCGGTCGTCGCCGCGGCCCCGGCCGCCGACCCCAGCCGTGCTCCCGCCCACAACCGCGGCGGGCGAAGGCCCAGCGGCGCGCCGGTCACCAGCACCAGCAGCGCGCCAACGCCCGCCTGCAGCGTGACGCGCCAAGCAGGGGGCAACCGCGGACCGACGAAACTCCAGCCCACCAAGGCGGCGGCCAACAGCAGCGCCTGCAGCCGCTTCATCCAAAGAAGCGCGGCAGCACCGACTCTGACGTCTCGCGCAGTTCCGCCAGGGTCACCGTGAACAACCCCTGAACCTCCACCGCGCCCGAGGCCTGATCGACGACGCCGATGCGGACCGCGGGCAATCCCCGCGCCTCGCACATCGAACGGAACCGGCTCTCCTCGGTGCGCGGCACCGCCACCAGCACTCGGCCCGCCGACTCCGAGAACAACATCACAAACGGATCGGCGTCCTCGGGAAGCACAATGCGGCAACCGGTTTCGCCCGCCAGCGCCGATTCCACGATGGCCTGGGCGAGGCCGCCCTCGGACAGGTCGTGCGCGGCGGACACCAGCCCGTCGCGTGACGCTGAGGCCAGCACCTCGGCCAGCAGCTTCTCGCGCGCCAGGTCGACCCTCGGCGGCAGGCCGCCCAGGTGGCCGGCGCTCACCTGCGCCCAGACGGAACCATCGAACTCGTCGCGCGTATCGCCCAGCAGCATCAGGGTTTCGCCCGGTTCGGTGCCGAAGGACGTGTGGAGCCGTCGACCGACGTCGTCGATCACGCCGAGCACGCCGACAACCGGCGTGGGCAGGATCGCGGCCGATCCCGTTTGGTTGTAAAAGCTCACGTTGCCGCCGGTCACCGGAATGCCAAGGGCCGCACAGCCATCGGCCAGCCCCCGCACCGCCTGCGAAAACTGCCACATCACCCCGGGGTCCTCGGGCGAACCGAAGTTCAGGCAGTTGGTCACCGCTACCGGGGTCGCGCCGGTGACGGCCACGTTGCGGTACGCCTCGGCCAGCGCCAGCTGGGCCCCGGCGTAGGGGTCCAGCAGCGTGTAGCGACCCGACGCATCGGTCGACACCGCGATGCCGCGACCGGTCGACTCGTCGACGCGCAGCACTCCGCCGTCGGCATGCTCGGCCAGCACCGTGTTGCCGCGCACGTAGCGGTCGTACTGCTCGGTGATGAACGCGCGGCTGCACAGGTGCGGACTGCCCAGCAGCGCAAGCAAAGTCGCGCGCAGCTCGGCGCCGGTGGCAGGACGCGGCAGCCTCGTCGACCGGTCCGCGTTCAGGGCGTCCTGCGATTCGGGGAGCGCGACCGGCCGCTGGTACACCGGCCCCTCGTGCGCCACGGTGCGCGGCGGCACGTCGACCACCGTCTCGCCGTGCCAGGTGATCCGCAACCGGTCGCCGTCGGTGACCTCGCCGATAACGGTGGCCAGCACCTCCCATTTGCGGCACACCGCCATGAAGGCGTCCACGTTCTCCGGTGCCACCACCGCGCACATGCGCTCCTGCGACTCGCTGCAGAGCACCTCGGCCGGCGTCATCTCCTTGGCCCGCAGCGGGACGGCATCGAGCCGGATCGCCATCCCGCCATCCCCGGCGGACGCCAATTCGGAAGTGGCACAAGCTAATCCAGCTCCACCGAGATCCTGGATGCCGATCACAAGCCCGCCCGAGTAGAGCTCGAGGCAGCACTCGATGAGCACCTTCTCCATGAAGGGGTCGCCCACCTGAACCGACGGCAGCTTCTTGCGCGAGGCTCCGGCGCTGTCTTCAGCGCCAAACGTGTCCGACGCCAGCACCGACACCCCGCCGATGCCGTCGAGCCCCGTGCGCGCGCCGAACAGGATGATCTTGTTGCCGACGCCCGACGCGAACGCCAGATGCAGGTCCTCCCGACGCAGCACACCGACGCACATCGCGTTGACCAACGGGTTGCCGGCGTAGCACGCGTCGAAGACGGTCTCGCCGCCGATGTTGGGCAGTCCCAGCGAGTTGCCGTAGCCGCCGATGCCGCGCACCACGCCATCGACCACGCGGCGGGTGTCCGGCGCGTCGGCGGCGCCGAAGCGAAGCTGGTCCATCACGGCGACGGGTCGCGCGCCCATGGCCATGATGTCGCGCACGATGCCGCCCACGCCGGTGGCCGCGCCCTGATAGGGCTCGACGTAGGAAGGATGGTTGTGCGATTCCACCTTGAAGGTGACCGCCCAGCCGTCGCCGATGTCGACTACGCCGGCGTTCTCGCCGATGCCGGCGAGCATGCCCGCGCGCATCGCGTCGGTTGTGGTCTCGCCGAAGTAGCGCAGGTGAACCTTGGAGGACTTGTAGGAGCAGTGCTCGCTCCACATCACCGAGTACATTGCCAGCTCGGTGTCGGTGGGCCTGCGGCCCAGGATCTCGCGAATCCGCAGGTACTCGTCGTCTTTGAGGCCCAGCTCGTGAAACGGTTGCGGCTGGTCGGGCGTGGTCGCGGCGTGGTCGACGGTGTCAATCTGGGTCCGCGCCCCTGTTCCGGAGACAGTCACCCGAACAGTGTAAGAGCGCTACCTGCCCTGAAGCAGGCTGGCGCTTGCGGCGTCGGCCGGATAGAACAGCTCGACGGCCAGTTCGGCGAGGGTGACGTCGAGCGGGGTCCCGAAGGTCGTCAGTGTGGTGAACATCGACAGCGGTTGCCCACCGCCGACGTCCAGCACGAAGGGGATGAGCAGCGCGTCGGCGTTGTCCGGTGGCGCGCCGCGCGCTTTGGCGGCGCCCGCGACTCCCGGGTATCCGCGCACCTCGTCCTCGAGCGCCCGCAGCCCCGGGTCGCCGGTGAGTGCGATCGTGCGCCGGAGTTGGTGCAGCAAGTAGCCCGCCCATTCGGGGAAGTTCAGGGTCCGCCCGGCGAGGCCGTCGGGGTGCAGCGACAGCCGGTAGACGTTGGCCGGCGGTCCGAGCAGCTCCGCGGGCAGACCGACGGTGAGCGCCGACGCCGCGGCGTTGGCGCCCACGATGTTCCAGCAGCGATCGATCACGATGCCGGGGTAGGGGTCGTGGGCATCGAGGAGGCGCTGCACCGCGTTACGGGCCGGGGAGAGCGCGGCGTCCTCCAGCGGGCGCGACTGGTAACGCGGCGCGAACCCGGCGGCCAGCAGCAGCGTGTTGCGCTCCCGCAGTGGAACGTCGAGGCCCTCGGCGAGGGCGAGCACCATCTCCGGACTGGGTCGCGAGCGGCCCGTCTCGATGAAGCTCAGGTGGCGCGCCGAGACGCCGACGGTCAACGACAGGTCGAGCTGGCTCACCCGTCGCCGCTCGCGCCATTCGCGCAACAGGACACCTACGGCCGCATGGCCCACGAGGCAACGGTAACCACGGCCGCCGACCCGTGGCGATGACCTCGCAGGTAATTGTGCCGCCGCACGGCGAGGGGACACGCTGGCCACGACGCGCTCGATCGAAGCGCCCGACACCGGGAGGAATCATGACCGACATCCAATCCGCTCCGGCCGACACGGCCCCGAAGTTCAGCGCCGAGGCGTTCGCGGCGTATTGGGCCGCGCCCACCATGTCGCGCGGCTTCGACATCCTCGCCGACGACATCGTCGGCTACTGGCCGGGTGACCCCGAGCCGGTCCGCGGCATCGAGCCCTACACGGCAAAGATCGCCGAATTGCTGGACGCCGCACCGGATTTGAAGCTCGACGTCGTCGACAGCGCCACCGTGCCCGGCGCCGCCGCGGGCGAGGAGCTGGTGTTTTTGCACTACGTCGGCAGGGGCACCGGGCCCGGCGGGCCGTTCGAGATCCGCGGGATCGACCGGGTTCGCACCCGCGACGGGATCGTCGTGGAGAACGTCATCCGTTACGACCCGCCCATCCTCACCCAGGGCTGAGCGGCGAGCTACTGCCCGACGACACAGAAGACATTGCCCTCGGGGTCGGCCAGCACCACCCAGCGGAAGTTGTCGCCGAACTGGTGCCGGCCGACCTCGTTGGCCCCGGCCGCCGTCAGCCGCGCCACCTCGCCATCGACGTCGGCGGCGCTGAAATCGAGGTGCACGCGGTTTTTCCCGGGGGTCGGTTCGGGCACTTTCTGGAATCCGAGCTTGGGTCCCTCCGACAGCGTCACCGCGGTGAACTCATCGGCGAGCAGCTCCTGCGTCGTACCACCGAACTGTTCGGCCCACCAGCCGGCCAGCGTCGCCGGGTCGCTGCAGTCGAAGGTGACCATTTCTACGTTTAGCGTCATGGCCGGATCGTAGGTCAGCGGGGTGACAGAAACGCTTGCAGCGCGGCCGCATAGGCGGCGACGTCGTGCGCGCCCATCAACTCCCGCGCGGAGTGCATCGCCAGCTGCGCGGCGCCGACGTCGACGGTTGGGATGCCGGTGCGGGCCGCGGCCAGCGGCCCGATCGTCGAACCGCACGGCAGGTCGGCGCGGTGCTCGTAACGTTGCAGCCCGACCCCGGCCTGGCGGCAGGCCAGCTCGAACGTTGCCGCGGTGCGCCCATCGGTGGCATACCGCAGGTTGGGGTGGACCTTGAGCACCGGCCCGGCGTTGACCTCGATCAGGTGGCCGGGCTCGTGCCGCTCCGGGTAGTTGGGATGGGTGGCGTGGGCCATGTCGGCCGAGGCCAGCAGCGACGGCGGCAGCCGGCGCAGGAAGTCCTCCCGGTTGCCGCCCGCGGCCAGCACGATCCGCTCCAGCACGGTGCTCAGCAGGTTGGACTGCGCGCCGCGGTCGGACGACGACCCGACCTCCTCGTGATCGAAGAGCACCAACACCGGCAGAAAGCCCCGCGCCTCGGCACCCAACAGCGCCTCCAACCCCGCGTAGCAACTGGCCTGGTTGTCCAGCCGGGGCGCGCTCAACAGGTCGGCGTCGGCCCCGAGCACCGTCGACGGGGTCAGATCGTGCGTCATCAGGTCGGCGCCGAGCACGTCGCCGGCCGCCACCCCGGCCCGCTCGGCGACGTAGCCGACGAATGAACTCCATTGTTCCCCAACGCCCCAGACCGCGTTGACGTGTCGCTGCGGGTCCAGGGTCACCGACTTGCGGTCCTCGGCCAGGTGGATCGCCAGCTGCGGCACCCGCAGGATCGGGTCGTCGATCCGGACCAGCCGGTGGCCGACCCCGGCCCCGTCCCGCACCGACAGCCGCCCGCTGATGCCCAGGTCGCGGTCCAGCCAGGAGTTGAGCCACGCGCCCCCGTACGGCTCGAGCGCCACGACGCGCCAGCCGGCGACGAGCCGGTCCGGATGCTGCTTGACCCGCAAGTTGGGGCTGTCGGTGTGTGCGCCGACGATCCGGAACGGCCCTTCGGGCCCGTCGGAATTCCAGGCGACCAGCGATCCGGCGCGCACGGTGAAATAGCGGCCGGGTTGCGCCGGCCAGCGGTCGGATTCGCCGAGTTCGGCATACCCGGACCCGGCCAGCCGAGCGGCGGCCGTGGCGCAGGCGTGAAACGGCGACGGGGATGCGTCGATGAACTCGCAGAGGCCTGCGGCGCTGGCCGACATGTCCAACATCATGGCTGTCGGCGACCGCCGTCGCCACGATAGGGTCGGCAGAGTGCCTCCGGTTCAGCCGCAACCCATCCTCCAGCCGTTGACACCAGCCGCCATCTTCCTCGTCGTCACCATCGACGACGGCGGAGAGGCCACGGTGCACGACGCGCTGCCGGACATTTCGGGGTTGGTGCGCGCGATCGGTTTCCGCGAGCCGCCGAAACGGTTGTCGGCGATCGTCTCGATCGGCTCCGACGCCTGGGACCGCCTGTTTTCCGGGCCGCGTCCCGCCGAACTCCACCCGTTCATCGAGTTGAACGGCCCGCGGCACACGGCCCCGGCCACGCCCGGCGACCTGTTGCTGCACATCCGGGCCGAGAGCTTGGACGTGTGCTTCGAGTTGGCCGACCGCATCCTGCGGGCGATGGCCGGCGCAGTCACCGTGGTCGACGAGGTGCACGGTTTCCGCTACTTCGACAACCGCGACCTGCTGGGGTTTGTCGACGGCACCGAAAACCCCGACGGCCCACTGGCCGTCAGCGCGACCGTCATCGGCGACGAGGATCCCGACTTCGCCGGCTCGTGCTACGTGCACGTGCAGAAGTACGTGCACAACATGTCGTCCTGGAACGCGCTGTCGGTCACCGAGCAGGAACTGGTGATCGGCCGGACCAAGCTGGAAGACATCGAACTGGGCGACGCGGACAAGCCGGCCGACGCCCACATCGCGCTCAACGTCATCACCGACGACGACGGCACCGAGCTCAAGATCGTCCGGCACAACATGCCCTTCGGTGAGCTGGGCAAGGGCGAATACGGCACCTACTTCATCGGCTATTCGCGGACGCCGCGGGTCACCGAGCAGATGCTGCAGAACATGTTCCTCGGCGACCCACCCGGCAACACCGACCGCATCCTGGACTTCTCCACCGCGGTCACCGGCGGGTTGTTCTTCTCCCCGACCGTCGACTTCCTCGACGACCCACCGCCGTTGCCCGCGCCGCTGGTGACGGCGCGGGCGGCGGCATCTGATGACGGCTCACTCGCGATCGGCAGCCTGAAAGGAACCACTCGATGAACAACCTCTACCGCGACCTGGCACCGGTCACCGAAGTCGCTTGGGCCGAAATCGAATTGGAGGCCACCCGAACCTTCAAGCGCCACATCGCCGGGCGGCGCGTCGTCGACGTCAGCGAACCGGGCGGACCCGTCACCGCGGCGATCAGCACCGGCCGGCTCCTCGACGTCGCGGCGCCCAACGACGGCGTGGAAGCCCACCTCCGGGAAAGCAAACCCCTTGTCCGCCTGCGGGTTCCGTTCACCCTGTCGCGTTACGAGATCGACAACGTCGAGCGGGGCGCGCAGGACTCCGACTGGGATCCCGTCAAGGCCGCGGCCAAGAAGCTGGCGTTCGTCGAGGACCGCGCCATCTTCGAGGGCTACACCGCCGGGTCGATCGACGGCATCCGCGGCTGCAGCTCCAACCCGCCGTTGAAGCTGCCCGAGGATCCCCGCGATATGCCGGACGCCATCTCGCACGCGTTGACCGGGCTGCGGCTGGCCGGCGTGGACGGCCCGTACTCGGTGCTGCTGGCCGCCGAGGTGTACACCAAGGTCAGTGAGACCACCGAACACGGATATCCCATCCGCGAGCACCTGAACCGATTGGTGGACGGGGACATCATCTGGGCGCCGGCCATCGATGGCGCCTTCGTCTTGACCACCCGAGGCGGCGACTTCGATCTGCAGCTGGGCACCGACGTCGCGATCGGGTACCTGAGCCACGACGCCGAGACGGTGCAGCTGTATCTGCAGGAGACGCTGACGTTTTTGTGCTACACGGCTGAAGCGTCGGTCTGCCTGGCCCCCTAGTCCGCGCGCCGTCAGGCGTCGTCCGGCAGCTCGAACGAGGTGAGGAGCCGGCCGATATCGCGGCGGCGCGAGTCGGCCGGCCACACCACCCAGGTGCGGCGCACCAGGGGCGCGCCGATCAGCGGGGCCCACGTCACGTTGTCCGGCAGCGGTCGAGGCTGGCTTTCCGGGGCAAGCGCGAAGGCATGCCCGCCGCTCACCGCGGCGAACTTTACGTCGGCGATCAGGACATGGCCGTCGGGCGCGGGTGGGCCGATTTCGATGCCGTGGCTACGCAGCGCCCCGGTGAGCTCGTCGTACCAGGCCGGACTGCTCGACCGGGGAAAGCCCGTCCACCGCAGGTCTTTGAGGTCGCGCAGAGAGATCCCGTCGACGCCGACCCGGGCCGCGGCGACCGATGAATCAAGAAGCACGCCAAGGCTTTCGCGGGCCACCAGCATGGCGTCGAATTCGGACCCGGCGGGACGTTCGCGCACCAGCCCGACGTCGAGTTCGTCGCTGCGCAGGGCGACGAATTGCGCGGCCGTCGACAGATGACGCGGAACGACACGCGTCTCGGACACCTCGGCCGCGAACTTGGCGAGCGCTCCGGGCAGCACGTGCGGCGCCAATTCGAGCGGGATGCCGAGTCTGATGGCCCCGCCGGCCGCGCCGCGGTAGGTGGACATCGCGCGCACCGCCTGCCGGTATCGCGCCAGGACGGCGCGCGCCTCCTCGAGCAAGGCCGCCCCCGCCTCCGTGGGCCGTACTCCGGTGCTGACCCGCTCCAGCAGACGAACCCCTAATTCGCGCTCGAGCGCGCTCACCGTCTGTGAAATCGCCGACTGGCTCACGTGTAGTCGGCGAGACGCCGCCGACATGCCGCCCTCTTCCACGACGGCGACAAAGGCACTGAGTTCTCGCAACTCCATAGCTGGTGGCCGTTCCTGGCCCGCTCCTCCCGATACCGGCTCAGCTTAGTTAATGGCGGCCATCAGCAAGACCGATAGCCCCGCCGGCCGGGCCGGAATTAAAGCGGTGCGCCGGGGCGCTATGCGCTGCGGAATGTGCAGGGATTCGTCAGGAGGGCTCGCATGGAAACAACCCTTGAGGGTTCGACCGCACTGGTCACGGGTGCCACCGCAGGCATCGGGCGGGCCGTCGCACTGCAACTCGCCGCGCTCGGCGCCGAGGTGGTGGTGCACGGGCGCAGCGCCGAACGCGGCGCCAAGACGGTGCAGGAGATCGAAAATGCGGGCGGGAAGGCACGTTTCGTCGCGGCCGACCTGTCCGAGGCCGACGCCCTCCGGCGCCTGGCGGTCGAGGCTGCCCCGGTCGACATCCTGATCAACAACGCCGTGTGTACAAGTTCGAGCCGACCGCCGACACCGACGACGCGTTCTTCGACGAACACATCAACATCAACCTGCGCGCGCCCTACATCTTGGTTCAGCAACTCGTGCCCGGTATGGCCGCGCGGGGCGCGGGTGTGGTCGTGAACATCAGCACCCTCGCCGCCGCCGTCCCGGCGCGGATGGCCGGCATATACGGCGCCAGCAAGGCCGGTCTCGAACTGCTGACCCGGGTGTGGGCCGACGAATTCGGCCGGTCCGGGGTGCGGGTGAACGCCGTGCAAGCCGGGCCGACCGAAACGCTGGGAACCGCCGCCAGCCCCGGCCTCGCCGAAAGCTTCGCCACGGTCACCACGCTTGGCCGGGTGGCGCAGGCCGACGAGATCGCCAATGCGGTAACGTTTCTGGCCTCCCCGCAGGCGAGCTACATCAACGGCGCGATCCTGCAAGCCAATGGCGGACAACTGGCGATCGCCCCCTAGCGGCTGGGAGACCTTCACAGATCCAGCACCAGGTCGCCGCCGGGCGCGGCCGAGCAGATCAGCACTTCACCCTCGCCGGGCGCTTCCAGCGGCGGTTGCACGTAGGTCGTCGCCCCGGCGACCACGCCGGTGACACACACGTGGCAGACACCGCTTCGGCAGGCGAAGCGGGTCGGCACGTCGCACGCCTCGGCCAAGTCGAGGATGCTCCCGTAGTCCGGCGACCAATTGACGGTCAACCCGCTGCGCGCGAAGGTAATCGACGGTCCTGTGCCCGGAGTGCCGTCGGGTGGGTGGGGCGGTCTGCGCTCCCCCGTCTCGACAACTCCCGGGTTGATCGCCGGCAGGGCACCGAAGAGTTCGCTGTGGATGCACGCAGGGTCGAGGCCGACGGCCGTGAGGAAGTCGCGCACATCGGCCATGAATTGCGTTGGGCCGCATAGGTATACGGTCGCATCGGGCGCCAGGCCCAGCGCCGCGATCGACTCCCGGTTGAGTCGGCCCTGTATCTCGGTGTAGAAGACTTGCTGCCGCGCGTGGGGCAAGGAGTCGATAAGAGTCGCGACTTCGGTTGCGAACGAATGTGTCTCGGGATTGCGGGTGGTGTGCAACCACCAGATGTCGCGACCGCTGCGGGCAGCGGACAGCGCGTGCAACATCGCCAGGACGGGCGTGGCGCCGATTCCCGCCGAAAAGAGGACTACCGGATTGTCGTCCTCGGCGAGATAGAAGTCGCCGCGGGGAGCGGCCGCCTCGACCACCGCCCCCGGCCGGATGTGGGCGTGCAGCCACCGGCTCACCAGGCCGTACTCTTCGCGCTTGACGCTGATCCGGTAGGCCCCCGCACCGGGATCACCCGAAAGCGAGTAGCTGCGCAGCGGCGCCGGTTCGCCGGCTCCGGGAAGTCGCATCGGCAGGTATTGACCCGGTAGCGGCGCGGGCAACGGGGCGTCGTCCTCGGACTCGAGGCGAATCGACAGCACCTGGGAGCTTTCCCGGTGTATTTCCGTGACCCGCAACGGGCGAAATCCATTCCAGCCCGGTTCGACTCCGATCGATCTCGCGGGTTCGGCCAGCATGTCGCGGAAGGACCGTTGCCAGCCGGGGCTGAGCGCCGGAACGTCGACGACCTTACGGAGCTGCTCGTTGTTGCGGTCCGGCAGGTACAACAGCGCGTCGACGTCTGCGACGCTGAGCTCGTGACGGCCACGCCGGGTCCGCACGATGTCGTCGCCGGCGCGCACGGTGCCCTCGCTGATCACCCGGAAATAGAAGCCCGGGCGATGCTGGGAGACAAGCAGATTGGGCATCTTGGGTTCGTTGAGGCGCATGCCGACCCGGAAGCAGGTGACGCGCGGCTGGGTGACTTCGAATTCCGCCTCACCGATGCGGTAGCGGTCTCCGATGCATACCTCGCCATCGGCGAGCCCGGTGACGGTGAAATTTTCACCGAAGTGGCCAGGCTGCAGGTCTTCGCGACCAAGGTAGTTCCTCCAGAAGTCATACGACTCCACCTGGTAGACCAGGACCGCACGCTGTTCGCCACCGTGGCCGGCCAGGTCGCCCTGGCCGTCACCGTCGAGGTTGAGGCGGCGCACCATGACGGGCCCCTCGACCGGGGTCTTCCATATCCCGGTGTAGACGGCCCTGTCCCGCCATTGGACGTCCCTGGGCCTGCCCACGTTTACCGAAACCAGGGTTCCCACTGTGTCACCTCGAAGTGCCTCAACTAGACCAGCGGTTCGCCGCCGTCCACCTTCAACGTCATACCAGTCATGAACGTGTTGGTCATGGCGAACAGCGCCGCTCCGGCGACATCGGCGGTAGTTCCGATCCGCCCCACCGGGTTGCGGTCGGCGATGTGCCTGAAGTAGTCGCGCTTTCCATCGCCGCCGAGGGAGTCCCACGCTCCGGTGTCGATCACCCCCGGTGAGATCGCGTTGACGCGCGTCGGGGCGAGCTCGACGGCCAGCCAGCGGGCGAGGAAGTCGACGGCACCGTTGGTGATACCGACGCCGAGATAGCCGACGTTGAGCTTGAACGCGTGAACACCCGAGAACAGCACGAACGAGCCATTCGGTTTTATCTGAGGCGCACAGTATTTGGCCAGCATGGTGGGGCCGATGACCTTGGTGTCAAAAGAGAGCCGCAGCTTGTGGCGGTCCAGATCGACCAAGTTTCCGCGGGCCCGAGCCGAGGCGGTCGACACCACATGATCCACCGCGCCCAGTCGGTCGGCGAGGGCGGCGATCGACTCGTCGTCGGTGATGTCGACCGACTCCGCGGTGATGTCGCTGCCGCTGTAGGCGCTTTGCAGTGCGGCTCTGTCTCGTCCGGCGACGACCACCCGCGCGCCTTCGGACTGCGCGAGCAAGGCGACAGCACGGGCGATCCCGCTGCCACGTCCGACCACCACTACCGTCTTGTCCCGCAACGCGTTACCCACCGTGCGCTCACTCCTCGGGTCTGACAGGCACCGAGCTTGCCCCAGAACTGGGATGACTGGCCCAGAATATGCCAAGCCGATGCGCACGGCAACATATCGGCCCCACGGGCTGTTGCACGCCGCCGGATTGAGGCATACTGGGTTACATAACCCAGAACCACACCCGGGTTCGAGCGCGAGCTCATCCGCGAGCTCAGGAGGAACGTCATGGCTACTGTCCATCATCGCTACGCCACCGTCGACGGTCGTCGGCTGTTCTTCCGCGAAGCCGGCGACGTAGGCGCCCCCGCGGTGGTTCTCCTGCACGGGTTCCCCACCAGCTCCTACATGTTCCGCAACCTGATACCGGCGCTGGCCGACCGCTACCACGTGATCGCACCCGACCACCTGGGCTTCGGGCTCTCGGACGCGCCACCGGTCGAGGAGTTCGACTACACCTTCGACGCGCTCACCGACCTGACCGGGGGCCTGTTGCGCACGCTCGGGATCGACCGATACGCCATGTACGTACAGGACTACGGGGCGCCGATCGGCTGGCGGCTGGCGCTGCGGGATCCCTCCGCGATCACCGCGATCATCACCCAGAACGGCAACGGCTACGACGCGGGATTCGTCGAAAGCTTCTGGAAGACGGTGTGGGCCTATCAAAGTGAGCAGACAACCGACACGGAAGCCGCGGTGCGGCAATTCCTCACGCTGGACGCCACCCGGTGGCAATACGTCACGGGCGTGCCCGACGAGACAGTGGTCGACCCCGAATCCTGGTATCACGACTACGCGCTGATCTCTCGTCCCGGCAACGACGAAGTGCAGCTGAAGCTGCTGCGCGACTACGCCACCAACGCGCCGCTCTATCCGCGCGTGCACGAGTACTTCCGCGCGAGGCGGGTGCCGCTGCTGGCGGTGTGGGGCCGTGGTGACGAAATCTTCGGACCGGCCGGTGCCGAAGCGTTCGCCGACGACCTACCCGATGCCGAGATCCACCTGCTCGACGGCGGGCACTTCCTGCTCGAGTCCGCATTGGACGAAGTCGCCGACCTGATCCGCAAATTCCTCGCCAAGGTCCATGCGGCCGCCTGATGGAACCGCGGGCGCCACGGGCATCAATGGGTTGAATATCCCATAACCCGGGGCGTCCTCGGACTAGCCTGGGGCGATGGCCCATCCCTATGTTCTCGACGAGCAACGGTTGACCGCCAAGGGGCGTGCCACCCGCGACCGGATCGTGGACGCGGCGGCCCAGCTCATCGTCACCGAGGGCCTGTCCGCGTCGAACATGGAGAACGTGCGCAGGGCGGCATCGGTCAGCGGCTCCCAGCTTGCGCACTATTTCGCCGACAAGGGCGCGCTGCTTCGCGCGGTGATCCGGCGCCAGATCGGCGTGGTTCTGGACTTTCACCGCCAGCCCAGGCTCCACGGCCTGCGTTCGTTCGACGACTTCGAGCGGTGGATCGACCTCAACATGCGTTACTTGAGACGCATCGGTTATTTCGGCACACCCACCTACCACGCCCTGGCCGCGCAACTGGTGAAGTCCGACGAGGCGACGCGCGAGACGCTGGGATGGGGCTACTGGCAGTGGATCGCGCTGCTCGAGGAAGCGATCCGGCGAATGAGGGATGACGGTGTCCTGGTCGCGGATGCAGACCCGCGACAGCTGGCGCTGGTCATCGTCAGCGCTCACCAAGGGGGCGGCACGCTGGCCTTCACCTATCGGGCGGAATGGCCGCACGCCGACGCGGTCCGTTTCGCGGTCAACTATCTGCGGATGTTCGCCACCGATGCCACCGAACGGGTACCGCGGCCCGCCCGGCGTCCCCGGGGTCGGCGCGGGCGGCAACGTGAATGACGACAGGGCATCGCGGTTCACCCGCAAGGGCCGGGCGACACGGGCGCGGATCATCGAGGTCGCCGCTCGTCTCATGTTCGAGCGCGGGGTCGCCAACACCAGCATCGACCAGGTGCGGCACATGGCCGACGTGGGCGGCTCGCAGATCTCGCACTACTTCGCCGACAAACGCGACCTGACCCGCCACGTCGTCGCCGCGCGGCGTGAGGACGTGCGGGTTTTCCACACCCAACCGTCGTTGGGCGGGCTCGACAGCCTCGATGCGCTGCAAGCGTGGGCCGATGCGTGCGTCGTCGCCGCAGATTCCGTCTACCGCGTCGGCGGTTGCGTCTACGGCTCTTTGGCCGGAGAGCTCATCGACGCCGACGACGAAGTGCACGACGATCTCTCCGCCGGCTACGACCAGTGGATCGGGCTGTTTCAGACCGGCCTCACGGCGATGCGGCGCCGCGGCGATCTGCGCCCCGAGGCCGACCCGCGGCATCTGGCCGTGTCGCTGGTCGTCGCACACCAGGGTGGCGCCATGCTCACGCACGCCACCGGTGACCCCGAACCGCTGCGGGTCGCCGTGAACGCCGCCGTCGGTTACGTGCGGTCCTTTGCGGAGCCTCCCCCGCCCCGCAAAAGGCGCAGCCAAGGTAAAACCTGACCGAATTGCCGGCGACCCACCCTGGACAGATTGGGTCTGTTGGCCCATAATATTGGGTTATATAGCCCATTCATTCTCGACGCCGACGGCCCGGCGTCGCCCGCCAATTCGCCGGTGCAGATCCATACCCGAAGGCCCAGAACCGATTTGGGAAGAGGCAGCCAGTGTCCGTCACCGATTCACCATTGCTGCCCACCGCCCCGGCGGTGGTTCGGGAACAATCCGGCGGTGACAGCATGCGAGCGATCATCCTCAACGGGTTCGGTGGCCTGGACACCCTCGTCTACACCGAGATCCCCAAGCCGCTGCCCAAGGACGGCGAGGTCGTGATCGCGGTGAAGGGATTCGGGATCAATCACGCCGAGATGCACATGCGGCGAGGAGAATGGGCCGAGGCCGAGGAGTTGGGCGCAGCGCGCGTCGAGCTGGAGCGGCGCGACCTCGCCGCGCAGCTCCCCGAAGCCAACGGGATCGACGCCATCCTGGACCTAGTCGGCAACAGCACCATCCTCGACTCCCTGGACATGCTGCGCCGCGGCGGTACGGCGTGCCTGGCGGGCTGGTTGGGCGGGCTGGCCCCCATCGGGGACTTCAACCCACTGCTGCGCATGGCCAGCGGCGTGAACTGGAACTTCTTCGGCAGCTTCGTGTTCGGGACGCCGAGTTTCCCGCTGTCCGATGTCCCCCTGCAAGACATCGCGCGGCAGGTTGCCGAGGGCCGGCTGGAAGCGAAGCCGTCCCGTGTCTTCCCGTTCGGCGAGATTCGCGAGGCGCACCGGTTGATGGAGTCGGGAGAAGCCGGCGGCAAGCTGGTCGTGGTGATGGAGTGATCGGCGGCCGAAAACGCCGACTGGAGAACTGATTTCGGGGAGAGGAGCGCGACCATGGGTTTGGCGTGGCAACAAGGACCACTGGCGGCCGGATCGGTGGGTCACTTCCTCACCGACCAGCCGCTGCCGCCGCGGTTGTTGTTCGCCGAGCCGTTGCGCCGCCGCATGCGGGTGCGCTTCGCGGACCGGTGGATCGCCGACAGCGAGGACGTCATCCTGCTACACGAACCCGGCCGCTACCCGGTTGCCTACTTCCCGCGCGGGGACACCGAAACGGACATCCTGGTCGCCGAGGGCCGGGTCACCGTCCACCGCGATCTCGGTGACACTCGGTGGTTCACCGTCAAAGTTCCGGGGCGAGAGGCCAATCACGCCGCCTGGCAACACACCGCACTGCCGCCGCACGCAGCGGTTCTGGACGGGCGGTTGGCCTTCGCCTGGCGCGCCATGGACGCCTTCCACGAGGAAGACGACCGCATCGTCGGGCATGCCGCCGACGCGTATCACCGGATCGACATCCGTTGCACGTCGCGTTATCTCGTCGTGCGGGACGGAGAGCGGGTGATCGCCGACACGAAGCACCCGTTGGCGCTCTACGAATCGGGCTTTGCGCCCCGCTGGTACGTGCCGCGGGAGGACGTCGACGAAGACGCCCTCAAGCTCGTCGATCTGCAGACCTTCTGCCCCTATAAGGGCATCTGTTCCTATTACGATATCGGGGGCCACAAGCGGGCCGCTTGGTCGTACGTCAACGCCTGGCCCGAGGTGGGGCGGGTAACAGATCTGGTGTCCTTCGAGCCCGACAAGATCGACGTCTACCTCGACGGCAAACAGCTACAACTCGAGCCCGGCCAAACCGTCATCCCGCATGGCGTCGACCGGGGACTCGACACCGACGAGGTGCTCGGGAAGACACCCACGGGAAGGGCCGAGGGTTGACCATGCGGCCTGCCATGCCGTCGGTGCTCGTTTTCGACGTGAACGAGACGCTCCTCGATATTTACTCCCTGGCACCGCTTTTCGGGGAGAAGTTCGGTGACGAGCGGGTGCTGCGCGAATGGTTCGCCCAGCTCGTCATGTACTCGATGACCGTCACCCTGGCGGACAATTATGTGAACTTCTCGACGCTCGCCCAGGGCGTGCTGCGCATGCTCGGCGACATCTACCACGTCGACGTCACGGACGACGACCTACACCGCCTGAAGACCGGCCTGCTCACGATGCCGGCACACCCGGACGCGGCGGAGGGGCTTGCTGCTCTGCGCGACAACGGCTTTCGCCTCGTCACACTGACCAACTCGCCGCCCAACCTGCACGGGCCGACGGCGCTGCAGAATTCCGGGCTGGACCGCTTCTTCGAACTCCAGTTGAGCGTCGACGCCCGCCGCGCCTTCAAGCCGGCTCCGGCGGTTTATCGCTACGTATGCGAAACGCTGGTAGTGGTTCCCGCCGATTGCATGATGGTGGCCGCGCACGTGTGGGACACCCTCGGCGCGCAAAATGTCGGCTTCAGCTCGGCTCTGATCACCCGGCCTGGCAATCCGCCGCTGCCCGTCGACGGGCTGCCCCAGCCAACCCTCGTGGTGAGCGACATGCGCGAGCTGGCCGCGCACCTCATCGAGGGATAGACAACCGAGGGACAGCACCGGAGAGGATCTTCGAGTATGACAGCGGACTTCGACCTGGACTACGACGTCGTCGTCCTGGGCGCCGGACCGATCGGCCAGAACGTCGCCGAGCGCGCCCGCGCCGCGGGGCTCAGCGTTGCGGTGGTCGAGCGCGAGCTCGTCGGAGGTGAATGTTCGTATTGGGCGTGCGTGCCCAGTAAGGCGTTGCTGCGGCCGGTGATCGCCGTGTCGGACGCCTGCCGCGTCGGCGGTGCACGCGAGGCGGTCAGCGGCTCGATCAGCAGCGCCGGGGCCTTCGGTCGCCGCAACCACTACGTCAGCGACTGGGACGACAGCGGCCAGGCCGAGTGGGTGGGCGGAATCGGTGCGACGCTGGTGCGCGGGCACGGGCGGCTGGCTGGCGCGCGACGAGTCGCCGTCAGCACGCCCGGCGGCGAGCAGCCGGTGCTGACGGCGCGGCACGCGGTTGTGGTGTGCACCGGCAGCAGGCCCGCGCTGCCCGACCTGCCCGGCATCGCCGAGGCCAAACCGTGGACCAACCGCGAGGCCACGGACAGCAGCCATGTCCCGGAGCGGCTCGCCGTCGTCGGGGCCGGCGGCGTGGGCGTCGAAATGGCCACCGCCTGGCAAGGATTGGGCTCCCAGGTGACGCTGTTGGCGCGCGGGTCCGGACTCTTGCCCCGCATGGAACCCTTCGTGGGCGAGCTCATCGGCCGCGGGCTCGCCGAGGCCGGCGTGGACGTGCGGGTGCGGCCATCGGGGCGCGCGCTGAGGGCCGGCCATTGGACACCGCGCCGTGGGGCATGCACGCGACCACCGCCGACCATTACGCGGTGCCACAGGCCTTCTTCACCGACCCGGAGGCCGCCGCCGTCGGGCTGACGGCCCGGCAGGCCGAGGAAGCCGGGCACCGGATCCGCACGGTCGACGTGGAAATCGGGGACGCCGTGATGGGGGCCAAACTCTATGCGGACGGGTACACCGGTCGGGCCCGGATGGTGGTCGATGTGGACCGCGGCCACCCGCTCGGTGTCACGCTGGTCGGCCCCGGGGTCACCGAGATGCTGCACTCGGCCAACATCGCCGTCGCGGGCCGGGTGCCCGTCGACCGGCTCTGGCATGCCGTCCCCTGCTTTCCGACCGTCAGCGAAGTTTGGCTAAGACTGCTTGAGGTCTACCGTGATTCGTCGACAGACGATTGACAGGAGCATCCTCCATGGGAACCTCGGACGGATTTCACCCCGACTTCGACAAGACGGCGACGGAGGGCACCCGCAACCGGGTGCACCACGTCAAGGCGTCGGACATCAGTTCCGACACCGCACAGTCGGAGGGCCTGCGGCGCTTCGCGGCGCTCAGCGGTCAGTCGGTGGGCGCGGAGAAGCTGTGGATGGGCGAGACGCACGCGTCACCCAAAACTGTCTCCTCGAACCACCACCACGGACAATCGGAGACCGCGATCTACGTGCGAAGCGGCAACCCGGAGTTCGTCTTCCACGACGGCGTTCAAGAGGTGCGCATCTCCACCTCGCCCGGCGATTACGTCTTCATCCCGCCGTATCTGCCGCACCGGGAAGAGAATCCCGACCCGGACTCGCCCGCGGAAGTCGTCATCGCGCGCAGCACCCAAGAGGCCATCGTCGTCAATCTGCCCGGGCTGTATCCGCTGGAAAGCGCTCAGTAGACCGCGATTTCGATGAGGTTCCCGTCGACGTCGCGGCAGTAGTGTGAGGTCATCGGTCCCAGGGCGCCGATCTTGGTTACCGGTCCAGAGACGACTTCGACTCCGCACGCGGCGAGGTGGGCGCGCACCTCGTCGGGGGCTGCCTGGGTGATGAAGCACAGGTCCTCGGAGCCGGCCGCTTCGACGGACCCGGTGATCCAGTCGGGATCGTCGGCCAGCACCCCCACCGGTCGCAGGTTGATCTTCTGATTTCCGAAGCACACGGCCGTTCTTCGAGACGGCCCGAAAGTCTCTCGTCGCATGCCCAGGACCCGCTCGTACCACGACGCGCTGGCCTCAACGTCCTTGCAGTTCAGCACAATATGGTCGATCCGTTCCACCGCGAATCCCACGTTTAACCCTCCTCGTTGGTGGCGTTCTCAGCGCAGTCACCCCACCTTCGAGCGTCGCGGCCCGCGTTGACAACTTGCCATAAGACGTTTTAATACGTTTCATGCCCACTGAGATGCTCGATCTCGAGGCCGCCGATCTGCGAGTACGCCGCGGCAGCGTGCCCGCGAGCACCCAGCTCGCCGAAGCGCTCCAGGCCGCGATCGTCAAGCAGCGTCTCCCCCGCGGCGGGCGCCTGCCCACCGAGCGGGAGTTGATCGATCGCACCGGTTTGAGCCGGGTGACCGTGCGCGCGGCGGTGGGACTGCTCGAGCGGCAGGGGTGGCTGGTTCGCCGGCAGGGTCTGGGCACGTTCGTGGCCAACCCGGTGAAACAGGAACTCGGCTCCGGCGTGCGCACCATCACCGAGGTGCTGGCGAGCTCCGGCATCACCCCGCAGGTCGAGGTGCTCTCCCATCACGTGGGCGAGGCGCCGCAACGGATCGCCGACATACTGGGCATCTCCCACGTCCTGCGCATCAACCGGCGTTTTCGGGACGGGGACCTGCCCCTTGCCCTGATGACGATCTACTTTCCCCCGGGATTGGGCCGGGCCGTCGAGCCGCTGATCTCGAGGGCGCCCGGCACGGAAACCGCGCACGCGATGGAAAGTACCTACTCGATGTGGGAGCAGCGGCTCGGAGTTCGCATCGCGCGGGCCAGGCATGAGATCCGCGCGGCCGGCGCATCCCTCGAGGTGGCGGGTGCCTTGGGTGTGCCGTTGGGCTCACCGGTGTTGGTACTCGAGCGCACCAGCTACGGCGAGGACGACAAATCCCTCGAAGTGGTCGAGTTCCACTATCGGCCCGAGCGGTACCGGTTTTCGGTCACCCTGCCGCGAACGATGCCCGAACCCGGCGCCGGGATAGTCGAGCGGCGCGATCCGGTATGAACTCAGCGGGCCGTGCGCAAATCCTTCGCTAGCCCATTGTCAGAATTGCCATTGCGGCCAGCGCCATTATGGCGCCAAGGGCCACCAGTATCACCGTGATTGCGGCGCGCACGATCTCGTCTTCGCTGGGTCGCCGTCGCGGCATTATGGTTCCGACTCGCCAGACCATTGCTTTGGTTCTTGCGGCCACGGCAGTCCAGGGGCGTGTCTCCAATTCAAAATCCGGCAAGCCACGCGAGCTCCCCGCCCCTCCGTGTCCGTTCAACGTACGGCTGCTGACGAGCTCGTGCGTAGGGGTTGCGGTGGTCATGCCGGCCGGCCCTGGAAATGCCGACCCGCGGATGGGTTATTTGCGGTCAAAGAAGCCACCCCCTTTTTTTCTTATGATCAACTGTAGAAAAGGGAAGTAACTATTGGGGCTAAGGCGACTAACGGTATGAGACGTAAGCGATTACGTTTCCATGTCAAAGTGGAGGCCGCATCGCCCTGGGACCGTTGCAAGCGAGCGGGTTCCGGTCGCTCAGCCAATTCTCAACAATTTCTTGGGTCCCGGCTAGCGTGCCTCCAAGGATCCGCAAAGCCGCCCGCCGCACCATCTATCTCATGACGAGTGAGCCGCTCTGCGCAGACCTGGTCGAGCGCTACCTGTGCACGCGCGGCAGCCGGTATTTCCGGGGCCAGCACGACGGCGAATTCTTCTACGTCGCCAACACCCGTCCGCGGCGGCTGCACGTCCACCTCGAGATCTGCCCGACGCACGGCGACGTGCTGATGATCCGGGTGACTCCCGCATGCTTCTTCCCGGCCACCGACCGTCCCTGGTTAGTGCACTTCGCCGACACGTGGAACGAGCAGAACCGCGAAGTCGTCGCGATCGTGCACGGCTCGTCGGATCCACAGCGCATCGGCGTGGTGGCGCGCAGGTCGCAGTGGATCCGAAAAGGCGTTTCTTTCGAGGATTTCGCGTCCTTCGTCGATGCCGCGATCGCGGACGCGATTGACCTGTTCGGCCAGTTGGCCCCGGCCGCCGAGCTACCGTCGGCGGCGCAGCCGATGCTGCGTGACGCGGGCTGAGGTCTGCCGAGCGCCTCGCGGAGCTCGCGAGCGTAACGCCACTGCGAAATCCTGGGCGGTATTCCGCAGCGGCGTTACGCGCGGCGCCCAGGTTTAGGGCCTGCGCCGTCGCCCACCGCGGTATTGACGAGTTACGCACTGCGGCAGGAGTTTCCGCTCAGGCGGCCAACACGGCATCCAGCGCCGAATAGAACAGGCCGAGGCCGTCGTCGGAGGGACCCGTCAGCGCTTCGATGGCGTGCTCGGGGTGCGGCATCAGCCCGACGACGCGACCATTGGCGGAGCTGATGCCGGCGATGTCATGCAGCGAGCCGTTGGGGTTGTCGAGGTAGCGAAACACCACCCGGCCCTCGCCCTCCAGCTCGTCGAGCACGGGCGCGGGCGCCACGTAGCGGCCCTCGCCGGACTTCAGCGGTACCAGCAGCTCTGCGCCCCACTCGAAACGCGACGTCCATGCCGTCGTGATCGACGCCACCCGCAGCCACACATCGCGACAGATAAAGTGCAACCCCGCGTTGCGCGTCAGTGCCCCCGGCAGCAGCCCCGCCTCGCAGAGCACCTGAAAGCCGTTGCAGATTCCCAAGACCGGCATGCCGCGCCCCGCGGCTTCGACCACTTCGGCCATCACCGGTGCGAACCGGGCGATCGCGCCCGCCCGCAGGTAATCGCCGTAGGAAAAACCGCCGGGCACCACCACGGCGTCGACCCCCTTCAGGTCGGCGTCCGCGTGCCACAGGCCGACCGCCTCGGCGCCGACGCGACGCGCCGCGCGGGCGGCGTCCACGTCGTCGAGCGTCCCGGGGAAGGTGATGATGCCGATCCGCGCCGTCACTGCGGCTCCCGGCTGATCGTCCAGTCCTCGATCACGGTGTTGGCCAACAGCGATTCGGCGATCTCGGCGAGCTCGGAGTCACCGATTGTGTCATCCACCTCGAGCTCAAACCGCTTGCCCTGCCTGACATCTGAGATGCCTGGGTGACCGAGCCGCCCCAGCGCACCGACAATCGCCTGTCCCTGCGGGTCGAGAATCTCGGCTTTGGGCATCACATGAACGACGACACGGCTCACCGGCGCTCCTCCTCAGGCTTGAACTCGGCCCCAACTCTACCGGCAGGGTCACGCGCACGAGGCGATGTAAGCGTCGCACAGCGGCGCCGTCAGTGAGTCCAGCACGGCGTCGTCCGTCTTCGCCGGCCAGGACACCGCTGGCGGCCCCGACGACCACAGGGTGAGCTCGCTGATGGTGCTGCTGGCCGCGTGGGCGACCAGATAGGTGTGCATAACGACCGGGCCGCTGACGACCGCGGCCATCCGGTTCGGTTCGTCGCTGGTGATCGACGGCGACTCCGCCGGTGCGCGCTGCTGGCAGGCGCGAAGCGCGCCGACGGCGTTGGCGAACACCGAAGCCGCGGCCTGGCCACCGCGGGCCGTGTCACCACGCCAGTGCAGGATTTCGGCCCGCAGCTGCCACTGACCGTCCGGGTGGGCCACCGTCACGCGGGCCGTGACCGCGGAGTCGCGGGCGTCCTGCGGCATCGCCGTCGAGTCACACAGCTCCTCGAACCGAAACCTCGCCGTTCCTGTGCCCGTCAGCGGGACGGCCACACCGGCCAGCGGGGGCCAGTTGTACACCGCGTCCAGCGGCACCGCCCGCTGCTGCATCCACGCGCTGTTCGGGATCTGGTCGCACGTGGGCGGGCAGGTCTCCGGGTCGGCGTGCGCCGGTGCCACGACGATCAAGGCCACCGCGAAGCCACCAACGACCAGCATCGTCGCCAGGATCACCCGCATCGGCATCACCCTCCGTTGGGGCACAATCGTAGTCATGCAACTGACGCATTTCGGCCACTCCTGCTTACTTGCCGAGTTCGACAACACGCGTGTGCTTTTTGATCCCGGAACCTTCGCGCACGGGTTCGAGGGAATCACCGGCCTGACCGCCATCCTCATCACTCACCAGCACCCCGATCACGTCGACGTCGGGCGGCTGCCGTCGCTGCTCGAGGGCAACGCCGATGCGGCGCTCTACGCCGATCCGCAAACCACCGCGCAACTCGGCGAGCCCTGCCGGGCGGTACATGTCGGCGACCAGCTTCAGATCGGCGAGCTGACCGTGCGGGCCGTCGGCGGCCGGCACGCAGTGATCCATCCGGAAATCCCGGCGATAGAGAACATTTCGTATCTGCTGGGCGACGGGGGGCACGCGGCGAGGCTGATGCATCCCGGCGACGCTTTGTTCGTCCCCGACGAGCCGGTGGACGTCTTGGCCGCCCCCGCGGCGGCCCCGTGGATGAAGATTGCCGAGGCCGTCGACTACCTGCGGGCGGTGGCGCCGGCACGCGCGATACCCATCCACCAGGGCATCATCGCCCCGGACGCCAGGGGCATCTACTACGGCAGGCTCAGCGAGATGACCAGCACCGACTTCCAGGTGTTGCCCGAAGAGAGCGCGGTCACCTTCTGACCGCGACTGCTCGGCACTAAGAAATGTCGTCGGCGGCACCGCGGCCGGCGGCGCGGCCGGAGAAGATGCAGCCGCCGAGGAACGTGCCCTCCAGGGCCCGGTAGCCGTGCACGCCGCCGCCGCCGAACCCGGCCACCTCGCCGGCCGCGTACAGGCCCGCGAGCGGGGTGCCGTCGGCCTTGAGCGCCCGCCCGGCCAAGTCGGTCTCGAGGCCGCCCAACGTCTTTCGCGTCAGGATGTGCAGCTTGACCGCGATCATCGGCCCCGCCTTCGGATCGGTCAACCGGTGCGGCGCGACCACCCGGCCCAGCCGGTCCCCGAGATAGCCGCGCGCTGCCCGGATCGCGGTGATTTGCCCGTCCTTGGTGAACCTGTTGGCCACCTCGCGATCGCGGGCGGTGACCTCGGCCTCGACCGTGGCGTAATCCAGCGGCTCCACGTCGGGCAGCTTGTTCATCGCGGTCACCAACTCGCGCAACGAATCCGCGCTGACGAAGTCCACGCCCCGGTCGACGAAGGCCTGCACCGGTCCGGGCGCTCCGGAGCTGGCCCGGTTGCGCAGCAGCTCGCGCACGCTCCGCCCGGTCAGATCGGGGTTCTGCTCTTGACCGGAGAGCGCAAACTCCTTTTCAATGATTCTGGCGTTCAACACAAACCAGGTGTAGTCGTATCCGGACTTGGTGATGTACTCCAACGTGCCGAGGGTGTCGAAGCCGGGATACAGCGGGACCGGCAACCGCCTGCCGGAGGCGTCCAGCCACAGCGGGGACGGGCCTGGGATGATCCGGATGCCGTGGCGCGGCCAGATCGGGTCGTAGTCGGTGATGCCCTCGGTGTAATGCCACATCCGGTCGGGGTTGATCACCCGCGCGCCGGCGTGCTGGGAGATGGCGATCATCCTGCCGTCGACGTGCGCGGGCACGCCGCTGAGCAATTGCTCGGGCACCCGGCCCATCCGCGCGGGCCAGTTCTTTCGCACCAGCTCGTGATTCCCGCCGATGCCGCCGCTGGTCACCAGCACCGCCGAAGCGCGAAACTCGAACTGGCTCACCGCGTTCCGTGACGACGCCACCCCGCGTGCGGCGGCCGACGGCTCGAGGACGGTGCCCCGGACCCCGGTCACCGCGCTGCCCTCCAGGATCAACTCGTCGACCCGGTGGCGGTGCGCGAAGCGCACCGTCGAGCGGTCCCGCAGGTGACGCGCGAAGATTTCCACCAACGCCGGCCCGGTACCCCACGTGATGTGGAAGCGCGGCACCGAGTTGCCATGCCCCTGTGCGCCGTAACCGCCGCGCTCGGCCCAACCCACCAACGGAAAAATCTTGTGGCCGCGGGCGCGCAGCCAGCTGCGCTTCTCCCCGGCCGCGAAATCGACGTAGGCGTGCGCCCATTGGCGCGGCCAGTAGTCCTCGGGCCGGTCGAACGCCGCCGTGCCGAGCCAATCCTGCAGGGCGAGTTCGTGGCTGTCGCGGATGCCCAGGCGGCGCTGCTCCGGGCTGTCGACAAAGAACAGGCCGCCGAACGACCAGAAGGCCTGGCCGCCCAGATTGGCGCTGTTCTCCTGGTCGACGATCAGCACCCGCAGGCCGCGCTCCACCAGTTCGCACGCGGCCACCAGGCCCGACAGCCCGGCACCGACGATGATCGCGTCAGCGGCGAACCCCCCGGCCGAAGAATCGCTCATGTCCGAACAGGGTAGTGCCCCCAGCCGGCGGGCTGATCAGGCGCTTGGATCAGGCCGCGTCGAGGATCGCCTTGGCGGAGCGCCACCGGTACACCGTGGGTGTGCAACCGTGCATCGAAGCCAGGTCGACGGCGTCCAGCATGGCCTGCAGCGGGCCCGGCTTGCGCAACTGGTGGGCGGCCACCGCGACCCGCACGATGCCGCCCCGGCGCGCTATGCGCTCCGCGGACAGCACCACCATGCGGCACCACCAGGGCTCGGTCAGGAAGCCCTCGCCGATGCCCAGCACCCGGGTTCGCACGGTGCTGTGCCGGACCAGGTCGGTGATCCCATGCAGATCGGCAAGCAGGCGAAAGCCGTTCTGTGGCAACGCCTTGACCACCCCCGGTGATACCACCCAGCCCGGTGCCGCGAACAGCCGGGTGCGCAGGCCGAGGTGCTCGAGCACCCGGTCCGCGCCCATCAGCCGCAGGTTGGCCTCGTGGGCGCGCAGGACCGCGAATTCGCCGCGGCGCTTCTTGGTGGCGGGGTCGTCGAAGCCGTGCAGCACGATCGCGTCCCCACCGGCCCGCCGGGCCGTCAGCCACTCGACGGTCTGCGGGTCGCGGTCGAGCCGGTAGTCACCCTTGAGCCGGGGAGCAACCAGCAACGAAACCGGGACGTTGCGAGCGTCCATTTGTGCGCAGAACGCCTCGACGTCGTCCAGGGTGCGTTCGCCGACCCCCGAGACCGAGACGATCAATTTTCCAGACACACCCGCAGTTTGACGATTCCAGGTGTCGGGACGGTGAAGGACACGCAGACAGCGGGCGTATATCGTCCCAGCCGACGACCCGGCCGGCGGATGCCCGGAGGCTGGGAAAAGGGGGCGCGCGGGTGCGCATGGGCGCGGCCCGGACCGCCCGCCCGCGCCGACGGTCAGCAAACGCGTCCCGGCGCTGAGCGGGACGATCGATTCGATATGCTAAGCAACGCCATGGACAAGGCCCGCTCAGCAGCGGCCGACACCGAGCCGCCCACCGCTCCTGCACAGCCGCCGGGTGCCCACGTCTACCCCGACAAGCTGGACGCCAGGCTGTTACGGGTCTCGGGAGTTTGCCTCCTGGCCACGGTGATGGCGATCCTGGATATCACCGTCGTCGCGGTCGCGCAACGGACCTTCATCGACCAATTCGGGACGAGTCAGGCCATCGTCGGTTGGACGATGACGGGCTACACGCTGGCGTTGGCGACAGTGATCCCGTTGACCGGGTGGGCGGCCGACCGGTTCGGCACCAAGCGGCTGTTCATGGGGTCGGTGGTGGCCTTCGCGCTGGGCTCGCTGCTGTGTGCGGTGGCGTCAACGATTCTGCAGCTGATCGTGTTTCGCGTCGTGCAGGGCATCGGCGGCGGCATGCTGATGCCGCTGGGATTCATGATCATGACCCGCGAGGCCGGCCCAGCGCGCCTCGGCCGGCTGATGTCCATCCTGAGCATCCCCATGCTGCTCGCCCCGATCGGTGGTCCCATCCTGGGCGGTTGGCTCATCGACACCTCCAGCTGGAGGTGGATTTTTCTGATCAACCTGCCGCTCGGGCTCGTAACGCTGGCTTTGGCGGCGATCGTGTTCCCCGGTGATCATCCGGCGCGGTCGGAAACGTTCGACGTCATCGGCGGACTGCTGCTGTCGCCCGGGCTGGCGACGTTCCTGTTCGCGGTGTCGTCCATCCCGCGCTGCGGGACCGTGGCCGATCGTCGCGTCTTGATCCCCGCGGCCATCGGCCTGGCGTTGATCGCCGCGTTCGTCGTGCACGCGCGGCGCCGTGCCGATCACCCACTCATCGACCTGCGGCTGTTCCAGAACAAGGTGGTCACCCAGGCCAACGTGACGATGCTGCTGTTCGCCACCGCCTTTTTCGGGGCGGGCCTGCTGCTGCCGAGCTACTTCCAGCAGGTGCTGCACCAGACGCCCATGCAGGCCGGCGTGCACATGATCCCGCAGGGACTGGGCGCCATGCTGACCATGCGGCTGACCGGGCCCCTGGTGGACCGGCGGGGGCCGGGCAAGATCGTGCTGGTCGGCATCGCGCTGATCATCGCCGGCCTCGGCACCTTCGCCCTCGGGGTCGCCAAACAGGCCACCTACCTGCCCGCGCTGCTGGTCGGGTTGGCGATCATGGGCCTGGGCATGGGTTGCACCATGATGCCGCTCTCCGTCGCGTCGGTGCAGGCCCTTTCACCGCATCAGATCGCCCGCGGCACGACGCTGATGAGCGTCAGCCATCAGGTGGGCGGTTCCATGGGAACCGCGTTGATGTCGATGGTCCTCACCAACCAGTTCAACCACAGCGAGACCATAACCGCGGCGCGCACACTCGCTACGCTCCAGCAAAAAGCGGCCGCCACCGGCGTGCCGGTCGACCCGTCCGCCATACCCCCACAAGCGCTGGCCCCCGGCTTCCCGGGCGGCCTGCTGCACGACCTTTCCCACGCGTACACAACGGTATTCGTGGTCGCGGTGGTGTTGGTGGCCTTCACCATCGTCCCGGCGGTATTTCTACCGAAGCAGCCGGCCAGTCAAACGGCCCACGAGTAGCGCCGCTTACCCCTCGAACAACATGGTCGTGATCCGCGCGACGGTGTCCATCGGATCGGTCCGTTTGAGGTGGGCGTTGACCGCGTCATTGAGCCACAGCGTCGAAAATCCGTGTACCAGTGACCATGCCGCCAGTTGAGCGGCCGCCGGGTCGGCCCGCGCGCCGGGGTCCCGCAACGTCGCGACGCCGCGGGAAAGCTCGGCCCCCGCGGCGGCCTCGGCGGCGTCCAGTTCGGGGTCGGCGGTGTCGAGGAGGGACTTGTCAAACATCACCCGATAGTGGCCGGGGTGCTCGAGGGCGAACCGCACGTAGGCCAGGGCCGCGTCGGTGAAGCGGCCGCGAGCTTCGGTCAGCGCCTCGGTCAGCAGCTGGAATCCCTGGGTCGCCAACGCGGTGAACACACCCCGCCGGTCGGTGAAGTGATGAGCTGGCGCGGCGTGCGACACGCCCGCGCTGCGGGCCAACTCGCGCAACGAGACCCCGTCCGCGCCCCGTTCGGCCACCAGGCGTGCGGCCTCGGCGAGGATCACCGCGCGCAGGTCGCCGTGGTGGTAGCTGGGGCGGTTCACGAGAGCCAGGATACCGGCCAAACTTGACAGTGACTAAATGCGGGCTTACCTTCGAGTGCTACAATCTTGTCACTGTCTAGATTGGAATGTCCGATGGCTCCGCTGATCACGCTGCTACTGAGCACCATCGCCGCCCGCAGCATCGGCCGGCTCGGCTGGATTGGTGCGGCCTATGTCAACAGCTGGACCGCGGCGATCGCCGTCGGGCTGGCGGCGATGTTCCTCCTCACGGGCTTTTCGCACTTCGCGCCGGCGCTGCGCCGCGACCTCATCGCGATCGTCCCGCCCCGCCTGCCCGCGCCCGGCCACCTGGTCACGATCACCGGACTGCTGGAGCTGCTGGGTGCCGTGGGCCTGTTGGTTCCCGCGACCCGGGTGTCGGCGGCCATCTGCCTCCTGGTGCTGATGCTGGCCATGTTCCCGGCCAACATCTACGCGTCCCGGATGCCCCATCCGCCCAAGTCGATGACGACGCGGCTACCGCTTCGGACGGCCATTCAAGCCGTCTTCCTGGCCGCCGCCGTAGCGGTCGCGGTCGGCAGCGGCTAGTAGCCACGCGTACTGGAATGCGGTCTCCTGCCAGGCCTTGTAGCGGCCACTGACGCCTCCGTGCCCCGCGTTCATCTGGGTCTTCAGCAAGATCGCATTGCCGTCGGTGCTGGCGTGCCGCAGGGCCGCAATCCACTTGGCCGGCTCCACGTAGTAGACCCGGGTGTCGTTCAGCGATGTCATCGCCAGGATGGCCGGATACCTCTGGGCCTCGACATTCTCATACGGCGAATACGACTTCATGTACGAGTAGACGTCGCTGTCGCTCAACGGGTTTCCCCATTCGTCCCATTCGGTCACGGTCAGCGGCAACGACGGGTCGAGGATCGTGGTCAGCGGGTCGACGAAGGGGACCTGCGCGAGAATGCCGGCGAAGAGATCCGGCGCCAAGTTGGCCACCGCGCCCACCAGAAGGCCGCCGGCACTGCCGCCCAGCGCGACCAGCTGCTGCGGTCGGGTAAGGCCGGAGTCCACCAAATGCCTTGCCACCGCCACGAAGTCGGTGAAGGTGTTCTTCTTTTGCAGAAGCTTGCCGTGCTCGTACCACAGCCGGCCCATCTCGCCGCCGCCGCGGACGTGGGCGATGACGAACACCATGCCACGGTCCAGCAGCGACAAGCGGGCGATCGAAAAGCTCGGGTCGGTGCACAGCTCGTAGGCGCCGTAACCGTAAAGCAGTGTCGGCGCGGGCAACTCGATGCCGGCGCGATACACGATCGACACCGGGATCTTCGTGCCGTCCTCCGCCGGCGCCCAGTCGCGTCGTTCGACGTAGTCGGCGGGCCGGTAGCCGCCGAGGACGGGTTGCTCGCGCAGCAACGTCCGCTCACCGGTGGCGAGGTCGATGTCGTAGATCTGCGCGGGGGTTACCAACGAACCCGCCCTGATGCGCAGCTTGGGCGAATCCCAGTTCGGGTTGCCACCCAACCCGCATGACATCAGCTCGGAGTCGAACGCGATCTCCTCGGGTTCGCCGTATTGCCCGTCGGATTCGATGGGCCACAACTGGACTCGCGGCAAGGCCGCTCGCCGGTAGCTCACCGCCAGGTGGGCGGCGAAGGCGTCGACGGCGTCGAGCCGGACATCGTCGCGGTGCGGGATCAGGGTGCGCTGCCGCGTTGGATCGCCGACCGGGGCCTCGGTGAGCGTGAAGTTCACCGCTCCGTCGTTGTGCAGGATCAGGAATCGGTCCTGGCCAGCGACCACCGCGTGCTCGGCCGAATACTCGATACCCTCGCGCCGCGGCAGGACGACGGTGAACGTTGCGTTCGGGTCGGTGGCGTCCGCGTAGCGCATCTCGGAGGTGATGGACGACCCCGACGCGATGAACACGTACTTTTCGCTGCGGGTGAGCCCCACCCCCAGCCAAAACCGTTCGTCGGCTTCGTGATACACCAGCTCCGATGGCTCTTCGGAACCGAGCAGATAGCGCCAGACCTTGTCGGGGCGGTGGGCCGCATCCAGGGTCAGGTAATAGACGGTGCGGTTATCGGCAGCCCAGGTAGCTCCCGCCGCGATGTCTGCGATCTCGTCGGGGTATGGCTCGCCGGTGCGTAAATCCTTGAACCGCAAGGTATAGCGTTCGTCGCCGACGGTGTCGACCGAGTATGCCAGCAAGTTACCGTCCAGGCTGACCATCGCCGCACCGAGCGCGAAGAAGTCGTGGCCCTCGGCTTCGGCATTCGAGTCGAGCAGGACCTGTTCGCCGGGGATCTCGGTGTTCTCGTCGAGGATCGGCGGGTCCCAGTCATCGGGATCGGCGACGGGGCAACGACACTGGACGCGGTACTGCTTTCCTTCGAAGGTGCGGGCGTAGTACCACCAGTCGCCCTGCCGCGTCGGCACCGACAGATCGGTTTCCTTGGTGCGCGACTTGATCTCGTCGAAGATCTGCTGCCGCAACGGTTCCAGATGGGCCGTCATCCGGTCGACGTACTCGTTCTCGGCCTCCAGGTAGCCGATGACCTCTGGGTCGGACTTGTCACGCAGCCATTCGTACGGGTCGATGAAGACGTCGCCGTGGTGTTCGCGCCGGGTCTCCACCCGCTTCGCTGTGGGTGGTAAGGGCGGCACTGGTGGAACGCCCCCAGAGGGAGGGACCCCCACCCGCTTGCGGGGGAGTGCGTCCCGCGAAGCGTCCGTCATGCGCCCGGCCCGATCCAGTCGCCGAAGCTCAAGCCCGAAATGCGTTCGTAAGCCTCGATGTAGCGGCTGCGGGTGGCATCAACGATGTCATCGGGAAGCGGCGGCGGGGGTTGCGAACCGTGCCGATCCCAGCCGGACTCGGGACTGGTCAACCAGTCTCGGACGAACTGCTTGTCGAAACTGGTCTGTGCCACTCCGGCCCGGTAGTCGTGCGCCGGCCAGTACCGCGAGGAATCCGGGGTGAATATCTCGTCGGCCAGCAGCAGGTTGCCGTCTGGGTCGGTGCCGAATTCGAATTTGGTGTCGGCGATGATGATTCCTCTCGTCAGCGCGTGATCGGCGGCCTGAACATAGATCTGCAGCGTGCGGTCGCGCAGCTGGTTGGCGCGCACCGCGCCCACCATCTCGATCACCCGCGCGAACGAGATGTTCTCATCGTGGTCCCCCAGCGCCGCTTTCGTCGCCGGGGTAAACAGCGGATTGGCGAACCTGCTGGCCTCGACCAGGCCCGGCGGCAGCGCGATGCCGCAGACCTTGCCGGTCGACTGGTAGTCCAGCAGGCCCGAGCCGGTCAGGTAACCGCGGGCCACACATTCCACCGGCAGCATCTCCAACCGCCGCACCACCAGCGCGCGGCCGAGCACTTCGTCCGGAATACGCGGGTCGTCGGGCGGTCCGGCCAGGTGGTTGGGGGCATTGACCAGACCGAAGAAGAACACACTCATCGCGGTCAGGATGCGGCCCTTGTCCGGGATCGTGCTGTCCAGGACGTAGTCGTACGCGGAGATCCGGTCGGTCGCCACCAGCAGCAGGTGCTCGTCGCCGACGCGGTAGATCTCACGGACCTTGCCGCTGGCCAGATGCTCGTAGTCGGACAGTGCGGGGCGCATCGGGTCAGCCTATCGGGCGGCCTTGTGCTGGGATCGAGGCTATGACGTCGCTGACATTGCGAATTCTGCCGTACGCCACCACGCCCGGCCGGCTGGCCGCCCAACTCGTCAGTGATTTCGCCATCTTCCTGTGGACGGCGCTGTGGCTGCTCGTCGGCACGGCCGTCTACGACGCCATCTCGACGATCGCCGAGGCCGGCCGGCAGGTCGAGATCGGCGCCAACGGCATCGCCGGCAATCTGGCATCGGCGGGCCAAGGTGCGCAGCACATTCCGGTCGTCGGGGATGCGGTCAGCAAGCCCCTCACCTCGGCCAGCGAGGCGGCTCTGGATATCGCGGGGGCCGGACACAGCCTCGACACCACGGCGGGCTGGCTGGCAGTGCTGCTGTCGCTGGCCGTCGTCGCGGTGCCGCTGTTCATCGTGGTCATCCCGTGGCTGTTCCTACGGCTGCGCTTCTTCCGGCGCAAGTGGACCGTCACCGGCCTGGCCGCGACGCCGGCCGGCGAGCAGCTGCTGGCGCTGCGGGCCTTGACGAACCGGCCGCCGCGCAAGCTGGCCGCGATCAGCGCGGATCCGGTCGCGGGGTGGCGCCACGAGGACCCCGGCACCCTGCGGGCGCTGGCCGCGCTGGAACTACGGGCGGCCGGCATCGCGATGCGCGCGGGCTGACGACAGGGCGCGCCGCAGCCGCAGCAGCCCGGCGAAGGCCACTATCAGCCACGCCGCGAACGCGTCCCAGAAGAAGACCAGCGAAACGGTGAGCAGAGCGGTCTGATCGAGTTCGCCGGCCATGGCGTAGCTGGCGGCGGAGTACATGCCCAGCGGGAACACCAGCGCCCACCACACGCCGGCGAAGCGCAACGTGTCGGGCCCGCGGTTGATCCGGCGCAGGCCGAGGTAGATCAGCGGCGGTATCCACAGCGTGGCCGCCACCCACGTCACGACGGTAACCGCCCGCACCGGCCCGGCCAGCCAGGCGGGAGCCAGCGCTTGAATGTCGTAGCCGCCCAACGTGGCGATGGCCAGGCCGCCCATCAAGATCCAGGCGTCGGGATCGAAGCCGGCGCGGTCCTGCCGCTCTGCGACCGCACGCCACAGAATCAACCAGGTCATCATGCCGTAGATGCAGATCGCGGCCGCCCACACGGGCAGGGCGATCATCAGCCACCAGCGATGGCCGCTGTGCCGGGCCAGCTGAGCCATCACGATCGCCAAACCGGATGTCCCCACACTGGCCAGCTCCCACGCGCCGTGGGCGTGGTCGCGCAACGCAGTCCAGCGGCGCGCCAACATGTTCCGCGCGCTGAGCGCGATCAGCAGCAGCCAGGACAACAGCGCGACCGCGCCGAGCACGCGCAGCACCCAGACGTTCGACGACAAGCGGGTATCGACCACGGCGCAGGCAGCCACGAAGGTGAACAGCCTCAGGGTGACATCGGGATCGCTCAGATCCCAGGACGCACAAGCTCCCGTGAGGAGAACCAGGGCGACAAGGGCCAGCAGCGCGACGGTGGCCAGGACGCCCAACGTGTCGCTGATCGCGCGGTAATGGTGATCGCGCGCGGCGATCGACAAGATTCCGGTCGCCATCACCGCAGCGAACACATCGGGTGACGGCTCGGCATCGGCGAGCCGGGTGGTCACGGTCCCTCGACCAGCTCCACGACCAGGTGCCGGATCCCGGTATGCCGATTGCTGCGGGTCCATTCGACGGGCCGGGCGACCCGCACCGCGGAAAACCGCGTCAGCAGCTCCTCGAAGAGCACCCGCAGTTCCAGCCGGGCCAGATTGGCGCCCAGGCAATAGTGCACTCCCTGGCCAAAGCCCAAGTGCGGGTTCGGTTTCCGGGCGATGTCGAACTCATCGGGGCGGTCGAACACGTCGGCGTCCCGGTTGGCCGACCCCTCCCAGATCTGGACCTTCTGTCCCGCCCGGATCGACTGTCCGCCCAAGGTGACGTCGCGCGTGGCGGTGCGCCGCTTCGACGGCGACGGGGATGTCCACCGCACCATCTCCTCGACCGCCGCCGGCAACATGCCCAAATCCGAACGCAAAGCACGCAATTGCTCCGGATGCTCGGCCAGCGCCAGCAGGCCGCCGGCGACCGCGTTGCGCGTCGTCTCCGCACCGGCGCTGAACAGCAGGCTGAAGAACAGGTACAGCTCGAGATCGGACAGGCCCGGCGCGTTCGCGTCATCGACCGTCGCGTTGGCGACAACCGACAGCATGTCGTCGGTCGGGTTGGCGCGCTTCGACGCGATCAACTCCTGGCCGTAGGCGTACATCCGCGACCCGGCCTCCTCCACCGACAGTTGCGACAGGGAAGCCTTGCGCGACCCGCCGAAGTCGAACTGGGGCTCGATGGCCTGGAACAGCCAATGCCGTTCGGATTCCGGCACTCCCAGCAAGATGCAGATCATCTGCATCGGCAGTTCGGCGGCGATGTCGACCAAGAAGTCGAACGGTTCGCCCGGCACCGCCGCGTCCAGCAGCCGCCGCGCCCGGGCCCGCAGGTCGTCCTCGACGAGGCGGATCATCCGCGGCGTCAGCCCGGAGCTGACGAGCCGCCGGATCTGCGAGTGCCGCGGGTCGTCCATCATGTTGAGCACCTGGCCCGCGATGGCCAGGTCTTGCAGCAGCGTGCCGCCGAACGGGCGCCGTCCGCCGGTGACCGATGAGTATGTGGCCGGATCCTTCAGCACCTCAAGCGTTTCCGCATAGGTGGCGACGGACCAGAAGCCCTCGCCGTCGGGCGTGTTGTCGGTCGGCTCGTGCCAGTACACCGGCGCCTCCCGCCGGTGGACCGCGAACAACCCATGCGGAAATCCGTCGGCGAAGTTGTCCAGATCGGTGAAGTCGATCCCCTGAAGGGCGCCGGCGAGAGTCACAGGATCGCACCCGGCGCGTATTTCGCCGCATCCGGGTAACGGCTCACCAACTCCTCCACCATCGCGACCACCTCGTCGACCTGGTCACCGGCGGCACCGGTGAACGCCTTCCTGTCGGCCAGCGCCGCGTCCAGCGCCGCCCGGTCCAGCGGCAGCCGCTCGTCGGCGGCCAACCGCTCGAGCAGGTCGGGCTCGGCGCCGCGTTCCCGCATGGCCAGCGCCGTCGCGACTGCATGCTCACGGATGACGTGGTGCGCGGCCTCGCGCCCCATCCCCGCGCGCACCGCGGCGATGAGCACCTTGGTGGTGGCCAGGAACGGCAGGTAGCGTTCGAGCTCGCGGGTGATCACCGCCGGGTAGGCACCGAACTCGTCGAGCACCGTCAAGAACGTCTCGATCTGCCCGTCGATGGCAAAGAAGCCGTCCGGCAAGGCGACTCGGCGTACCACCGAGCAGAACACGTCGCCCTCGTTCCACTGCGCGCCGGCCAGCTCGGCGGCCATCGACGCGTAACCGCGCAACACCACCTGCAGCCCGTTGACCCGCTCGCAACTGCGGGTGTTCATCTTGTGCGGCATCGCCGACGAGCCGACCTGCCCCGGCGCGAAACCCTCGGTGACCAGTTCGTGCCCGGCCATCAGCCGGATGGTGTGGGCCATCGACGACGGTCCGGCGCCCAGCTGCACCAGCGCCGAGAGCACGTCGTGGTCCAGCGAGCGCGGATACACCTGCCCGACGCTGGTCAAAACCGTTGCGAAGCCGAGGAAGTCGGCGATGCGTCCCTCCAGTTCGGTCAGCTTGGCGGCCCCGTCATTTTGGCCGCCCAGCAAGTCCAGCATGTCCTGCGCGGTGCCCATCGGGCCCTTGATGCCCCGCAGCGGGTAGCGGTCGATCAGCTCCCCCAGCCTGGTCAACGCGATCAGCGTCTCCTGGGCCGCCGAGGCGAACCGCTTGCCCAACGTGGTGGCCTGCGCGGCGACGTTGTGGCTGCGCCCGGCCATCACCAGATCCCGATAGGCCACGGCCCGCTCCGCGAGCCGCGCGACGACCGCAATGCCGTGGGAGAAAACCAGTTCCAGCGACCGCCGGATCTGCAGCTGCTCCACGTTCTCGGTGAGGTCGCGGCTGGTCATCCCTTTGTGCACGTGCTCGTGGCCGGCCAGCGCGTTGAACTCCTCGATGCGGGCCTTGACGTCGTGACGCAGCGCCCGTTCGCGGTTCGCTATCGAGGCCAGGTCGACGTCCTCGAGCACCCGCTCGTAATCGGCGATCGCCTCCGGGGGAACGTCCACGCCGAGTTCGGCCTGGGCCCGCAGCACGGCCAGCCACAGCCGCCGCTCCGCGACGACCTTGGCCTCCGGCGACCAAATCGCGACCATCTCCGCGCTGGCGTACCGGGTGGCCAGGACGTTCGGAATGCTCACAAACACACAGCTTACGGTTCGTCCGGCGCCGCGAAAGTGCGACCGGCAACGCATCCGCCGAGTCGCGACGCCGGTAGTTGCACTCTCGCGGCACAATGTGGCGGGTGTACTTCGCCGGCGTCGACCTGGCCTGGGCGGGTCGCAACCCGACCGGCGTCGCGGTGGTCGACGCCGGCGGCCGGCTGGTGCACCTGGGCGCCGTGCGCGACGACGCGGCGGTGCTGGCCGCGCTGTCGCCCTACGTCCAAGGTGATTGCCTGGTCGCCTTCGACGCGCCGCTGGTGGTGACCAACCCGACGGGCCAGCGGCCCGCCGAGGCAGCCCTCAACCGTGACTTCCGCCGGTTCGAGGCCGGAGCGCACCCGGCCAACACCGCCAAACCGGAGTTCGCCGGCACGCCACGCGCCGCCCGGCTGGCCCGGACGCTGGGCCTCGACATGGACCCGCGGTCACCGGCCGGGCGCCGCGCCATCGAGGTCTACCCGCACCCGGCGACCGTGGTGCTCTTCCGGCTGGCCCGGACGCTCAAGTACAAGGCCAAACCCGGCCGCGACCTCGCCCGGCTCCGCTCGGAGCTGCTCCTCCTGATGGACGGCGTCGAAAAGCTCGCCCACGCCGAGGTGCCCCTGCAGGTCGCGGGCGACGACGGCTGGGCGGAGCTGCGCCGGCAGGTGATCACGGCGCAACGCAAGAGCGACCTGCGCCGCGCGGAAGATCCGGTCGACGCCGTCGTCTGCGCCTACGTCGCGTTGTACGCCCAGCGCTGCCCGGCGGCCGTCACGATCTATGGTGACTTCGCCACCGGCTACATCGTGACGCCGTCGCTGCCCGGCCCCTAGCGGGTCAGATCTACCGGCCGTGGGTCGATGGGTGCGAGCACGTCGATGATGTCGACCACCGTCGCCATTGCCGCCGCGCGCGGGTCGCTGCCTTCCACCAGGGCGGAGACCACCGAACCATCGACCGCGCAGACAAGCGTGCGCACCAGCTCGATGTGTGCGGAGCGGCCGGAGCGCTCGATAGCCTCTGCCACCGCCTCGGCGCGCTGCCGCAGGCTGCGGCGCATCGTCTCACGCAATGCGGGGAGGCGTGTGCAGGCGATGTGTCGCTCGTATCGGGAGATCAGCTGCTCGACGAGCGCCGGATCGGACAGATCCCCCACGAGCAGGTCGACCAGCACCTCGGCGGTGGTCTCGGGCCCACGGCGCCGCCGGGACAGCTCGTTGACCCGCGCCCGGAGCTGCGCGATCTCGATCATGCCGATGTGCTCGACGGCTCGCGCGATCAAATCGTCGAGTGACGAGAAGTAGTAGGTGGTCGACGCCAACGGCAGTCCGGCCCGCCGGGCGACGGCCCGGTGACGCACCGCTTCGAACCCGCCCTCGGCAAGCAGCTCGGCGGCGGCGCTCACGAGCGCATACCGCCGACGTTCTCCCTTTGGAGTAACCGCTGCAGTCACGACTAGCCATGGTGCCAGCAAAAGTGGTACTGCATTGCCATTTTGGTCAAACGGCCATGGCATGATGGCGCGCATGCCTGACTTGAGCCGCCGCGCGCTGCTCGGCCTCGGCGCGGGCGCGGCCGTCGGCGCCGCAGGCGCATATGCCCTCGACATCCTGCTCGAGCCCCGCACATCTCACGCCGCGCCGGTGCCGGCGGCGCGCACCCAGGCGCCACTGCGACCCCCGCCGCCGGCGGCGCCGGCCCAGGCCGCGCCGACCATGGTGACGGGCTCCTTCGTGTCGGCGGCGCGCGGCGGCATCAACACCAATTGGGCGATCGCCCGTCCGCCCGGGCAGACCAAGGCGCTGCGACCGGTGATCGCGCTGCACGGTAAGGGCAGCGACGCGTCCACCGTGATGGCCGGCGGCGTCGAGCAGGGGCTGGCCCAGGCCGTCAACGCCGGGCTGCCGCCGTTCGCGGTGGTTGCCGTCGACGGTGGCGGCGGCTATTGGCACAAGAGGGCGTCCGGCGAGGATGCGGGGGCCATGGTGCTGGACGAGCTGATCCCGATGCTGGGCGGTCAGGATTTGGACATCTCGCGGGTGGCTTTCCTGGGCTGGTCGATGGGTGGCTACGGCGCGCTGCTGCTCGGCGGCCGACTGGGACCCGCGCGCACCGCCGCGATTTGTGCGGTGAGTCCGGCGTTGTGGCTGTCGTCCGGGGCGGCCGCCCCGGGGGCGTTCGACGGGCCCGACGACTTCGCGGCGAACTCGGTGTTCGGCATGCCCGCGCTGGCGTCGATCCCGATCCGGGTGGATTGCGGCGACAGCGACCCCTTCTACGGCGCGACGAAGCAGTTCATCGCGCAACTGCCCAACCCGCCCACGGGCGGGTTCTCGCCCGGCGGGCACAACCCGGAGTTCTGGAGCTCGCAACTGCCGGCCGAGCTGACGTGGATGGCGCCGCTGCTGACGGCCTGAGCGACCCCTTCGAGCGTCACGCTAGCGCGGCGGTGGGCGCCGAGCGTCAGGCCAGCGTTACGCTCACGGAAGTGACCGCACCATTCGGTTGGAGCCTCCCCTACGCGTGGCCGCGAAAGCCCGTCTTGGCGGCCAACGTCGTGTGCACGTCGCAACCCCTGGCCGCCCAGGCGGGTCTGCGCATGCTCGCCGACGGCGGCAACGCGGTGGACGCGGCGCTCGCCACCGCCATCACGCTGACGATCGTGGAGCCGGTGTCCAACGGCATCGGCTCGGACGCCTTTGCGATCGTGTGGGACGGTCGGGGGTTGCACGGGCTCAATGCGTCCGGGCGCTCACCCGCGGCCTGGACACCGGAATACTTCGGCGGCAACGCCGTTCCGGCATTCGGCTGGAACTCGGTGACCGTGCCCGGGGCCGTGTCGGCGTGGGCCGAGTTACACGCCAGGTTCGGCAGACTGCCGTTCGACAGGCTTTTCGAGCCCGCGATCTTTTACGGCCGCAACGGCTTTCTGGTGTCCCCGACCGTCGCGGAGCAGTGGGCGGCCCAGGTGCCGCTGTTCAGGGACCAACCCGGCTTCGCCCAGGCGTTCCTGCCGGGTGGCCGGGCGCCGAAAGCCGGTGAGCTGTTTAGGTTTCCGGATCATGCGGCGACACTGGAGAAGATCGCGGCCACCAACGGCGAGGCGTTCTATCGCGGCGACGTCGCGGCCCAACTGGAAGCGCACGCGCTGGCCAATGCCGGGGCCATGCGCGCGGGCGACCTCGCCGCTCATCGAGCCGACTGGGTTGGCACGATCGACACCGGCTACCGCGGGTACACGGTGCACGAGATACCGCCCAACGGCCAGGGGATCGTGGCGCTCATCGCCCTGGGCATCCTGGAGCAGTTCGACATGTCCTCGTGGCCGGCCGATTCCGCCGACAGCGTGCACCTGCAGATCGAAGCGGTGAAGCTGGCGTTCGCCGACGCGCAGGCTCATGTCGCCGACATCGACCATATGGCATTGGCGCCGGAGCGCCTGCTGGACAAGGAATACCTGCGGCGGCGCGCGGCACTGATCGATCGGACGCGGGCCAAGCCGGCGTCGGCGGGCACACCGCGCGGGGGGACCGTCTATTTGACTGCCGCGGACGCTGCGGGGGTCATGGTGTCGATGATCCAGTCCAACTACATGGGGTTCGGCTCCGGCGTGGTGGTGCCGGGCACCGGAGTGTCGCTGCAAAACCGCGGCTCGGATTTCGCTGTGGCCGAAGGGCATCCGAACCGGCTCGGGCCCGGCAAGCGTCCCTACCACACGATCATCCCGGGCTTCGTCACCAAGGACGGCGCGCCGGTGATGAGCTTCGGCGTGATGGGCGGCACGATGCAGCCCCAGGGCCACGTGCAGGTGATGGTCCGCATCGCCGACCACGGGCAGAACCCGCAGGCGGCGTGCGACGGGCCCCGGTTCCGGTGGGTGCAGGGCACGCAGGTGAGCTGCGAAAGGGGATTCCCGGAGTCGACCCTGGACGAACTCCGGCGCCGGGGCCACGACCTGGTCACCGTTGACGACTACGCCGAATTCGGCAGCTGCCAGGCGATCTGGCGCCTCGACGACGGGTATTTGGCGGTCAGCGATCCACGCCGCGACGGGCAGGCCGCAGCGTTCTAGACGCTGACCTTGCCGTCCGCCGCCGCGAGGGCGATGTCGCTTCGGAAATGACCGCCGGGCAATCGAATCGAGCGCAGAATTCCGTAGGCCCGCGCGCGGGCGGCGGACAGGTCCGTTCCGGTGCCGACCACGGACAGCACCCGGCCGCCCGAGGAGACGATCGCCCCGTCGGCGCGCCGCGCCGTTCCGGCGTGCAGCACGCCCTCGGCCTCCGAGCCGACGACGACGTCTCCGATCCGGGGACGTCCGGGATAGTTCTCGGCCGCCAACACGACCGTCACGGCGGCGCCGTCGCTCCAGCGCAACTCGCCGAAATCGGCCAGCATGCCGGTGCTCGCGGCATAGAGCAGTTGGCCCAGCGGCGACTCCAGCAGCGCCAGCACGGCCTGCGTCTCGGGATCGCCGAAGCGGCAATTGAATTCGACCACCGCGGGCCCTTTCGCGGTGATCGCCAGACCCACGTAGAGCAATCCGCTGAACGGGCATCCCCGCTTAACGAGTTCGGCCGCAACGGGTTCGACGATCTGGCTGACGATTTCCCGGTACACCTCGCCGGGCAGCCACGGCAGCGGTGCGTAGGCGCCCATGCCGCCGGTGTTGGGTCCGGTGTCACCGTCGCCGACCCGCTTGAAGTCCTGCGCGGGCAACAGCGGCACCACGGTGCGGCCGTCGACGACGCAGAACAGTGAGACCTCGGGGCCGTCAAGGAAGGACTCCAGCAGCACCGGGTGTCCCGCCTCGAGCAGCCCGGCCGCGTGGGCCCGCGCCACGTCACGATCGGGGGTCACCACCACGCCCTTGCCGGCGGCCAGGGCGTCGTCCTTCACCACCCAGGCGGGGTCGCCGGCCGGCGGGCCGAAGCGGTCCAGCGCGACGTCCAAACGGGCGGGACTGTCGACGATTTCGCTCGCGGCGGTCCGCACGCCGGCGGCGGCCATGACCTCTTTGGCGAAGGCTTTGGAGCCCTCGATGCGGGCGGCGTCCTTGCCGGGGCCGAAGCACACGATGCCGGCGGCACGCACGGCGTCGGCCACCCCCAGCACCAGCGGGACTTCGGGACCGATGACCACCATGTCGGCCCGCAGCTCGCGCGCCAACGCGACCACCTCGTCTCCGGAGGTGACGTCGACGTCGTGCTGCTCGGCCAGGCGGGCGGTGCCGGCGTTGCCCGGGGCAACGGCCAGTCCCGTGACCTGCGGGTCCTTGCGGAGCGCCAGCAGCAGCGCATGCTCACGGGCACCGGAACCGATCACCAGGACGCGCACGACACGTCAGACTAGCCGTGCCCGCACCCCGCGCCTACAGGGCCTGGTAGATCAGCCGGGTGTATTTGCGGGTGCGCTCGGTTCCGGCCGAGGTGACCTGTCCCATCTTGTTCATCACGTAAGCGAAGGTGGTGCGGCAGTACGGGTTCATGACGGCCATCGAGCCGCCCCAGCCACCCCGGTAGCAGATGTTCTCGTCGGGGATGTCCGGCACCGCCTTTACTTTCCCGACGTCAATCCGCTTCCTCGTCGTCGTCGGGTGCCAGGAGTTTCTCAGGGTGATGAAAGGTATTCGTTCGCGGTTGGCCGTAATCCAGGTGCGGCGGCGGGATCCATTCGGTGTCGCCGCGGGCGTTGGTGCGGGTGGTCCAGCCCTTTTCGGCGAGTCGGTTATGGGGACCACACGCCAGGGCGAGGTCGTTGATGTCGGTGCGGCGGGTGGCCGTCCATCCCCGGACATGGTGGACCTGGCTGTGGTAGGCGGGCGCGTCGCAGCCCGGCTTCGTACACCCACGATCCCTGGCGTACAACATGATCCGCTGTGCGGGGGAAGCCAGCCGTTTCGTGTGATACAGCGCCAGCGGCCGGCCTTCGTCAAAAATCGCCAGATAATGGTGAGCGTGGCCGGCCCAGCGGATCACATCCGACATCGGCACGAGGGTGCCGCCCGCGGTCAGACCCTTGCCGGCGGCGGCCTCGAGATCCTGCAACGTGGTGGTCACGACGATCGACACCGGCAACCCGTTGTGTCGGCCCAAATCGCCGGAGGCGAGGAGGCCGCGCAGTCCGGCGAGGAATCCGTCATGGTTGCGTTGGGCCTCGGATCGGGTGTCGCGCCGCACCGCCTGCTCATCGGGCGTCTCGTCGATGAGCGGTGTGTCGTCGTCGGGGTTACACGCCCCGGGGGCGGCCAGCTTGGCCAGCATGGCCTCGATGGCGGCCCGCAAGTCCTGGGTCATCAGCCCGCTGATGCGCGACATGCCGTCGGACCCCTGCGCTCCCAAAGTGATGCCGCGCTTACGGGCGCGTTCCTCGTCGCTGAATTCGCCGTCAGGGTTGAGCCAGTCCATGATCCGCTGGGCATACTTGGCCAGTTCGTCGGGTCGGTACCCGCCGGCCTTCTCGGCCAGGTCGGCGTCGGCGGCTTCCCGGGTAAACAGGTCCACTTCGGCAGGCAGACGGGCAAAGAAGCTGCGGATCACCTTCACATGCCCATCACCGATCAGGCCATCGCGTTGGCCGGCCGCGGTCGCGCTCAGGTTCGGCGCCAGCGGCTCACCGGTGAGCGCCCGCCGTTCTCCGAGATCCTCGGCTTCGTCGATGCGCCGACCGGCCTCAGCCTTGGTGATACGCAACCGGTCGGCCAGCGCCGAACGCAGCGTGCCGCCCAACTCCTCCTCGCCGGCCTGCGCGCCGAGCCGGTTGATCAAGGCGTGCTGGGGCGCCCGCAGTCGACGGGCCACGCGTTCCAAACGCTCCAAGGCCCGCAACCGCTCCGGGTTCGTGAACACGTCAAAAGACAACGCGCACAGGCGGTCCACGACGCTATCGAGCGCGTCGAAGACCTCGACGTTCTCCTCGCGAGTGTCCGCACCCATGCCTCAAACTTTAGGAACACCTACCGACAAAAAAGACCACGTTGTGACCACTGAAACTGAAGTGACGCAAGAGGTTACGTGAATCCTGCGGCCCTGCGACCCCCGCGCGCGGACAGGCCAACCGGCTCTCTACTCGTCGATCAACAACGAGCGCAAAGAGAGACCCTAGTTGTCGGCCTTGCCCGAGTGCATCTTCAGCGCGGCGTCGACGTTGGCCTTCTTGTCCTCGCCAGCGCCCTTGGCCGCGGCCTTCTTGCGCTTCGCGACGACGGCGTCGACGGCCCCGTTGAGCGCCGAACCCAGTGGGAAGCCGAGATAGTGGGTCAGGAAGACCGCCATCTCCTTGAGCTCGGTCTCGGTGAGCTCGCCGTTGAGCAGTGCGGCGTTGATCTGGATCTCGGCCAGGTCGCGATTCCCGATCGCGGTCACCGCCGTCAGCGTCATGATCCGCTTGTCGCGCATCGACAATCCGGGCCGCGTCCAGATGCTGCCGAACAGGTGATCGACGGTCAGGTCGAAGTACGCGTCGCCCTCGATGTTCGGCATCTCCCAGCCGTACACCTCGTTCATCTTCTCGAGGCCTTTGCGGCGCAGCTCGTCCATCACGCCTCTTTCTCTGTGTGTGGCACTCCCAGGCCGGCCGCCAGCGCGTCGTACGCCAAACGCGCCAGCGGCAGGTCGACCGACATTGCCTCACCCAGCGCCAGCGCCAGACTCAGGTCTTTCTCTCCGAGGCCCCGGGTGTGCATGAACGGCTGGTACAGGAAATGTTCCGGCTGAAGGTCTTTCATGTCGTCGCGCACCATGATCGCCCCCGGGCCGCCGGTGAGCGCGTCGGTGTGGCGCACCACCCGGCCCAGCGCCTGCAGGTCGAGCCCGGCCGCCTCGGCCAGCTTCATGGCCTCGCACGCCGCGACGTAGGAGGTGAACGTCAACATGTTGCGCGCCAGCTTCATTCGGGTCCCGGCGCCCGGCTCACCGGCATGGATGACCACCGACGCCCAGTGTTTGAACGCCGGCTTGATCCGCTCGTACACCTCGCGCTCGGCGCCCACCATGGTGGCCAGTTCGCCCTTCGCGGCGGCAGCCGCGCCACCGCTGACCGGTGCGTCGACGACATGAATGCCCTGCGTTTTGAGCTCGCGGGCCAGTTCGACCGCGGTGGTGTCACTGATGGTCGAGTGGATCGCGATCACCGTGCCGGGCTTGGCATGCACGGCCAGTTCGCCGACGACCTCGCGCACCTGCGCGTCGTCCAAGACGGTGACGTGGACGATGTCGGCGGCGGCGACGTCGGCGACGCTGTCGGCCAGGCCGGCGCCCTTCTCGGCCAGCGGCGTCATCGCCTCTGTCCGGATGTCGTAGACCGTCAGCCCGCCGGGCCAGTCCGTCATCTTCGCGGCCATCGGCGCGCCCATGTTCCCTAGCCCGATGTAGCCGAGCTTCAAGTCTTCTGCCATCGGCGCCGCTCCTCCTCATCGCTCCGCTCTGCATCGTCGCCGGCGCGGCTCATGACCGGATTACCTGCCCGCCGTCAACGTTGAAAATCTGCCCGGTGATCCACGACGCGTCGTCGGACAGCAGGAACAGGCACATCCCGACGACGTCTTCGGGAGTTCCGATGCGGGACAACGGCAGTCCCTTGACGATGTCGGCGACCATCTCCTGCGGCGTGGTGGTCCGGTTGGCCTCGGTGTCGATGGGACCTGGAGCGATCGCGTTGATCCGGATGTTCTGGCCACCCAGTTCGCGCGAAAGCTGTTGGGTCAGGCCGTTGACGCCGACCTTGGCCAGGCCGTAGAAGTTCGAATACAGCCACGCCGCGGTCGACGACTGGTTGACGATCGCCCCGCCGCCGCGCTTGGCCATCTTCTTGTACACCGCGCGGGTGCACCACAGCGCGCCGTCGAGGTTGACGCTCATGAACTTCTTGTAGTACTCGGGGTCGACGGTGAGCAGAAAGTCCAGTTTCATGCCGCCGAAGATGGCGGCGTTGTTGACCAGGTAGTCGATGCCGCCGAACTCGGTCAGCGTGCGGTCGGCCATCGCCTTGGCCGACGCCGGGTCGGACACGTCGACCGGAACGGCCAGCGCCGTGCCGCCATCGGCGACGATCTGCTTGGCCACCCCCTCGGCCGCCTCGGCTTTGATGTCGGCCACCACGACCGCCGCGCCCTCGCGGGCCAGTGCCTCGGCGTACGCCTGGCCGATACCGCCACCCGATCCGGTGACGATGGC
>NZ_DATJPU010000181.1:0-3817 GCF_035506235.1 Mycobacterium sp.
CCGCGACGCCGAAGACGACCTGCTTTTCAACCATTCCCGGCGAGTGTTTCTGTTCGGCGCGCTGCAGGCTCGCCGCCGTGGGCTGCAACCGGACCTGGAGCTGCTCTACGCCGGGGCGATGTTTCACGACTTGGGTCTTACCGAGCACTACCGCAGCTCCACCCTGCGCTTCGAGGTCGACGGCGCCAATGCGGCGCGGGAGTTCCTGCTGCAGCGCGGCGTCGACGTGGCCGACGCCGACAAGGTGTGGCTGAGCATCGCCTTGCACACCACGCCCGGCATACCCGAGTTCCTGGCGCCCGAGATCGCCTGCGTCACAGCGGGTGTCGAGACCGACGTGCTGGGCATCGGGCGCGACGACCTTTCCCCCGAAGCTCTTGCCGCCGTCACCGCCGCCCACCCGCGACCCGATTTCAAGCGCGCATGCTGGCGGCCTTCAACGACGGGATGAAGCACCGCCCGGACAGCACCTTCGGCACCGTGAACGCCGACGTACTGCAACACTTCGATCCCACTTTCGTGCGCGACAACTTCGTCGAGATCATCTTGAAGAACACGTGGCCCGAATAGGATTACGCGTTGTCCTGCCGCGCGTCGATGGCGGGGAACCGCGCGGCCCACGGTTCGGCCGCGACGCCCGCAACGCCGATGATGTAGGCGACGGTGTGATACCAGCCTGCCGTGGCGGTCAGTTCGAGGATTTGTTTGTCATCAAAGTCGGCGCTGAGGTCGTGGAACAGCTGGTCGGAGATGGTGCTGGTGTGGTGCAGCTCGTCGGCGAGGCGGATGATGTTGCACTGCTGGACATTCCAGCATGCGTCTTCCGGTCCGCCATGCACGGTGGAAAGCAGCTGTTCATCGGTCAGGCCGAGCGGCTTGCCGAAGGCGACGGCGTGCACGCCCCATTCGTACTCGGCGTGACAGAGGGCACACGTTCGGGCGATCAGCACCTCGCGCGTCTGTGGCGCCACGATGCGGCTGCCCAGGATGCCGGCGCCCAGCGGACGCATTCGCGCCGCGAGCTCGTCATGAACCGCCAAGGTGCGGAACAACGCCAACGGCGCCACTGCGGAACCGGGCGGCATCCATTTGGCGAGAAACCGCTCGATATCGGGTTGGTAAGGAGGCTCCAACGGGGCAATGCGGACTTGACGCGACACGACGACCTCCTTGCTCTGATTATCGAAGCATGACGATAGCGCTCCGGAAATCGGAGCGCAAGGGGCCGGGGTCGTTGGCGCGGAGTTACGCTGCTGCTGTGTCCGAAAGCTCGAATCAACCGATCATGGCTCTGCTGGACTTGCTCGGACGCCGGTGGGCGATGCGGGTCATCTGGGAGTTGCGCTCGGAGGAATTGACGTTTCGCCAACTGCAGCAACGCTGTGGCGGGGTATCGGCCAGCGTCCTCAACAGCAGACTGCGCGAGCTTCGCGACGCGGGCATTCTCGGCAAAGGGTCCAACGGCTATCGGCTCTCTGACGAAGGCCGCAGTTTGTTGCAAGCCTATGAGCCGCTGGGCAGGTGGGCCAAGCGGTGGGCTCGGCGCCAGACCCGTGCCACCTCAGCCTGAGCCGGTGCTCGCCGTCGACGGCACCCCTCGGCCTGGCTGGTCGACGGGTGTTTGATGATCTGCCTGCAGCCCATGCGCGACTTTGTCCGCCTCGGCGAACTGACCGTGCGCGTCCACCGCAGATGAACGGGATGGTCAGGGTGCGATTTGGCCGCCGCGACGCGCGTTCGGTAACCTGTAATTTACCAACGCGGGGTGGAGCAGCTCGGTAGCTCGCTGGGCTCATAACCCAGAGGTCGCAGGTTCGAATCCTGTCCCCGCTACCAGCGGAAATGGCTCCCGGAGATTCCTCCGGGGGCCATTTTCATGCCCGATGGCCACGCATTTGGCCACATTAGCTATGCTAACTAGTTAACTGGCCCTACCTTCGTCGGCTAGATCTCACCCTTTTGCCGACGATAATTGTGGGCCCTTGCTCCGGCGGCGTTTCGGTCACCGTTTGCCAAGGCGCGATTTACTCAGAAGCTCAGTGCTAGATAGCCGAAAGTCGGTTCGTAGAAGGCTGGCATTGTGCGCTGGCCCCGGGCGACGTCGGACAGGTGTTACGCAAATTCACGTCAGGGGAAGGGGCGACATGCCGGAACAAGTGCAGGTCTTGGCTAACCTGAGCGCATCTGCCCATGCGGGACAATGGATGCACAGATCGCAGCAGGTCGGCCATCTATGCGTTCAGGTGGGCTGGCCGTTCCGAAGTTCAAGCCGGGACCCGACCCTATTGGGGATGTACGCGTGGGGCATGGCTTGGGCCAGGGCTTGCGCCGCGCGCCATCCGGTGCAGTGGGCAGGGATGATTGCCTCGGCGCCGGTCTCGGCCAGAGCGTCGACGGTGGGTTTGATGATGGGCTCGAATGCTGGACCGCCGAGGTGAAATCCGTCGACGACCGCGGCAACGGTGCTGACGCCGGTGAGCCGTCGCGCGTAGCGAACGATATTGACGATCCCGGCGTGGCCGCACCCCGTAAGCACCACCAGCCCGTGACCGGCGACGTGGACGATGAGGGCCTGATCGTCAAGGATGAGCGGGTCGGGTGCCCAGGCCCATCGGTGAGCGCCTCATGAAGCGGCATGTCGTGTTCGAAGCCGGTGGTGCGATCCACCTCGCCGGTGATCAGCACGGAATCGTCGAACAGCAGCGAGGGCCGGCGGCGTTCGACGATTTCTAGGCCGGCTTGGTGCAGTGCGCTGCGCTGCGGTGAGGGAAGTTCGAGCTCGAACAGGCCGGGAATGGCGATGCGGCGCTTAGTAAACGCCCCGGGGTGCACGACCAGCGGCAGGTTCGACGGGCCGACCGCGCGGACGAATCCGTCTAGGCCGGTCACGTGGTCGGAATGCCCATGGCTGAGGACGACCAGTTCAATGTCGAACGGCGACAGCCCGAGTCGGCGCATGTTGTCGGCCAGAAGCGCGGCTGATGCCTAACGCTCGCGTCAGATGCACGAGTCGGGGTTGCCCGCCTAGCAGCGGCAAGCCGCTGGCCTGCGGTCTTCTGCCAGAAACCGAAGACCGCAGGCCTCCCGTCGTCACCGGTCCTCGGCCGGGCACATGGCGTTGTCGCGCGGAGACGCGGGCACCTACACAAATCCTCGGAGCGTGCCGAGCTATAAGGCCCTCAGGCGCCTGAGCCGAGGAACGCTCGGTTCCTGTAGCGGTCGAGCGAGACGACTTCGCCGACAGGCTTACGCGTGGTCGGGCCATATTTGCCAATCGGCCAGCCAAGCGGGATGACGGCACATGGATGGACATTCCACGGCAGGCCCAGGACGCGCCGCGCGAGCACATTGCTGAACAGCGGCAGGGTGAGCAGTGCCGCGCCCAGCCCCGCCGCCCGCGCGGCGAGCAATAGGTTTTGCACGGCCGGGAAGATGGAGCCGTAAGCACTGCTCGTGGCCACCGGCGGCCACGGCGTAATGACGCCTTTCACGCATGCCACCACCAAAACCGGGATGTCGGCGAAGTGGTCGGCCTGCCATTGGGCGGCCTTCAATGTCCGCATCATCTTCTCGTCGCCGCTTCTCTCCACGACGCATCGGCCGATCGCGCCGTACACGCGGAAGGCATTGCGATTCAAGCGCGCAAGTCTCGCTTTGACGCGAGGGTCCTTGACGAGGATGAACTCCCAGTTCTGTGCGTTCGAGCCGGTCGGCGCCTTCGTCGCCAGCTCGATGAGGTGCAGGACGAGCGCATCGTCCACCGGGTCGCTTTTGATCCGCCGGATGGCGCGCTGGGTGCTCATCGCTTCTTCGAGCG
>NZ_DATJPU010000182.1:0-35239 GCF_035506235.1 Mycobacterium sp.
CCGCGCCGACGACTCCCACCCGCTGGATCGCTGCGTCGCTCACTTGTTGTTATCTCCAGTCGTATTGTGGTGCACCGCAATAGGCCCCGCCCAGGTTGCCCCGGGCGGGGCCTATGCTACTGCTACTGCTTTTCAGTGCGCCGCGCGTGTAGTCAGGGCGAGAATTCGACCGAATTTTCGCCGCAGGTGCACGTTCGGCGTGATCAGTGGCTTACATCGTTGTTCCACTTCGTCCTCGCGGGCAAGCCCGCTCGTCCTCAGTGGAACTGGCCCTCTTCGGTCGAACCCGTCAGCGCCGTCGTCGACGAGGTGGGGTCGACCGTGGTGGCGATCCGGTCGAAGTAGCCGGCACCGACCTCGCGCTGGTGCTTGGTGGCGGTGTAGCCACGCTCCTCGGCGGCGAACTCGCGTTCCTGCAACTCGACGTAGGCGCTCATCTGGTTGCGGGCGTAGCCGTAGGCCAGGTCGAACATCGAATAGTTCAGCGCGTGGAAGCCGGCCAGCGTGATGAACTGGAACTTGAATCCCATTGCGGCAAGCTCCTTTTGGAACTTCGCGATGGTGCCGTCGTCCAGGTGCTTGCGCCAGTTGAACGACGGCGAGCAGTTGTACGCCAGCATCTGGTCGGGGTACGCCTCCTTGACCGCCTCGGAGAACTTGCGCGCGACCTCCAGGTCGGGGGTCCCGGTCTCCATCCAGATCAGGTCGGCGAACGGCGCGTAGGCCTTCGCCCGCGCGATGCAGGGCTCGATGCCGTTCTTGGTGCGGTAGAAGCCCTCCTTGGTGCGCTCGCCGGTGATGAACGGCTGGTCGCGCTCGTCGACGTCGGACGTGATCAGCGTGGCCGCTTCGGCGTCCGTGCGGGCGATCACGACGGTCGGCACGCCGCACACGTCGGCGGCCAGCCGGGCCGAGGTCAGGGTGCGGATGTGCTGCTGGGTGGGGATCAGCACCTTGCCGCCCAGGTGACCACACTTCTTCTCCGACGCCAGCTGGTCCTCCCAGTGGGAACCCGCGACGCCGGCGGCGATCAGGGCCTTCTGCAGCTCAAACACGTTGAGCGCGCCGCCGAAGCCGGCCTCGCCGTCCGCGACGATCGGCGCCAGCCAGTTCTCCACCGACCTGTCGCCCTCGACCTTGGCGATCTGGTCGGCGCGCTGCAGCGCGTTGTTGATTCGGCGCACCACCTGCGGAACCGAGTTGGCCGGGTACAGGCTCTGGTCGGGGTAGGTGTGGCCGGACAGGTTGGCGTCACCGGCGACCTGCCAGCCCGACAGGTAGATGGCCTTCAGGCCGGCGCGCACCTGCTGGACGGCCTGGTTGCCGGTCAGCGCGCCGAGCGCGTTGACCCACTCGAGGTCGTGCAGCTCCTCCCACAACACCTCCGCGCCGCGGCGGGCCAGGGTGTGCTCCTCGACGACGGTGCCTTGCAGCGCGATGACGTCCTCGGCGGTGTAGGTGCGGGTGACGCTCTTCCACCGCGGGTTCGTGTCCCAGTCCTGCTGCAGCTGCTCGGCGCTCTTCGGGGTGCCAACGACAGACATTGGGGCTTACTCCTTAACAGTTCTTTGCTGAGTTATCGCTAAACGTCCACGCCACCCGCCGCCCGGCGGTAGCTCGGGGCTCAACTTCACTGGCGTGCTAACTCGAAGATGGCACAGCTTGTTACTGCAGGTCCACCCGTTTCATTTGCCAACTTCGGCAACGACTCCGGGGGATTTTGCGAACTTTGCGAAGATTAACACTAACTGAACCGTTTCAGAAGCTACCCGTCAGTAACCGTATCTACGCAGGTCAGGCCAGATATTGGCGGGGCGCCCGTCCCGTTACAGGGCGAAGAGGGCGGCGACGGCTTTAGTCTCGTCGCCGACGGCATATGTGAGCGTTGTAACAGGCCGATCCGCCAGGTTGGGGCCGAACTGATCGGTCGAGCCGGCCGGGTGGATGTGCGAGATGATCTCCAGTTTGTCGCCCAGCGCGACCGGCGCCTCGTGCTCGATCGTGGTGCGCAGCGGCCCCTGCACCAGCTCGGGGTGCGACGCCAGGTAGTCCTCGACCACGCTCCAGTACACCGAATTGTTCATGTGATCGAACAGGTCGATGTCGGTCACCCGGACCGGGAACTCGTGGATCTCGGTGGCTCCGGCTCTCAGGTCGCGGCTGCCGGGCTTCAGATACCCCTTCCACCGCAGCCGGCCGATGGAGGTCGTCTTGTGCAGACCCGCCAGGAAGTCGTCGGCGATGCGGGCGGGCGCCTGCGTTTCCCGGTTGATGTTGATCCAGAACGCCTCGGACTCGATCAGGCCACCCTTGCGACCGTCGATGCGCACCCGCATCTCGCACCACCGGTTGGAGGTGCCCGAACACCAGCGCCGGCAGCGCAGCATGTCCTGGAACTCGATCGGGCGGATCAAGTCGACCATGGTGCGCCGGACGATCCACAGGGGATGGGTCTCCTCGAAGCCCATCTCGCGCAGCTGGTCCTGGCCGATGTCCTGGATGTGCCGGGCACCCGCGTCCAGCCGCAGCCGACCGGTGCGGTCGATGTCACCAACCCGCAGCGGCCATTCGCGATCGAATACATCGGGGTGGCCGTCGGGCACCGGCATCATTATCTTGTCCAGGCTCACGACTTGTCTCCCCGTTCCCTCCGTGTCGGTATCCCAGGTTAACCCCGGGCGCCGCTGCGAATGATGCCAAATCGCGTCTTTCAAACACCAATCGTGAACGGATCCCGCCGCGGTGCCAACTCTGCGAACCGTACCTTCGCAGCGCCCGGTACGCTTTTTGGGTGGCCAAAACCTTCGTCGGCTCCCGCGTTCGCCAGCTCCGCAACGAGCGCGGGTTTTCTCAGGCCGCGCTCGCGCAGATGCTGGAGATCTCGCCGAGCTACCTCAACCAGATCGAGCACGACGTCCGGCCCCTGACGGTGGCCGTGCTGCTCCGGATCACCGAGGTGTTCGGGGTGGACGCCACCTTCTTCGCCTCCCAGGACGACACCCGGCTGGTTGCCGAGCTGCGCGAGGTGACGATGGACCGCGACCTGGACATCGACGTCGAGCCCCCCGAAGTGGCCGAGATGGTGAGCGCTCATCCCGTCCTGGCCCGCGCCGTGGTCAACCTGCACCGGCGCTACCGGATCACCACCGCGCAGCTGGCCGCCGCCACCGAGGAGCGGTACTCCGACGGCAGCGGCAGCGGGTCGATCACCATGCCCCACGAGGAGGTGCGCGACTACTTCTACCAGCGCCAGAACTACCTGCACGAGCTGGACACCGCCGCCGAGGACCTCACCATCAAGATGCGGCTGCACCACGGCGACCTGGCCCGCGAGTTGACGCGCCGGCTCACCGAGGTGCACGGGGTACACATCACGCGGCGCATCGACCTCGGGGACACCGTCCTGCACCGCTTCGACCCCAACACCAGGACGCTGGAGATCAGCAACCACCTCTCCTCGGGTCAGCAGGTGTTCAAGCTGGCGGCCGAACTGGCGTACCTCGAGTTCGGCGAGCTGATCGACGGCCTGGTCGCGGAGGGCAAATTCACCAGCGAGGAGTCGCACACGCTGGCCCGGCTGGGCCTGGCCAATTACTTCGCCGCGGCCGCGGTGCTGCCCTACCGCCAGTTTCACGACGTCGCCGAGAACTTCCGCTACGACGTCGAGCGGTTGTCGTCGTTCTACTCGGTCAGTTATGAGACCATCGCGCACCGGCTTTCGACGTTGCAGCGGCCGACGATGCGGGGGGTGCCGTTCTCGTTCGTGCGGGTGGATCGTGCCGGCAACATGTCAAAACGGCAGTCCGCCACCGGTTTTCACTTCTCCTCCAGCGGCGGGACGTGCCCGTTGTGGAACGTTTACGAAACGTTCGCCAACCCGGGCAAAATCCTGGTGCAGATCGCCCAGATGCCCGATGGCCGCAACTACATGTGGGTGGCCCGCACCGTGGAACGCCGCGCAGCGCGGTATGGTCAGGCGGGTAAGACCTTCGCGATCGGGCTGGGCTGCGAGCTCCGTCACGCGCACCGGCTCGTCTACTCGGAAGGACTGAACTTGGCGGGCGACCTGGAGAACATCGCCACACCCATCGGTGCCGGCTGCCGGGTCTGCGAACGCGACAACTGCCCGCAGCGGGCGTTCCCGGCGCTGGGCCGCGCGCTCGACCTCGACGAGCACCGCAGCACCGTGTCCCCGTACCTGGTGAAGCAACCGTGACCGCGGCTCACGACGGTCAAGCCGGTCAGGCCGGTCGCATCCCGTCGGGCCGGTTCCGCGAGCTCGGGCCGATCAACTGGTTGATGGCGAAGTTGGCCGCGCGCAGGATGCGGGTTCCGGAGATGCACCTGTTCACCACCCTGGGCCAGCGCCGGATGCTGTTCTGGACCTGGTCGATGTACAGCGGCCGGCTGCTGCGGGGCCGGCTGCCGGCGATCGACACCGAGTTGGTGATCCTTCGGGTCGCGCATGTGCGCGGTTGCGAATACGAGTTGCAGCACCATCGCGGGATGGCACGAAATCAGGGGCTGGACGACGACCTGCAGGCCGCCATTTTCGCGTGGCCCGAGACGCTGGACCGGGTCGGGGCCCGCCTGACCGTCCGGCAGCAGGCGCTGCTGGCAGCCACCGACGAGTTCATCAAGCAACGCACGGTCACCGACGAGACCTGGCGGCAGCTGGCGACGCACCTGGATCGGCGCCAGCTCATCGAATTCTGTCTGCTGGCAAGCCAATACGACGGCCTGGCCGCGACGATGTCCGCGCTGGCGATCCCCTTGGACAGGCCCGGCTAGAAGTAGACGTCGGCCAGCACGGCCAGCGTCAGCACCACCGGCAGCAGGGGCAGGCCGAAGCCGAACGCCGACCACGCGTACTTCAGGCGCCGGCGCTGCAGCGACGCCCACAGGGTGGCGCAGACCGCCAGCGCCAGCGACAGGAGCAACACCGTCGGGGCCCACCGGCCCACCGCCGCGTTGTCGTCGGCGATCGAAAAGGCCACCAGCCACAGGACATAACCCGTGGCGACGCCGCCGATGACGCCGATGACGATGTCGCTGCGAATCATCGGCTCAGAAGTTGATCATGTGGCCGAGAAGGCCGTGGAAGCACTCCTGCAGCGCCTCGGACATGGTGGGATGGGTGTGCACGTTGCGGGCCAGCTCGTTGGCCGTCAGGTCCCACTTCTGCGCCAGCGTCAGCTCGGGCAGCAGCTCGGACACGTCGTGGCCGATCAGGTGGCCGCCCAGCAGCTCGCCGTACTTGCTGTCGGCGACCAGCTTGACGAAACCGCTGGGGTCGCCCAGGCCATGCGCCTTGGCGTTGGCGCTGAACGGGAACTTGGCCACCACGACGTCGTAGCCTTCGTCGCGGGCCTGCTCCTCAGTCAGCCCGAAGCTGGCGACCTGCGGCTGGCAAAACGTCGCGCGCGGCAGCATGCGGTAGTCGCCCAGGGCCAAAGTCTCTGCGCCGGCGATGGTTTCGGCCGCAACCACGCCCATGGCCTCGGCGACGTGGGCCAGCATCAGCCGGCCGGTGACGTCGCCGATGGCGTAGATGTGGTCGACGTTGGTGCGCATGTAGTCGGTGATGCCGATCGCCTTGCGCTCGGTCAGCGCGACCTCGGCCGCCTCCAGCCCGTAGCCCTCGACGTTGGGCGCAAACCCGATGGCCTGCAACACTTTCGCGGCCTTGAGCTCCTGTGCGTTGCCGTCCTTGCTGACGGTCACGGTGACTCCGCCCTCTGCGGAGCCACTGTCGGTTATGGACTCGACCTTGGTCGCGGTCAGGATCTTGACGCCCAGCTTCTTGAACTGCTTCTCGATCTCCTTGGACACCTCGGCGTCCTCGTTGGGCAGCGCGCGCGGCAAGAACTCCACGATGGTCACGTCGACGCCGTAGTTCTTCAGCACGTAGCCGAACTCCATGCCGATGGCCCCCGCCCCGGCGATGATGATCGACTCGGGCAGCTCCCGGGACAGGATCTGTTCCTCGTAGGTCACCACGTTGGCCGACAGCGACGTGCCCGGAACCAGCCGGGTGCTGCTGCCGGTGGCGATGATGACGTTGTCGAACGTGACGGTCTCGGTTCCTCCGTCGTTGAGGTCGACCGAGAGCGTGTGCGGATCGGTGAACCTGCCGTACCCGTCGATCTCGGTGATCTTGTTCTTCTTCATCAGGAAGTGCACGCCGGCGACGCGGCCCTCGGCGACCTTGCGGCTGCGGTCGAAGGCGATGCCGTAATCGAAGGTCGCCTCGCCGTTCATGCCAAAGGTCTTGGCCTCTTTGGTGAAGATGTGGACGAGCTCGGCATTGCGCAGCAACGCCTTGGACGGGATGCAGCCGACGTTGAGGCAGACTCCGCCCCAGTACTTCGACTCGACGACTGCGGTGTTCAGGCCTAGCTGTGCGGCGCGAATGGCCGCGACATATCCGCCGGGGCCTGCCCCGAGGACGACGACGTCATGGTGGGAAGTCACGAGCCCTACCCTAGTGGCCTTTGCCTACGACGAAACCGTTAGTACGGGATGACGCCGACCAGGCAGTGGCCCGTCCGCTCGCAGAAGTAGTAGCCGTACAGGGGCGCGGCGGCAGCGAGGGACGCGAACGGCCCCGACATCACCGCGAGCGACAGCGCCGAGAGCAGGGCCCTGCCCTCCGCCATCGCCAGCATCACGCCGCCCACGGCGCACGCCACGACGTACACCAGGACCGCGAACGCCGTGGGGGTCTTGCTGATCGAGTGGTACCACCAGTAGAACAAGCCGACACCGACCGGGGCCGACACGGCCCACACGCCGAGCAGCACCAAAACCAGCTGCCACCACTTCAGGTACAGGTAGCGACCGGGAACCGTGATCGGCTGCACCGGTACGGCGCCGGCCTCGTCCTCCTGCGGGGACGCGGGCGGCTCGGGCGCCCGCTGCGCCGGTTGCTCCTCCGCCGCGACGAGCGGAATCGGCTGCGAGCCGGTGTCGTCGTCGAAGTCGGGGACGAAGGACTGGGTGCCGGTGTCCTCTTCCTCCTCCTCGAAATCCGGCACGAACGCCTCGGTCCCGGGGCTCGACGCCCGATCGTCGTCGTCAGCCACCGGAGGCCACCTGCAGGGCGACGAGCGCGCCGAACCAACCCAGCCCCAGCGACAGGATGAACGCGCCCACCATCGTCACCCATCGACGCGCGGAAAACAGCACCGTCAGCAGCCCGGTCACGGTCGGGATCCCGACCACCAGCGCGATGACGACGTTGGGACGCACCCTGGCATGGACCACGACGGTGAGCGCAACCCCGGCCAACAGCCCCACCGCGCAACCGATCAGCATGGCGCTGGCCAGCAACCAGGGACGCGGAAGCGGGATCACGCTGACGAGGTTACTGCGGTCATCGAGGGCCGGGGCCGCACGTTCCCGGCGCGGCCGCGGTATCCAGGGGCACCACCCGACCCTGCTCCGACGGGCGCTCGCCACGCTCGTAGGCGGCACCGGTGACGACGGGTGCGACCGCCAGCTCGGCCTTCTCCGCGTCGGTGAAGACGCGGCCCCGGCTGAGGAACCGCACGCCTTCGGGCGCCTCCAGGCTGAACCCGCCGCCGCGGCCCGGCACCACGTCGATGACCAACTGGGTGCGCTTCCAGACCTCGTATTGCGGGCCGGAAATCCACACGGGCACCCCGTCACCCACATCCAGCACGCCGAGCAGCACGTCACGGTCACCGACCAGGAAGTCGCCGCTCGGGTAGCACATCGGCGACGACCCGTCGCAGCAGCCGCCGGACTGATGGAACATCACGGGACCGTGCCGCTCCTGTAGCCGCGCCAACAGGTCCGCGGCGGCGGGGGTGATGACGGCGCCAGCGACCATCAGAAGGAACCCATTGTCAGAAAAATCCCAGCGCCTTGTCGGAGTAGGACACCAGCATGTTCTTCGTCTGCTGGTAGTGCTCGAGCGCCATCTTGTGGCACTCGCGACCGAAACCGGACAGCTTGTAGCCGCCGAACGCCGCGTGCGGCGGATACACGTGGTAGCAGTTGACCCACACCCGGCCGGCCTGGATGTCGCGGCCGGCCCGGTAGGCGGTGTTGCCGTCGCGGCTCCACACGCCCGCGCCCAGGCCGTAAAGGGTGTCGTTGGCGATCGACATCGCGTCGTCGTAGTCGGAGAACGAGGTGACGGCCACCACCGGCCCGAAGATCTCCTCCTGGAAGATCCGCATGGTGTTGTTGCCGCCGAAGATGGTCGGCTGCATGTAGTAGCCGCCCGACAGGTCACCGCCCAGCTCGGCACGCTCCCCGCCGGTGATGATCTTGGCGCCCTCGTCCTTGCCGATCTCGATGTAGGACAGGATCTTTTCCAGTTGGTCGTTGGAGGCCTGCGAACCCAGCATCGTCTCGCTGTCCAGCGGATCGCCCTGCCGCACCGCCTTGGTCCGGATCGCGGCCAGCTCCAGGAACTCGTCGTAGATGTCGGCCTGGATCAGGCTGCGCGACGGGCAGGTGCACACCTCGCCCTGGTTGAGGGCGAACATGGTGAAACCCTCCAGCGCCTTGTCCTGGAAGTCGTCGTTGGCCGCCATCACGTCGGAGAAGAAGACGTTGGGGCTCTTGCCGCCGAGTTCCAGGGTCACCGGGATCAGGTTCTGGGAGGCGTACTGCATGATCAGCCGCCCGGTGGTGGTTTCCCCGGTGAACGCGATCTTGGCGATCCGGTTGCTCGAGGCCAGCGGCTTGCCGGCCTCGGCGCCGAACCCGTTGACGACGTTGACCACTCCCGCCGGCAGCAGGTCGCCGATCAGCGACATCAGATACAGCACCGACGCCGGCGTCTGCTCGGCGGGTTTGAGCACCACCGCGTTGCCGGCCGCCAGCGCGGGCGCCATCTTCCAGGCGGCCATGAGGATCGGGAAGTTCCACGGGATGATCTGCCCCACCACCCCGAGCGGCTCGTGGAAGTGATAGGCGACGGTGTCGGAGTCGATCTGGCTCAGCGAACCCTCCTGGGCGCGGATCGCCGCGGCGAAATACCGGAAATGGTCGGCCGCCAGCGGGATGTCGGCGGCCAGCGCCTCGCGCACCGGCTTGCCGTTGTCCCAGACCTCGGCCACCGCCAGCGCGGCCGTGTTCTCGTCGATCCGCTCGGCGATCTTGTTCAGGATCGCCGCCCGCTCGGCCGGCGCGGTCTTGCCCCACGCCGGGGCCGCGGCGTGCGCGGCATCGAGCGCCTTGTCGATGTCGGCCTCGTCGGAGCGGGCCACCTCGCAGAACGTCTGGCCGGTCACCGGCGTCGGGTTTTCGAAATAACGCCCGCCCACCGGCGCGACCCACTGACCCCCGATGAAGTTCCCGTACCGGGATTCGTACGACATCAACGCCCCGGCAGACCCCGGACGTGCGAAAACAGTCATCTGCTCTCACTCCTCGTTCGACCTCGTGTAATACACCTCACACTACCGCCGGGGGCCAGAATGGCTCCCATGACGCCTGAAGCCGCCGAACCCACCAGCAACGACCCCTACCTCTGGTTGGAGGAGGTCACCGGCGACGAGGCGCTGGCGTGGGCGCGGGCGCGCAACGAACCGACCCTGGCGAAGTTTCGCGACGCGGAGTTCGAGCGGATGCGCGCCGAGGCGCTCGAGGTGCTCGACACCGATGCCCGGATTCCGTATGTGGTCCGCCGAGGCGAGTTCCTCTACAACTTCTGGCGCGACGCCGCCAACCCGCGGGGGCTGTGGCGGCGCACCACGCTGGACAGCTATCGCACCGACTCCCCGGAGTGGGACGTGCTGATCGACGTCGACGAATTGGGTCGCGCCGACGACGAGAAATGGGTGTGGGCCGGCGCCGGCGTCATCGAACCCGACCACACCCGGGCGCTGATCGGCCTGTCCCGCGGCGGCTCGGACGCGTCCATCGTGCGCGAATTCGACATGGCCACACGCGAATTCGTCGCCGACGGGTTTCAGTTGCCGGAGGCCAAGTCGCAGATCGCCTGGGCCGACCCGGACGCCGTACTGGTGGGCACCGACTTCGGCGCAGACTCCCTCACCGACTCCGGCTACCCGCGCGTGATCAAGCGGTGGCGCCGGGGCACGCCGTTGGCCGACGCGCAGGCCGTCTTCGAGGGCTCCCACGCCGACGTCCGCGTCTGCGCGACGGTGGATCGCACCCCCGGCTTCGAGCGCACCTTTCTGGGGCGCGCGCTCGACTTCTGGAACGAAGAGGTCTACGAGCTGCGCGGCCCGGAGCTGATCCGCATCGACGCACCCACCGACGCGAGCCTGTCGGTCCACCGCGAGTGGATCCTGATCGAGCTGCGCACCGACTGGTACACCGGCAACGCGACCTACACCGCGGGTTCGCTGCTGGCGGCCGACTACGACGAATTCCTGGACGGCACAGCCGAATTGGCGGTGGTGTTCGAGCCCGACGAGCACACCGCCCTGAACCACTACGCGTGGACGAGGGACCGCCTGCTCATCGTCACGCTCGCCGACGTGGCCAGCCGCGTCGAGATCGCCACCCCGGGTGAGTGGCGGCGCGAACCGGTCGCGGGCATCCCGGCCGCGACCAACACCATCGTCGTCGCCGCTGACGACACCGGCGACGAGTTCTTCCTCGATTCCAGCGGATTCGTCACGCCCTCGCGGCTGATGCGCGGCGCCGCCGGCGCGCGGCTCGACCCGATCAAGTCCGCCCCGGCATTCTTCGACGCCGGAAACCTTTCGGTGGCACAGCATTTCGTGGCGTCGAAAGACGGCACGGCGATCCCGTACTTCGTCGTGCGGCGCAGCGACGCCGACGGTCCCGGGCCCACCCTGCTGAGCGGATACGGCGGATTCGAAACCGCCAACACGCCGGCCTACAGCGGAGTGCTGGGCCGGCTGTGGCTGGCCCGCGGGGGCACCTACGCGCTGGCCAACATCCGCGGCGGCGGCGAGTACGGGCCCGGCTGGCACACCCAGGCGATGCGCGAGAACCGGCACAAGGTGGCCGAGGACTTCGCCGCGGTGGCAACCGATCTGGTGGACCGCGGGATCACCACGGTCGGGCAGCTGGGCGCGCGGGGCGGCAGCAACGGCGGGCTGCTGATGGGCATCATGCTCACCCAGTACCCGGAAAAGTTCGGCGCGCTGGTGTGCGACGTGCCGCTGCTGGACATGAAGCGTTACCACCTGCTGCTGGCCGGGGCCTCGTGGATGGCCGAGTACGGCGACCCGGACAACCCCGACGACTGGGCGTTCATCTCCGAATACTCGCCCTACCAGAACGTTTCGGCGACGCGCCGCTACCCACCGGTGCTGCTGACCACGTCCACCCGCGACGACCGGGTGCATCCGGGCCATGCCCGCAAGATGACGGCGGCCCTGGAAGCCGCCGGCCATCCGGTCTGGTACTACGAGAACATCGAGGGCGGGCACGCCGGCGCGGCCGACAACGAGCAGGTCGCCTTCAAGTCGGCGCTCAGTTACTCGTTTCTGTGGCGGATGCTGACTCGCGGTTGATGCACTTCTTCGACCAGCGGTCGCACGACCCCGCGGATCGGCAGTGATAAGTCCGTAGTCCCGCCGCATCAGTCCTTTGGCCGGGAGCCGGCTGCTAACTCATCGGGATAGTCGTTGTAAAAGGGCACAAAGCCTTCGTCTCGGCCTTTCAGCACGTAGAGCGGGTCCCCGACGTCGGGTCCGTAGCCCTGCTTGCGCAGACCGCTCTTTTGGCTCTTGAACGTCGAGGTCTGATCCAGTGAATCGACCACCCGAAACAACGGCACCGCGTAGCGGGGCAGCCTCTCATAGACCGTGTCGGCCAACGCCTTGCCGTCAAACTGGTGGCCCTCCTTCAGCACAACGGCGGCCATGCCGGCGCGCCCGTCGGCGCCGGACACCTGCACTCCGAAGACCGTGACCGCTTCAACGCCCGGTCCGGCCGATACGGCTGCTTCGACGTCGGTCGTCGCGACGTTTTCGCCTTTCCACCGGAACGTGTCCCCGAGCCGGTCGGCGAACGCCGCGTGCCGGAAGCCCTGTGGACGCATCAGGTCGCCGGTGTTGATCCAGACGTCGCCGTCGCGGAATGCGTTGCGCACCAGCTTCTTCTCGCTTGCCTCTGCGTCGGTGTAGCCCTCGAACGGCTGCTTGCTGCTGACCTTGCTCAGCAACAGCCCCGGCTGGCCGCCGCGCACCGCCGTGGGCTCGCTCATCCGGGTGTGGACCAACCCCATGTAAACGGACGTGATATCGATGCCGTCGGCGTGGAGTTCCGGTGCGACGCTGCGCAACCACATGTCGAACGCGCCCTTGGAAGCTATGTACGTCCCCCAGCGCGGAGTCGGAATCATCCGGACACCGATGGTCGAAACATTCACGATGTGTCCGGTCCCATGCTCCCGCATCGCCGGAAGTAAGCCGAGCAGCAACCGAATCGGACCGAGATAGTTGGTGTCGATAGTGCGCTGAAAGTCGTGCGGCCTGTCGTACTGAAGTCGCAGCGACCGCCGAATCGACTTGGCGGCATTACTGACGACGATGTCCGGGGGGCCGTGATTCTCATTCACTTGCTTTGTCAGCGCTGCGATTCGCGCCTCGTCGGTCAGGTCGGCCGGATAGGGGACCGCCCGTCCGCCGCCGGCGCCGATCGACGCGGCAACCTCGTCGAGCCTATCCGCCGACCGAGCAACGAGCAGGACGGTCGCCCCGGCGGCGGCCAGTTTGCTGGCAGTCGCCTCACCTATGCCGTAGGAGGCGCCGGTCACCAGCACGGTCTTGCCGGACACCGCACTCTTCAGCCTCGGCCGATCCGACAGTCGCGGCGGATTCACGAGGATGTCGACCACCTTGCCCGTCAACCTCATGGGCACCGGCCTAAGGCCGTCGGAGCCGGCCGGCTGTGGTGCCGAAGAATGCACGCGCTCTCCTTAAACCTCGCATGCCAGGGGGTGCGTTCCATTTGAAAGCAGGCAAGCCTGTGTACCCTTTTTCTTGACGCCCCAAGCCCATAGCCGAATTTGCCGGCCCTATCCGCGACCTGCCGACGCGGGCTCGGTGATGCTACTTGGGACGCTCAGATGCGCTCGGGCCTGGTGGATTTGGTGGTGTGCGTACGTCACCATCGCGGCGGTGGTCATCGTCTCGCCCTCGCGGACGAGCGAATTTGCGTCGGGAATGTGGGTGGTGGTGGCGGTGGGCCCGCTATGTCGGCACGGTGGTATCAAGAGCAGCCCTTGCTTCGCAGGCCTCGACGCGCCGTTCTGGGTTGATCGCCTCGATGGAGGCGGGGTTGTCCTGCAGGTCGTGCCGCGAAGGTGAAGGAGGAACATGATGAAGGTTCTGAAATGGGCGGCAGTGCTGCTGATGGCGATACTGGGCCTGATGGCCGGTGCTTCGGCGCTGGCGTCAGCGGCCCCCGCCACCCAGGCCGATGTGACCTATCTGCAGTTGCTCGATCAGAACGGGGTGTCCTACCCCAATCCCGAGGCGATGGTCTCCTACGCTCATGACCTCGTGGACCAACTGAGCGCCTCCCCACAGAACGACGCCAGTGTGGGCTCGATAGTCAGCACCGGCGAGGAGCGGATGTCTCAGCACGACATGGGCGTGGTCATCGCCGCCGCGGTGGTCGCCTACAGACCGTCCCTGATCCCGGTGGTTCGCCACTGGGCTGACAGCGCCGCCGGCTTCCCCTGTGGTTCCGCGGCTGAGGCGGTGCTGCGATGAAGAAACTGACGGGGGACCACGCCCCTGGCGGCCCGCCTCGGAATCTTGTTCCTGCGGCCCTTACGTCGGCGGCGAACGTCATCGCAGAGATGCGGCTAAGACGGCTTTATCCCGCCCTCGGCGGCGAGGCTACCGGGGCTCACACCATGCTGATTTTCTGGTCTCAACGGCACCACCACGCTCGTCTCCGGCCAATTCTTTCGCTCTTGGTATGCCGACTCGAGAGCGACCGGAAACCCCTCCAGGACGCGGTATACGCCCACTAGTTGCTCCAGGATCGTGATTCGTTGCCGACTCGCCTCGTCCGCCGCCCGCCGGGTCTGCTCACGATACTGATCAGCCTCCTGCTTGGCGTCGGCGAGGAGCTGCTCGCGCTCCTGTTGGGCTTTGTGCCACGCCTCATCGATGGCCGATTGGGTTTCAGCGCGCATCGTGGCCAGTTCGGCGCCTTGCTTTTTCCTGGTTTCCTCGTAAGCGGCATCTAGGGCCCTTCGCTGCGCCGCTATATCGGCCAAAAGCTCGTTGTACTTTCGTTGCGCGGCCTCGTTCTTGGCGTCGGCCGCCGCGATCAGCGCCTCCGACTCGGCCCGCGCCTCGGCCTGCATCTCGGAAACCTCGTCGACAGCACGCCGCAGCATCTTCGCCATCCGCTGTTGCATCGCATGCGGCGAGGGTGAGCTGTCCGTGAGGATGGCGACCTCGTCCGTGAGGACGGTGACCTCAATCCGCAGCGCGGCTGCTTCATCGCCAGATTCCTTGAGCCGGGCCCTTAGGCTCTGAACTTCGTCGAGCAGCAACTGCTGCTTGGTGATCAACTTCTGGATGCAGGCATCAACTGCAGCCGGATCGTAGCCCCTGAACATGCGATCGAACATCACTGCGGGTTCCGTTATCACGGCCGATTCCCCCTTCTGGAAACGCCCGGTGAGACCGACTCCTGAGCCGATTATTTCACGGTCATGCACACCAGTGTTATCGCAGATGAGGTCCCAGTTTTGTCGGGCTCTTGCCGGATGTCCATCGAGCGATTGGACACTCCACAAGGCACCGTTGGCTTCACAGTTGGCGATGCCGATGCGAAGTTTCGAGACTCTCATATCCCTCTTTTGAGACGGACGACCGGCCGGCGGCCGGGAACCGGGCGCGGGTCCCCCGCCTCTTGTCCGTGTCGCAGGGCACGTCGTCGCGGGTGTCGCACCAAATCGAGCCCATTAAGCTCGACGGTGACGTAGCGGATGCTGTCGAGGAAGGCGTAGATCATGCGAGCACTGAGGTTCGTCGGCTTGGCGACGTTGACGGCGGTCGCTCCAATCGTGGTCCTCCTCGGAAGTGGCCCCGCGCACGCCGATACCGATCTCGGTAAGGCATGCGGGCCCGAAGGCGCGAAAGTATGGGGAAATCCCGGCCCGATCTATTGCGAGCGCCAGGCGGACGGGCAACTGCATTGGGTGTCCATTCCCGTCGACGCGATGTGCGTGGCGTTCTGCGTGAATCACCCGTAGCGGTTCACGGTGTCTCATTCGTCGGATCCGCGCTCCGTTTCCGGCGATTGATCATCGAGGCGACAAAGCCCACCGCTATCGCGAGCCCCCCGTAGCTCAGCGCCGAGGGCCACCAGGGTTCGGAGGGCTGGGTGGGCTCCTTGAGAGCGGCCAGCGCCACCAGGAAGCTGCCGTTGTCGGTCGGCCCGGCACTTGGCAGCGACTGGGTCCTGGCGACGGTGATCTGGGTGAGGCTGGTGGGATCGTTCACCTGACCCCAGGCCAGCGTGGAGTCGTCGAGCAGGAAGGTGTCCTGGCTGCCCGCCGGCTGGCTGTCGTCGTGTCGTACCACCTCCACTTGGCCGACGACCACGGTCTGGTTGGCGGCGGCGACATACGCGGAGACGTCGTGGTAGACCTCCGGGGGCGCTGGCGGAGTGTAGTTCGGCGGCGGGCCGTCCGAGCCCGCCGGCGGTATCGAGGCCCCGCCATGGAAGCTGCCCGACGCCACATGGCTGTAGCCGACCGCGGTGAAGGGGAACAGGCCAACGGTGGCGACATCGAGCACGATCCGGCCACCGGCCGGCACGAACGCCTCCCGATAGGCGCCGTCGTAGAAGTAGCGGAAGGTCATCGCCTCGCCCAGCGGGTTGTACAGGGCCGGGCGGTGGTTGTCGTCGTAGTCGATGTAGTCCCAGTGCCGGGGGCGCACCAGCTCCTGGTTGTCGGCCTTGACCAGGTCGACGTTGCCACTATGGGCGTCGACCACGTTCTGCACCTGGTGAGCGAAGTCGTACACCTGGCTCGGCGGCTCCAGGGGGCGGGCGGGGTTGATCCGGGTCGCCGGCGCGGCCCTGGCATCCGCGACCGCCTCCGGTCGGGCATCCAGACCCTTCGGCGGTGTCACCACCGAAGCGTTTCGCGGCACCCCGCCTGCCCCCGGGTTGATCTTCGGGGTCTGCACCGGAACCGTGCTCGGCGTCGGGGGACTTGGCGGGACGACCTGGGGCGTCTGGACCGGCGGCGCGGGCACCAGCGGAACCGGCTCCGGCGGGGCCTCCGGAGTCGTCACCGGCACTCTGCTCGGGGGCGGCTGGGCGCGGCGGGGGGGCGGGGCGCTGTAGCACACGTTCGAAGTCTGGTATTCCTGCACGTAAAGCAGACAGTTTTGGCAGGACACCGGGTTTTCCCCTGCGCCGGCACATGGAGCCGCTCGTGCCACACCGGGTGTGGTGGCCACCAACGAGAAGGCGGCGAACGCCATCCCGGCTGCCGCCGTCGCGATAACCTTGCCCATTCCGTCCTGACCGATCAGCGTCGGCAGCCGGTAACGCTCGAACGCGGCCCCGCCCACTGGCAGACCTTCCCAACACCCCCACCTGGTTGGCAATGCTAGCGACCCGCCACCTTGTCGGACGAGTTTTGGCGGGCAAGCGGGGCACTTGCAAGCGGCTACTGCGAAGGAACCGGCCATAAGATCGTCGACATGTCGGCGACCGAACGCATCGAGCTCACCCTGCTGGCGACCGGGCTGATCTTCATCGTGGCCGGGGCGGCGCAGGCGCGCTACCGCTTCATCAAGGACCGCCGCGCGGGCCGACGCTTCTACTGGGCCACCTCGATCATCGGCATCGCCAGTTTCGCCGCGGGGGTGGGCAAGATCTGGCCCAACGCCGTCGCCGTGGCGGCGATCTTTACTGCGGTCGTCGTCTTTTCGGCCTACCTGACGACGCCCTACCTGAAGATCGGCGGGCGAATCTATGCGTCGTCGCCGGAAAACCGTCAGCCCGATCCTTAAGGAAGCCATGCCGAATCCCGACTTCGAGACCCTGCTGTACACGACGGCCGGCCCGGTCGCCACCATCACGCTGAACCGCCCGGAGCACCTCAACACCATCGTGCCGCCCATGCCCGACGAGATCGAGGCGGCCATCGGGCTGGCCGAACGTGACCACGACATCAAGGTGATCGTGCTGCGCGGTGCCGGCCGCGCGTTCTGCGCCGGCTACGACTTCGGCGTTGGCTTCCAGCAGTGGGACGCCTACATGAACACCGACGGGCAGTGGGATCCGGGCAAGGATTTCGCCATGGTGACCGCACCGACGGGACCGCATCAGAAGTTCATGGCCATCTGGCGGGCCACCAAACCGGTGATCGCCCAGCTGCACGGCTGGTGCGTCGGCGGGGGCAGCGACTACGCGCTGTGCGCCGACCTCGTGATCGCCAGCGAAGACGCCGTGATCGGCACCCCGTACAGCCGGATGTGGGGCGCCTACCTGACCGGCATGTGGATGTACCGGCTGAGCCTGGCCAAGGCGAAGTGGCACGCGCTGACCGGCCGGCCGCTGACAGGCGTCCAGGCCGCCGAGATCGAGCTGATCAACGAGGCGGTGCCGTTCGAGCGACTAGAGGCGCGGGTCGCAGAGATCGCCGCGGAGCTGGCGCAGATCCCGCTGTCGCAATTGCGGGCGCAGAAGCTGATCGTCAACCAGGCCTACGAGAACATGGGCCTGGCGTCCACCCAGTTACTGGGCGGCATTGTCGACGGCCTCATGCGCAACACCCCCGAGGCGCTCGACTTCATCCGCACCGCCCAGACGCAGGGTGCGCGGGCCGCGGTCGAGCGCCGCGACAGCCCGTTCGGCGACTACAGCCAGGCGCCGCCGGAGCTGAGGCCGGATCCCAGCCACGTCATCGTGCCTGATCGCGATAGATAGTGAGCTGAGCTACGAATATGATCGAGGCCGCTGTGTCCGGGGCCCGGAAGTGTTACGGTTACAACTATGTCTCGGCTGAGTTCCGGCCTGCGTGCAGGCGTTGTTCTTGTTGCCCTTTTCGTCGCTCTAAGCATCGCCGCTGCGACCTTCCCCAGGACCGCCGCGGCCGATTCCACGGAAGACTTTCCCGTTCCCCGCAGGCAGATCGCGACCACCTGCGACGCCGAGCAGTACCTGGCGGCCGTCAGGGATACCAGCCCGGTGTACTACCAGCGGTACATGATCGACTTCAACAACCACCCCAACCTTCAGCAGGCGGTGATAGACAAGGCGCACTGGTTCTATTCGCTGTCGCCGGCGGACCGCAGGAATTATTCCGAGAACTTCTACAATGGCGACCCGCTGACATTCGCCTGGGTCAATCACATGAAGATCTTCTTCAACAACAAAGGCGTCGTCGCCAAGGCCACCGACGTGTGCAATCAGTACCCGCCCGGCGACATGTCGGTGTGGAACTGGTCCTAGATCCACCCTGGCCTTTATTCGCCCGCGAGTTTAGACTCTGCCACGTCGGGAATCGCTTTTTTCCCTTAGTCACGCGGAGACACCAGTCCGCGCGACCAGAGTCGACCAGGACGTACATCATGCTCATGCCGGGATGCTGCGCCCCAGCGAGGACGCGATGAGCGTCGTCGACCCCCAGTCCGACGCGCTCGCGGCGCTCGACTGGCTCGAGATCACGTGCCAATCCGAGGCCGGCTGCGCCAACCGGGCGACGCACATCGTCTACCGGCACGCCGTGGACCAATGCAACCGGCCGAACCTCGACCCGTCCGGGAACATCGTCGAGATCCTGTGCATCGGTTGCGTGCGCCGGCTCAAGGCCCAGGTCCTGCAGCAGGTGGATCGAATCAACCGCTGCCCGGGCGGCTACTGCCTGACGTGCGGGGCGCCGGTGCACAAGCTGAGCGACGTCATGCGCAAGATGGTGCAGCTTCGCACGTACGCCTGACGTCCGGTCAGTAGTGCGGGGCGCTCGTCCGCAACCGGTCCGTGTCCGCCGATTGACCGTTGCTGCTCGGCGACTCATCCCTGGGGAGCAGCAGGGCACGAACCAGCGGACGGGGTCCGTAGGCCCGCAGCAGCCGGCTCGCCGGCCGCGTCCGCACCTGCGTCGGCCACCAGAACCACCGGCCCATCAGCGCGGCGACGGACGGCATCATGAACGAGCGCACGATCAACGTGTCGAACAACAGGCCCAGCGCGATGGTGGTGCCGACCTGACCCATGACCTTCAGGTCGCTGGCGACGAAGGACGCCATGGTGGCGGCGAACACCAGCCCCGCCGACGTCACCACGGCACCCGTGCCGGCCATCGAGCGGATGATCCCGGTCTTGATTCCGGCATGGATTTCCTCTTTGAACCGGGAAACCAGCAGCAGGTTGTAGTCGGATCCGACGGCCAGCAGCAGGATGACGGACATGGCCAGCACCATCCAGTGCAACTCGAAGCCCATGATGTCCTGCCACGCCAGCACGGACAGCCCGAAGGAGGCGCCCAACGAAATCAGCACCGTGCCAACGATCGTGACCGCGGCGACCAGGCTCCGGGTGATGATCAGCATGATGATCAAGATGAGGCAGGCCGCCGAAATGCCGGCGATCATGAGGTCGTACTTGGACCCGTCGCGCATGTCCTTGTAGGCCGCGGCGGTGCCGCCGAGCCAGATCTTGGCGCCCTCCAGCGGCGTTCCCTTGATGGCTTCCTTCGCCGCGTTCTTGATCGGGTCGACGTGCGAAATGCCTTCCGGCGTAGCGGGATCCCCTTCGTAGGAGATGATGAAGCGCGCGGCGTGGCCGTCCGGCGACAGGAACATCTTCAGGCCCCGCTTGAAATCGGGGTTGTCGAAGACCTCCGGCGGAATGTAGAACGAGTCGTCGTTCTTGGCGGCGTCGAACGCCTGACCCATCGCCGTCGAGTTCTGGCTCATCACGTCCATCTGGTCATACAGCGACGACATCGAGCTGTGCATGGTCAGCATCATCTGCTTCATGGTCTGCATAGTCGCGATCATCGGCGGCATCTGCGCCAGCAGCTGCGGCAGCAACGCATCCAGCTGGGATATGTCGTTCGTCAGGTACTGGAACGGCCCGCGTGGGCAGTTTTCCGCGTTACGCACGTGATATGCGTTACACTCCAGGCGCGAGGGGAAGGAGTCAACGGTCCCGTCCAGGCGATGATCGGCCGTGATTTACTTAGGTAAGCCTTGGCTGCGCTGATGCCCCGGGATCGGTGTGCCGGGCGGACGGGCGCGGCGCGGCGATCCGCCCAGAGAAGTGCCCAACCGCTGAAAGGGATTCCAGATTCTCAAGGTGCTGTCCCGAACGTGGATCCCACTGGTCATCCTGGCGGTCGTGGTGATCGGTGGATTCATCGTGTATCGGGTCCACGGCTACTTCGGCTCGGAAAAGCGTGAATCGTATGCCGACAGCAACCTGCAAAACCCCAAGCCGTTCAACCCGAAACGAATCGCCTACGAGGTCTTCGGCCCGGTCGGGACGACCGCGGACATCAGCTACTTCGACGTCAATGGCGACCCCCAGCGCGTCGACGGCGCGCCCTTGCCGTGGTCCCTGCGCATCACCACCGACAAGGCGGCCGTGATGGGAAACCTCACGGCGCGCTCCAGCGGCGACAGCGTCGGCTGCCGCATCACGGTGGACGACGTGGTCAAGGCCGAGAGAATTTCGAACGAGGTCCGCGCCTACACCTTCTGCGTGGTGAAGTCCGCATGACCACACGATCCGCCGACCCTGCCGGCACCCACGCCGAAAGGCCTTGGCTCGCAAGGACGATCCACCGCCTTTCGGTGCCGATCATCCTGTTCTGGGTCGGGATGGCCGTCGTCTTCAGCGTGCTCGTCCCGTCGCTGGAAGTGGTCGGGCAAGAGCGGTCGGTTTCGCTGAGCCCCACGGACGCGCCGTCGTTCCAGGCGATGAAGCACATCGGCCACGCCTTCAACGAAGGCGAGACCGACAGCTCGGCGATGATCGTGCTGGAGGGCAGCCAGCCCCTCGGCGACGACGCCCACAAGTACTACGACGCGATGATTCGCAAGTTGCGCGCCGACAAGGCGCACGTGCTGAGCGTGCAGGATTTCTGGGGTGACCCCCTCACGGCGGCGGGCGCGCAAAGCAACGACGGCAGAGCCGCAACCGTCCAAGTGAACCTCGCCGGTAATCAGGGCGAGCCGCTGGCCAACGAATCCGTCGACGCCGTGCGCAAAATCGTGAACAGCGTGCCCCCGCCGCCGGGCGTCAAGGCCTACGTCACCGGGGTGGCGGCGCTCACCGCGGACCTGCACCACAGCGGCGACAAATCCACGGCCCGGATCACGTTGACGACGGTGGCGGTGATCCTGATCATGTTGCTGTTCGTCTACCGGTCGATCATCACCGTGATCCTCCTGCTGGTCACGGTCGGCTTCGAATTGACCGCGGCGCGGGGAGCCGTGGCACTCATCGGCCACTCCGGACTGATAGGGCTTTCCACCTTCGCCGTGTCCCTGCTGACTTCGCTGGCGATCGCGGCGGGCACGGACTACGGGATCTTCATCATCGGTCGCTACCAGGAGGCCCGGCAGGCCGGCGAGGACAGGGAATCGGCCTTCTACACGATGTACCGCGGGACGGCGCACGTCATCCTGGGCTCCGGTTTGACGATCGCCGGGGCGACGTTCTGCCTCAGCTTCGCGCGCATGCCGTATTTCCAGACGCTCGGAATCCCCTGCGCGGTGGGCATGCTCGTCGCCGTGACGGTCGCGCTGACGCTGGGCCCGGCGGTGCTCACGGTCGGCAGCCGGTTCGGCCTGTTCGACCCCAAGCGCAAGATCGGGGTCCGCGGCTGGCGGCGGGTCGGCACCGCGGTGGTGCGCTGGCCGCTGCCCATCCTGGCGGTCACGTGCGCCGTCGCCCTGGTCGGCCTGCTCACCCTGCCGGGGTACAAGGCCAACTACAACGACCGGGAGTACCTGCCCGGCTCCATTCCCGCCAATGAGGGCCTGATGGCGGCGGATCGCCACTTCTCCCAGGCGAGGATGAAGCCGGAGATCCTGATGATCGAGTCGAACCACGACATGCGCAATCCGGCCGACTTCTTGATCCTGGACAGGTTGGCCAAGGGCATCTTCCGGGTCCCCGGCATCTCCCGCGTCCAGGCGATCACCCGGCCCGACGGAACGACCATGGACCACACGTCGATCCCGTTCCAGATGAGCATGCAGAACGCCGGCCAGATGCAGAGCATGAAATACCAGCGCGACCAGATGGACAACATGCTCAAGCAGGCCGACGAGATGACCAAGACCATCGCCAACATGCGACGGATGTACGAGCTGATGACGCTCCTCGTCGCCACCACCCACCGGATGGTCGGCGACACCGAACAGATGCAGCAGATCACCAATGAGCTGCGCGACCGCATCGCGGACTTCGACGATTTCTGGCGGCCGATCCGCAGCTATTTCTATTGGGAGAGACACTGTTTCGACATTCCGATCTGCTGGTCGATCCGCCAGATATTCGATGCGCTGGACGGCGTCGATCAGATCACCGACAAGCTCAACACGTTGGTCGGTGACATCAAGGACCTGGATCTGCTGATGCCGCAGATGGTCGCCCAGTTCCCGCCGATGATCGCGACCATGGAGAACATGCGGACCATGATGCTGGACATGCACAGCACCATGGCCGGGATCTTCGCTCAGATGGACGAGATGAGCGACAACGCGACGGCGATGGGCCACGCCTTCGACGCCTCCAAGAACGACGACTCGTTCTACCTGCCGCCAGAGGTCTTCAAAAACAAGGACTTCAAGCGCGCGATGAACAGCTTCCTGTCCCCGGACGGGCACGCGGCACGCTTCATCATCCTGCATCGCGGCGATCCCGCATCGGCCGAGGGCATCGCGAGCATCGACAAGATCCGCACCGCGGCCGAAGAGTCGCTCAAGGGAACACCTTTGGAGGACGCGAAGATCTATCTGGCCGGAACGGGTGCCGTCTTCAGGGACATCTCCGATGGCGCCAGATGGGACCTGGTGATCGCCGGCATTTCCTCGCTGTGCCTCATTTTCATCATCATGCTGATCCTCACCCGCGCCCTGGTCGCCGCCGCGGTCATCGTGGGCACGGTGGCCATTTCCCTGGGGGCGTCCTTCGGACTATCGGTGCTTTTCTGGCAGCACATCCTCGGCATCGAACTGCACTGGCTGGTGCTCGCGATGTCGGTCATCGTGTTGCTGGCCGTGGGGTCCGACTACAACCTGCTGCTGGTCTCGCGGTTCAAGCAGGAGATCCACGCCGGCCTGAACACGGGCATCATCCGGTCGATGGGCGGCACCGGCAAGGTGGTGACCAACGCGGGCCTGGTGTTCGCGTTCACGATGGCCTCCATGGCCGTGAGCGATGTCCGGATCATCGGGCAGGTGGGGACGACGATCGGGCTGGGCCTGCTGTTCGACACGCTGATCGTGCGCGCGTTCATGACCCCGTCCATCGCCGCCCTGCTGGGGCGCTGGTTCTGGTGGCCGATCCGGGTGCGCTCCCGGCCGCCCCGGTTCTCGCCGCAGCCGGCCACACCCCGTTCCTTCGCCTACACCGACTAACCGCCGGCCGGCTCCGAATAGCTGCTATGGCAACGATCGCGCTCATCGGCTTCCTCGGGGGCCTGGTCACCGGGGTCTCGCCGTGCATCCTGCCGGTCCTTCCGGTGGTGTTCTTCTCCGGCTTGAACAGCACCCGCGCGGCCCGGCCGTATCTGGTGATCGCCGGCCTGGTCTGCAGCTTCAGCGTGGTCACCCTGGCCGGTTCGGCCCTGCTGTCGGCGCTGCACCTGCCGCAGGACGCGATCCGTTGGGCCGCCCTGGTGACGTTGGCCCTCATCGGCCTCGGACTGATCTTCCCGCCCCTGCAGCACCTGATCGAGCGGCCGTTCGCCCGCATCCCGCAACGTGAAATCGGCTCGAACAAGACGGGTTTCGGGCTCGGCCTGACGCTGGGCGCGCTGTACGTGCCGTGTGCGGGACCGGTGCTGGCCGCCATCGTGGTGGCCGGCGGGACCGCGCGCATCGGCCCACCCATCCTGTTGCTGACCGCGGCGTTCGCGCTCGGTGCCGCCCTGCCGCTGCTGGTTTTCGCCCTGGCCGGGCGGCGCATCTCCGAGCGCGTCGCGGCATTCCGCCGTCGGCAGCGCGGGATTCAGGTCGCCGGCGGCATCGCGATGATCCTGCTGGCGGTGGCGCTGGTTTTCAACGTGCCCGCCGTCCTGCAGCGCGCGGTCCCCGACTACACGGCGGCGATGCAAAGGGGCATAGGCGCCGCCGACATCCAGGCCGTCCGGCGCAAGCTCGATGCCAACGCCACGTCCCAGGGCCAACTGGCCGACTGTATCGACGGCGCAGACCGGCTGCAGCAGTGCGGGCCGGCGCCCGCCGTCACCGGAATCACCCAGTGGCTCAACACCCCTGGCGGCGCCCCGATCGACCTGGCGTCCCTGCGCGGCAAGGTGGTACTGATCGACTTCTGGGCGTACTCCTGCATCAACTGCCAGCGCGCGATCCCGCATGTGGTCGATTGGTACGGCCGCTATCGCGACGACGGTTTCGTCGCCATCGGCGTGCACACCCCCGAGTACGCCTTCGAGCGGGTTCCCGGCAACGTGGCAAGTGGCGCCGCCGCGCTACACATCGGCTACCCCGTCGCGCTGGACAACGACTACGCGACGTGGAACAGCTACCAGAACCTGTATTGGCCCGCCGAGTACCTCATCGATGCGCAGGGGGCGGTGCGCCACACCAAGTTCGGCGAGGGCGACTACGACGGCACCGAAAGGCTGATTCGCCGACTGCTGGCCGACGCCAACCCGAACGCCACGCTGCCCGGCGCGAGCGGCAGCGTCGACGCCACCCCGCACACCAGGCTCACCCCCGAGACCTACCTGGGCGCGGGCAAGGCCGTCAACTACGGAGGCGACGGCGAATACCGGGCCGGCACCGCCACATTCGCCTATCCGGCGACGCTGCCCGACGACCGGTTCGCCCTACGCGGCCGGTGGACCGTGGACGACCAGGGCGCCACCGCCGACGGTGACGACGCCGCCATCCGGCTGAACTACACCGGCAAGGACGTCTACGTCGTCGTCGGCGGCACCGGCACCATCACGGTGACCCGGGGCGGCCAGACGACCGCCACGGCCATCGGCGGCCCTCCCACCCTGCATCGGGTCGCGGGCAGCAACGCCGGGGAGACCGCGCACCGCGATCAGCTCGACATGCAGGTCGGCAAGGGCCTGCAGGTGTTTTCGTTCACATTCGGCTGAGCAGTCCATGACGTCGTCGGCCCCGAATGACTCATTGTGGACGCGCATTGCGGTGATCGACGCCGCCCTGTGGGGTTGCTCACCCTCAGGGGCGCGCGGCTGGCTCGAGAAGTTGACGGCCGGCCGGCCCGGCTTCGACGGATACCCCGAATCGACAGCGTTTTTCTTGTCCCGGCCGCCCCGATCGGCGTCTTGATGACGGGCGCTAGGCTACCGGTCGATGAGCGGATCGCCACCGCCGGGCAACGAGCTGGGCACCCTGCTGCGCGAGGTCGCGCGCGGGGACGACGCCGCCTTCGCCGCGATCTACGACCTCACCAAAGCCCGGGTGTACGGACTGGTGGCCCGGGTGGTGCGTGACCCGGGCTACAGCGAGGAAACCACCCAGGAGGTCTATCTCGAGGTGTGGCGCACGGCGTCGCAGTACGACCCGGCCAGGGGGTCGGCCCTGGCCTGGCTGTTGACCATGGCGCACCGGCGGGCCGTCGACCGGGTGCGCGCCGAGCAGGCAGGCAGCAGGCGGGAATCCCGCTACGGCGCGGCCAGCGCCGACCCACCGGCAGATGTCGTAGCCGACTCGGCGATCGCCGGCGACGAGCGTCGCCGGGTGACCCAATGCCTGGAGGGGCTGAGCGATGCGCAGCGGCAGTGCATCGAGCTGGCGTACTACCAGGGGCTGACGTACAGCGAGGTGTCCCAGCGGCTGGCCGCCAATCTGTCGACGATCAAGTCGCGCATCCGCGACGCGCTGCGCGGCCTGCGTAACTGTCTGGACGCGCCATGACCGAACCGACCGATTTCGAACTGCTCGAGCTCGCCACGCCGTATGCCCTGCATGCCGTGTCTGACGCCGAACGCGCCGAGATCGACCGGCGGGTCGCCGGCGCGCCGGCGCCGGTGGCGGCGGCCTTCAACGACGAGGTCCGCGCCGTCCGCGAGACGATGGCGGCCGTGTCGGCGGCGACCGTGGCCGAACCGCCGGCGCACCTGCGGGCGGCCACGCTGTCCGCGGTAAATCCGGGCAACGTGCGCCAGATGGGTTGGCGCAGAACGATTGTGGCATCCGCGGCGGCGGCGGTGGTGGTGGGCGCCGCGGCGTTCGGCGTCGGCGTGCTGATGCGTGCGCCCGCGAAATCGACGGTCGCCGAACAGGTTCTGACCGCCCCGGACGTGCGGACGGTCTCGCGTCCGCTGGCCAACGGGACCGCCACGGTGATGTTCTCCCGCGACCGCAACGCGGGGGTGCTGGTGATGAACAACGTGCCGCCCCCGTCGCCGGGCACTGTGTATCAGATGTGGCTGATCGGGGCCAACGGGCCGACCTCGGCGGGGACGATGGGCGCCGCGGCGGTGTCGCCGTCGACGAAGGCGACGCTGACCAACCTGGGCGCCTCGACGGAGCTCGCGTTCACCGTCGAACCCGGCAACGGGTCGCCGCAGCCGACCAGCCCGATGCTGGCCGAGCTGCCCCTGAGTTAAGCCGCGTTCCTGAGGCCACCCACAATGGCGACGAGCACGCCCAGCCCGACCACCGCGGCGCCGGCGACCAGCGTCAGGTCGAGCCAGTGGCGCAGGCCGGCCTCGGCGTGGGCGACCATCACCTCGGCGATCTGGCGGATGTCCCCGGTGGTGCGGTTGAGCGCGTCGTTGACGTAGCGGCGGCCCGCCTCGATGCCCGCCCATCCCGCCGCGCCGACGAGCAGCGCCGAGACCCCGAGGCTGCTCAGGGCCTTGCCGCGGCGGCGCGCGGCGGCCAGCGTCAGCAGCGCGAAAAGACCGCTCAGGGCCGCCGCGCCGATGCTGACCCAGGGGCTCCACGTCGCCAGCCGGCTCAGCTTGCCCTGCCGTAGCGACGAAGGCATCGACACCGTGAGCGGAACCGTCAGATCCGGGGGCACCCGGACGTTGTGGGCGCTCAACACCTGCCGGAACGAGGCGTCCTTGAGCATCGGGGCCACGTCGATGACCCATTGATTCCCGTTCTGTCCCGACCGCGGGTCGGTGAACAGCCAGGCGTGCGCCGCCCGGTTCGCCTGGGCGAACAGCGGCGGGAATTCCCGCCCCGCCGTGAAGGCGCCGGCGACGGCGTGCACCTCGGCGCTGTCCACGGGGTAGCGTCCGCCGCCGTGCGCGATGAGCGCCATCGCCCGGGTGGTGAGTTCGGTGGCCATGGCCGACTGCAGGGCGGGGTCGCCCGCGGCCCGCTGTGCCAGCGCGGCGTACCCGCCCTCGCTGACGACATTGCGCTGGGTCCACGCCGCGGGGATCGCTACGGCCAGCGCGAGTGTGGCGGCCAGCCACAACGCCACGCCCGCAGCGAATCGCACGCCTCAGAACCTACTGAATCCCCCGCACATAAGCGGCCTGGCCGAGGTGCTGGGCGCAGTCGTCGATGATGCTGACCAGCCGCGCGCCGGCCGTCACCGGCGGGTCCCAATTGGTGTCGACGACGCGGCCCAGCTCTTCGGCGGTCACGCTGGCGATGTACTCGAGGGTCAGCTTGTGCACCGCGTGGTAGTAGCCGGACAGCAGCTCGACGGGCGCCTTCACCTTCGCGACCTCGTCGGGGCCGTGCCCGTACCCCGTGTCGTTGCGCGGCAGGTCCAACCCGAACCGGTCCACCCAGCCATCGCGGGTCCACACCTGCTCGACACCGGCCACCTGCGCCAGCTGAATGTCCTGCACCCGCGCGCTGTGCCAGATCAGCCAGGCGATGCTGTTGGCGTTCGGGGTGGGGCGGTAGACCGACATCTCCTCGGTCAGCCCGTCGGCGAGCGCGTCGACGTGTTCGATCAACCGGGTGAACGCGTCGCGAAGCAGTTCCTGAGCGGCGGCGTCAGCGTTGGCCATACCAGCGACACTACGGGCCCCCGAAAGCCCCGTGCCACACCGCTTTGGCGTTATCGCCGTCGGGGTCGCGGACGAAAGCCCCGCGCTCGGAAAAGATCCTGGCATGACCCACCGACGCGGTCGTAGATTAGTTAGATGACCTACGACCTCGTCATCCGCAACGGCACCATCGTCGACGGGCTGGGCGGTGAGCCGTACGTCGGCGACGTCGCGGTGCGGCACGGCGTCATCGCAGAGGTGGGTTTCGTTAACGGGGAGGGCGCCCGGCGCGAGGTCGACGCCACCGGGCTGCTGGTCACGCCCGGCTTCGTCGACCTGCACACCCACTACGATGGCCAGTCCATCTGGTCGGATCGGCTGACCCCGTCGTCGGCGCACGGCGTGACCACGGTGGTGATGGGCAACTGCGGGGTCGGCTTCGCCCCGTGCCGGCAATCCGACCACGACGTGCTGGTCGACGTGATGGCCGGTGTCGAGGACATCCCCGGCGTCGTCATGACCGATGGCCTGCCGTGGACCTGGGAAACCTTCCCCGAGTACATGGACGCGCTGGATGCGGGCAAACGCGACATCGACGTGGCCGCGTACCTTCCGCACTCGCCGCTGCGGGTGTACGTGATGGGCCGGCGCGGCGCCGACCGCGAGCCGGCCACCGCCGAGGACCTGGCCCAGATGCGGGCGCTGGCCAAGGAGGCGATCGAGGTCGGCGCGCTGGGCTTCGCGTCGTCGCGGTTGACGATCCACAAGACCGAAAGCGGTTCGCCGATACCGAGTTACGACGCCGCCCGCGAGGAGATCGAAGAGATCGCCAAAGGCGTCGTCGACGCCGGCGGCGGGCTGCTGCAATTCGTGCCGGACATTCCCGCCGGCGGCTACCAGCCCGTGCTGCAAACGGTGTTCGACGTGGCCGAGGACTTGCACCTGCCGGTCACCTTCACCCTCGTCGTCGCCAACGCCGGCGACCCGACGTGGGAGGACGCCATCACGATGATCGAGAAGGCCAACGCGGCGGGCGGCGACATCACCGCGCAGCTGCTGCCGCGCCCGATCGGGCTGATCATCGGGCTGCAGCTGTCCGCCAACCCGTTCGTGCTGTACCCCAGCTACCGCGAGATCGCCCACCTGCCGCTGGCCGAGCGGGTGGCCGAGATGCGCAAGCCCGAGGTCCGCGCCAGCATCCTGGCCGACAAGCCCGGCGTCGGTCACCCGATCCTGTACGTGGCGCAGATGTGGGACTGGATCTACCCGCTGGGCGACGAGCCGAACTACGAGCCCGACCCGTCGACCAGCATCGGGGCCCGCGCCCGGGCCCGCGGGGTGGATCCGATGGAGGAGGCCTACGACCGGCTGCTCGACGACGAAGGCCGCGCCATGCTGTTGGTCGCCACCAGCAACCTCGCGAACAACTCGCTGGACACCGTCGGGAAGTTGCTGCACCGCGACGACGTGGTGCTCGGCCTCGGCGACGGCGGCGCCCATTACGGCATGATCTGCGACGCCAGCTACACGACGTACTTCCTGGCGCATTGGGCGCGCGATCGCAGCTCCGGAAGGTTCACCGTGGCCGAGGCCGTGCGCGAACTCACCTCCGCGCCGGCCCGGGTCGCCGGGCTGGCCGACCGGGGCCGCATCGCCGTCGGGTACAAGGCCGACCTCAACGTCATCGACCACGCCGCCCTGCGGCTGCACAAGCCGGTGATCCGTCATGACCTCCCCGCCGGGGGTCGACGTCTGGATCAGACCGCCGACGGATACGTGACAACGATCGTTTCCGGCGAGATAATTGCTGAAAATGGCGTTCCGACCGACGCTCGCCCAGGCAAGTTGGTCCGCGGCCGAAAGCCCATGCCTGTACCTGGTCGATAACGCCACGAAGGGCAGGCCTTCCCGGTTAAGTTGGGACAGTGACGAGCCCGCATTTTGCGTGGTTGCCGCCCGAAATCAACTCGGCACTAATTTTCGCCGGGCCGGGTGCGGCGCCGCTGCTTGCTGCGGCCGAAGCGTGGGACGGGTTGGCCGAAGACCTGGCGTCGTCGGCGTCGTCGTTCTTTTCGGTGACGTCCGATTTGGCCAATGGTTCGTGGCAGGGCGCGTCGGCGGCGGCGATGATGGCCGTCGCAACTCAGTACGTGAGCTGGCTCAGCGCCGCCGCCGCCCAGGCCGAGGCGGCATCGAGCCAGGCCGCGGCCATCGCGGCCGCGTTCGAGTCGGCTCTGGCGGCCACGGTCCAGCCCGCGGTGGTGGCCGCGAATCGTGCCCTGGTGCAGGCGTTGGCGTCCACGAACTGGTTCGGACTCAACGCCCCCGCGATCATGGACACCGAGGCGGCGTACGAGGCGATGTGGGCATCCGACGTGGCGGCGATGTTCGGTTACCACGCCGACGCGTCCATGGCGGCCGCCCAATTGGCGCCCTGGCAGCAGGTGCTGCAGAAGTTGGGTTTCAGCTTCAACAACGGCAAATTCGGATTCGGTCCACTCAGCCTTTCGCTGGGAAATTCAAACGTGGGTTTTGGAAACAGCGGCAACTTAAATGTCGGATCCGGAAATTCCGGGAACAACAACTTTGGCCTGGGTAATTTAGGTAATAACAACTTCGGCCTTGGCAACAGCGGCAGCAACGACTTCGGGATAGGGCTGACCGGCAGCAATCAGATCGGTATCGGCGGCTTCAATTCCGGTACCGGAAACATCGGCTTCTTCAACTCCGGCAGCAATAACATCGGCTTCTTCAACTCCGGCACCGGAAACATGGGCATCGGGAACGCAGGCACGTCCAACACCGGCCTGTTGAACTCGGGGTCGGTCAACGCGGGCTTTTTCAACAGCGGCAGCGCGAACACGGGCTTTTTCATGGACAACGGCATGGCCGGCCACAGCGGCCAAGACACCGGCATGCTCAACTCCGGCAGTTACATGACTGGCAGCGTCGGCGCGGCCAACCTCAGCTCGGGCCTCCTCAACTCGGCCGCGGCCACCGGCGGGCTCAACGCGGGCCTGTCGAACGCGGCATTGCTCAACCCGGCCAGCGCCGCCGTCGCCGGCCCTGCGGACACGAGCGCACTTGCCGGCAGCCTCCAATCGGGCGCAGCGAACGCCGTCGCCGGCCCGGCAGGTGGCCCCACCCCCACCCCGCCGGCCCTGCGAACCACCACATCCCCCGCGGCCTTCTTCCCGGCCAGCGGGACCGAGGAGGGTGTGCGCAACCTGACCGGCCGAGAGTCGGGCATACCCAACTCGAGCTTCTTCAACAAGGGCGACCGCCCGCCCGGCACGCCCGACCCGGGCATCGGGGAGCCGGTGTCGCCCGACTAGCCGCCTATCCTGAGAAGCATGCGCACGAAGAAGAGGGTGGACGTCAAGCGGCTGGCCGAGGCCCTCACCGACTATCCGTTCGCGTATCTGATCACCGTCGACGACGACTATCGCGCGCACACCGTGACCGTCGAGCCGCGGTTGCGCGACCTTACGAAAGGCCCGGACGGCCCGGGCGCGATCCTCGATGTCGGCGTCATCGGCGGCCGCACGCGGAACAATCTTGCCCGTCGCCGCGACGTCACGCTGCTGTGGCCGCCGACCGAGCCGGGCGGATACTCGCTGATCGTCGACGGCAGCGCCGAAGTCACCGGCCCCGAAAATCCAGCCGACGAGACCGTCCGGTTGGGCGTCGTGCCCACCCGCGCGCTGCTGCATCGCGAGGCCGACTCCCCCGGCGCGGCCAAAGGTTGCCTGCACGACTGCGTGGTGTTCTCGCTGCCGGCCTAGGATTCCGCCGGCGGTCCGCGCACGAAAAAGCCCGGCCCCAAGGGGACCGGGCTTTCTCGTGATTGCGACTTTTTCCGCCGTTGGACTTAGAAGTCCATGCCGCCCATGCCGCCGGTCGGGTCGCCCGCGGGAGCGGCCGCCTTCTCCGGCTTGTCGGCCACGACGGCCTCGGTGGTCAGGAACAGCCCCGCGATGGACGCCGCGTTCTGCAGCGCCGAACGGGTCACCTTCACCGGGTCGGCAACGCCGGCCTTGAGCAGGTCCTCGTACTCACCGGTGGCGGCGTTCAGGCCGGTGCCGGCCTTCGAGTTGCGGACCTTCTCGGCGACAACGCCGGGCTCCAGCCCGGAGTTGAAGGCGATCTGCTTCAGCGGAGCCTCCAGCGCAACGCGCACGATGTTGGCTCCGGTGGCCTCGTCGCCGGTGAGCTTGAGCTCCTCCAGGGCCGGTGCCGACTGCAGCAGGGCCACGCCGCCACCGGCGACGATGCCCTCCTCGACGGCCGCCTTGGCGTTGCGCACCGCGTCCTCGATGCGGTGCTTGCGCTCCTTGAGCTCGACCTCGGTGGCGGCGCCGGCCTTGATCACCGCAACACCGCCGGCCAGCTTGGCCAGGCGCTCCTGCAGCTTCTCGCGGTCGTAGTCGGAGTCGCTGTTCTCGATCTCCTGGCGGATCTGGGCCACCCGCCCGGCGATGGCGTCGGGGTCACCGGCGCCCTCGACGATGGTGGTCTCGTCCTTGGTGACGACGACCTTGCGGGCCTTACCGAGCAGGGCGACGTCGGCGCTCTCCAGCGACAGGCCGACCTCCTCGCTGATCACCTGGCCGCCGGTGAGGATCGCCATGTCCTGCAGCATCGCCTTGCGGCGGTCGCCGAAGCCGGGGGCCTTGACGGCCACCGACTTGAACGTGCCGCGGATCTTGTTGACGACCAGGGTCGACAGCGCCTCGCCCTCGACGTCCTCGGCGATGATCAGCAGCGGCTTACCGGCCTGAATGACCTTCTCCAGCAGCGGCAGCAGGTCCTTGACCGTCGACACCTTGGAGCTGACCAGCAGGATGTAGGGGTCCTCGAGGACCGCTTCCTGACGCTCGGCGTCGGTGACGAAGTAGCCCGAGATGTAGCCCTTGTCGAACCGCATGCCCTCGGTGAGCTCGAGCTGCAGGCCGAAGGTGTTGGACTCCTCGACGGTGATGACGCCCTCGTTGCCGACCTTGTCCATCGCCTCGGCGATCAGGTCGCCGATCGACTGGTCGCCCGCGGAGATGGCCGCGGTGGCCGCGATCTGCTCCTTGGTCTCGACGTCCTTGGCCGACTTCAGCAGGGTCTCAGTGATCTTCTCGACGGCCTTCTCGATGCCGCGCTTCAGACCCAGCGGGTTGGCACCGGCCGCGACGTTACGCAGGCCCTCCTTGACCAGCGCCTGGGCAAGCACCGTGGCCGTCGTCGTGCCGTCACCGGCGACGTCGTCGGTCTTCTTGGCGACTTCCTTGACCAGCTCGGCGCCGATCTTCTCGTACGGGTCCTCCAGCTCGATCTCCTTGGCGATGGACACACCATCGTTGGTGATCGTGGGGGCGCCCCACTTCTTCTCCAGTACGACGTTGCGGCCCTTGGGGCCGATCGTCACGCGGACCGCGTCGGCGAGGCGGTCGATGCCCCGCTTGAGCGAGCGACGAGCGGTTTCGTCGAAGATGAGCTGCTTGGCCAAGTCTTGTTCCCTCCGGGGTCGACGATCAGGGCACGGGCCCCGACGTCAGTCCTCGACGATCGCGAGGATGTCTTTCTGGCTGACGATGAGCAGGTCCTCGCCATCGACCTTGAACTCGGTCCCGGCGTACTTCGCGTACAGGACCTTGTTGCCGACGGCGACGTCCATCGCCTCGCGCGAGCCGTCGTCGAGCACCTTGCCCGGCCCGGCGGCGATCACGAGGCCCTCCTGGGGCTTCTCCTTCGCGGTGTCCGGCAGGACGATCCCGGACTTCGTCATCTCCTCCCGAGGGGTGGGCTGGACGACGACTCGATCGCCGAGCGGGCGGAGCTTCATGGAAGAGGCGCTTGCCAAGGTGCTTTCCTCCTCTGGCGGCTGCGCGGCCGCCAATGGCCTGGATGACGGCTGCGGTCGGGTCCGCCGGTTCGAGCGGCCGGACCGCGCCCCGGCGTGAGTGCCGCCGCGGGTCGCGGGCCTGGGCCGGTCCTGCCGTCCGGCACCCCGCGGGGCGCCTCCGGACGACGTTCAAGGCCTGCGTCGCCGCCTGCTTTAGCACTCTCCCTCCGAGAGTGCCAACAATCTAGCGGACTCGGGCCAGCGCTGTCAACCGTCGGGTTCCGCCCCCCGCGGCAGGGCCGCCCGCACGATGGCGCGTGTGGCAGCATCCCGTCCATGGCTCTCGACCCCGTGAACGCCGAACCGCGCACCGACCGGCTCCGCCTCGAGGCGGGGCGGGCGGCGGTCGAGGTGGCGCCGCTCGTCGGCGGGCGCGTCGCGGCGCTCGAGGTCGACGGCTGGGACCTGCTCCGCCGGGACGGCTGGACCGACCGCGAGTGGGGCGCGTTCGTGATGGCGCCCTGGGTGGGCCGCCTGCGCCTCGGGCAGGTCCACTGGTCCGGCCGCTCCTGGCGGATGCCGCCCGACGAGGGGCCCCACGCGATCCACGGGACGCTCGTCGGGGCTCCGTTCGAGGTCACCGAGGCGACCGCGACGCGGGCCCGCCTCGAGGCCGGCCTCGGCGGCGACTGGCCGTTCGCCGGCCGCGTGGTCCACATCGTCGACCTCTCGCCGAGGCGGCTCCGCCTGCGCCTCGAGCTCCACGCGGACCGCGAGCCGATGCCCGGGATCCTGGGCTGGCACCCGTGGTTCCGCCGGCAGGCCGAGCGGACGGACGCGCCGTCGGAGCGGAGCGGCGTGGTCGAGGTGGCGGTGCACCCGGCGTACCGGGCCGAGCTCGACGCGCACGGGCTCCCGACCGGCGTCGTCGGCGCCCCGTCGGCGGTGCCGGTCGACGACGTGCTGCTCAACCTCGTGGCGCCGCCGGTGGTCCGCTGGCCGGGCGGCCCGACGCTCTCGCTCCACGCGCCCGAGGCGCAGGCGTGGGTCGTCTACACGGCGCATCCCGACGGCGTCTGCGTGGAGCCCGTGACCGGCCTCCCCGACGGGCTCAACGGCGGCCTGCTCGGCGAGCCGCCGGTCGCCCGGCCCGGCCGGCCCTTGGCCGCGACCTTCGAGATCGCCTGGGGCTGACCCGGGCTCAGCGCGGGAGCGCCCGCGGGAAGGTCGCGTCATAGGCGGCGACGAGCGCGTCGCCGAACGCGTCGAGCCGCTGCTCCCCCACCCCGCGCGCCTCCGCT
>NZ_DATJPU010000183.1:0-2309 GCF_035506235.1 Mycobacterium sp.
AGTCACGGCAGACTGAACACCACCCCGACACCCCGAACACCACCGACCCCGCCAGACACCCACCGGCGGGGTCATTTCATGCCCACACATCCTCACCATCAACGCCGCCATCATGCTCATCTTGAGCGCCGGTCAACACCCCAGTTTCGGTGTAACGATGCACCCCGAGTCTGTGCTGGAGCCAATCTTTAAGTGGCCGCGCAGTTCTCGGGTGGCATTCCTGGATAGCATGTCTGACGTGTTTCATGCCCGCGTTACACCCGAATTCCTCGGCCGGGTGTTCGCGACTATGGCGCTCACCCCGCAGCACACCTATCAGATCTTGACCAAGGGCCCCAATCGGATGCGAGACCTACTGGGGGACGGACGGGTCCAACGCGCCATGCACGAGGCGCTGGACAATCTCCGCAGCCACGGCCCGGCGCTACCCATCGCGGTGACACGAACGCTGGCGGCACGGGTCACAGACTGCCCGTGGCCCCTTCCGAATGTGTGGTTGGGAACATCCATCGAATCAGACGAGTATTGCTGGCGCGCAAATGATTTACGCGCGACACCGGCGTCAGTCCGCTTCCTGTCGCTAGAGCCGCTGCTGAGCTCATTGCCCAGTCTGGACCTGTCTGAAATCGATTGGGTGATCGCCGGCGGAGAGTCCGGCCCCAAGGCTCGTCCGGTTCACCCCGCATGGTTGCGCAGCATCCGGGATCGGTGCATCAATGAGAGCATCGCCTTTCACTTCAAGCAATGGGCTGAATACTGCCCAGTTACCGCTCCAGAGTTAGGCGACTTTTGGGTGCTCGGCGAAGGCAAGCACGAACTTCACCCGTGGCGCCCTGACACACGTGACGCAGCGCCCGGGCGATTGCCCGACACCGGCCATGCAGTGATGCGCCGGGTAGGCAAGCACCGGGCCGGTCGCGTCCTTGATGGACGGACGTGGGACGAGTTACCCAAGCCTGTGGGAGGTCGTGCCAGTCCATGACCGCATTCGAGAGATGCTCACGAGCGGTTGAGTTCGGCCATGAGCCCGCGGTTGGCTTCGCGGGCTGCGGCCAGTTCCTCCTCGAGTTCCTCGATCCGGCGCGTGAGGTCGAGTACTAGCTGCTTGTGGTGTTCGAGTTCGTCCTGCAGCGCTGCGGTCGCAGTGGGTGCGCCCATCCCGCTGCGCTCGAATGCCTGCTGGCCCAACATCTCCGACAGTCGGTCTTCGAGATCGCGGATGCGTTGGGCGAGACGGCGGTTCAGTGCGTGGAGGTTTGCGTTCTCGGTCAGCACGGAGCGGTGGCTGATAGTCGTCGACGCCAGCGAGGGGTTCTCGATGGTTTCGGCGGCAGCGGCGAGCACCGCGGCGTGCAGGTCGGCGTGGCGGTGGATGAACGAGCGGTGCACGCCGGCCCGGGTGGCTGTCGACGCGATCGTGATATCTGATCCGTCGCTGTGCATGTCGATTATGGCTTTGTGCACCCGTGCGCGTCGGCGGTCAACGTCGCGGCGGCGAGCTGCGATGAGCGGAATATCAGCGGTCTGCATCGGCGCTCCTGTCGGTGATAGGGGGCGGCTGTATGGCTGGCAACCCGAGGTGGACAGTCTGCCGGGTGGTACGGATGACGGTGATGGCTTCGTTTATGCGTGCCTGGTCCTCGCCATTGAGGTCAGACAGGTCGGCCTCGATACGGTTTATCAGGCCGCGCAGCTGCGCGATCTCCTGATCGCGAGGCGTGAGTTGGTCTTTGGCCCAGTCCTGCAGGTCGGTGGCCGCTTCGATGCGGGCGCGATCGGCGAGCAGTTGCTGCAGATAGGACTTCAGCTCTGGCAGATAGGACGGATCGCTGCGGAAATGGCCGCAGCCCAGGCAGGTGAATTTGTAGGGGCAGGCTTGGCCACCGGCTTTGACATTCGACGGTTCAGTGCACATACCGAACGGGACCGCGACTTGCCCGACTCGCATCCGGGCGTGCGCATCGGCCAGGAGGCCTTGAATGCCGTGAAAAACGCGGCGGCCCTGCCCGTCAAACTGATGGGCGCTCACCCGGTCGATCGCGGCTCGAACTCGTTTCTCAGTGACTTGGTAGCAGCCAAGTGTGGTCTGCATCGAGTCGTGGCCCATTAAGTCGCGCAGGACATCTGGGGCTACGCCCTCATCGGCGTGCCGTTGCGCGTAACAGCGCCTTGTCTCCGCAGTGGCTGTGTGCGGTCGGGTTCGTGTTGCGTTTGACGTGGCCGATTCTCGGCGTGGAGTTCGTGACGCTGATCGCCGTTCGTGTGGCGATAACGCGAAACCGATTGTGATGGACGTCACTGCCGGGTCG
>NZ_DATJPU010000184.1:0-9811 GCF_035506235.1 Mycobacterium sp.
AACGTCATTGACAGCCGCAGGAGGTCAGAGTTGTTCGCCGGTTACCGCGTAGCCCAGCAGCATACGAGCGAAACGGTCCACCTCAGCGCGCAGTTCCTCCGCCGTGCACACCGGGCCGACATAATCCGGAACGCCGACGAACTCATACAACGACGCATCCAACCGATTAGGGTCGCTGGCCAGCCAGTCGCTGACGAACGCCAGCAACTCGCCCAACTCCACCGCATCGCCAGCATCAAGACCTTGAAAAGGACCGACCCCAGACTCCTGCACCACGACAGCCGAGCCTACCCCTCCTTCGCCGCGAGCCTGAGGCAACTCCTCGCTCAGCTTTGCCATCACGTGGAGCCACTTCAAGCCGTCCCCCTGGGGCCAATTCAAGTTGACATAGCCACGCAGCGCGTGGTCACGCATCCACCAGAAGAAGGTGATGGCCAATCATTCCGCCGCCGAGGTCGCCAGCATCAAGGCGAAAATCCGGGCCCGCGCCAAAGAGCTCGGCATCGAACTGGAGGAGCACGACGACGCCGATAATGACTCGGTTTCCTCGCTGGAGCGTGCTTTCACGCCCGGCCGGATCGAGCTGCGCTCCGGCGCCGCCGGGCGAACCATATTCGGCTACGGGGCCGTATTCGGCCAGCTGTCCCGCCGGATGCAGTTTGGGTATGAGCAGGTTTCGCCGACGTTCTTCGACCACAGTTACGCTGAGGGTTGGCCGGACGTGGTCTGCCGCGCCGACCACGATAGCCGAATGCTGTTGGGCGCCAACCACTCCGGCACTCTACGGCTTTCGGTCGATCATAGGGGCTTAGCGTACGAATGCGATCTCGCGCCCTCCCGGCAGGACGTGCTCGAATCGACCGCCAGGGGCGACTACCCAGGCAGTTCCTTCGCCTTTCTCTGTATCTCAGACGAGTTCGAATACCGCAACGGGAACCCTGTGCGAAACCTGCTGAGCGGCAAGCTCATCGACACCGGCCCGGTCACCGTCCCGGCCTACGGCACCAGCGCCCCCGGCCTGCGGAGCCTGGCAAAACACATGCAAGCCCCGATCGAGGACGTCGAGCGGTTGGCCGCTGAAGGCGAGTTACGGCGCCTGTTCACCCGCTCCGACCAGCCCCCAAGAGGAGAAGCAATGAGCTACCCGGGACGAACCGGGATGGATTGGCGGACGGCGCATCTGATCCTGCTGCTTCACAAGTTCCCGCCCCAAACCGAAGCTGAAATCCGCCAACGGGCGCGGATGCTAGCAGAGCTGCGCGCGATGCGAGGCTTGCGAAACCAGTTGCGGCACAAGGAAACACGAAAGGAGAAGCGCGAAAATGAAGGTAAGGCTGAAAGCCGACGTCATGGGCGGCTATTACGGCATCGAACCCACTGGGATCTACTCGGCGCGGCGCGGCGACATCGTCGACCTCGACCCAGAATTCGCCTTGCATGAAGTGCGAAACGACCGTGTCGAACTCACGCTCGACGGCCCGGTCGGCAAACGGACGATAGGGGCGAACGTGAAAGACCGCGCCGTGCTGGAGAAAGAGGTCGCCGCGATCGTCGCCCGGCGCGCCGCGGCGTCGCCGCCGATTTGCGACTGCGGCTGCGGCCAAGTTCTCCGGGACCCCAGACCACACGGCGTGGTCTCAAAACTCAAGCAGCGCATCACAGGATGATGATTGAGCTGCTCGGCAGGCGACCTTTCGGGCCTGCGCGAGCAAAACCCCGGCGGGGCCGGCCAGTTGCAGTGCTCCGACTGGCCGCCCGCCGGGCCAAAAACCGTCACACCGCAACGTAAGAGGAGCAACCAATGGCTAACCGGCCAAATCCCAGCCCCTACTCACCCGCCCGCGACGACAACGTCGGCAGCGGATACGCATTTGACGCCGAAGCCGACGTCGCCACCGTCCACCAGGGCTTCGGCGCCGGCGCCCTGGGGACCAGCCAGCGGCCCACCGACCTGGGCGAACCACCGCAGCCCCCGCTGTCGTCGCCAACCTACCCGCGCGGCGAACGCCTTGACGACAATCGGGTCTTCGGCGACGCCGCCTCAGCAGCCAGCCAGCTGCCAACCAAGGGTGACGACCGAGCACCGCAGACCACGCCTACGAGATTCACCTACCCTTCCGTCCGGGGGCCGGGCGGCCGGCTAGGCACAACCAGCTAGCCGGCCCATGATCGTCACACCCACGATCAACCGCGGCGGCCGGCCCCGCAGCAACCCTGCTCCCGACAGCACCGTGAACAGGGGCTACGGCTCGGCGCACCAGAAGCTGCGCCGCCGCTGGGCGCCCCTAGTGGCGTCGGGAATGGTGCGCTGCGCTTTGTGCGGCCGGCTGATAAGACCGGGCAGTGCCTGGCATCTAGCGCACGCCGACAGACCTGACGCCCACCGGCTGGGCATCTGGGCCGGGCCAAGCCATGCGGCCTGCAATAACGCGACAAACCGGCGCCAGCACCGCTCCAACCCCCAGCCTGCGGCCCTCGACTGGTTCGAACCCGACACCTGATTAGCCACCATCCCAGCAAACATCTCAAACGCGCAGGTCAGGGCGGTATTCAGATACGTCCTAGGGGTATTCGCTCGCAATGGCAAACGCTGTAGTCGGGCGGTGCACCATAAGCGCAGGTAGATGGCCTGGAATCAGCCAGCAATGCAGCCAGCAAACTTTTCATTCTGATAACGCCCCGTTTGCCCATCTGGCGCAAAGCATCCTGTTACCTGCATCGATAGGCATTCCCCAGATGGTAATCATGTTTGCTGCATGCTTGGCTCGTTGCCCCCGATGGGGCATATAGGCATCGTCGCAGGTCAGGGGGGGTCTTTTTTTGGTAGCTGGTACGCCCCGACCTGCGGGCAAAACTCCTTGCGCACACAGAGCCCAATTTGTACGCCGTTTGCCCACGTCAGGGCCTTTTCGGCGCGTCCGGCCACAACCCGGCAAATATAGCCCGGTTCCAGCAAACTTTCGCAGCAATTGCGGCAAATACTGGCTAGTTCGGGGTGCAGCAAGGTGATTCGGCCGTTCATCGCCGGGCGCGCCTCGGGGCGGCTAATCCTCTGTCGGACACCGTGCCGATGCGCAAAGGAGGGAACTGAGGCCATCGGACACGGCGAATATGCCGCGAAACGGTCAGTCGCTGTGCGATATTCGGGGGCGTGACCATTGCCCTTGTGGTGAGGGTGAACGACGGATACGTGCTGGCATCAGATAGCGCCACGACGTTCCAGACGCTCGGCCCGGCAGGCGAAGTGACCGTTCACAACATCTACAACAACGCCAACAAGATCTTCAATCTCTATAAGGGCCTTCCCATTTCGCTTATGACGTGGGGACTCGGAAACATCGGCCCTGCATCGATCTCCACACTCGCCAAAGATCTCCGCGCCAGATTTGCCACCGGGTCGAAAGACAACTGGAAGTCGCAACCTGACAGCTACAACATGACCACGGTCGCAAAACAGGTCAAGAAGTTCTTCTACGATGAGCATTACGAGCCGTACGCGACTGCAGCGAAGGCGAACGGGGAAGAGGTTTCCCTGTTGGGTCTTTCGGTGGCAGGGTACGGCGCTGCCGAAGATCAGCCACAAATCTTCGTACTCGAATTGTCGGCAGATGGCTGCACAGGGCCGATCGAGATTCTCGCCGGCGAGCCCGGCGCTGCGTGGTGGGGGCAGATAGAGGCGATTTCGCGGTTGCTCAATGGGGTCAGCGTGTTCACGCCCTTGGCACTCACCAATCTGAATTTGGCGAAGGACGACGCGGAAGCGGTGGCTCTCGCTCAGGCCATGGCCAACGAGATCCGGGTGGGGATAGTGGGCGCGGCGATGCCGATCAAGGATGCAATCGATCTTGCCGAGTTTTTAGTGCAGGTGACCATTGGTTTTGTGAAGTTTTGCCCCGAGCACCCCACAGTTGGGGGGCCGATAGAGATCGCAGCCGTTACTAAGCATGAAGGTTTCAGGTGGGTGCAACGTAAGCACTACTTCGACGCTAGGCTCAATCCACCGATCGGGAGGACCGAATGACCGCTTACTCATACGCCAACATGGCCAGCGGCCATGCAACTTACAAAAGCGGGCCTCAGGGAGCAGCGGTCAAGGCCCCATCGAAGGCGGCGTCGAGATCGTTGTCGACGACGTCTTACAGCGGTGCGAAAACGGCCGCCGCGAAGCTGGAGTCGTCGGGGAAGGCCAAGAAGAAGAAGTAGCGGGCCATAGCGCCGGCATCCGGGCCGGCCCCTTAGGTAAACCGTAGCGCGTGCGAAGCTGCGGCCAGCTTGCAGGAAAACCGGGGATGCAGCCCCCGGTTGGCGCGTTAGGCTTCTGGTTGAGCAGCGAAAATTGGTGGGAGACGTGACAGAACGCAAGCGCAGCACACCGGCCCGCAAGCAGCTGCTTGCCGACGCCGTCGCGACCGGTGACCGGTTGGCTGCCCTGCGGGTTCTGCGTGACCGGCTCGCCAGCGATCTCGACGTGACCCACGATGCGCGCGAGGTCGCCGCCCTAGCGCTGCGATTGACCGATGTGCTGGCCCAGATCGACCAGATACCAACAAGTGAGCAAGCGAGCGCCGCCGATGAAATCGCAAAACGCCGTGCTGCCCGACGGCGTGCCCGTACCCCGAATAAGACACGCTCCACGCGCTCGGGTTAACGCCTGGGAGGACGTCACCGAGCTGGCCGCCCGTTACGGCCTGTCGCTGCTGGACTGGCAGGAAAACGTGCTGGAGGCATGCATGGGGGAACGTGCGGACGGCACGTTCGCGGCGAAACACGTCGGCCTGTGCTGCCCTCGACAGAACGGCAAAGGTGCGGTTCTGGAGGCGCGAGCGTTGGCCGGGCTGCTGCTGTTTGGCGAGAAGATGATCATCCACAGCGCTCATGAGGTTAGGACCGCACAAATCGGTTTTCAGCGGCTGAAAGCGTATTTCGAGAACTTCGACGATCTGCGCCGCAAGGTCGTCGGGATCGGCAATGCTGTTGCAAGAGAATATATTCGCCTGCGCTCAGGGCAGGAGGTCCGGTTCGTCACCAGAAGCAAGTCGGCGATCCGCGGGTTTAGCGCGGACTGCCTGCTGCTCGATGAGGCCCAGATTTTGAATGATGAGCAGTGGGAAGCCGTTTTATATACCGTCAGTGCCCGGCCGGCACACCAGATTTGGTTAGTGGGCACTCCGCCGGTCACGATCGAGCAAGGAGTGGTTTTCGATAGGTTCCGTCGCCGCGGGATCGACGGCAAAGATCACCGCCTCACCTACCTGGAGTGGAGCGCACCGCCGGACGCCGATCTGGATGATCCGCAAGCGTGGGCAGCGGGGAATCCCGCTTTGGGGTCACTGATTTCGCACGCCACGATCCTCACCGAGCGGGCCGCCGCGGCCGATGAGGGGTTCGCCCGGGAGCGTCTCGGCATCTGGCCGACTGAGGAGGCTGCGGGTCCGATATTCGATGCGGGCGGCTGGAATGCGCTGGCGGATCGTCGGGCTCCGGCGCCGCTGCGGGTGGCGTTGGTGGTCGATGTGTCGCCGGATCGGCGCTGGTCGTCGATCGGGGTGGCCGGCGCGATCCCCGATGGCCGGGTGTTGGTGATGAGCTACAGCGGGCAGGGAACCGGGTGGGTGGCGCCGCGGCTCGCCGAGTTGGTGGCGACCCGCACGGTGGTCGAGACGGCGTTGTTTGTTGGTGGTCAGGCGGCCGCGCTGCAGCCCGATCTGGTGGCCGCCGGTGTCGAGTTCGTGAAGCTGTCGGCCGTCGACATGGGGTCGGCGTGCGCGGCGTTTCAGGAAGCCGTCAAGGCGGGCGGCCTGGTCCATGTCGGTCAGCCCGAGCTCGGTGCCGCGATCGCGAATGCGCGGGTGCGCCAGGTGGGTGAATCGCAGCGTTGGGATCGCCGGGACGACGGGTTCGACATCAGCCCGTTGGTGGCTGTCTCGGGGGCACTGTGGCGGTGGGGCGTGCTGGACAGTGCGCCTTACGACATTCTGGCGAGCGTGCTCTAATGCCCACGTTCGTGTAGGCAGGACGACCTGGGCCTGCTTGCTGTGCCACATCGGCTGTTCGGGCGGCCACAGACCTTTGGTCCCGCATGAGGTGACTTTCGCCAGTAGCTACGCACACGGCTCGGACGATTAGCTTTCCCCAACACGTGTCATAGCGAAGGCGAATGATGAAGACACGGAATGCAACCGCTGTCGCGGTGCTCGTTACCGCCGCATGCACGCAGCACATAGCGGGACCGCCGCAGACAACGTTCGCGCCGACGAACACACCTACACAGGTCTTGCTGCCGCCATCGCCAAGGCCAGCGACCACATCGGAGTCGGTTCCGTCGCCGTGGGGGGGTCCGCGCTCCTCGCTGGCCGATATCAACATGCCTGCCGGCAGCACGCTGGTGGTCAGTCCCACGCCTACGACAGTCGGCGACCCGTCGGAGCCGTGGGGTGGCAGGAAGTGGGAGGAGCGCGACGAGATCTGGCATTACACGGTGTCTTACGACACTGCGGTGTCGGTGATGAGTGCCCAGCTCGGGTCTGCTGTGCGTCGTAATGGAGTGTGGATCAACCGCTGTGGTCGTGCGGTTGTCACCAGCGATTTACATAGCTGGCTGTATGTGGGCAATCTTGAGTCAATCGGCGTTATCGTTGAGCGTCCGGGTAGCCGTAGTTCGACTGGTGGTCCTACACCGGACGGTGCCCGCATCACTGTCAGTTACCAGTTGCCTGCCACCCCTGAAGACATGGGGGGCTGTACCCCCGGATGACCTTGCCGCTCATTTCCGCGGCCTCCTCACCGGTCGGGGATTCCCCACCGAATCGCGGGCCGATTTACGCCCGTCTTCTGCCGGAGGGAAGATGTTCGTATAAGGCGATGGTCGGGCGGTTTGCTCGTCGTTTATTCGCCGTTTATGACTGAGAATCGGTGAGATTTACCATCAATCGTTGGCATTGATTGGGCATGTAAAAGCACTGCGGCGCAACGGTTAACGATAACTATTGGAACCCACCGAAAACGGTCGGCTGCAAAAGCCGGTGTCGCAGGTTCGAATCCTGCCGGGGGCACGTCAGAGGCCCTTTTCCAGCCGAGCCGCACGCAATCCATCGTTTATTCATTGCTTATGGCCCGGTCCAGCAGCTCAGCGACCACGCTGTGCGACCGACCCCGGGCCATATAGGTGTCCTGCGTCTCCGACACCCGGGCATGCCCGAGGTGGTCAGCACCGATGCGCGCCGATAGCCCTTCGTCGTCGATCAGCGTGGCCACCGACTTGCGGAAGCTGTGGGAGGTCACGTCAGCCACGCCGAGCCCCTCACGGACTTCACGCCAGCGCGCCCGGAAGTTGTCCGGGCAGCGCCACGTCCCGACCGTCGACGGGAAGATCATCGGTTGCTGGCCGAGGTAGGGGAGCTCACGCCGGGCCGATAGGACCGGTCACCGCGAAGCCGGGCAGCGGCAGCGTCCGCCGGCCCGCGGCCGTCTTCGTCTCGTCGATCCGCAGCAGACCCTTGCCCGCCGCCCGGATCACCTTGCCGGTGATGGCCAGCGTCCCGGTCGTCTCATCGAAGTCGCTCCAGCGCAATCCGAGCAGCTCCGAGATCCTCAACCCGGTCGCGACAAACAGGGTGATCGGATCGACGAGATCGTGGTGCTGGCACGGCTCGGAGGCCCGCAGTTTCGCCAGTAGCTCACGCAGCTCGTCAGCGGTCAGCGCGATCGCGCCCTTGGCCCCGGACTTCGACCGGATCGGTGACACGTCGCGCACCGGGTTGGCCCCGATGACGTTGGCCATCACCGCCAGGTGCAGGGCGCCCTTCAACAGGGTCTTAGACTGCACGGCCAGCACATCGCCGTGGGCCCGGCGCATCGAGCGGATCGCCGCGTCGATCCGGGCCGGCGTGGCCTCCCCAACCCGGACTCCGGCGATGATCTTGGCCAACAGCTTCGCGGCGTAGCCTAGGGCGACCAGCCGGCCACAGCTCCCCTGGGAACAGGTGTCGAAGAGGTCGACGACCTTGAGCCCGGCTCGGGGGGTGGCCCGTGCGCGTCGAGACCGCCGGGGTCATACCGCTCTGCAACAATCACAAGATGCCCGATGTTCTGCATGACCCAGTGCTCAATCGCGGAATCATGAACATGACTGATGCGGCCCGATACCTGGCCGTTAGTCAGCAAACATTCCATCGTTGGGCCAAAGGCTACGAACGGGGGGCGCCCCTGCTGCACCTGGCCCCCACCGAACGAGCCGGGGTGGCTTCCGTCAGTTTTCTTGCCCTCACCGAGGCATATGTGCTGGAAGCACTGCGCAAAGCCGGAGTGCGTGTTCGCAAGATCCGCCCCGCGCTGCGGGTCCTCCAAAAAGAGTTCGGAACCGAAAACGCCCTCACCGCCCCCAATCTCGCCACCGACGGCATTGACGTGCTCTGGGACTTCTCCAAGACATCGGGCGGCAGCGGGCTCATCGAGGCCCGCACGGGCCAAACGGTCATCCGAGCCATCGTTGAGGACTACCTCAGCTACATCACCTGGGACTGCGGCGCGCCGACCAGGCTTACCCTGCCCAGCTGTGAGCCGTCCAAGGTCGTCGTCGACCCGCACCTGAGCTTCGGTCTACCACGCTTCGGGCTCACTGGGCCGCGACTCATCGATGTCGCAGGCATGCTCAAAGCCGGGGAGGAGCCCGCTGTTGTCGCAGACGAATTCGGGATCTCCACCCACGACGTCGGCATTGCCGCGCGCGTCCTCCTGGGCCACGCCGCCTGAGTTCTACATCGACGAGGGACTCGTCGGAAAGACGCTGCGCCGATTCTTCGAGGACCTCGGATATACCGTGCACACGCCGGCGAAGGTTTTCGGGTCACGCCACCGCGCCCAAGGAACTCCCGATGAAGTATGGATGGCGCGTTGCGGCGAAAACCGTTGGGCAGCATTGGCTCGTGACACCAAAATCATGCAGCGCCCCGCCGAAATCGCCGCCTTCAAAGCCGCCAAGATCCACATCTTTTATTACCCTGGCAACGCCCGGCGCGATGAGCTCGTCCGCGCCGCCGAAGCGACCCTCGTCGACGTCTGCACATATGCGTTACGGGCCGGCGGCGGGGCCTGGCGTATCCATGGCGGTAATCGGTCGCGCGTCGAACCGCTAACGGTTCCTGAGCTTTCTCGCCGCCGCCGCCGCGCGGGGCGCTAGTTTGGCTGTAGACACGTCTACACACTCACGGTAGCCTGTAGACGCATCTACAATGAGATTGGAATTTCAACCATGACTCACGGCACGAATCAGCCCGCACGCTTCGGCGTCAGCGGGAGCCCCATCCAGCTCACCGCTGAGCAGAATGCCCGTCTCGACTCCGTTCGCGCGATGATCGCCAAGACATACCGCGACGATGATCCGAACGCCAATGCCGCGTATAACGCCGGCGTCCGGTACATCAGGACCGACGAGAAGGACCGAGACGGGACCATCGAGGATACTGGCCAGCTTATCGCGGAGGCCCGCAACGACCTCGACCTCGCCTATGCCGCGGCCCGCGCCATCACCATCCTTGCCATCGAAGACGGAAAGAGTGAGGTCGCGATGTCTCAGGCAATGGGCGTCGACCGCATGACGATCCGCAAATGGGTCGGTAAGCGGTAAGCGAGTCACTAACTTCCGCAGCGTTCAGTGCGGGTTACAGCCCGAGCGAGGTTGTCCCGGTTTTCGTGGGATTTGAGGTGGCGGTCCCTCACCTGAGTCCTGCCGGGTGGTAGGTCTTCGGGTGAACCGCCAAGTACACCTCGAAGAAGGAGTAAGGGACCGCCATGAAAACCGTACCTACTGTTC
>NZ_DATJPU010000185.1:0-11513 GCF_035506235.1 Mycobacterium sp.
ACCATCGTGCGGCGCGCCACGTGAGCGCCGAACGGTGCTCGCAGACCAGCGCCCCCACGACCGGGTCGGTGTCCTTCTGGCCGGCGACCAGGATGACGGGCGTCCGCATCAGTCTGCTTGTTGGTAATCATTTTCATTAGAGCTACGCGTACGGTACCGTCTCCGATGACGCATTTCGGAACTAATTTTCAATTATGTGCATACGGGTCAAGGAGGCTGCGGTGTCTGCTCGTTGCCAAGTCACCGGCCAGGTAACGGGTTTCGGTAACGGGGTGTCGCACTCGCATCGCCGAACCCGTCGGCGCTGCGGCGGCGCAGCGGCAATTCATACTGATATCGCAATACCATTATCTTAGCTTCCTGGAGAACTCGCTAAAGTGTTGTGCCGACAGACCGGGAGGTTCAGGCAATGGCGGCGTACGGACTGTTGGCCAAGGCGGCATCGACGGTAATCACCGGCCTGGCCGGGGTGACCGCCTACGAGGTGTTGCGCAGGGCCGCGGCCAAGGCGCCGCTGCACGAGACTGCGGTGTCGGCGGCGGAGCTCGGGTTGCGTGCAACCCGCAAGGCCGAGGAGGCCGCCGAGTCGGCGCGGCTCAAGCTTGCCGACGTGGTGGCCGAGGCCCGCGAACGCCTCGGCGAGGAGGCGCCCACCCCGTCGGTCACCGAACTGCACGACCACGAGCACTGACCGCGTGGCCGTGTCCGTCGCAGCGGAAGAGCCTGCGCTGAAGGTGGTTTCGGATGCGGCCGGGCGCATGCGGGTTTCGGTCTCCTGGGTGCGCGCCAACTCCCGGCGTGCGGTGGCGGTCGAGGAGGCCGTCGCCAAGGAGCCCGGAGTGCGTGCCGTGCACGCCTACCCGCGCACCGGATCGGTCGTCGTGTGGTACTCGCCCCGGCGCGCCGACCGCTCCGCGGTGCTGTCGGCGATCGGCGCCGCCGCGCACCTGGCCGCCGAGCTGATCCCGGCCCGGGCGCCGCATTCGTCGGAGATCCGCAACAGCGATGTGCTGCGGATGGTCATCGGCGGCGCGGCGCTGGCCCTGCTCGGGGTGCGCCGCTACGTGTTCGCCCGGCCGCCGCTGCTTGGCCCGAGCGGCCGGGTGTTCGCCACCGGGGTCACCGTGTTCACCGGCTACCCGTTCCTGCGGGGCGCGCTGGGGTCGCTGCGCTCCGGGAAGGCCGGCACCGACGCGCTGGTCTCTGCCGCGACCGTGGCCAGCCTGGTGTTGCGGGAGAACGTGGTGGCGCTGACGGTGCTGTGGCTGCTCAACATTGGCGAGTACCTGCAGGACCTGACGCTGCGCCGGACCCGGCGCGCGATTTCCGAGCTGCTGCGCGGCAACCAGGACACCGCGTGGGTGCGGCTGGACGACGGCGAGGTCCAGGTGCCGATCGACAGCCTGCAGCTCGGCGACGAGGTGGTGGTGCACGACCACGTGGCGATTCCGGTGGACGGCGAGGTCATCGACGGCGAGGCGATCGTCGATCAGTCCGCGATCACCGGGGAGAACCTGCCGGTCAGCGTGATGGCCGGGGCGGGTGTGCACGCCGGGTCGGTCGTGGTGCGCGGGCGCCTGGTGGTGCGCGCCCGCGCGGTCGGCAACCAGACCGCCATCGGGCGCATCATCGCGCGGGTGGAAGAGGCGCAGCACGACCGGGCGCCGATCCAGACTGTCGGTGAAAACTTCTCCCGCCGTTTCGTTCCCACCTCGTTCGTCGTGTCGGCGCTCACGCTGGTGGTCACCGGCGACGTCCGGCGCGCGATGACCATGTTGCTGATCGCGTGCCCGTGCGCGGTGGGCCTGGCCACCCCGACCGCGATCAGCGCGGCGATCGGCAACGGCGCGCGCCGCGGCATCCTGATCAAGGGCGGGTCACACCTCGAACAGGCGGGTCAGGTCGACGCGATCGTGTTCGACAAGACCGGAACCCTGACCGTCGGGCGTCCGGTGGTCACCAACATCGTTGCGATGCATAAGGATTGGAAACCCGAGCAGGTGCTGGCCTATGCGGCCAGCTCGGAGATCCACTCCCGTCATCCGCTGGCCGAGGCGGTGATCCGCTCCACCGAGGAGCGCCACATCAGCATCCCGCCGCACGAGGAGTGCGAGGTGCTGGTGGGACTGGGCATGCGCACCTGGGCCGACGGCCGGACCCTGCTGCTGGGCAGCCCCTCGCTGTTGCGCGCCGAGAAGGTGAAGGTGCCGAAGAAGGCCTCGGAATGGGTGGACAAGCTGCGGCGCCGGGCCGAGACGCCGCTGCTGCTCGCCGTGGACGGCACGCTGGTCGGCCTGATCAGCCTGCGCGACGAGGTGCGGCCCGAGGCGGCCGACGTGCTGAACGAGTTGCGGGGCAATGGGATTCGCCGGATCGTCATGCTGACGGGTGACCATCCCGACATCGCCGAGGTGGTCGCCTCCGAGCTGGGCATCGACGAGTGGCGCGCGGAGGTGATGCCGGAGGACAAGCTCGCCACGGTGCGCGAGCTGCAGGACGCGGGCTTCGTCGTCGGCATGGTCGGCGACGGCATCAACGACGCCCCCGCGCTCGCCGCCGCCGACATCGGTATCGCGATGGGTCTGGCCGGGACCGACGTGGCCGTCGAGACCGCCGATGTGGCGCTGGCCAACGACGATCTGCATCGCCTGCTCGACGTCCGGGACCTGGGCGCGCGGGCAGTGGACGTCATCCGCGAGAACTACGGCATGTCCATCGCCGTCAACGCCGCCGGGCTGATCATCGGTGCGGGCGGCGCGCTTTCGCCCGTCGTGGCCGCGATATTGCACAACGCGTCGTCGGTGGCCGTGGTGGCCAACAGCTCACGGCTGATCCGGTACCGCCTGGAGTGATTGCGGCGCTTGGCCGTTGAGCAGGCGTTTGAGCACCTTCCCGCCGGCGTTGCGGGGCAGCGTGTCGACGAACAGCACATCGCGAGGAATCTTGAAGCGCGCCAACCGATTCCGCACATATTCTTTGACATCGTGCTCACTCAGGGACGCGCCCGGCCTCAGCACGATGTAGGCGCGCAGCCGCTGCCCGAACTCCTCGTCGCCGACGCCGACGACCGCGACGTCGAGGATTTCGGGATGGTGCGCGAGCGCCTCTTCGACCTCGCCGGGGTAGACGTTCTCCCCGCCGGAGACGATCATCTCGTCGTCGCGGCCGTCGATGAACAGCCTGCCGGCCGCATCGAAATGACCGATGTCGCCGGTGGACATCAGGCCCTGGATCGACTCCTTGGTGCCGCCGCCGGTGTACCCCTCGAAGGCCAGCACGTTGCCGACGAAAATCCGCCCCGGCGTCCCGGCGGGAGCCTCGCGCCCCTCGCCGGTGAACACCTTGACGACCGACCCGGGCACCACCGCACCGACGCACCCGGGCTCGACAGCCAGGTCGGCGGGCGTGGCGATGGTGGCGTAGGCGACCTCGGTGGAGCCGTACATGTTGTAGACGATGGGCCCCAGCGCCCGCAGGGCTCGGGTGGCAAGCGGGGCGCCGAGCTGCGATCCACCGACGAACACGATGCGCAACGAGGACAGATCGTGCTCGGCGAGGGTCGACCAGCCCAGGTCGAGAATGCGCCGCAGCATGACCGGCACGACGATCATGGCGCTGGCCCGGCGCGCGGCCACGCTCGCCACGGCCCGCTCGGCATCGAAGTGGCGGCGTAGCACCAGCGTCGAGCCCAGCACCATCGCGTACATCGCATGGCTGAAACCCATCGAATGAAACAGCGGCACGCAGCATTCGGTGACTTCCCGGCCCCGGAACGGCACCTTGCCGAGCAGGCCGCCGACCGGTATCAGCGAGTAGGGCTCGGAGCGCAGGGCGCCCTTGGGGACGCCGGTCGTCCCGCTGGTCGAGATGACGATCTTGGGCCGGCCACCGGAACCGGGCGGCGGGCTGGGATCGCCGCGCTGGATCAGCGCGTCCAGCGTGTCGGCATCCGGCGTGTCTGCCCAGGCGCGCAGGCGGCCCAGCCGCGGATGGACGCCGGCGACGACGGCGCCGTACTCCTCGTCGTACACCAGGAGGTCGGCGCCTTCGCGGGCCATCATCTCGGCGAGCTGCGTGTGGCCGAAGCCCGTGTTGAGCAGGAGCACACCGGCACCGCACTTGGCCGCCGCGTACACCGCTTCCAGGAAGCCCCGGTGATTGCCCGCCAGGATGGCCACGCTAGCGCCCGGGCCGAGCCCGCACCGGCGCCACTCGTTGGCCAGTGAGTTGGTCCGCTCGTCCAGCCCACCGAAGGTCAGCGGTCCGCGCTCGTCGATCAGCGCCAGCCCGTCGCGGTCCCGGGCGGCCGCGATCACCGTCGCCGCACCCAACAGGCCGTAGCGCTCGAGGGCCCGGAGCACCGCCACGATCCGGCCGGGTGGCATCAGTCGCAGACCCCCGGACCGCGCATACGTCAGCAGTGACGAGGTTTCCAGTCCGAGACGCCTGAGCAGTTTTGCGGCCATTGCCTTGACTCTGCAGGTCGACCGTGGCGCCGATAAGGGCGCAACGCCACCACCGGCGGGGTCTTTGGTCACAGTTATTGTGGCTAACCAGTAGACCGGAGAAGGGGAGACATGGCACGCACCGACAACGACACGTGGGACCTGGCGACCAGCGTGGGAGCCACCGCCACCATGGTGGCCGCGGGCAGGGCCCGGGCGACCCGGGACGCGCTGATCGACGACCCGTTCGCCGAGCCGCTGGTGCGCGCAGTCGGCGTCGACTTCTTCAGCCGCTGGGCCGCCGGCGACCTCGACTCCGCCGACGTCGACGTGCCCGGCGCCCCGTGGGGCATGCAACGCATGACCGACATCCAGGCGGCGCGCACGCGCTACATCGACGCGTTCTTCGCCCGGGCTCAGCAGGACGGCATCCGCCAGGTGGTCATCCTGGCCTCCGGCCTGGACGCCCGCGCGTACCGGCTGCCCTGGGCGGCGGGCACCACGGTGTTCGAAATCGACCAGCCCCGGGTCATCGAGTTCAAGGCCGCCACGATCGCCGATCTCGGCGCCAAGCCCACGGCCGACGTGCGGGCCGTGCCGATCGACCTGCGCCACGACTGGCCGTCGGCGCTGCGGCGCGCCGGCTTCGACACCGCCCGCCCCGCCGCGTGGGCCGCCGAGGGCCTGCTGGGCTTCCTGCCGGCCGACGCCCAGGATCGGCTGCTGGACAACGTCACCGAGCTCAGCGCCGACGGCAGCCAGCTGGTGGCCGAGGTCTTCCTGAACTCGGGGGCCAACCTGGAGGCGCTGAACGCCGCGACCCGGAAATGGCAAGAAAACGGCCTCGACGTCGAGCTGCAGAACCTGGGCTTCCCCGGCGACCGCAACGACGTCGCGGCCTACCTGGAAGGCCGCGGCTGGCGACCGGTTCGCACCTCACTGAATCAGCTGTTGGGCGACAACGGATTACCGCTGCAATCCACCGACGACCACGACCCCTTCAATCAGAACTACTACTGCACCGCGGTGCTGCACAGGGCAGGCTGAAGGAAGGCCCCACGATGGCAGACAGGCCAAACACCAAGCCCGCCAAGCCACTTGACGGGTACCGGGTGCTCGACTTCACCCAGAACGTGGCCGGGCCGCTGGCCGGGCAGGTGCTGGCCGACCTCGGCGCCGACGTCATCAAGGTCGAGGCGCCGGGCGGTGAGGCGGCCCGGCAGATCACCGCGGTCCTGCCCGGCCGCCCGCCGCTCGCAACGTATTTTCTGCCCAACAACCGGGGCAAGAAGTCGGTCACGGTGGACCTGACCACCGAGGACGGCAAGAAGCAGATACTGCGGCTCGCCGACACAGCGGACGTTGTGCTGGAAGGGTTTCGGCCCGGGGTCATGGAACGAATGGGCCTGGGCCCCGACGACCTTCGGTCGCGCAATCCCAGGCTGATCTACGCGCGCCTCTCGGCCTACGGCGGCAACGGCCCCAACGGCAGCAGGCCGGGCGTCGACCTGATGGTCGCCGCCGAGGCGGGCATGACCACCGGAATGCCCACGCCGGACGGCAAGCCGCAGATCATCCCGTTCCAGCTCGTCGACAACGCCAGCGGTCACGTGCTGGCCCAGGCCGTGCTGGCCGCGCTGCTCAACCGCGAACGGCACGGGGTGGCCGATACGGTCCGGGTCGCCATGTACGACGTCGCGGTCGGGCTGCAGGCCAACCAGCTCACGATGCACCTGAACAAGCCGAGCGAGGCGCCCGAGCCGAAACCGGACCCGGAACCAAAACCCAAGAAGCGCAAGGGGGTTGGCTTCGCCACCCAGCCATCGGACGCCTTCAGAGCCGCCGACGGCTACCTGGTGATCAGCGCGTACGTGCCCAAGCACTGGGCGAAGCTGTGCCAGATCATCGGCCGGCCTGAGCTCATCCAGGACGAGCGGTTCGTCGACCAGCGCGCCCGGGCGCTGAACTACCCCGAGCTCACCGAGGAGCTGGAGTCCGCGCTGGCCGCCAAGGCGGCCGCCGAATGGGTGGAGCTGCTGCAGGAGGGCGGCCTGATGGCCTGCCTGGCCTACACCTGGAAGCAGGTCGTCGACACCCCGCTGTTCGCCGAGAACCAGCTCGCGCTGCGGGTCGGCAGCGGTGACCCGGACACCGGGGCCATCACGGTGATCCGCACCCCGGCACGCTACTCGAGCTTCGACGCCGCGGCCACCGATCCCCCGCCCGCCCCGGGGCAGCACAACGAGGAGTTTCTCACCGCATCGGAGGGCACGTCGTAGGCCCGCCGCCTACAGGCCCGGAAGCCGCACCACCTGAATGAAGAACTCGTCGATCTGCCGCACCGCGTTGATGAACTGGTCGAGGTCGACCGGCTTGGTGACGTAGGCGTTGGCGTGCAGTTCGTAGCTGCGCAGGATGTCCTCCTCCGCCGAGGAGGTGGTCAGCACGACGACCGGGATGCGGGCCAGATCCGGATCGGACTTGACCTGCTCCAGCAGCTGCCGGCCGTCGTATTTCGGCAGGTTCAGGTCGAGCAGGATCAGGTCGGGCCGGGGCGCACCGTCGAAGGGGCCGCGCCGGTAGAGGAAGTCCAGGCCCTCCTCCCCGTCGTGCGCGACGTGCAAATTGTTCTTGAGCTTGTTGTGCTCGAACGCTTCCCGGGTGATGAGCTCATCGCCCGGGTCGTCCTCGACGAGCAGGATTTCGATTGCTCTACCGGCCGATGCCGCTGATGTCATTCGTGGGCTCCTTGCGAAGTGGCTGGGCTTGGCGCGCCCGCGCCCACGGGCGCGGGAACGGGCAGGGTGAACCGCAAGCGGGTCCCGTCGGTGTAGGACGTGTCGACCCAGATGGCGCCGCCGTGGTGCTCGACGATCTTCTTGCACAGCGCAAGGCCGACACCGGTGCCGGAGTACACCTCGCGGCCGTGCAGGCGCTGGAAGATGACGAAGACCTTCTCGGTGAACTCTTCGGCGATGCCAATTCCGTTGTCCGACACGCTGATTAGCCACTCGTCACCGTGCTCGCCGGTGCGCAGTTCGCAGTCGATGACGACGCGCGGCCGGCGGTCCTTGTGCCGGAACTTGATCGCGTTGCCGATCAGGTTCTGCCACAGCATCGTCAGCAGCGTGGGATCCCCGATGATCTGCGGGAGGGGCCGGGGCGGCCGCACGATCTCCGCGTCGGTTTCCTCGATCGCTGCGGCGAGGTTGGCCAGCCCGGCATCCAGCGCCGTGTCGAGTTCGACCTCGGTTTGCATGGTGCCCAGCCGGCCGACACGCGAGAAGGTGAGCAGGTCGTTGATTAGCACCTGCATGCGCTTGGCCCCGTCGACGGCGAATCCGATGTATTCGATCCCGCGGCCGTCGAGCTGGTCGCCGTATCGCTTTTCCAGCAACTGGCAGAACGAGGCGACCTTTCGCAGCGGTTCCTGCAGATCGTGCGACGCAACGTAGGCGAACTGCTCGAGTTCGGCGTTCGAACGCCGCAACTCGGCCGCCTGCTCGTCCAGAAGCGTTCGGGCCGAGCGTGATACCTCAAGCTCCTCGACGAGCCGTTCCCGCATGTTCTCCACGTCGATGGCCATATCGCGGATGTCCCGGGGCCGCCTCGGCGGGGAAATGGTTTCGCCGAAGTTGCCCTGGGTGATCCGCCGGCACGCGGCGGCCAGCGCCGCGATCGGGCGGGTGACCGTGTCGCGCATCAAGAGTCCGAGCGCGGCGGCCGTCCCGAAGAACAGCAACACCATTGCCCCCAGCACCCTGTCGCGCCAGGCGTCGGTGTGTTGGAGATCGTCGGCCGCGCGCGTCCATGCCGCAGCCAGGTTCGCGTTCTGCGTGTCGAAAAGCGTGCGCAGGTGGTCGAATTCGGCCTTACCGCGTTCGGCCGCCGGGCGGTTCGTGACATTGCGGCCATTCGGGGCCACGCTCTCGATCAATGGCTCGGCATAGGTCGCCCGCCAGTTGGCGGCGGCCTTCTCGATCGCGTCGAGATCCGCGATCAGGTCGGGGCGCCGGCTCAGCCGGTGCCGGATTTCGGCGCCGGCCGCCTGTTCCTCGTGTTGCCCGTCGTAGTACGGGGTGAGGAACTGGCGATCGTCGCTGATCAGATAACCGCGAATGCCGGTTTCCTGGTCCCGAAGCGCCGCCTGCAGCTGACAGGCGGCCACGCGCGCCGGCTGGATGCCGTCGATCACCCCACGCGACATCTGGTCGGTGCGGTGCAGCAACGCCCAACCGACCAGCGCGCCGGCGAGCACCATCACCCCCATGGTGGACAGCACCAGGAACTGCCATCCGCGCACGGTGAGCTGCGCCAGGCGCGGCGGCTGCGGGGCGGGGCTCACGCCGTCGTCCGCCCGACCCGCAGCACGGCGATGTCATCGGTGAGCCCGCCGCGCGGCTCGGCGAGCTGCTGGGCGCCGTCGATGAGCGCGTCGACGAACGGCGCTCCGGGCAGGTGCGCGTGCCTGCGCGCCAGCGCGAGCAGGCCATCCTCCCCCAGACGTTGGTTGCCCTGGCCCGAATATCCCTCGAAGAGCCCGTCGGTCAGCAGGAGCAGCCCCTGGCCCGTCGGCAGCTCCAGCTCGTGCCGCGGCCAGTCGTCGGCGTGCAGGCCCAGCGCCGGGCCGGCCGGCGGCTCGACCCATTCGACCCCGGCGCCGTCTTGCAGCAACATCCCGGGATGACCGGCGCGCACCGCGGTGACGCGCGGGCTGTCGGGGTGGATTTCCAGGCTGAGCACCGTCGCGAAGATGCCCGTTCCGGTTCGTTCGGAGTGCAACACGCGTTCGAGCTGCCGCATCAGCTCGACACCCTGCACGCCGGCGAAGGTGAGCGCGCGAAATGCGATGCGCAGCGCCGCGCCCAGGGCCGCCTCGTGCGGTCCATGGCCGGCGACGTCGCCGATCAGGACGTGCACCACCCGGTCGGGCGTCTGCACGACGTCGTAGAAGTCCCCGCACAACAACGCGTCCTCGCGGCTCGGCCGGTAGCGGGCGACGATCTCGACGCCGGGATCGTCCAGCAGCAGCGGCGAGGGCAGCAGGCCTCGTTCCAGCAGCGCGTTCTCGCGGGCCCGGAGCTGGCTGGCGTGCAGGTCGGCGGAGATGAGCTCGGCCCGTTTGCGCTCGATCGCGTAAAGCAGCGCGCGCCGCAGCATCTCGGGCTCGACACGCCCCTTCACCAGGTAGTCCTGGGCCCCGGCCGCCACGGCGGACGCCCCGAAGTATTCGTCGTTCAGTCCGGTCAGCACGACGATCGGAACGGTGGCGTCGCGCTTGGCGATGCGGTCCAGGGCGTCCATTCCGCTGGCGTCGGGCAGGTGCAGGTCCAGCAGCACGCAGTCGGGCCGCGCCGACGCGAGCTCGCGCTCCGCGTGCGCCATCGACTGCGCCCAGATCACCCGGATGTCGGCGACGGCGTCCGCGATCAGATCTTCCACGAGTACCGCGTCGGCGCGGTCGTCCTCGACCAACAACAACGACAGTGACCGCCAATGCGCCGCCGGGGTGACTGGAGCACGCACCGGCATCAATTCCCGATCGTCCGGGCATGCACTGGGGAAGCCACGTTCCTCAATGGACCTCCAGGCGGCAGTAAGACCCTTTGCTCTTTGTCGACCTTCCGGCTCGACGGCCGGGGCGCCGACATCGACTTTACGTATGGCCTTACCACCCCGAATGGTTTGCCGCGGCAGATCCTATTCGGTGCGGCTGTGGTTCCCAAACCGCCCGTCCTTTCCCGCCGGCCCGACCTGCGGGGATGTCGATCCGCCGGGCCAGGGTGTCACATTGGGGACCCGGCAAGGACTTAGGACCCTACGCCGGCAAGCGGTCCGGCGCGACGATGACATACGAACAAACCTCCTGAGCAAGAAGGAGCCTCTGATGGCAGAAAACAAGCTGACCGAGCAATTCCAAAAAATCTCCACCGCCGCCGAAGACGCCAACGAAAAGATACGCGCCGCAGGCCAGCAGGCTCGCGAGCAGGTCGAGGCGGACGCCTCCCGCGCGCAAGACAAGGCAAAGCAAGCCGCCGACCATCTCAAAGACCGGGCACAAACCGCCCACGACAAGACGTCCGAGCACTGGCAGGACCTTGCCGACAAGTGGAATGACCACATCGCCAAGATCCGCAAGGACCTCAAGAAGAAGAAGGACGAGCACGACGCCAAAGAGATGCGGGCCTATGCCGAGATGGCCGAAGGCTACGCCTACGATGCGATCGACTTCGCGCAGGCCGCGATCTATGAAGCCGAATACGCGGTGCTCGACGCGCTTTCGGCCCGCTCGGCCGCAACCATGATGGCCACCTGAGCGGACTTCCCCGTCAGCCGAGACCGAACACCGTTTCGATCAGGACGACGAACGACAGCAGGCCCACGACGCCGATGCAGACGGTGGCGACGGCCTTGAACACGGGACCGTTCCTGGCCGCGCCGAGCACGCTTGTCCGGTTGGCGAGGATCAGCACGTAAACGAGCAGCATCGGGGTGATGACGCCGTTGAGGACCTGGGCGTTGATGATCAGCGCAACGAGGTTGCCAGGCGCCAGCGCCATCGCGGCGCCAACGACGATTTGCAGGGTGAACAAGGCGTAGAACAGCCGCGCCTGGCGAAACCTGCTCGTCACCGAGCGGACCGTGCCCACGGCGTCGGCGACGGCATAAGAGGTCGACAGCGGAACCACGGACGCGGCGAGCAGCGAGGCCCCGAGCAGGCCGATGCCGAACAACGCCGGTGCGGCCGGCCCGGCCACGGGCCGGAGTGCTTCGGCAGCGTCCCCGGCGGTCGCCAGCGGCCCGCTGCCGCCGATCGCCGCCGCGGTGGCGATGATGATGAACACGCTGATGACATTGCTCCAGATGGAGCCCGTGACCGCGTCGAGGCGCTCGCCGGGGTAGTCGGCGGGCGTGAGGTGTTTATCAACGCACGCCGAGGCCGCATAGAACTGCATGTAGGGAGTGATGGTGGTGCCGATCAGCGCGACCGCGAGCATCAGGAAGGCGTGGCTGGCCAAAAAGTGCGGCCACGCCAGGTTGGCGCCCACTTCCTTCCAGTCGGGGTGG
>NZ_DATJPU010000186.1:0-12821 GCF_035506235.1 Mycobacterium sp.
ACATGGCCTTGTCAGCGGGAACGCCCTGCGCGACGTGTTGCCGAACCACGATCCCGACCGCGGCCCAGAACGCGGCGAGCAACGCCCCCACGATCGCCACCGCATGCTGCGTCACCCACCCCATGACCCTGCCAGGTACCCAGTGTCTTCGGGGGGCAAAACGCTGCCAGCCGAGTTACGGCTCAGTGGTATCCCACCGTTCGGTCACCGTCAGGGCAACGGACCCAAGTGACCGGTTTTGCTGTTCGGAAACTTTGACTAGCAACTCATGGGCGTCTCTGGCGTCGAGGTCATATCGCCGCCTCAACACCATTTCGGCTCGGCCAATGATGTCGCCCATACCGAGGCCAGGACCTCTACGTGCGAGGGGGGCAGTTGGGGTGTGCATGGGAACGTGATGAACGGTGCCAGTCATGGCAACCTCCACGGAGGGGAAAGCATTCACTCGCAAGCCAGGCCACCAGCACTGAATAGCCGATAGGCTGCGCTGCCCTGGGCTTGTCGCTCAACCCAACGCCAACAAGTTAACTACCCGTTAAATTGGCCAGATAATCATTGCTCTTTCCTGGCACCACGGGGCCGAGTTGGCGGCTCGGTAGGCACAGCCGAGAATCCGCGCCTCCGAGCCTTGGGGTCCCCGTGGAAGTGTTCAACCAGCTATCTTTAGAGGACGCTTTAACGCGGGGGCCGGGATTGGCGGAGGGGTCGGGTGACGGCCATAGCAGCGTGCCGGACGTGTGGCACCGAACCGCTGGCGAACGCCCGGTTTTGCCATGGTTGTGGCTCACCAGTCCAAGACGCCGGTACCCAGGCGGAGTACAAGCAGGTCACGGTTCTGTTCGCCGACGTGGTCCACTCGATGGACCTCGCGGCTGCCGTCGGTGCGGAGCGGTTGCGGGAGATCATGACCGACCTGATCGACCGTGCTTCGGCAGTAGTGCAGCGGTACGGCGGCACCGTGGACAAGTTCACCGGCGACGGGATCATGGCGGTGTTCGGCGCACCGGTGGCCTTGGAGGACCACGCCACCCGCGCATGTCTGGCGGCCTTGGGGGTTCAGGAGGAGACGAAGCAGCTTGCCGTCGACGTCCGAGAGCACGACGGTGTCGAGCTGCAGTTGCGGGTAGGACTTAACTCCGGTCAGGTGATCGCCGGGGAAATCGGTTCGGGACCGTTCGGTTACACCGCCGTCGGTGAGCAAGTCGGTATGGCCCAGCGGATGGAATCGGTGGCCCCGCCAGGTGGGGTAATGCTGAACGAATCGACCGCTCGCCTGGTGCAGGATTCAGCGGTGCTGAGCGATCCGCAATTCGTGCACGTGAAGGGTGCCCGGGATCAGGTGGCCGCGCGGCTACTGGTTGGTGTGCACAGTAGGACCGCAATCGACCGTCGGCTGTCGACGTTCGTCGGCCGCTCGCGTGAAATGGCGACGTTGACTGGTCGCCTCGAGCGGGCGATCAGCGGCGAGGGTCAGGTAGTGGTGGTTGTCGGTTCGCCCGGTATCGGCAAGAGCCGAATCGCTTCCGAGATGGCGACCCTGGCCCGTGACCGTGGTGTTGATGTGATCAGCGCGCAGTGCCAATCCCACGCCATCGACGTCCCACTCGGTGTGGCGGCCCACCTCCTACAGGAGGCGTTCGGCGTCGGCGAGACCGAACCCGATGTCGCCCAGGCTAAGCTTCGGGCATTGTTCGCCGACAGCGACGGTGACGACGTTCTGCTGCTCGAGGACTTGCTCGGCATCGCAGACCCGGCCGATCCGATGCCCAACATCCCACCGGACGCCAGCCGAAGGCGCCTGGCCCGTTTGATCAACACCGCATTGCTTGAGCGAAGTGCACCTGCGCTGTACGTCGTCGAAGACGTCCATTGGATCGACGAAGCCAGCGATGCCCTACTCGCCGAATTGATTCTCGTGCTGGCGCAGAATCGGTCGATGGTCCTCGTCACCCACCGACCTGAGTACCAGGGCGCGCTTCTGCAGGCAACGAACACAACGACGATAGGTCTTGCGCCGCTGGCCGATGTCGATACGAAAGCGCTCGTCACCGAACTGCTGGGTCCGCAATGCTCAGCCGGTGCTCTGGTGCCGCAGATCTGTGACCATGCCCGTGGCAATCCGTTTTTCGCCGAAGAGATCGTGCGTGACCTCGCTGAACGCGGCGTCTTGACCGGCACCCGAGGTGCATACGCCTGCCCGGGCGGTTCGGCCGAGGTGAAGGTACCGGCAACCCTGGAAGCCGCGATTGCAGCGCGCATCGACCGTCTCGATGTCGCAGCCAAACAGACGCTGAACTCCGCGGCTGTGGTTGGCTCCCCGTTCGATGCCGACATGATCGCCACCATCGTCGACGGCGACACCGACCGTTATTTGGCCGCGTTGGTCGATGCCGAACTCATCGACCAGACTAAACGTGAACCGCGAGTCGAGTACGTTTTCCGGCACCCATTGCTCAGGACCGTCGCCTACGAGTCGCAGCTGAAATCTGTCCGCGTCAAACAACATCGGCGTATTGCCGCAGCAATTCAAGAATGCGATGCGGGGAGCCTTGACCAGAGCGCGGCGGTGATTGCGACCCATCTGGAGGCGGCTGACGATCTCCGTGCAGCATTCACGTGGCACATGCGGGCGGGCGCATGGTCGTCCACCCGCGACATCCGGGCGGCGCGCACCAATTGGCGACACGCCCGCGATGTCGCCGACAGGCTGCCCGCGGCGGACGCCGACCGGGCGCCGATGCAGACGACGGCCCGCACGATGCTGTGCGCCACGGCCTGGCGGGTCGGCATCTCCACTGCCGAAGCGGGCTTCGATGAGCTCGATCAGTTGTGCAGCGCGTCCAGAACCGAAAGGTTACAAGCGGTCGCTACGGCTCTGCTCGCGTCGGCCCGCCACCGCGACGGTGATCTCGCCGAGGCATGCCGACTCGCAAGGGAGGTCGTCGCGAAAGCCGAGTCCTTCGATGACGAAACGACGATCCGGCTCCTGGCCAACGTGACTGTGTACATCATCTACGTCGGGGATGCGCGCGAACTGCTACGAATCGCGCAACGAATCATCGACATAGCCGACGGTGACCCGGCCAAAGGACTTCTCCCACACAGCAGTATCGGGTCGCCGCTGGTGCTGGCAACCATGACCAGGGGTGTAGCTCGCGCTGGGTTGGGCATCGACGGATGGCAAGACGATTTGCGCCGCGCGGTATCCATGGCACGCGGATTCGACCTGACATCGCGCGCCTTGGTTACTTCCTTCGTGCACGCCGCAGCCGTGCCCCAGGGCTGGCTCCTGCCAGACGACTCGGCAGTCAGCGAATCGGAGGAGATACTAAGGCTGGCCGAGCAGTTCGGCGACGACTTCACACTCGCGGCCGCTCACGTTCTGCGCGGCACCATTCTGCTCCGGCGCCCGGGGTCCGCGGCATTGGCGGGCACGCGGATGTTGGCGCGGGCGCGAGAACTCGCCGAGCGCGTGGGTGTTCGGGGATGGAACCCGTTCATCGACATCGAAGCGGCGAAAGCCAAGGCCAGCGCCGGAGACCTCGACGAAGCCATAGCGCTGTTGCGCCGACTCGTCGACGAGTTCTTCGACACCGGCGACATGGCGTGGCGCGGTGTCGGAACGACCGTCCTGGTGGAGACGCTGCTCTCGCGTGGCGATGAGAACGACGCTTCCGAGGCCGAGATTGCCATCCAGCGACTCGCCCGAGTGCCGACGGAGCCGGGTGTCGTCGTCTACGAACTACCGCTGCTGCGGCTGCGCGCCCTGGTGGCTAAGGCCCATGGCGACGACACCGGCTATCGGGAGTTCAGAGATCGCTACCTCGACATGGCGAAAACGCTTGGCTTCGAAGGGCATATCGCGTGGGCCGAGGCGATGCCATGACAGCGGCTGCCCCGTCGGGGGTGGTGACGTTTCTGTTCACCGATGTCGAGGGTTCGACTCGTCGGTGGGAGAAGGACGCGGATGCGATGCGGGCGGCGCTGGCCGCCCATGACGAGGTGTTGCGCTCTGCGATTGAGGCGCACGGCGGCTTCATGTTCAAGCACACCGGTGACGGGGTGTGCGCCGCGTTCGCCTCGCCGAGTTGTGCCGTCGATGCGGCGGTGGCCGCGCAGCGGGCGCTGGAGTTGCCGGTGCGGATGGGGATCGCGACGGGCGAGGCCGAGTTGCGGGGGGCGGATTACTTCGGTGCCGTGCTCAACCGTGCGGCGCGGGTGATGGCCGCTGGACATGGTGGTCAGATCCTTGTGGCCGAGTCGACGGCGGGTCTGCTCAGCGGGGTGGATCTGGTGGATCTGGGGCCGCGACGGTTGCGGGATCTGCCGACCCCGGTCGGGGTATTCCAGGTCAGTGCGCCGGGCCTGCAGACGGACTTTCCTGCGTTGCGGGCACTGGATGTGAGTCCAGGGAATCTGCGGCCTCAGACCACGAGCTTCATTGGGCGTGAGTCGGAGGTCGCCGAGCTGCAAGCCGCGGTGAAGGCGCATCGGTTGATGACATTGACCGGTGTCGGCGGGGTCGGCAAGACCCGCCTGGCCGTGGAGGTCGCCGCGCGGCTCGCCGATGAATTCCTCGACGGGGTCTGGTTTTTCGACTTAGCCGCGGTCGTCGATCCGGCGGCGGTGCCCGACGCGCTGGCCGCCGTGCTGGGCATCACCCGACAGCCCGGCAAGAGCGTGGCTAACAGTGTCGCCGCCGCGTTGGAGGGCAGAGTCCGGCTGCTGGTGTTCGACAACTGCGAGCACGTTGTCGACAGTGTCGCCGATCTGGTCGAGGCGATCCTGGCCGCCTCGGCGACCGTGACGATTCTGGCGACCAGCCGCGAAGGGTTGGGGGTCAGCGACGAACAGTTATGGCGTGTCCCGTCGCTTGACGTCAACGCCGGAACCGAATCCGCGGCCGTGGACCTTTTCGTCGATCGCGCCCGAAGTGTCGTGTCGGACTTCTCGCTGGCCCAGCCCGGCGAGGCCGACGCTGTGGTGGAAATCTGCCGCCGTCTGGACGGCATCCCGTTAGCCATCGAGTTGGCGGCCTCACGGATCGCGTCGATGACCGCCGGCGACGTGCGTGATCGCCTCGATCAGCGATTCCGGCTGCTGGTCGGTTCCCGCCGCGGCCTGGCACGCCACCAAACACTCCGTCATGCGGTGGCCTGGTCTTACGACCTGCTCGATGACGCGGAGAAGGTGCTGCTGAATCGATGTTCGGTGTTCGCGGGCGGCTTCGACCTCCGAAGTGCTTGTGCGGTAGCCGGATCCGCTCAAGACGAATTCGAAGTGCTGAATCTGCTTGATGCCCTGGTGCGCAAGTCGCTGCTCGTGGCCGACCGCTCGTCTGGGCATGCCCGGTTTTCGATGCTGGAGACGATCCGCCAATTCGCCGAGGAACAACTCGTCGCCCGCGGTGAAGTATCCGAGATTCGGGCTGCCCACTCGCGCTACTTCGCCGGACGCGAAGCCGACATCCTGGCCCTGTGGGACAGCCCCCGTCAGCGGGAGGCCTACGACTGGTTCACTCTCGAGCTGGCCAACTTGCGCACCGCGTTTCGGTGGGCCGCCGACCACGGCGACCTCGACACCGCTACGGCCCTCGCTATATGTGCGACATTCCTCGGCACTTGGGTCGAACAGTACGAGCCCGTCGCGTGGACCGAGGACCTAATTGAACCTGCGCGCGAGGTCAACCATCGACGGCTTGCGCAGCTCTATGTTCTCGCCGCGCAATGCCACGCGGCCGGACGGGTGGACGACGCCGTCGGCTACCTCGAGGCCAGCCACCAGGTAACGAAGAGCCTAAGTTTCGCCGAGATTCCCCACGAGATAGAAATCTCGACCGGTGTTGCCTACAGCCATGGCGGTCAGTCTGAGCGGTGGGCTGAGGTGTGCCGCCGTGTGATAGCAGCCGGTGCAGGCCCACATCCGGTCGCCCGCGCATGCCTGGTTATGGCGTTGTATTTCTCGGGCGAGGGTGACGAGGCAAGGGTGGCCTCGGAGGGCCTGCTCGACGAGGCGGATGAAACCGACAATCCCGTTACCGCCTGCTTCGCGCTCTTAGCGCACGGCCTTGCCTACCACGACGCTGATCCGGTCGCCACGTCTGACTCCCTACGCCGAGCGTTGACGGTCGCTCGCGAGAGCGGCAACCGACAGATGGAGTCGGCGGCAGCGGTCACGCTGTGCATGTTTGCGGCCACCGACTGCGACCCCGTCGACTTTTTTCTGTACCTGACCTTAGCAATCCGCCACTACTACGACTCGGGTGCTGTGACCAACCTGCACAGTCCGTTGGCAATCCTCGTCGTTATTTTGGACCGCCTCGGACACCACAAACAGGCTGCAACCATCAGCGGGTTCGCCGCAACGACCTGGACGCGTGCAAGTTACCCCCAAATCAACACCGCGATTGCCCACCTGCGCGAAGTCCTCACCGACCACACTTTCGAATCGCTCTCCCGCACGGGCGAGACGATGACCACCGCTGCCATGGTGGCGTACGTCTACGACCAAATCGACCAGGCCCGAACAGAACTGAACGCTGTCTCGCAATAGACGACATATGAGAGTCTCGAAACTTCGTCTCAGTCGTCTCACAATCGGCACGGCGATATCACGGACATCGTTGACCAGCAGCGACACGATATTGGTGTAAACGACGCTGGTGGTGCGCTGAGCGCACGCCGGCATCGCCGCGTCAGGCCGAGGCGCTCGCAGCTTGCATTCCGGATCGGTTTGTGTCGACCACAAGATCGGCGTGCGGCTTTCGATTGCTCGCTGTTGAACCGCGCTCGGTGTGCTCGAGAAGATATTTGCGAAACACCATGCCTCGGGGCTGCGGAACCCGCATGCTCATGGTTTACGCCCCGAAGCCTGATCACTTCTCCGGAGGCTGCGTTCGAGTCATGGTCCTGACGGCTGTATTTGTGGTCCTCGTCTTCCTTTACAGCCTGGTCTCGCAGCGGCTGCAACCGACCCTCATCACTGCACCGATGCTGTTCACGGCAGCCGGCGCTGCGACGACCCTGCTGCCAGAAGCGGCACGCGAGCTGGTGCTCGATCGCAAGGTATTGCTCCTGATCGCGGAGCTGGGCTTGGTGATGTTGCTTTTTACTGACGCGAGCCGGATCAACCGATCGCTGCTGAAGGCCGGCCGCAGCCTGCCCATCCGCTTACTCAGCACGGGCATGCCGCTGACCATCTTGTTAGGCGCCCTATGCGCGATTGTCGTGCTGAGCGGACTGTCGTGGGGGGAAGCGGGCGTCCTGGCAGCCATCCTCGCCCCAACCGATGCCGGCCTCGGCCAGGTGATCGTGAGCAGCGAACGAGTGCCACTAACGATTCGCCAGTCTCTCAATGTTGAGGCCGGCCTCAACGACGGCCTGGCTGTTCCGCTCCTGATGTTGTTTGTCGTGCTTGCCGTTGCTGAGGAGAACAGCGGGCCTGCGGGTGCAGTGCTCGCCCGTTTCCTTGGCGAACAGGTTGGCTACGGCACCCTGATCGGAATTGGGATCGGCAGCGCAGGCGGATGGCTTCTCGGCCTTGCCCACCGCACGCACTGGATGGCTCCTCCACTCGGTCAACTCGGCGTGGTGGCGCTGCCGCTGCTCTGCGTCATCGTGGCCGAAGAGACCGGGGCCAGCATGTTCATCGCCGCGTTCGTCGCCGGATTTGCAGTCCAATTCGGCTTCAACGCTGCGGGCCGGCAGAGTGTCGAGTTCACTGAGAACTGGGGGCAACTGTTCAACTATTTCGTGTTCTTCTTCTTCGGCACCGTCGTGGCCGGCGGTTGGGGGCATTTCACACCGGCCGTGCTGCTCTATGCCGTGCTGAGTCTGACAGTCGTGCGCATGGCACCTGTTGCGCTGGCGTTGGTGGGAACTCGTTTGAGCCGGGCGACCGTGCTGTTCATGGGCTGGTTCGGCCCCAGGGGTCTCGCGTCCATCGTGCTCGGGCTGGTGTACCTGGTGCACGAGGCGGGGTTGGCAGGTACCTCAACAATCCGACTTGCGGTGATGGCGACGGTGCTGCTGAGCATCTTCGCGCATGGCCTGACCGCGCGGCCCGGAATAAACCTGTATGCACGGCGGATCGCGGCCCTCGACGAGACGTCCCCCGAGCACCAAGCGCTTGGGGATGGATCACCCGAGCCGCCGCAGACGCCGCACGGCGGCACATGAGCGCGGGGGTCAACTGCAATCCATCCGCCGCGCAAACGGCAGGTAACCCGGCCGCTTGAGCTCGCGCGGACGGTCTCAGGAGATACGAGCCTCTCAAATCTCTGTGCCGGAATCACCGTGAAGGCCGACGGCCCGTCGTGGAGCGTCCAATCGCCTATCCTGTGAGAACCGGGGGCCCGGGATGGGCGGGGGTCGGGTGACGGCCATAGCAGCGTGCCGGACGTGTGGCATTGAGCCTTTGGAGCATGCCCGGTTTTGTCACGGCTGTGGCTCACCCGTAGAAGATGCCGGTATCCGCGCGGAGTACAGGCAGGTCACGTTTTGTTCGCCGACGTGGTTATTCGTCTAGGGATTACAAGCTAACTGAAAGATTTGTCAGTTAGCAGACCGCTGACCAGGAGCTGGCTCAGACTGGGTAGCTGATAGCGGAGTGACCACGGCACAGGGCCGGGCACGGAGAGGCGACGATGCTCAGGTGGGAGACGGTCAAGCTGGTCGCGTACCTGGACGGGGGCGAGTACGTGATCGAGCAGGACGAAGACGACTGGGCGGTGAAGATCATCACCCCGGACGGGGGCGTGGACTACGAGGTGTGCGGCACCATCGAGGAGGCCAAGGAGTACTGCGAGAACACGGCGGCAGCGATCCAGGCGGAGGAGTGAACGCGGCTGCCCTGATCGCAAGGGCAGGCACGGTGGAGACGACCTCGGCTACATCCAAATCCCTGCCGCTGAACGCGACCGGATCATCTGGGAGCTACGCCGCCGGGCTGGACCGACAAGCGGATCGCCAAGCAGATCGGGATGTCGATCGCTGGTCCGTTCCTCGCTGATCCGGTACAGCAGGGCAAGCCGGACCGAGCACCGCGATAACGGTAAATGGCTCATGTCGGGAGCGCTGGTCTCCGCCGAGAGCTGCCCGTGCTGAGTCAGTGCGGATGCGGAACCGGAGTGCTCGAGGCCACCCTCAAATCAATCGTGAAGTAACTGATGTGCGGTTGCTCGCTAGCCACAATCTCGCGCAACTTGGCGAACGCTTTGTCTAGCGCCTCCATCGGGTCCACATCGCGGGGCACGACCGAGATGCCGACGTCGAACCAGTGGCCCCCGTAGCGGGTTAGCCCGTGCGCGAAGCCCGGTAAGTCGGTGTGCTCCCTGGGATCCCACGAGACCACTTCTAATGCATGCTCACTCAAGACACTGTTTCCTTTCGATCGCATTCGGTCTGTGGAACTACTCGCTAGGAGGTTACTTGGTTGCCAAGCAGCAGCCACTAGAGGTACTCCGCGAAATCGTCGCCTCGCGGCATCGGTGAGATGGCTACCTGACCACAATTATCCGCCGCTACCACGACTCCGGCAGCGTCTCATTCCTCCAGTACCCGATGCCAATACTCGCCGCGTTGTTCGACCGAGTCGGATGCCACGAACGGGCCGCAACGATCTGTGAATTCGCCGGAACTGTCATGGCGCGTGGGGCCTATCCCCCAAATCGATGCCACAATCGCCCACCTCCGTGATGTCCTCGGCGACCAAACCCACGAATCGCTCGCCCAGAAGGGCGAAACCATGACCACCGCTGAGATGGTGACCTACGCCTACGACTAAATCGAAATAGACCCATCGCCTGCCGACCTGGCTAACAACTCGTCGACCCCCGGGATTCCTCTGAACGGACCCACGGCCATGTCATTAGGGCCCACACGATGAGTATGAGTGTGGTTCCAGTCAGTAGGTACACGGGCCAGGGGCCCATGATGTCCAGCAGGCTTGGGGTGCGGGGTTTTGCGTTGAGGAAGCCGTAGTCGGTGCCCGTGATGCGGTTGAAGGTGAAGGTGGCTGCTGCCCAAATCACGGTGACCAGGACGGTGATGCGGTAGCTGCGCCATCGGGGCCGCATCTTGCGGCCCCACGTGAGGTAGATGGCTGCCCAGACGACGAGCAGGTGAATCGCCCAAAAGCCGAGGAAGTGGTAGTCGGGGAAATCGGGACCGGTCAGAACCGGTGAGATCAACGCCTGCGTGCTCAAAATGAGGCCCCAGTAGTAGGTGAGGGCGAAGGCCCAGTGTCGCTGCGACCACAATGCGTAGGCCGCAGCGGCGGTCGCGAGATCGGTTAGGTTCAGCGGTACCGATCTGCCGATGGTGGGCGGGATCAGTGAATACACAAGCACTACACCGAAAATGGCGGCCGTGAGAGCCCCAAGGATGCGGCCCAAACGCCGGGCTTGCGGTGGGGTCTGCCTGTGTCCGATCCAGACCAGGACCGCACTACCGATCGCGAACACAGCAATGACGGCCCAGTGTGATGGGCCGTACATCGTGAACTCTCGCTGGGCAGAAGACAGTTCCATCACCACCACATCGTCATCCAAAATTGTCCCCCCACCCGGCGGTCACCCAGACGACGTCGACATCACCCCTGCGGGCGTTTGACACGTAACACCGTCAGGGGTGCGCTGAGGCTTTGGCAGCGACAAGTTGACCTTGAGTGGGCGAGCCGTGTCGTCGTTGCCCTGCGCGCAAAAGACGTCTCATTTCTGCCGATGGGTGACTTTGGACCTCTGGAGTCAACGGGCCTGAGGAGGAGAGGCTGATTGGGTGGACCGCGACCGGATGCGAGAAGGAATTCATGATTGAAGTGCTCAAGGGCTTTCCCGACAACGTCCTTGCCTTCGCCTACCACGGGAAGGTGAGTAAGGCCGACTACGAGCAGGTATTGATTCCGGAGTTCGACGATCGGCTGCATCGGCACAAGAAGGTGCGCATCTATTTCGAGATCCCCGCCGATTTGGAGGGCTTTGACATCGGTGCGGTCTGGGAGGACCAGAAAGTCGGGTTCGAGCACTTCTTCGATTGGGAACGCTGTGCGGTGGTCACCGATGTTGGCTGGGCCAAGCACATCGGGAAGTTCAGTGAGCTCTTCGGGTTCTTGTTGCCGGGCCAGTACCGGACGTTCTCCCAATCCGACGCCGCCCAAGGCCGCCAATGGATCGCCGAAGACTAAGCACCCTCACCCATCGTTAGTTGAGGGATCGGCGGGGTAATAGACGGGCCGTCTCGAAAGAGACGACATATGAGAGTCTCAAAACTTCGTATCGGTATCACCCACTGTGAAGCCGACGGCCCCGCGCGGAGGGCCCAATCGCCTATCCTGTGAGAACCGGGGGCCGGGATTCGCGGAGGTCGGGTGACGACCATAGCGGCGTGCCGCACGTGTGGCACCGAGCCGCGTGAGGGTGCGCGATTCTGTGACGGCTGTGGTGCACCCGTTGCGGAGCGCGACGCCCGTGCGGAGTACAAGCAGGTCACGGTGTTGTTCGCCGACGTGGTCCACTCGATGGACATCGCGGCAGCGGTCGGGGCGGAGCGGCTCCGGGAGATCATGGCTGACCTCGCCGACCGCTGTGCCGCCGTTGTACAGCGCTACGGCGGCACGGTGGACAAATTCACCGGTGACGGGATCATGGCCGTGTTCGGGGCGCCGGTGGCATTGGAGGACCACGCGATCCGGGCTTGTCTGGCGGCCTTGGGTGTTCAGGAGCAGGCCATGCGGCTTGCCTTCGAAGTCGAACAGCGCGACGGTGTGGATCTGCAGTTGCGTGTTGGTCTCAATTCCGGTCAGGTGATCGCCGGTGAGATCGGTTCGGGGTCTTTCGGTTATACCGCTGTCGGTCAGCAGGTCGGTTTGGCGCAGCGGATGGAATCGGCGGCTCCGGCTGGTGGCGTGATGGTCAGCGAGTCGACAGCGCGACTTGTTGATGGCGCTGCGCATCTCGGTGAATCTGAGTTGATTCGGATCAAGGGTGTCGACGCGCCCGTGGCGGCCTATCGGCTGTTGGGCATGGGCGAAGAGCATCGCGCTGTCGGGCGTGCTGAGTCGAGTCTGGTCGGTCGGCAATGGGAGATATCCGCCATCGAGAGCTTGTTGGACCGTGCCATCGACGGGCACGGCGCGGTGGTGGGCGTGGTGGGCTCACCCGGAATCGGCAAGAGTCGTCTAGTGCGTGAAGTCTCTGCCATCGCAGCGACCCGGGGTGTGGAGGTGTTCACCGGCTTCTGCGAATCGCACACCAGCCAGGTCCCCTTCCATGCGGTGGCGCGGCTCCTGCGTGCGCTCACCGGCGTCAGGGGTCTTGACCCGCAGGCCGCCCGAGTGCGGATACGGGCTCAGTTTTCCGACGCGGAGCCCGAGGACTTGCTGCTTTTCCATGACCTGCTGGGCGTCGCCGATCCCGAAGTGGAGCTGCCCAAGATCGATCCGGATGCCCGTCGGCGTCGGTTGACCGCACTGGTGAACGCCGCCTCGCTGGCCCGCGAAACCCCGAGGGTCTACATCATTGAGGACGCCCACTGGATCGATGAGGTCAGCGAGTCGATGCTGGCCGACTTCGTCAGGGTGATCCCGCAGACGCCCTCGCTGGTGCTGATCAGCTACCGCCCCGAATATCGGGGTGCATTGGGCAAGGTGCCCGGTGCTTCGAGCATCGCTCTTGCGCCGCTGAGCGATTCGGAGACCGCAGCACTGGTCACCGAGCTGCTGGGACCGGACTCCTCGGTCGGGGGGTTGGCCAGCATGATCGTCGAAAGGGCCGCCGGTAACCCGTTTTTCGCCGAGGAGATGGTGCGTGACCTCGCCGAGCGTGG
>NZ_DATJPU010000187.1:0-54699 GCF_035506235.1 Mycobacterium sp.
GATCGCGAGGTGCCGCTCGACGGTGGAGCGGATCACCGCCTGGGCCAGCGGGTGGCGGGAGTGGACCCTCCGAGCTGGCGGCGTAGGCGAGGACCTGCTCGGGTTCCCAGGCGGGGTCGAAGGAGACCACGTTGGTCACCACAGGCCGGCCGACGGTCAGGGTGCCGGTCTTGTCGAACACGACGGCGTCTACCCGCCCGGCCGCCTCCAGGTACGAGCCGCCCTTGATCAGGATGCCGCGCCGCGCGCCGTTGCCGATCGCGGCGCTGATCGCCGTCGGGGTGGCCAGGCCCACCGCGCACGGGCACGCGATCAGCAGCATGGTCATCGCCCGGCGGACGTCGCCGGTGACGGCCAGGGTGACGGCCGAGACGATCAACGAGGTGGGAACGAAACGGCGGGAGAAGTTTTCGCCGACCGTCTCGATCGGCGCCCGGTCGTGCTGGGCCTCCTCGACCCGGGCGATGATGCGGCCGATGGTGGTCTGGTTGCCGACGGCGCGGGCGCGCACCACGAGGCGTCCGCGCACCACGACCGAGCCGGCGTGCACCCGCGAGTCGACCGTGACGCTGACGGGCAGGTTTTCGCCGGTGACCGCGGACTGGTCGACGATGGCCTCGCCGTCGACCACCTCGCCGTCCACCGGTATCGCCACGTGGTCGTGGACCACCACCTCGTCGCCGATCTGCACGCTGTCGATGGGCACCTGAACCTCTTGGCCGTCCGTCAGCCGGATCCACGCGGTGTCCTGGCTGCCGCGCAGCAATTCGGAGATGGCCCGCCGGGTCCGCCGCAGGGTGAGGTCCTGCAGGTACTCGCCGATGTTGAGCAGCCACAGCACGGTCAGGGCGACGACGTTCTCCCGCAACACCAGGCTCGCCACGGTGGCCGCCGAGACGAGCGCGTCGGTGCCGGCCCGGCCCGAGCGCAGCGAGCGCAGAGCGCCGCGCAGGAAGGGGTAGCCGGTGAAGACGGTGACCCCGGTGGCGAACAGCCGGCCGCTCGGGCCGAGCAGCGGCGGCCGGGCGAACACGTAGCGGCGCACGCCGAGCAGGGCCAGCGCCGCGCCGCCGATCACCATGCGCAGCACGTCGGCGTTGCGGATCTCCGACGAATGCGGCGCGCGCGCCGGGATCAGCTCGGCGGCGACGTGCGCGGCACCGCCGATCGCGTCCAGCACCGCTTGGCGGTCGCCGCGCCGGGGCGAATACCAGACGACCACCGAACCGGTGCGCGGGTAGGCGTGCACGGCGCGCACGCCCTGCTGCTGGGCTATGGCCGCTACGGCCTCCTCGACCGCCACGGCACGCCGGGGGTCGCCGCGCACCCACCCGACCGACACCCGCATGCGCCCGGCCGCATCCGAAAGCACCTGCAGCGCGGGGCCTTCCGCCTGTGTCAAGCGATCAGTGCTCGTGGGTGTCGGCGACCGACGGAGTGGGCGCTTCCTCGCCGATGCGCTCGCGGGCCTCGGCCATGACGTCGGCGAGCTTGAGGCGCGCCGACTCGGCGGCCTCCTCGGCCTTGCGGGTGCCGCGCAGCCCCAGTTCCGCGGCCGACACCGCGGTCTCGTGCAGTGGCGCCTTGGCCATGGCCTTGCGCACCACCTCGTAGGCCGTCACGCCGACCAGGCCGGTGACCACCGTCCCCGCCGCCTTCGCCAAGAGCCCGTACACCGCCATCGCCTCAAACCCTCCAGTCATTGCCGCGTCGGCCCATGCTCGCACGACGTTAACATTGAAATATTGCGATATCAACATGCGTCTTCGGCCGTTGACCATTGCCCACCCCCGGCATTGAGCCTATGGTTAACGGGCGCTCGTCACTCATCGGCGGGCTCTGCCGTCTAGCAGGTGGCGGCAATCGATACCCCATGTTCCGTGGGAGGGACAACCGCGCGGCGGGACATTTCGGTTTACCGAAAGGTGCTGCCGTTCATGGCTTTTCCCATTGCGCCCGCAGATGCGGTGTTCCTGGCCGCCGAGACGGCCAACCGGCCGATGCACGTGGGCGCGCTCGCGCTGCTGAGCCCGCCGGACGGCGCCGGCCCGAGCTTTGCGCGAGACGCGTTCGCCGCCGCCGTGGATCGCGATCGGGTGGCACCGCTGTGGCGGCGGCGGCCGCGCCGCTCGGTTGGTTCGCTCGGTCAGTGGTATTGGCACACCGACGCCGCGGTCGACCTGGATTACCACGTCCGGGTCAGCGCGCTGCCGCGGCCGGGCGCCCGAAACCTGCTGTGGGACACGGTGTCCGAGCTGCACGCCGAAACGCTGGACCGGTCCCGCCCGCTGTGGCGAATGCATGTGATCGAAGGCCTCGGAGACGGTCAGTACGCCCTCTACCTGAAGATCCACCATGCGCTGGCCGACGGCGTCTCGACGATGCACCTGCTGCGGCAAACCGTCGGCCCGGACCCCGATCGGCGCGGGATGCCGGCCCTGTGGGAGGTGACCGGGCGCGCACCGAACGCCGGCGCAAACGCGCCGGCCCCCGGCGTCGGGCCCTTGGCCGCCGCCCGGCGGGTGTTCGCCGCGGCCCGCGACCTGGCGAGCGTTCCGCCGGCGCTGGCCGACACGGCGTGGCGGGCGGCGCGCCGGCGCGGCGGTCCGCTGACCCTGACCGCCCCGCGCACGCCGTTCAATGTGTCGATCGAGGGCGCCCGGTCCTTCGCCGGCCGCAGCTTCGCGATCGATCGGCTGCGGCTGGTCGCCAAGCACACCGACGCGACCCTCAACGACGTCGTGCTCGCCATGTGCGGAGGGGCGCTGCGCCGCTATCTTCTCGCCCGGCACGCGCTGCCGGGCTCGTCGCTGATGGCGACCGTGCCTGTCTCGCTGCGTGGCGACGAACCCTTCGGCGCGCCAGACCCGGTGCCGGGCAACAAGATCGGGACGCTGGCCTGCTGCCTGGGCACACACCTGGCCGACCCCGCCGAGCGGCTGGCGGCCGTGCAGGCCAGCATGCGCGAGGGAAAGGCGGCGTTGGCGGGCCGAACCCGGACGCAGGTGCTGGCGATGAGCGCGCTCGGCGCCACCCCGCTCGCGCTCGCCGTCGCGCTGGGCCGCGCGGCCGGACCGCTTCGCCCGCCGAACGTGATGATCTCCAACGTCCGGGGACCCGAGGACCCGCTGTACTGGAACGGCGCCCGCTTCGATGCGCTGTACCCGCTGTCGGTCGTGGCCGACGGCCAGGCCCTCAACATCACCTGCACGAGCATCAATCACCAGGTCTCGTTCGGATTGACGGGCTGCCGCCGCGCCGTTCCCCGGATCGACACGCTCGCCGATGCCCTCGGCCGCGAACTCGATCTGCTCGACGCCTTCCACCGGATCGGGCGGACGCGACGCGGTGGGCGCCGCGGCCCGCGACGACGCCGCATGTGACGCTCGCCGGGCCCTAGAGGACCCGGGTGACCTTTTCCGTCTCGATCCTGCGCTGCAGCGCCGCCGGGTCGGGGTTGGCCACCTGCACTAGCGACGCGCCGGCGGCCAGGATTGCCAGCAGGCCGTCCACCAGATCGCCGGGTCGCGTCCAGGACGCGCTGGACAGCACCCGGTCCGCGGCCGTCAATCCCCTTGCGGCGGCGGATCTTCGGCAATCGGCCAGGACCTCGTCCACCGAGCGTCCGGCCAGCGCGGGACCCGGGCGGCGTTCGCCGACGATCTGGTCGGCGTGGACCCGCACGGCGGTGGCGTAGTCGGTCACGCCGATCGGCACGTCCGGTGCCGGCCGGCCGAACGGGTCCAGCGACAGCACCGCCACCTCGCCGGCGCCCGTTTCGTCCGCCTCGTCGAGCCGCTCCGCGGTGCACAGCGCCAGGTCGGCGGGGCCGTCGAGCACCGCCTCGGCCCCGATCCACCACACCCCGAACAGGACGGCCGCCGTCTGCCAGTGCGCCGGCAGCAGGATCGCGACCCGGCTTTCCGGGCTGGCGCCCAGCTCGTCGCGCAACAGGTTGCCGGTCTTGGCGGCCCAGTTGGCCAGGGTCGCCGCGGACAACTCGATCCGCTCGCCGGTCGCGTCGTCGTAGTAGGTGATGCGCGGGCCGACCGGGTCGTCCCGCAGCATCGGGTCCAGGATGGCGCCGGCGAGCGTGCTCAGTTGATGCACTCGGGCTTGTCGGAGCCGGCGGTGAGGATCGGCGACGGCGGCGGCACGTTCGGGTCGGCCCCCGGTGCCGGGAAGGCCCCGGCGTTCGACACCCGGGCGGACACGGCGGAGCCGCCGCCGCCCGACAGCCCCGAGCCGGGCCCGGTGTAGTCGTTGGCCAGCACCACCCGGACCGAGCCGGGCGGCAGGGAGGGGTCGGCGACGACCGGCAGGCCGCCGAGCTCCTTGGCGACCTCCTGCGCGCCGAGGTCGTCGGTCTTGGCGGCGCGCACCTGGCTGCTCTTGACGTGGCCGCCGTCATTGTTGCCGACGGTGCCGGTGGCGAATCCCTTGGCGCTCAACACCTCTGACACCGACGCCGCCAGGCCGTTGATGTCGGTGTCGTTGACCACGCTGGCGGTGGTCTTCGCCGGGGTGTAGGCCAGTTCCTCGGTCTTGCCCTGGGCCTGGTCGTGCAGCAGGCCGGCGACCCACTCCTGTACCTGGTGCGGGTCCACCCGCACCACGCTTTGCATGCCGTCGTCGCTCCAGCCGGCCCCGTCGAGCACCGGGACGGTGGCGAAGGCGACGTTGCCGCCGGCCAGCTTCTGCATCTGCTGGACGAAATCCATGACGTCCCAACCCGAGGAGATCACCACCGAGCGCTGGACGGCCGCCTCCAGCCGGCGCAGCGTGGTGGGGCTGGACAGCGTCTTGCCGGAGATGACCCGGTGGGCCAGCGACGCCATCACCACCTGCTGGCGCACCACGCGGTCCAGGTCGCCGCGCGGCAGGTCGTGGCGCTGGCGCACGAAGCTGAGCGCCTCCGGGCCGTCGAGCCGTTGCTGTCCGGCCGGGAAGTCGGCGCCCGAAAGCGGTTCGAAAACAGGCTGTTTGAGGCAGACGTCGACGCCGCCGAGCGCGTCGGTGATCAACGCGAAACCGAGCAGGCCGATCTCGGCGTAGTGGTCGACGGTGACGCCGGTGAGGTCGGCGACGGTCTTGATCAGGGCCTCGCGGCCGGCCTCGGTGCCCTGGGCCGCCGCTTCGGCGGCGGAAGCGCCGGCCTTGACGAGGCTGGCCCGCTTGGCCTCCCTGGTCTGGCCGTAGACGCCGTTGATCTTGGTCTTGCCCAGGCCGGGGGCCGCGACGTAGGAGTCCCGGGGGATCGAGATCGCGGTGGCCGACTTCCCGTTGTTCGGTATCCGGATCAGGATGATCGTGTCGGTGTTGGTGGCTTCCTCGTCGCCGGCCCGCAGGGTGGCCAGCTCCTCCTGGGACAGCGGGTTGCCGTGCGCATCGGTGCGGCTGTCCAGCCCGACCAGCAGGATGTCGATCGCGCCGTCGTCGCCGCCCTTGCCCAGCGAGGGCGCGGACATGTGGAAGATGCCGTCCTCGAAGGACCGGACATTGCCCCAGGCCATTCCGGTGCCGACGACGACCGCGGTGGTCAGGACACTGGCAACCACACGAAGCACACGTTGCACAGGCATCACACTAGGTTACTTGCGACACAGCCGCTTCGCGGGTAGCCGGGGGCGGCGTGCCCGCGCCGTGCCAAACTCGACACATGTCGGGCAGGTCGGAAAGAATCGCGATCACTGGAGCCGGGGGGCAACTGGGCAGCTGTTTGGCCGCGCTGGCGAGCGAGCGGGGGCGCGAGGTGCTCGCGCTGGCGTCGGCGCAGTGGGACATCACCGACCCGGCGGCGGCCGAACGGATCATCCGCAACGGCGACGTGGTCATCAACTGCGCGGCCTACACCGACGTCGACGGCGCCGAGAGCGACCAGGCACGCGCATACGCGGTCAACGCGACCGGGCCGGAAATCCTCGCGCGGGCGTGCGCGCGGGTCGGCGCCCGCCTGATCCACGTCTCCACCGACTACGTCTTCAGCGGCAACTTTGACGGCGGGCCGCCCCGACCCTACGAGCCGAGCGACGAAACCGACGCGCGCGGCGTCTACGGGCTGAGCAAGCTCGCCGGCGAAAACGCCGTCCTGGCGGCGCTGCCGGGGGCCCGGGACGGGATAATCGTCCGGACCGCCTGGCTCTACACCGGCGGAACCGGCAAGGACTTCGTCGCCGTCATGCGCCGCCTGGCCGCCGGGGACGGACCGGTGAACGTCGTCGACGACCAGGTCGGGTCTCCGACCTACGTGGCCGACCTGGCCGTCGCGCTGCTGCAGGTCGCCGACGAGGGCGTGCCCGGCCCCATCCTGCACGCCGCCAACGAGGGTGCGGTGTCCCGCTTCGAGCAGGCCCGCGCGGTGTTCGAGGAGTCCGGCGCCGACCCCGAGCGGGTGCGGCCCGTCAGCACCGATGAGTTTCCGCGCCCGGCGCCGCGGCCGACCTACTCCGCGCTGGGCTCCCGGGAGTCCGCCGCGGCGGGCCTGACGCCGCTAAGACCCTGGCGCGCTGCGCTTGTCGCGGCGCTGGCCGCAGCGGGCAGTGACCGACCGTTACCCTCTACGCGTGACTGACATCCTGCCGGTCGTGACGGTGACCTACTCGCCGGGCCCGCACCTGGAGCGGTTCCTGGCCTCCTTGTCGCTGGCCACCGAGCGCCCCGTCAGCGTGCTTTTGGCCGACAACGGCTCCACCGACGGAACCCCGCAGGCCGCGGTCGAGCGCTACCCGAACGTGCGGCTCTTCGAGACCGGGGCCAACCTCGGGTATGGGACGGCCGTGAACCGCGCGGTGGCGCAGCTGTCCGAGGTTGGTGGGGTCGACGACGACTGGGTGATCGTGGCCAACCCCGACGTGCAGTGGGGCCCGGGCAGCATCGACGCCCTGCTGGACGCCGCCACCCGCTGGCCGCACGCCGGCGCCCTGGGCCCGCTCATCCGGGATCCGGACGGGTCGGTGTATCCGTCGGCGCGCCACCTGCCCAGCCTGATCCGCGGCGGCATGCACGCGGTGATCGGGCCGTTCTGGAAGGCCAACCCGTGGACGGCGGCATACCGCCAGGAGCGGCTGGAGCCCAGCGAACGGGCGGTGGGCTGGTTGTCGGGGTCGTGCCTGCTGGTGCGGCGGTCGGCCTTCAGCCAGGTCGGCGGCTTCGACGAGCGCTACTTCATGTACATGGAGGACGTCGACCTGGGCGACCGGCTGGGCAAGGCGGGCTGGCTGAGCGTCTACGTGCCGTCCGCGGAAGTCCTGCACCACAAGGGTCACTCCACCGGACACGACCCGGCGAGCCACCTTGCGGCCCATCACAAAAGCACGTATTTATTCTTGGCCGATCGGAATTCCGGTCGGTGGCGCGCGCCGCTGCGCTGGACGCTGCGGGCCTCGTTGGCGGCGCGTTCGCGCCTGATGGTGCGCAGTTCGCTGCGCAGCCGGAAACGGAACCTGGCGGAAGGAGGGCCCTGAAGTGGCAGGCCCTGACGTCGACGCCGTGGTCCTGGTGGGGGGCAAGGGCACCCGGCTGCGGCCGCTGACGCTCTCGGCCCCGAAGCCGATGCTGCCCACCGCCGGGCTGCCGTTCCTGACCCACCTGCTGTCGCGGATCGCCGCGGCCGGCATCGGGCACGTCATCCTGAGCACGTCATATCAGCCCCAGGTGTTCGAGGCCGAATTCGGCGACGGCTCCAAGCTGGGCCTGCAGATGGAATACGTGACCGAGGAGAGTCCGCTGGGCACCGGCGGCGGCATCGCCAACGTCGCCGGCCACCTGCGTCACGACACCGTGATGGTGTTCAACGGCGACGTGTTGTCCGGCGCCGACCTGGGTCAGCTGCTCGAATTCCATGAGGACGAGCGCGCCGACGTCACCCTGCACCTGGTGCGCGTGGGCGACCCGCGGGCGTTCGGCTGCGTGCCCACCGAAAACGGCCGCGTCACGGCGTTTCTCGAGAAGACCCAGGATCCGCCGACCGACCAGATCAACGCCGGCTGCTATGTCTTCGAACGCGCCGTCATCGACCGGATCCCCAGGGGCCGCGAGGTCTCGGTGGAGCGCGAGGTGTTCCCGGCCCTGCTCTCCGACGCCGACGTCAAGGTCTGCGGCTACGTCGACGCCACCTACTGGCGCGATATGGGCACCCCGGAAGACTTCGTCCGCGGATCGGCGGACCTGGTCCGCGGGATCGCCCCGTCGCCGGCCCTGCACGGCCACCGCGGCGAACAGCTGGTGCACGACGGTGCGGCGGTGGCGCCGGGCGCGGTGCTGGTCGGCGGCACGGTCGTCGGGCGCGGCGCCGAGATCGGCCCCGGCGTCCGGCTGGACGGGGCGGTCATTTTCGACGGCGCCAAGGTCGAGGCCGGCAGCGTGATCGAGCGCTCGATCATCGGCTTCGGCGTGCGCATCGGTCCTCGGGCGCTGATCCGCGACGGGGTGATCGGCGACGGCGCCGACATCGGCGCCCGCTGCGAGCTGCTGCGCGGCGCCCGGGTCTGGCCCGGTGTCTCCATCCCCGACGGCGGGATCCGCTACTCGAGCGACGTCTGAGCCAAGGCCCCTCTTTCCGCCGAGATCGACGCTACCGTGACGCCCACTCGAACTTCTTCGCGCTGGCGTCGATTTCGGTGAACCTGTCGGTGGTCCCGTCCACCATCTCCTCATGGGGGAGGTGTTCTTAGGCGGCGAAGCGATCGCAGCCGCCACGTTGACCGAATACCAGCTGCGCCGGTGGTATCGGCCGATCTTTCGCGATGTCTACATCCCGAAGCGGCACGAGCCGTCGCTGGATGACCGAATCCTCGGCGCCTGGCTCTGGTCGCGCCGGCGGGCGGTGATCGCGGGGGCCGCGGCCTCCGCTCTGCACGGTGCGCGGTGGGTCGGCGCGGACACGCCCGTTGAGCTCGTCTCGAAGAACGCCCGGCCCCAGCGCGGGCTGATCGTGCGCAACGAAACGCTGGCTGCCGACGAAGTGACCGCCATCAAGCGGCTGCCGGTGACATCCGTCGCCCGCACCGCCTTCGACCTCGGTCGCCACCTGCCGCGCGGTCCCGCGCTGGCGCGACTCGACGCGCTGATGCGTGCGAAGCCGTTCTCATTCGAGGATGTCTCCATCTTGGCGAAGCGGTACAAAGGCGCACGTGGTTTGCGACGGCTTACAGATGTGCTGCCCCTGGTGGACGGCGGCGCCGCCTCGCCGAGGGAAAGCTGGCTGCGGCTGCTCCTCATCGACGCCGGCCTGCCGAAACCGACTACGCAGATACCGGTGAACGACGGCTGGCGATTAGTCGGTTTGCTGGATATGGGCTGGGAGGACTACATGGTCGCCCTGGAGTATGACGGCGACCAACACCGCACCGACCGAAGGCAATTCGTCAAGGACATCGACCGGCTGGCGAAGTTCGCCGACCTGGGCTGGACCGTGATCCGGGTCGTCGCCGAGCATCGGCCCGACGAGATTGTCCGCCGTGCGCGCGAGGCCCTCGTCCGCCGCGGCTATCGCCGAGATTGACGTCAGCGTTCGGGTTACTCGCACTTTTCCGCGCTGGCGTCGATTTCGTTGGCGCGAGCCACCAGATACGCCAGGGCGTGGTCGGTTCCGTGCGGCAGCGCATCGGCCGGCCACCACCGCAGGTCGTCGGACTCGTCGCTGATGGCGATCCGCGCGCCGGCCGGCGCGTGCACCACGAATTGCAGGTCCAAGTGGCGCGTCGGCACGCCCAGCGAGCAGGTGACGGGGTGGACGTGCACGGCGGCCAGCCTGGGATCGATGCGCAGGCCGGCGACACCGGATTCCTCGGTGGCCTCGCGCAACGCCGCCGCGACGACGTCGGCGTCGTCGTCGTCGCAGTGCCCGCCCAGCTGCACCCACCGGCCCAGCCGCGGGTGCAACGTCAGCAGCACCTGCGAAGCGGTGTGGTCGAGCACCAGCGCCGACGCCGTGACGTGGCCCGGCACGCACTCGCGGCGGCAGGCGTCGGGGCGGCCGTGCACGAAGGCCAGCACGGCGTGCCGCAGCGAATCCTGCGCCGGGCCGGGGGCCCGCCAGTCGCTCAGCAGCGAGATCGCGGATTCGCGGAGGCTCAACGGGATCCGCGCCTCGTCCGGCGATCCCGCAGCGAAACCCAGGCCGCGCGGCATGCCCCGACCACCTCGGCGGACAGGCCGAGCCCGTCGATCAGGACCTGACGGTCGACGAGGTCGAGCGCCTTGTCGATCTCGTTGGCCCGCAAGAGCAGGTCGACGTCGCAGGCGAGTTCGGCGCCGGCGTGCCGCGGCGCGGGAAGGGGAAGCTGCTCGGCTTCCGCGGGCTCCAGCTCCAAGACGCCCCCGCCGTAGCTGCGGCCGAGGATTTCGGAGAAGGCGAACGTCACGCTGTTGTGGAACACCGCGGCCAGCGCGCCCGGTTCGACACCGGGCGCAAGCCGCACCCGGTGCACGGTGTCGGTGCTCGTCGCGGCCGCCGCGTTGACGGTCAGCCGCGGGGCCCGGTGGATCTGGCGCAGCAGGAACAGGTCGGGGATCCACAGCGAGGGGGTGACCCACCACGGCTCGCGGATCGAGCACTTGTAGCCGCGGTGCACGCCGGCCGCCTCACCGGCGCCGATGTGCGCGACCAGGGCGGCGTCGCCCGGCTCGGCCGGCGCGTTGAGCAGCCAGGTCCGGTGGCCGGCGGCGACGTCGCTTGCCCGGCAGTCGGCGTCGTAGACCAGCCCGGACAGCTGCGCGCTGCGCGAGACCAGCGGCACGCAGTGGCGCCGCAGCGCGAGGTCGGCGGCTTGGGCGTCGGTGAGCGTGAAAAAGCTGTTGCGGCCCGTCACGATTCCCACGTCCACCTCGGCGACGGATCCGAGCCGGGTCATGGCGTGTGACTGCCTGAGCGTGCGCAGCATCCGGATCGCGGCGGGGTCCAGGAAGTACTTGGTCCACTTCTCCTCTTCGTGCAGCAGGGCAGGCGCTGAAGGAAGATGCGGCACGCCCAGGTCCGCGCCGGCCAGAGCGGCGGCGTCGCGGAGATGGACCGTCCGTATTCGCGCGGGACCCGCGCCGACGACGCCGCAGAACACCACGACCTCCTGCAGGATGCCGTCGAACACCAACCGCTCGAACGTCAGCAGCGTGATCTCGGAAAAGCGGCTCAGCAGATACTCGCGCAGCTGGGCGGCATAGCCGACCTGCAACAGCTCGGCCGGGAGCACCAGGCCCACCCGCCCGCCGTCGCGCACCAAGAGCGTGCTGGCGACGACGAACGGGACCCAGGCGTTGGTGAGCCTGCTGGGGCGCAAACCCTCGCGGCGCATGAGTTCCAGGGCGGGTTCCCGCTCGCCGGCGGCCCAGTTGCCGAACCGGATGTAGGGCGGGTTGCCCGCGGCGCCGTCCCAGCCGCCCGCCTCCGCGCGGGCCAGCCAGGTGAACAGGTTTTCGGCGTCGACGGGAGCGAACCGCCGGGACTTGGCCGCCTCCCGCGCGACCAGCTCCACGCCGTGCGCCCGGCTGCCGAGCTTGGCGAGCTCGCGCAAAATCTGGCCGTCGCCGCAGGAGGGCTCGACGATCCGCGGACCGGCCTCGCGGACCCAGCGGGCCAGGAACCGGGCCACCGGGGCCGGCGTGTAGTAGCCGCCGCGGACCTTGTCGGCCGACGCCGGCGTCTTGCCCGCGAAACCCATGGCCTCAAGTATCACTTGCGGATCAACAAATCCCCGGGGTCTCCCGCGTCGCGCGGCCCGGCGGGCTCCTCGGCGTAGCCGATCGCGATGGCGCCCAACGGCTCCCAGTCGGCGGGCAGCCGGAGTTCGGCGCCGACCAGCTCGGCGGCAAAGATCGTCGAGCCGATCCAGCAGCTGCCCACCCCGCGCACCGCCAGCGCGACCAGCAGGGCCTGCACGGCCGCGCCGACCGCGACCGTGAACATGGTGTGCTCGGCGCCGGTGCGGGCCGCATCGGGATAGACGTGGGCGCCCTCGGGGACCAGGAACGGGATCACCACTTCCGGTGCGTCGTAGAGGATCTGCCCGCGCGCCACCCGCCGGTCGATCGAATCGGCGGGCCGGCCGTCACCGGCGAGGTCGGAGCGCCACTTGTCCTTCATGCGGTCGAGCAGCCTCATCCGCGTGGCCGGCGTCTGCAACCACACGAACCGGACCGGCCGGGTGTGGTGGGGGGCCGGCGCGGTGAGGGCCTCGGCGACGGCCTCCTCGATCAGTCCCGGCGGCACGGGCCGGGCGCTGAACCGTCGCACCGACCGGCGCAACAGCTGGGCCTGCCGGCGGCCCAGGTCGAGGGCCTCGGCGGTGCCGAGCCAGAACAGGTCTTCCTCGCCGGGCCGCAGCAACTGCCGGGCCGTCGAACCGTCGTCGGTCACGGAAAGCCCGCGCACCACGGCCACCGGCACCGCGGTCAGTTTGCCCTTGACCAGATCGGCCGCGGCCGCGACCTCGTCGGCGATGGCGATCTCGGTGACCACCAGCTCGTTGCCGTGCGCATCGACTGCCCCGGAATAGCCGTGCAGCACCCGAAGACCGGCCGCACCGACGGCCGCGTCGGTCTGGCCGTTGCGCCAGGCACGGCCCATCGTGTCGGTGACGACGACGGCGACGTCGACGCCGAGGCGCTCGCGCAGCCCGGCGCGCAGCGTCGCGGCGCTGGCGTCGGGGTCGACCGGCAGCAGCGCCAGCTCGTCGCGGCCGACGTTGGACCCGTCCACGCCGGCGGCGGCCTGGACCAGACCGAGCCGGTTCTCGGTGATCAGGGTTCGGCCCTTGCGCGCCAGCACGCGCACCGCCTCGTCTTCGACGAGCTTGCGGCGCAGCCGATCGCGCTGCTCGCCATCCTGGGGGGCCGGCACCAGGCGCCCCTCGCACTTGGACACCACTTTGCTGGTCACCACCACGACGTCCCCGTCGCGCAGCCAGGGCGCCGCCGCGGCGACGGCCGCGCCCAGGTCGTCACCGGGCCGGAACTCGGGGAGCCCGGCGACGGGCAGGATCTCGACGGTGGCCGCGGTGCCGTGCTCGCTCACCGGGCCACGCCCGCAAGCTCCAGCCCGGCGGCGACCATCTCGGCCGTCGCCCCGGGGTCGCTCATCAACAGCGGCACCGCGCGCACGGCCACCCCCTCGATGCCGGCCTCGTCGCCCTCGTGGACCAGCCAGCCGTCCAGGATCCCGGTGCCGACCCGCGCCCCGAAATGCCGGCCGACCGCCTCGGCGGTGGACTGCACCCCGATCACGGACAGGCAGGCATCGGCCATGCCGCGCAACGGCTTTCCGCCGATGATCGGGGAGTAGCCGACGACCGGGCCGCGGGCCGCCCGCAGCGCCCCGCGGATGCCCGGGACGGCGAGGATGGCCCCGACGCTGACCACCGGGTTGGACGGCGCCAGCAGGATGACGTCGGCATCGGCGATGGCCGACACCGCTTCGGCTGCGGCGCTTGCCTTTTCGGCGCCGACGAACGCGAAGCTGTGCGTGGGCACCTGCGCGCGGTAGCGCACCCACCACTCCTGGAAGTGGATCGCCCGGCGGCCGCCGTCGGCCGGATCGGTGATCACGACGTGGGTTTCACAGCGGTCGTCGGTGGCCGGCAGCAGTCGCGCGCCCGGTTGCCAGCGATCGCACAGCGCGGTGGTGATCTGCGACAGCGGGTAGCCCGCGTTCAGCATCTGGGTGCGCACCAGGTGGGTGCCCAAGTCGCGGTCGCCGAGCTGGAACCAGTCGGGCTGCACGCCGTAGCGCGCCAATTCCTCCTTGGCGTGCCAGGTTTCGTCGCGGTGACCCCACCCGCGCTCCGGGTCGACGCCTCCACCTAAGGTGTACATGCAGGTGTCCAAATCCGGACAGACGCGCAACCCGTGGATCCAGGCGTCATCGCCGACGTTGACGATCGCGGTCAGCTCGTGGCTGTCGGTTGATGGGCGCTGTTGCGTTTGGAACTGACCCAGCCCGAGCAGCTGTTGAACCCCCAGCAGGAAACGGGCGCCGCCAACCCCACCCACCAAGACGGTGACCTTCACTTGACCTTCACAGGGCTCGACAGTACTGCGCGACGACCAAGCGGTCGTGGGCCGTCAACGGCCGGCTGACCGGATGTGATGGACACGCCGAAGATCCCAAAACAACAGAAACGCCGAAATTTCGTCACGAGATGATATGGAAATTGGCCTTTGCGCTTGACCAGGCAGGTCAACAAGTGTCTAATCACATCAGTGTCATTTCCCGGTTGGCCGGCCGATTCCGGTGTCGCAGACCGAGATTCGATCACTTGTTCGAATTGTCTGTACATCAGAACAGTGGGAATCACTCACTCTCTCAAATCAAAGCTGAGGAGGCGGACGAAGCATGTCTTATGAGCACCTTCGGGGCGTTATGACAGGCACACCGCACACCATGATCGGCTCGGCGCTGGCGGCACCCGTCCGTCCGCACCTGACTGTGGTTCCCGACGCCCCAGTCGCTTTCGAGCCCGAGCCCCTGCCGCCGGCGACCCCGGATCAGTGGCAGGACCGCGCGCTGTGCGCCCAGACCGATCCCGAGGCGTTCTTCCCCGAGAAGGGCGGCTCCACCCGCGAGGCAAAGAAGATCTGCCTGGGTTGCGAGGTTCGCCACGAGTGCCTGGAGTACGCCCTGGCGCACGACGAGCGCTTCGGCATCTGGGGCGGTCTCTCCGAGCGCGAGCGACGCCGCCTCAAGCGCGGCGTTATCTGACCTTCGCGCGGCTGCGCGGTATTCGGGTCATTCGTCGTCGATCGTGGGGTCGATGACCGAGGGCTCGACGTCCAGGTAGATGGCCACCTGGGCCACCAGAATCTCATGCAACAACTCGCCAAGTTCGACGGTGTCCTTGGCCCGTCGCTCAATCGGCTTGCGGAACAACACAATTCGTGGGCGCGTGGCGTTGCCGCGGACATCGACGCCGGCGGGGATCAGCCGGGCGAGCGCGATCGGCCCGTCGGCGATGACCTCCGGCGGCCACTGCACGCTGTCGGGGTCCTTGGCGGCGATGCGCGGGATCTCGTCGACGGCGACGTCGAGCTCGGACACCCGCTCCTGCCAGCGCCGCTCGATGGGCTCGTAGGCCTCCAGCACCGCCATGTCGAACCGCTCCGCGCGGCTGCGCCATCCGGGCACCGTCGGCGGCAGCAGCGGACCGCGCATGCCGCGGCCCCGGCGCGCCGCCCGGTAGGAAGCCGAGGGACGCCCCGGCCGATCGCTTTGCGGGGAGCCGCGGGAATCGCCCACGCGCCGATGGTAACGGTTGTACATCGTGGGTCGAGCAGATGCGCGTGTCCGGCGCTTCCGTGGCGTTTGCGCACGATAGCCTTTCGGCGTGAACGTTCCCCGTCGCTGTTGCCGGCCCGGGTGTCCGCACTACGCCGTGGCGACCCTGACGTTCGTCTACTCGGACTCGACGGCAGTGGTGGGCCCGCTGGCCACCGCGCGCGAACCGCACTCGTGGGACCTGTGCGTCGGCCACGCCGGCCGGATCACGGCACCCCGCGGCTGGGACCTCGTGCGTCACGCCGGACCCCTGATCTCTGAGCCCACCCACCCCGACGAGGACGACCTGGTCGCCCTGGCCGACGCGGTGCGTGAGGGCCGCCCGGGCGACGTGGGGCTGTCCCGTCCGGCCGCCGGCGCGCCCCGGAACGGCTTTGACGGCTTCACCGATTCCCACATCCACGCCGGAGCCCAGGCCACCGCGCCGAGCAGCGGGCTGCTCGCGCCACCTGAGCACCGCTCCGGGCGCCGCCGCGGACATTTGCGGGTGTTGCCGGACCCCTCCGACTAGCTCTGACTAGCCGGGTCTCGCTCTGACTGGCCGGGTCGAACGCGCCGCAGGTTTTTCCCGGGCCGATAGGCTGACGCCAAGGGTCCCACCGTCAGGAGCGTCAGGAGTTTCCCATGTCTCGGTCCGCCGCGACCGTTCGCCGCGTCGTCAAGGCGTATGACGTCCGCGGGCTGGTCGGCGAGGAGCTCGACGAGTCGCTGGTTACCGATCTGGGCGTCGCGTTCGCCGCGTTGATGCGCGGCGAGGGCGCCCGGCAGGTGGCGCTCGGCCACGACATGCGGGACAGTTCGCCGGCGCTGTCCGCGGCCTTCGCGCGCGGGGTGATGAGCCAGGGCCTGGACGTGGTCCGGATCGGTTTGGCGTCCACCGACGAGCTCTATTTCGCCTCCGGGCTGCTGGACTGCCCGGGCGCGATGTTCACCGCGAGCCACAACCCGGCGGCCTACAACGGCATCAAGCTGTGCCGGGCCGGCGCCAAACCGGTCGGGGCGGACACGGGGCTGAGCACCATCAGCGACGACGTGATCGCCGGGGTCGGGGCGTACGACGGCCCGCCCGGGACGGTGACCGATCGCGACGTGCTGGCCGAGTACGGGACGTTCCTGCGTTCGCTGGTGGACACCTCCGGGCTGCGCCCGCTGCGGGTGGCCGTGGACGCCGGCAACGGCATGGCCGGCCACACCGCCCCGGCCGTCCTCGGCCCGATCGACTCGATCACCTTGCTGCCGTTGTACTTCGAACTCGACGGGTCGTTTCCCAACCACGAGGCCAACCCGCTGGACCCGGCCAACCTGGTGGACCTGCAGGAATTCGTTGGGGCCGTCGGTGCTGATATAGGGCTGGCCTTCGACGGCGACGCCGACCGGTGCTTCGTGGTCGACGAGCGCGGGCATCTGGTGTCGCCGTCGACGGTGACCAGCCTGGTGGCCGCCCGCGAGCTGGGCCGGGAGATCGGCGCCACGATCATCCACAACGTGATCACTTCGCGCGCGGTGCCCGAACTGGTCACCGAGCGCGGCGGCACCCCGCTGCGCTCGCGGGTCGGCCACTCCTACATCAAGGCGCTGATGGCCGACACCGGCGCGATCTTCGGCGGTGAGCATTCGGCGCACTACTACTTCCGCGATTTCTGGGGCGCCGACTCCGGGATGCTGGCGGCTCTCTACGTGCTGGCCGCCCTCGGCGAGCAGCGTGGCGCCCCAGGGCCCCCAAGAACATTGTCGGAGCTGGCCGCCGACTACCAGCGCTACGAATCGTCCGGCGAGATCAACTTCACGGTGGCCGACGCGCCGGCTTGCGTGGACGCGGTGCTGAAATCCTTCGGCAGCCGGATTCAGTCCATCGATCACCTGGACGGGGTGACGGTCGATCTGGGCGACGGCAGCTGGTTCAACCTCCGCAGCTCCAACACCGAGCCGTTGCTGCGGCTCAATGTGGAGGGGCGCACCACCGAGGACGTCGACGCGGTGGTCGCCCAGGTCCGGGCCGAGATCGCGGGGGCCGCCGGGTGAACGCCACCCACGCGATCGACCTCGAAGACGGCCAGGGCCTGCTCGCCGCCGACCGCGATGGCCTGCTGCGGGCGGCGTCGTCGGCGGGGGCGCAGGTGCGCGCGATCGCGGCCGCGGCCGACGAGGGCGCGCTGGACCCGCTGCGGACCAACGACCGTGCGCGCAGCCTGATCTGGGTGGCCGGCCGCGGCCCCGCCGAGACCGCCGGGGCCATGCTTGCCGCCACCATGGGCGGGGTGGCCCCCGCGCCGATAGCGCTCACCGGCGAGGTGCCGCCCTGGGTCGGCCCGCTGGACGTGCTGATCGTCGCGGGCGACGACCCCGGCGACCCCGCGCTGGTCATCGCCGCCGCCACCGGCGTACGGCGCGGCGCCCGGGTTCTCGTCGTGGCGCCCAACGAGGGTCCGCTGCGCGACGCCGCGGCCGGGCGCGCCGCAGTGCTCGAGCCGCGGATCGAGGTGCCCGACGAGTTCGGTTTGTGTCGCTACTTCGCGGCCGGGCTGGCCGCCCTGCAAACCGTCGACACCGGACGGGGCACCGATCTGGGGTCGCTCGCCGACGCGCTGGACGCCGAGGCACTGCGCAACAGCGGCGGCCGCGAGTTGTTCACCAACCCGGCCAAGGCGATCGCGGCGCGCCTGGCCGGTCGCCGGTTGGTGCTGGCGGGCGACTGCGCCGCCACGCTGGCGCTGGCCCGGCACGGCAGTTCGGTGCTGCTGCGGCTCGCACACGAGGTGGTCGCCGCCACCGGGCTGGCGGATGCCGTGCTGGCGCTGCGCGCGGCGGCGGATTCGCGTTCTGCGGGCTCGGCCGCGGTGGACGACCTCTTCCACGACGAGGAGATCGACGGGCCGCGGCCCGAGCGGTTGCGGGTGCTGGCGCTGACCCTGTCGGCCGAACAGACGGTGGTGGCGGCCCGGACCGCGGGTCTCGAGGACGTGTACCTGCTCGCTGCCGAGGACGTGCCCGACGGGCCCGGCGGCTCGGCCGGCTTTACGGTCGCGCCGGCGTTAGGGGGCGCCATCACCGCCGAGCAGCAACTGGCAGTATTGGCCGTTCGGCTGGAGATGGCCGCGGTTTACATGCGACTGGTGCGGGGATAGATAGACAAGTGGAACTGCTTCGCGGGGCCTTGAGGACGTACGCGTGGGGATCGCGCACCGCCCTGGCGGAATTCACCGGTCGCACGGTTCCGGCGGCTCACCCGGAGGCCGAGCTCTGGTTCGGCGCGCACCCCGGCGACCCGGCCTGGCTGGAAACGGACAAAGGCGAAGTCTCGTTGCTGGAGGAGCTGGTCGCCGACCCGGAGGGGCAGCTCGGCGCGGGGTCGCGCGCCCGGTTCGGGGACGTGCTGCCGTTTTTGGTCAAGGTGCTGGCCGCCGACGAGCCGCTGTCGCTGCAGGCCCATCCCAGCGCAGAGCAGGCGGTCGAGGGCTACCTGCGTGAGGAGCGACTGGGCATCCCGGTGAACTCGCCCGTCCGCAACTACCGTGACGCCTCCCACAAGCCGGAGTTGTTGGTGGCGCTGCACTCGTTCGAGGCGCTGGCCGGATTTCGGCAGGCATCGCGGACCGTGGAATTGCTGCGGGCGCTGGCCGTCTCCGACCTCGACCCGTACATCGACCTGCTGAACGACCAGTCCGACGCCGACGGCCTGCGCGCGTTGTTCACCACCTGGATCACCGCCCCGCAGCCCGACATCGACGTGCTGGTGCCGGCCGTGCTGGACGGCGCCATCCAGTACGTCAGCTCCGGGGCAACCGAATTCGCGGCCGAAGCCAAGACGGTGCTCGAACTCGGCGAACGCTATCCCGGCGACGCCGGGGTGCTGGCGGCGCTGTTGCTCAACCGCATCACCCTGGCCCCGGGCGAGGCCATCTTCGTGTCGGCCGGCAACCTGCACACCTACCTGCGCGGCTTCGCGGTCGAGGTGATGGCCAACTCCGACAACGTGTTACGCGGCGGGCTCACCCCCAAACACGTCGACGTGCCCGAGCTGCTGCGGGTGCTGGACTTCACGCCCACCACCGAGGCCCAGCTGCGCCCGCACATCCGCCGCGAGGGGTTCGGCCGGGTCTACGAGACGCCGACCGACGAGTTCGCCGTCGCCCTCTTGACGCTCGACGGCCAGTACCTCGGCCACGAGGTCGACGCGTCGTGCAGCCACGAGGGCCCGCAGATCCTGTTGTGCACCGAGGGCTGCGCGACGGTGCACGGCAAGTCCCGGTCGCTCACGCTGGAACGTGGGATGGCCGCGTGGGTGGCGGCCGACGACGGACCCATCCGGCTGGTCGCGCGGGAGCCCGCCAAGCTGTTCAGGGCGACCGAAGGGCTGTAGCTAGGCCTGATGGTGGCGACCTGGGGGCACCTCCCGCTTGCGGGGGAGTTCGCCCGGTCCCCCGCAAGCGGGAGGTGCCCCCACCGCCGCGGTCGCGATCGCCATGCGCCGGTCCCGGGCGGCTTCCCGGCGCTCGCGCAGCCACAGCCGCATGTTGTGCGCCATGGCGCGGCCGACGATCCGCGGCGGCGGGACCATGTACAGGCTGTCCAGGAGTGAGAACCGGCGCAGAAACCATTCGGCCAGAACGGGTTCGGTTTCGGCGGCCCCGAGGAACTGGTCGAACAGCGCCGCCGACGGCCGCCACCACCACGGGGCGGGCGCCTTGGTGCCGGCGTGGTGGAAGTTGACGTCGGCGACGCCGTTCATCATCCACACCGGGTAGGTGGTCTTGGCCGTGGCCCGATTCAGTTCGCGGGCGAGGTCGGGGGATCGCAGTGCGCGCCGCAGGTGACCGGCCTGCAACGACGTCATCGTCATGCCCTGCCCGAACGTGGGGTTGAAGCTGGCGACGGCGTCCCCGAAGGCGACGATGCCGGCCGGGAAGCGGTTCAGCTTGTCGTAGCGGCGCCACTTGCTGGCCGGAAACGCGTGATACGCCGGCTCGCCGATGACCTCGGCCTGCGCCAGCGCGGCGTTGAAGTGGGCCGGCAGCAGCTTGTCGGCCAGCGCCAGCATCTCCGGAAACGTCCGGGGCGGTTTGGCGCCCGCCACCCCGAACGTGGTGAGCACCCAGGTGCGGTCCTCGTAATACAGCATGCCCAGCCCGAGCGACTGGTCGTGGGAGGCGCCGGCGACCACCACCTTCTCGGCGATCAGGCCCTCCGGCATCCGGAACCGGTGGGTGGCGTAATTGATGCCGATGTCGATGGTTTCCTCGACGGGGCGCTCAAATCCCCACTGCTCCAACCACACCGGCAGCCGGGTGCCGCGGCCCGCCGCGTCGACGACGAGGTCGGCGGACACGAACTCCGGCTCGCCCTGGCCGGGCGGGTCGAGCAGCACACCGGTCACCCGCCGGCGCGCCCGGTCGAAGCGCGGCTCGAAGACCGACCGCCGCTCGATCTCGACGTTGTCGATGTCTTGCACCCGCCGGCGCAGCTGCCACTCCAGGTGCGGCCGGCTGGGCACGTAGGCGGTGAACTCGTCGCGCAAGGTGTGCCCGGTACCGAGGACGTGGCCGGCGGCGCCCAGGTGGATGCAGTCCGGCCGGTTCTCCAGCATGGGCACGCCGGCGGCCACCATGTCGTCCAGCAGGCCCGGGAACAGGCTCTCGAACTCGGCCGCCCCCCGCGCCATCAGCATGTGCAGGTGCCGGTCCTGCGGGACGGCCGCGCGGTTCGCCGGGGCGCCCGGCAACTCGTCGCGCTCGTAGACGGTCACCCGGGAGTAGCAATTCGACAGCACCCGCGCGGCACACAACCCGGCGATGCTGCCGCCGATGACTACCGCGTGGTCCCACGCGTCCCCCCCGCTGTCCGCCATCCTCGCAGACTACCCAGTACTGTGCGGTCCAACGAGCGTCGGCACTTCGGGAAGGGGCGGGCGGATGGCAAATCGATGGCGCACCAAATCGGTCGAACAATCGATCGCCGACACCGACGAGCCCGAAACCCGGCTGCGCAGGGAGCTGACGTGGCGGGACCTGGCGGTGTTCGGCGTCGCGGTGGTGATCGGCGCCGGCATCTTCACGGTCACCGCGTCGACCACCGGCGACATCACCGGGCCGGCCATCTGGATCTCGTTCTTGATCGCGGCCATCACCTGCGCGCTGGCGGCCCTGTGCTACGCCGAATTCGCCTCGACGCTGCCGGTGGCCGGCAGCGCCTACACGTTCTCCTACGCCACCTTCGGGGAGTTCCTCGCCTGGATCATCGGCTGGAACCTGGTGCTGGAATTGGCGATCGGTGCCGCCGTCGTGTCCAAGGGCTGGTCGAGCTACCTCGGCAACGTGTTCGGATTCGCCGGTGGCACAGTGCAACTCGGGTCCGTCCCGCTGGACTGGGGCGCGCTGCTGATCGTCGCGACGGTGGCCACGCTGATCGCCCTGGGGACGAAATTGTCGTCGAGATTCTCCGCCGTGATCACCGGCATCAAGGTGTCGGTGGTGGCGCTGGTCGTGGTCGTCGGCGCCTTCTACATCAAGGGCTCCAACTACTCGCCGTTCATCCCGAAGCCGGAGTCCGGGCAGGAGGCGTCTGGCATCAATCAGTCGGTGCTCTCGCTGCTGACCGGGGCCCACAGCAGTCACTACGGCTGGTACGGCGTGCTGGCCGGGGCGTCCATCGTGTTCTTCGCGTTCATCGGGTTCGACATCGTCGCCACCATGGCCGAGGAGACCAGGAACCCCCAGCGCGACGTCCCGCGGGGGATCCTGGTGTCGCTGGCGATCGTCACCCTGCTGTATGTCGCCGTCGCGGTCGTGCTGTCCGGCATGGTGTCCTACACCCAGCTCAAGACCGTCCCCGGCCACCAGCCGGCCAACCTCGCCACGGCATTCGCAGCAAACGGGCTCCACTGGGCCAGCAAAATCATCGCCATCGGGGCCCTGGCCGGATTGACCACCGTGGTGATGGTGCTGATGCTCGGGCAGTGCCGGGTGTTGTTCGCGATGGCGCGCGACGGGTTGTTGCCGCGGCCGCTGGCCAAGACCGGTGCGCGCGGCACCCCCGTGCGGATCACGGTCCTGGTCGCGGTGGTGGTGGCGGCGACGGCGTCGGTGTTCCCGATCGCCAAGCTCGAGGAGATGGTCAACGTCGGAACGCTGTTCGCGTTCGTCCTGGTGTCGGCCGGCGTCATGGTCCTGCGCCGGACCCGGCCGGACCTGGAGCGGGGCTTTCGGGCGCCGTGGGTGCCGGTGCTGCCCATCGCGTCGATCTGCGCCTGCGTGTGGCTGATGATCAACCTCACCGCGCTGACCTGGGTGCGGTTCGGCATCTGGCTGGTGGTGGGAACCGCGATCTATGCCGGCTACGGGTACCGCCATTCGGTGCAGGGGCGCCGGGACGCCGGGCGGGGCGAACCGGCGCGCGCCGGGGCGGGACAATTTACAAACTAGCATTCTTTGTCTAGACACGAGACGCAGACGACGGTAATGTCCAACTCCAACGTGGCATGACTCACAAGGAGGTTTGGCATATGACCGCACTGAGCCCGGACGCGAGCCCACTGGCCCCGGAGGTCTGGCGCGACAAGAAACGCCATCTGTGGCTGATGGGACTGATCGCCCCGACCGCGCTGTTCGTGATGCTGCCGATCGTCTCGGGGCTGAACCGGCTCGGCTGGCACGCCGCCGCGCAGGTGCCCTTGTGGATCGGGCCGATCCTGGTCTACGTCCTGCTGCCGATCCTCGACGTGCGTTTCGGGCCCGACGGGCAGAACCCGCCCGACGCGGTGATGGAACGCCTGGAGAACGACAAGTACTACCGCTACTGCACCTACGTCTACGTCCCGTTCCAGTACCTCAGCGTGGTCCTGGGCGCCTATCTGTTCACCGCGTCGAACCTGAGCTGGCTCGGTTTTGACGGCGCGCTGGGCTGGGCGGGCAAGCTCGGCGTGGCGCTGTCCGTCGGGGTCCTCGGAGGGGTGGGGATCAACACGGCGCACGAGATGGGGCACAAGAAGGATTCGCTGGAGCGGTGGCTGTCCAAGATCACCCTGGCGCAGTCCTGCTACGGGCACTTCTACATCGAGCACAACCGCGGTCACCACGTCCGCGTGTCGACCCCCGAAGACCCCGCGTCGGCGCGCTTCGGCGAGACGTTCTGGGAGTTTTTGCCGCGCAGCGTTCTCGGGAGCCTGCGTTCGGCGTTGCGGCTGGAGGCCCAGCGGCTGCGCCGGCTTAACAAGAGCCCCTGGAACCCGGCTACCTATCGGTCCAACGACGTGCTCAACGCCTGGCTGATGTCGGTGGTGCTGTGGGGTGCGCTGATCGCGGTGTTCGGCCCGGCGCTGATCCCGTTCGTGGTCATCCAGGCGGTCTTCGGGTTCAGCCTGCTGGAGGCGGTCAACTACCTCGAGCACTACGGGCTGCTGCGGCAGAAGAACGCGAACGGCCGCTACGAGCGGTGCGCGCCCGTGCACAGCTGGAACTCCGACCACGTGGTGACCAACCTGTTCCTGTACCACCTGCAGCGGCACAGCGACCACCACGCCAACCCGACCCGTCGGTACCAGACGCTGCGGAGCATGGAGGGCGCGCCCAACCTGCCGAGCGGGTACGCGTCGATGATCTCGCTCACCTACTTCCCGCCGCTGTGGCGCAGGGTGATGGACCATCGGGTGCTGTCCCACTACGGCGGCGACATCACCAGGGCGAACCTGCAGCCCCGCCTGCGCCAGAAACTGCTGGATCGCTACGGCGCCCCCCGGGAGGCCGCGGCATGAGCGCCGCCTACCGGTGCCCGGTCTGCGACTATGTCTACGACGAGGCCAAAGGTGATGCGCGGGAAGGCTTCCCGCCGGGTACCCGGTGGCAGGACGTGCCCGACGACTGGTGCTGTCCGGACTGTGCGGTGCGCGAGAAGCCAGATTTCGACCGGATTCGAGAAGGGGTAAGCCAGTGACCGACTACAAACTGTTCCGCTGCATCCAGTGCGGGTTCGAGTACGACGAGGCGCTGGGCTGGCCGGAGGACGGCATCGCGCCCGGGACCCGCTGGGACGACATTCCCGAGGACTGGAGCTGCCCCGACTGCGGCGCCGCGAAGTCCGACTTCGAGATGGTCGAGGTAGCTCGATCGTGAGCCGCCCAACCACTACAGTCGCGGCTGTGAAGCGGATGCCGTACGCGGAGGCGTCACGCGCCCTGTTGCGCGACTCCGTGCTGGACGCGATGCGGGAGCTGCTGCTGGCGCGCGACTGGTCGGCCATCACGCTGTCGGACGTGGCCCGCGCCGCAGGCATCAGCCGGCAGACCATCTACAACGAGTTCGGCTCGCGGCAGGGCCTGGCGCAGGGTTACGCCCTGCGCCTGGCCGACCGCCTGGTCGACGCGGTCGGAAACGCGATCGACGCCAACGTCGGCAACCTCTACGAGGCATTCCTGCAGGGATTTCGTTCCTTCTTCTCCGAGTCGGCGGCCGACCCGTTGGTGATCTCGTTGCTGACCGGGGTCGCCAAGCCCGACCTGTTGCAGCTCATCACCATCGACAGCGCGCCGATCATCACCCGGGCCTCGGCGCGGCTGACCTCGGCACTGACCCACAGTTGGGTGGCCATTAGCGACGAGGACGCCGGCGTGCTGGGGCGCGCCATCGTGCGCCTCGCGCTCAGCTACGTGTCGATGCCGCCGGAGGCCGATCACGACGTCGCGGCCGACCTGGCGCGGCTGATGACGCCCTTCGCCGAACGCCACGGCGTCACCGAGGTTCCCTGACGCCCAGCGCCGGCGCACCCGCGGCTACAGTGGCGGAAGAACATACCTAAGCTAAGTACCGCTTGGATCCGATAAGCCCCTGAAAAGGAAATCACGCTATGACGACGACCGAAAGTTCCCTGACCGCCGACGTTGGCAACGGCATCGATTTCAAGGTCGCCGACCTGTCGTTGGCGGATTACGGCCGCCGGGACATCGAGCTCTCCGAGCAGGAGATGCCGGGTCTGATGTCGTTGCGCCGCGAGTACGCCGAAGTGCAACCGCTGAAGGGGGCGCGGATTTCGGGCTCGCTGCACATGACGGTGCAGACCGCGGTGCTGATCGAGACCCTCGTCTCGCTGGGCGCGCAGGTCCGGTGGGCGTCCTGCAACATCTTCTCCACCCAGGACCACGCCGCCGCCGCGGTGGTCGTCGGCCCGCACGGCACGCCGGAGGAGCCCAAGGGTGTCCCGGTATTCGCCTGGAAGGGCGAGACGTTGGAGGAGTACTGGTGGGCGGCCGAGCAGATGCTGACGTGGCCTCCGCTCGCGGACGGGACTGAGGCGCCCGCGAACATGATCCTCGACGACGGCGGCGACGCCACCATGCTGGTGTTGCGGGGCGCGCAGTACGAGAAGGCCGGTGTGGTGCCGCCCGCCGAGGACGACGACCCCACCGAGTGGAAGGTCTTCCTGGAGCTGCTGCGCCGCCGGTTCGAGACCGACAAGGACAAATGGACCAAGATCTCCGAGTCGGTCAAGGGCGTCACCGAGGAGACCACCACCGGCGTGCTGCGGCTCTACCAGTTCGCGGCGGCCGGCGACCTGGCGTTCCCGGCGATCAACGTCAACGACTCGGTCACCAAGTCCAAGTTCGACAACAAGTACGGCTGCCGCCACTCGCTGATCGACGGCATCAACCGCGGCACCGACGTGTTGATCGGCGGCAAGAAGGTGCTGATCTGCGGCTACGGCGACGTGGGCAAGGGCTGCGCGGAGTCGGTCAAGGGCCAGGGCGCGCGCGTGGTCGTCACCGAGATCGACCCGATCAACGCGCTGCAGGCGCTGATGGAGGGCTACGACGTCAAGACGGTCGAGGACGCGATCGGCGAGGCGGACATCGTCATCACCGCGACCGGCAACAAGGACATCATCACGCTGGCGCACATGAAGGCGATGAAGGACCACGCCGTCCTGGGCAACATCGGGCACTTCGACAACGAGATCCAGGTCGCCCAGCTCGAGAAGTCCGGCGCCACCAAGGTCAACATCCGTCCCCAGGTCGACGTGTGGACGTTCCCCGACAGCGGCAAGTCGATCATCCTGCTGTCCGAGGGCCGGCTGCTGAACCTGGGCAACGCCACCGGCCACCCGTCGTTCGTGATGAGCAACAGCTTCTCCAACCAGGTGATCGCCCAGATCGAGCTGTGGACCAAGAACGACGAGTACGACAACGAGGTGTACCGGCTGCCCAAGCACCTCGACGAGAAGGTGGCGCGCATCCACGTCGAGGCGCTCGGCGGCCGGCTGACCAAGCTGACCAAGGAGCAGGCCGAGTACATCGGCGTCGACGTCGACGGCCCGTACAAGGCGGACCACTACCGCTACTGAGCGCCGGTCTTGCGCCCAGCGTGAAGCTGTTGCGAAATTCCGCGCCGAAACTAGCAACAGCTTCACTTTCGGCGCGCGACGATAGGCTCGCGCCGTGCTGATCGCGATCGAAGGCGTCGACGGCGCCGGCAAGCGGACGTTGTCGGCGGGACTGCAGAAGGCTTTCGAGTCCGCCGGGATGTCGGTGGCCACGCTGGCCTTCCCGCGCTACGGGCGATCGGTGACCGCCGACGTCGCCGCCGAGGCGCTGCACGGCGAGCACGGCGACCTGGCGTCGTCGGCGTATGCGATGGCGATGCTCTTCGCGCTCGACCGCGCGGGGGCGATCGGCGAGATCGAGGCCCTGCGCCGCGACTACGACGTGGTGATCCTGGATCGCTACGTGGCCTCCAACGCGGCCTACAGCGCGGCGCGGTTGCGCGAGGGCGCGGCGGGGGAGGCGGTGGCCTGGGTGGGACGGCTCGAATACCAGCGGCTGGGGCTGCCCGCGCCCGACTGGCAGGTGCTGCTCGCGGTTTCCGCCGAGCTCGCCGCGCAGCGGGCCCGCCACCGGGCCGAGACCGAGCCCGGCCGCGCGCGCGACAGCTACGAACGCGACGACGAACTGCAGCAGCGCACCGGCGCGGTATACGCGCAGCTGGCCGCGGCGGATTTCGGAGGACGATGGCTGGTCGTCGACAAAGACGTCGATCCGCGGGATCTGGCGGCATCTTTGACCGCCGGGTAGCACAAATTTGTCACGATTTGGCCGTATCGAAAAAGAAACGCCCGTGTGGCGCCCCAAATTTATCCCGATCTGGTGACACCATGGACTGCATGAGGCAAAGGATTCTGGTCGTCGACGACGACGCTTCGCTGGCCGAGATGCTCACCATCGTGCTGCGTGGGGAGGGCTTCGACACCGCGGTCATCGGCGACGGCACTCAGGCCCTGACCGCGGTGCGCGAGTTGCGCCCCGACCTGGTGCTGCTGGACCTGATGCTGCCGGGCATGAACGGCATCGACGTGTGCCGGGTGCTGCGGTCCGACTCCGGGGTTCCGATCGTGATGCTCACCGCCAAGACCGACACCGTGGACGTGGTGCTCGGCCTGGAGTCGGGCGCCGACGACTACATCATGAAGCCGTTCAAGCCCAAGGAGCTGGTCGCGCGGGTGCGCGCGCGGCTGCGGCGCAACGACGACGAGCCCGCCGAGATGCTGTCCATCGCCGACGTCGACATCGACGTGCCGGCGCACAAGGTCACCCGCAACGGCGAGCAGATCTCCCTGACACCTCTGGAGTTCGACCTGTTGGTCGCGCTGGCACGCAAACCGCGCCAGGTGTTTACTCGTGATGTGCTACTCGAACAGGTGTGGGGATATCGGCACCCGGCGGACACCCGCCTGGTGAACGTGCACGTCCAGCGTCTGCGGGCCAAGGTCGAGAAGGACCCTGAGAACCCGACTGTGGTGTTGACCGTTCGAGGAGTGGGATACAAGGCCGGACCCCCGTGATCCGCGCCGGCGACGAAGCAGAGCGTCGTGAGCGACGCGATGCGGAGAAGCGGCGCAAATGATCTGGGCCTCGCGGCGACGCACTCGCAGCCGCTGGGGCCGCTCCGGCCCCATGACCCGCGGCATGGGTGCGTTGAGTCGAGCCGTTGGCGTTGCCTGGCGCCGATCGCTGCAGCTGAGAGTCGTGGCGCTGACGCTCGGGCTGTCGCTGGCGGTCATCCTCGCGCTCGGCTTCGTGCTGACCAGCCAGGTCACCAACCGGGTGCTGGACGTCAAGGTCAAGGCCGCCATCGAGCAGATCGAGCGGGCGCGCACCACCGTCGGCGGCATCGTCAACGGCGAGGAGACGCGCTCGCTGGACAGCAGCCTGCAGCTGGCCCGCAACACCTTGACCTCGAAGACCGACACCGCCTCGGGAGCCGGGCTGGCCGGGCCGTTCGACGCGGTGCTGATCGTGCCGGGCGACGGTCCGCGCGCCGCGACCACGGCCGGACCCGTCGACCAGGTACCCGGCTCGCTGCGCGGCTTCGTCAAGGCCGGACAGGCGGCCTACCAGTACGCCACCGTGCACACCGACGGCTTCTCGGGACCGGCGCTGATCGTCGGGACCCCGACGTCCTCGCAGGTGGTGAACGTTGAGCTGTACCTGATCTTCCCGCTGAAGAACGAGCAGGCCACGATCCAGCTGGTGCGCGGCACGATGATCACCGGCGGCGCGGTGCTGCTGGTGCTGCTGGCCGGCATAGCGCTGCTGGTCTCGCGCCAGGTGGTGGTGCCGGTCCGGTCGGCGTCGCGGATCGCCGAGCGGTTCGCCGAGGGGCACCTGTCCGAACGGATGCCGGTGCGCGGCGAGGACGACATGGCCCGGCTGGCGGTGTCCTTCAACGACATGGCCGAGAGCCTGTCCCGCCAGATCACCCAGCTCGAGGAGTTCGGCAACCTGCAGCGCCGTTTCACCTCCGACGTCAGCCACGAGCTCCGCACCCCGTTGACCACCGTGCGGATGGCTGCCGACCTGATCTACGACCACAGCGCGGACCTCGACCCGACGCTGGCCCGGTCCACCGAGCTGATGGTCAGCGAGCTGGACCGGTTCGAGACGCTGCTCAACGACCTGCTGGAGATCTCCCGCCACGACGCCGGTGTGGCCGAGTTGTCCGTCGAGGCGGTGGATCTGCGCACCACCGTGCAGAGCGCGCTGGGCAATGTGGGCCACCTGGCCGAGGACGCCGGCATCGAGCTGCAGGTGGACATGCCGTCCGAAGAGGTCATCGCCGAGGTCGATCCGCGCCGGGTGGAGCGCATCCTGCGCAACCTGATCGCCAACGCGATCGACCACGCCGAGCACAAGCCGGTGGACATCCGGATGGGCGCCGACGAGGACACCGTCGCCGTGACCGTGCGCGACTACGGCGTCGGGCTGCGGCCGGGTGAGGAGAAGCTGGTGTTCAGCCGGTTCTGGCGCTCGGACCCGTCGCGGGTGCGCCGGTCCGGCGGCACCGGTCTCGGGCTGGCGATCAGCGTCGAGGACGCGCGGCTGCACCAGGGCCGGCTGGAGGCCTGGGGCGAACCCGGCCAGGGCGCGTGCTTCCGGCTGACGCTTCCCCTGGTCCGCGGACACAAGGTCACCACCAGCCCGCTGCCTTTGAAACCCATCCCGCAGCCCGTCCCGGAACCGAACGGCCAGGAACGCAAGGCCCGCCCGCGCGAACCCGCCGAGAGGAGCGTCTGATGCGGGCGCTGCGGACAGTAGTCGCCCTGCTGTTCCTGGCGGTGCTGCTCGCCGGGTGCGCGGGGGTGCCCAGCTCGTCGGCCCCGCAAGCCATCGGCACCGTCGAACGACCGGCCCCGTCGAATCTGCCCAAGCCCACCCCGGGCATGGATCCCGACGTGCTGCTGCGCGAATTCCTCAAGGCCACAGCCGATCCGGCGAACCGACACCTGGCCGCGCGGCAATTCCTCACCCAGTCGGCGTCCAACGCGTGGGACGACGCCGGTAGCGCCCTGCTGATCGACCACGTGGTGTTCGTGGAAACCCGGGGCGCCGAACGGGTTTCGGCCACCATGCGCGCGGACATCCTGGGCTCGCTGTCCGATGTGGGCGTGTTCGAAACCGCCGAGGGAGTGCTGCCGGACCCGGGCCCGATCGAGTTGGTCAAGACGTCCGGCGGCTGGCGGATCGACCGGCTGCCCAACGGGGTGTTCCTGGACTGGCAGCAGTTCCAGGAGACCTACAAACGCAACACGCTGTACTTCGCCGACCCGACCGGCAAGACGGTGGTTCCCGATCCCCGCTACGTCGCGGTGGCCGATCACGACCAGCTGGCCACGGAGCTGGTCTCCAAGATGCTGGCCGGGCCGCGGCCCGAGATGGCCCACACGGTGCGCAACCTGCTCGCCCCGCCGCTGCGGTTGCGCGGGCCCGTGACCCGGGCCGACGGCGGAAAGAACGGGATCGGGCTCGGTTACGGCGGCGCCCGCATCGATCTGGAGAAACTGTCCACCACCGATCCGCACAGCCGGCAATTGCTTGCGGCACAGATCATTTGGACGCTGGCCCGCGCGGACATCCGGGGCCCCTATGTGATCAACGCCGACGGCGCGCCGCTGGACGACAGGTTCGCCGAGGGGTGGACCACCTCCGATGTCGCGGCCACCGACCCGGGCGTGGCCGACGGCGCAGGGGCGGGCCTGCACGCCCTGGTCAACGGGTCGCTGGTCGGGCTGGACGGGCAGCACACCACCACCGTGGCCGGGGCCTTCGGGCGGATGGGGGACCAGACCGGCGCCGCGCTGTCGCGCAGCGGGCGGCAGGTGGCGTCGGTGGTGACGCTGCGGCGCGGCGCCCCGGACCAGGCGGCGTCGCTGTGGATCGGTGACCTGGGTGGTGAGGCGGTCCAGTCCGCCGACGGACACAACCTGACCCGGCCCAGCTGGTCGCTGGACGACGCCGTCTGGGTGGTGGTGGACAACAACAACGTGCTGCGGGCGATTCAGGAACCGGCGTCGGGTCAGCCCACGCGGATCCCGGTGGATTCCGCGCTGGTGGCGGCCAGCTTCCCCGGGCCGATCACCGACCTGCAGCTGTCCCGCGATTCCACGCGCGCCGCGATGGTGATCAACGGCCAGGTGATCCTCGCCGGCGTCGAGCAGACGCAGGCGGGGCAGTACGCCCTGACCTACCCGCGCCGGTTGGGCTTCGGGCTGGGCAATTCGGTGGTCTCGCTGTCGTGGCGAACCGGGGACGACATCGTGGTGACCCGCACCGACGCCAGCCACCCGGTGTCCTACGTCAACCTCGACGGGGTGAACTCCGACGCGCCGGCCCGCGGTCTACAGATCCCGGTGACGACGGTCGCGGCCAACCCGTCGGCGGTGTATGTCGCCGGCCCGCAGGGGGTGCTGCAGTATTCGGCGTCGGCGCCCGAAAGCCAGCAGAGCTGGTCGGACGTGTCCGGGTTGACGATGCCCGGGACGGCGCCGGTGCTGCCGGGTTAGTGGCGATCGCAAGCGCGGCGAAGCCGGGCGCAGGGTGTCGCCACCATTGGGCTCGTGGCGACGCGTTCAGTTGTCGGCCCCGCCCGCCACACTGTCCCTGTGCTCGATCTCATCCTGCCGCTGGAATGCGGCGGCTGCGGGGCGCCGTCGACCCGCTGGTGTGACGCCTGCGCGGCCGAGCTGGAAGCCGGGCCCGACGAGCCGCACGTGGTCAATCCCCGGATCGACCCGGAGGCGCCGGTGTTCGCGCTGGGCCGCTACGCCGGGGCCCGCCGCCGGGCGATCCTGGCGTGCAAGGAGCGCGGCCGCGGCGACCTGGTGACACCTCTGGCCCGGGCGCTGGCCGTCGGGGTGCACCGGCTGCTGACGTGGGGGATGGTCGAGACGCCACTGACGATCGTGCCCGCGCCGACGAGGCGTTCGGCGGCGCGCCGGCGCGGAGGTGACCCCGTCGCCCGGCTGGCCCGGGCCGCCGTGGCGGGACACCCGGACGTCACCGTCGCGCAGGCCCTGCGGATGAAGGCGCTGGCCCGCGACTCGGTGGGCCTTTCCACGTCGGCCCGCGAACGCAACATCGCGGGCCGAGTGGTGCTGCGCGGCGAGCCCGCACGGCTGCTGGGCGCAGAAGTCGTCGTCATCGACGACATCGTCACCACCGGGGCGACGGCGCGCGAGTCGGTGCGGACCCTGCGTGCCGCGGGGGTTCGCGTGGCCGCCGTGCTGGCGATCGCGGCCGCGTGACGCTGTGGCCCACCCAAGAGGTTGTGAAGAACTCGCAACAGCTGTGCGAAATTGGTGGCATCCCAAGGCGAACACGAGCTAACGTCGAGAACAACCTTCAGGAACATCCTGGGCGTCGGAGATCAGCGACGGCACCGTCGCGATCACCCAGGTTGAAACGCCATACGCAGAGGAGGTGAGTATTCGACTCCTTGCACCGGCGGGCAGCCTGCGGCCAAAACCGCTCCCACCCCGTCGGCGCGTTTCGTAACAAGCCGGCACGCAGCGCGTGCAATGTGGGAAAAGGAAACGAGTTGACACGTATGTCAAGGCTTACCGTGGATTCCGGTCAGACTCTCGACCAACCGCCGGCAGAAACCGCCGGGCCGGCCGAACAGACACTTAACGCCGAAGTCGTGTTCAAGGGCCGCAACGTCGAAATCCCCGATCACTACCGCATCTACGTCTCGCAGAAACTCGCCCGCCTCGAACGATTCGATCGCTCCATCTACCTTTTCGACGTCGAGCTCAAGCACGCTCCCAACCGCCGCCAGCGCAAGTCCTGTCAACGCGTGGAGATCACCGCCCGCGGGCGCGGGCCGGTCAGCCGCGCGGAGGCCTGCGCCGACAGCTTCTACGCCGCCTTCGAGTCGGCGGTCGACAAGCTGGAGAACCGGCTGCGCCGCGTCAAGGACCGGCGCAAAGTCCACTACGGCGACAAGACGCCGGTGTCGCTGGCCGCGGCCACGGCGGTCGCCCCGCTACCGGCGACGGCCTTCGACAACCAGCCGGTCGAGGCGCACGAACACGATAGCGCCGGCCTCGACGGGCATGACCGCACCGACCGCGAGCCGGGGCGGGTGGTGCGCACCAAGGAGCACCGGGCCAAGCCGATGACGGTCGACGACGCGCTCTACGAGATGGAACGCGTCGGGCACGACTTCTTCTTGTTCTACGACAAACAGACCGAGCGGCCGTCCGTCGTCTACCGCCGCCACGCCTACGATTACGGCCTGATCAGCCTCTCCTGACGACGTTCGACGGCTTTTCCGGCGTGTCACCTACGATGGATGGCGCCGAACACTAGACCGGCGAAGAAGAACGCCATCCAACAGGGAAACATCCCAAGAGGGACATAGCTGTGCTATCGAAGTTGCTGCGCCTTGGTGAAGGTCGCATGGTCAAGCGCCTCCAGCGGGTGGCCGACTATGTCAACACGTTGTCCGACGACGTCGAGAAGCTCACCGACGCGGAGCTGAGGGCCAAGACCGACGAGTTCAAGAAGCGGCTGGAAGAGGGGGAGACCCTCGACGACCTGCTTCCCGAGGCGTTCGCCGTGGCCCGCGAGGCCGCGTGGCGGGTGTTGGACCAGCGCCCGTTCGACGTGCAGGTGATGGGCGCCGCCGCGCTGCATCTGGGCAACGTGGCCGAGATGAAGACCGGTGAGGGCAAGACCCTGACCTGCGTGCTGCCGGCCTACCTCAACTCGCTGGCCGGCAAGGGCGTCCACATCGTCACGGTCAACGACTACCTGGCCAAACGCGACAGCGAGTGGATGGGCCGGGTGCACCGCTTCCTGGGCCTGCAGGTCGGGGTCATCCTGGCGCAGATGACGCCCGACGAGCGGCGCGTCGCCTACAACGCCGACATCACCTACGGCACCAACAACGAGTTCGGCTTCGACTACCTGCGCGACAACATGGCGCACTCGCTGGACGACCTGGTGCAGCGCGGCCACAGCTACGCCATCGTCGACGAGGTCGACTCCATCCTGATCGACGAGGCCCGCACCCCGCTGATCATCTCCGGCCCCGCCGACGGCGCGTCGAACTGGTACCTCGAGTTCGCCCGGCTGGCGCCGCTGATGCAAAAGGACGTGCACTACGAGGTCGACCTGCGCAAACGCACCGTCGGCGTGCACGAGAAGGGCGTGGAGTTCGTCGAGGACCAGCTGGGCAGCGACAACCTCTACGAGGCCGCCAACTCGCCGCTGGTCAGCTACCTCAACAACGCGCTGAAGGCCAAGGAGCTGTTCACCCGCGACAAGGACTACATCGTCCGCGACGGCGAGGTGCTCATCGTCGACGAGTTCACCGGCCGCGTGCTGATCGGCCGCCGCTACAACGAGGGCATGCACCAGGCCATCGAGGCCAAGGAGCACGTCGAGATCAAGGCCGAGAATCAGACGCTGGCCACCATCACGCTGCAGAACTACTTCCGGCTCTACGACAAGCTCGCCGGCATGACCGGCACCGCCCAGACCGAGGCGGCCGAGCTGCACGAGATCTACAAGCTGGGCGTGGTCTCCATCCCGACCAACAAGCCGATGATCCGCACCGACCAATCCGATCTCATCTACAAGACCGAGGAAGCCAAGTACATCGCGGTGGTCGACGACGTCTCCGAGCGCTACGAGGAGGGGCAGCCGGTCCTGATCGGCACCACCAGCGTGGAGCGCTCGGAGTACCTGTCGCGGCAGTTCCAGAAGCGCCGCATCCCGCACAACGTGCTCAACGCCAAGTACCACGAGCAGGAGGCGGGCATCATCGCGGTGGCGGGCCGCCGCGGCGGCATCACCGTCGCCACCAACATGGCCGGCCGCGGCACCGACATCGTGCTGGGCGGCAACGTCGACTTCCTCACCGACCAGCGGCTGCGCGAGCGCGGCCTGGATCCGGTGGAGACGCCCGACGAGTACGAGACCGCCTGGCACCAGGAGCTTCCGCTGGTCAAGGAGGAGGCCGGCAAGGAGGCCACCGAGGTGATCGAGGCCGGCGGCCTGTACGTGCTGGGCACCGAACGGCACGAGTCGCGCCGCATCGACAACCAGCTGCGCGGCCGCTCCGGCCGGCAGGGCGACCCCGGCGAGTCGCGCTTCTACCTGTCGCTGAGCGACGAGCTGATGCGCCGCTTCAACGGAGCCGCGCTGGAGGCGATGCTCAATCGGCTGAACCTGCCCGACGACGTGCCGATCGAAAACAAGATGGTGACCCGCGCGATCAAGAGCGCCCAGACCCAGGTCGAGCAGCAGAACTTCGAGGTCCGCAAGAACGTCCTCAAGTACGACGAGGTGATGAACCAGCAGCGCAAGGTGATCTACGCCGAGCGCCGCCGCATCCTCGAGGGCGAAAACCTCAAGGATCAGGCGCTGGACATGGTCCGCGACGTGGTCACCGCCTACGTCAACGGCGCGACGGCCGAGGGCTACGCCGAGGATTGGGACCTCGAGGCGCTGTGGTCGGCGCTCAAGACGCTCTACCCGGTCGGGATCGACCACGAGACCCTCACCCACCACGACGCGGACTCCGAGCGCGACGACCTCACCCGCGAAGAGCTGCTCGACGCGTTGCTCAAGGACGCCGAACGCGCTTACGCCGCAAGGGAAGCCGAGCTCGAGGAGATCGCCGGCGAGGGCGCGATGCGCCAGCTGGAACGCAACGTGCTGCTCAACGTCATCGACCGCAAGTGGCGCGAGCACCTCTACGAGATGGACTACCTCAAGGAGGGCATCGGGCTGCGGGCGATGGCGCAGCGTGACCCGCTGGTGGAGTACCAGCGCGAGGGCTACGACATGTTCATGGCCATGCTCGACGGCATGAAGGAGGAGTCGGTCGGCTTCCTGTTCAACGTCACCGTGGAGGCGGTGCCCGCGCCGCAGGTTGCGCCGCAGGCGACGCCGGAGGGGCTGGCGGAATTGGGGACGGCCGCCGGCGAACAGCCCGACGGCGACACCGAACCGCCCGCCGCGCCGCGCGAGGAGGCCCCAAGTACCTTGCGCGCCAAGGGCATCGACACCGAGGCGCCGGCGCTGACATATTCGGGTCCGGCCGAGGACGGTTCGGCGCAGGTGCAACGCAACGGCGGCGGCGCGCAGAAGACACCGGCCGGTGTGCCCGCCGGCGCCAGCCGCCGCGAGCGCCGCGAGGCCGCGCGGCGGCAGGGCCGCGGCGCCAAGCCGCCGAAGTCGGTCAAGAGGCGCTGAACCGCCGGGTCTCTCGACACGGCAGCAACGCCTATGCCATAGGGTTATCAGGCATCGGCTTCTGTGTGGCTACACTGACGCCGCCACCGTGACGGGTCGAGAAAGGGGCACGTTTCATGCCCTTCGGCGGAGCTGTGTCCCGGACCGAGGTCCTGGCGGCGCTATCGTTGGCGATCGACCTCGGGCTCGGGCAACCGATGGATCACATGCTGCGATCGGCGGCGATGGGCACCAGGCTCGGCGAGCGGCTCGGGCTCAGCGAGCGTGAGCGCGGCACGGTTTTCTACACGGGTCTGGTCATGTGGATCGGGTGCCATGCCGACTCGCACGAATACGCGCGGTGGTTCGGCGACGACATCGCGGTGCGACGTGACAGCCACTTCATCGACTGGTCCGGCGCGCCGTACCGGCGATTTCTCGTGAGCAACCTGGGGCGTGGCGCGAGCCTGCCGAAGCGAGCCCAATTGGCGGCCAAAGTGTTCTGGGACGCACGCGGGAACCTCGGCGGGTTGGTGCAGTCCCATTGCCTGTCGGCGGCACTGCTCGCCGAGGAGATCGGTTTGGGCGCCGACGTGTGCGAAGCCCTGCCCTACGCGTACGAACGGTGGGACGGCAGCGGCCTTCCGGCCAGGGCCGCCGGACGACAGATACCCGTGGCGATGCGGGTGGCTCAGGTTGCCGACATCGCCGAAGTGCACCATCGCGCTTACGGCGCGGAGGTCGCGACGGCGGAGGTTCGCCGGCGCAGCGGCAAACAGTTCGACCCGGATATCGTCGCGGTGTTCACCGCGGCCGCCGACGACCTGCTTCGGGAGGACGAAGACGTCTGGTCGACGGCCGCGGCCCTGGCGCCGGACCCGGGGGAAGCGCTGAGCGGTCCCGCGCTGGACCGGCTCCTGCGCGCGATGGGCGACTTCGCGGACCTGAAATGCCCTTTCACGCTTGGTCATTCACGTGCGGTGGCCGAGCTGGCAGGCAACGCCGGGAAATGTGCCGGGCTGCCGCAGGACGAGATCGACATCCTCCGCCGCGCAGGCTACGTTCACGACCTCGGTCGCATTGGTGTGTCCAACCGGGTGTGGGAAAAGCCCGGTGAACTTTCCCACGCCGAACGCGAGCGGGTGAATTTGCATCCGTACCTGACCGGCAGGATCCTGGCCCGGGTCGGCGGGCTCAAGGCTGTCCGGGAGGTCGCGGTGAACCATCACGAACGACTGGACGGGTCGGGATATCCGAACGGCCTGCGGGGTGATGACCTGTCCGTTCGCGACCGCGTACTCGCCGCCGCCGAAAGCTATTGCGCCTCAATGGAGCCGCGCCCGTATCGCGATGGGTTGGATGAGGCCGCCGCGGCCGGGCGACTGCGCAGCGAAGCGGCGCGCGGCCGCCTCGACGGCGACGCGGTAGAAGCCGTGCTGGAAGCCGCGGGCCACCGGCCGTCGCGCAAGGCCGCCAGGCCGGCGGGATTGACCCGGCGCGAGGCCGAGGTACTGCTCCACGTGGCGCAGGGACTCTCCAACCGCGAGATCGCTTCGGCCCTTTGGATTTCGGAGAAGACGGTGCGCAATCACGTCGAGCACATCTATGCGAAGATCGGCGTTTCGAACCGGATCGGGGCCAGCCTGTACGCGACACGGCACGGCCTGACCGGCAGCGCACCGGCCGGGCTTTGATATTTGGGGCGGATGCCCCATGTGCGGGCTCGAGATCGACGCGACCATTTCCGCATGACCAGCACTGGGCGCTTGACCGCGGGGCCTTCGTCGGGGGTGTGGGAAAAGGTGCTCATCGACGGCCACGCGTCTTTGGTCAGAGCGCGGCGCGCATTTCGCTATCTGCCCTCCGCGCCGCGATGCAAGCTGTGCAACAACCCGTTCGGCGGGCCGGTCGGCCGGATCTTCGCCGCTGCCGGATTCCGCCGATCGCGTAAGAACCCCAACCTGTGCATGCGCTGCTGCGATGCGTTGCCGCGGGGCGGGGCGGAGGTCGATATCGCGGTGCTGTTCGCTGATGTCCGCGGCTCCACGGCGTTGGGTCACCGTCGGGCGCCCGCGGACTTCGCCGCGTTGCTCAACCGGTTTTACATCGCCGCGACGCAGACATTGCTGCGCCATGACGCGGTGATCGACAAGCTGATCGGCGACGAAGTGATGGCGTTCTTCGTCCGGGGCATCAGCGGGGCCCGGTATCGGCAGCGAGCCGTCGAGGCGGGAGTCGATCTGCTGGAAGCGGTTGGGTACGGCACGCCAGGTGGGCCCTGGCTGGACGTCGGGGTCGCGGTGCACGCGGGCGTCGCCTACGTTGGCAACGTCGGCGACGCCGTGGTCGATTTCACCGCGCTGGGCCGCCCGGTCAACGCCGCGGCACGGATCCAACAACGCGCCGCCGGCGGCGAGTTGCTGGTCGCCAGCGGAGTCGCCGATGAACTCATGGCCAACGCGCAGCGACGCACGCTGATTCTGCGGGGACAGGAAGAGCCGATCAACGTCTTCGCCCGGAAAATGTGAAGCTTCCCCAAACGTGTTGTAATCGTTCAGGTTAGAGACCGTGATGACGTAACGCTCGCGGCCTCGTGGGGCCACGCTATCGTCAGGTAACGGGAGACGACGGTTGCGAACCTGTGCCGGTTAGGTGACGCGGCTTGGACGAGTGTTCTTGCCGCGCATGACCGGGTCGTCGAGCGACACGTGACTGCCTGGCGGGGCAACGTCGTGAAGTTCACTGGCGACGGTGTGCTGGCGAGGTTCGACGGACCGGCACGGGCAATCGAATGTGCTTGTGCAATCCGAGATGTCGTGGAAGATCTGAATTTGCAAATCCGTGCCGGGTTGCACACTGGTGAAATCGAGATGGTTGACGGTGACATCCATCGCATCGCTGTCCATGTCGCCGCACGCATCATGGCTTTGGCCGGAGCATCTGAAGTGCTCGTATCGGGTGTGATGGCGCCGCTCGTGCTCGGCTCACGGATGGCCTTCGACGACCGCGGCAGCCACGAATTGAAGGGCGTTCCGGGCACTTGGCCGGTGTTTGCCGTTCGCGGCTGAATACGGCGGACTGGGTAACCGGCATCCGCCGTATCCACACCGTTCCTGGGTCAGTCGGGGAATCAGGTGACGCCGTTATCGGGTAGAAGCGCCGGGACGGGATCGCCGGTCCAGCAGCCAGGCGGTTGCCAGCGTCAGGGCAACCGCGAACGAACCGAGTGCGATGACGCTGGCCGCGGTGCCCCCGTGGAAGGTGGCATGGTAGGCCGACATGGCCGGCAGCGTGCTGGTATAGCGATCGAGCCCCAGCTCGCGACCCAGTGCGTCGAAGGCGTGGCGGTTCGACAGGACCAGGCTCATCAGGCGTCCGGGCGTGGCCATCTGGTCGACGGGGACGATCGCGCCGCCGAACAGAACCTGGGGGAAGCACAGCATCGGCAGGGCCAGCGCCGCCTGTGCGGCATTGGAGACGGCCGCCGAGGCGAAAAGGCCCAGGGCCAGCGCCGAGGTCGCTTCGATCACGATCGTCGCGAACAGCGAGGCGTACACGTCCCATCCGACGGCGGGGAGCCGACCGAACGCGCGCAGCACCACCAACAACACCGCGCTCACTCCCGCCAGAACCGGAAGCAGGGCCGCCGCCTTGGATCCCACGTAGGCGCTCACGCTGAGCCCGGCCAGGCGTTCGCGGCGGAAGACGGCCATCTCGCCAACGATCTGGAGCAGGCCGTACGTCAGGCCGAAGAAGAAGCCGTCGAAAGCAATCCAGAACACCAGCTGCGCAGGGCCGGCACCGGCCGCGCTACCCGGATCGAACGCGCCGCGCCTGAACAACGTCGCCATCATCGCCGTCACGAGCACCGGTGAGCCGAGCAGGATCGCAAGCGTCAGGCGGTTGCGGACGAGGACATCCACATTGCGCCGGGTGAGCAGCCACCATTGCCGTGCCATGCCCGGGCGCTTGACTTCGGGCGGCGCGGCCGGGACGGGCCGTTGGGTTGAGTCGGGCCGGGTCGAATTGACCCGGCTTTCCGCGAACCGCTTCGCCCAGGTCTGCGGAGTGTGCTCGCCGGCCAGGCGCTCGTAGACCTCGGTGAGGTCTGCCACACCGAAGTAGCGCCGCGCCGCGACCGCACTGCCGGTAAACGCCAAGTGGCCCTCGCGGGCCAGGAAGACCACCCGGTCACACCGGTCGATGCCGGCCGGCTCATGGGTCGTGAGGACGACGGTGATTCCGCGTTGGCTGAGTCGGCGCAACAAGCGCATCACGTCGGCCGCGGTGGACGGGTCGAGCCCGGAGGTGGGTTCGTCCAGGAAGAAAAGGCGCGGCCGGGTCAACAGCTCCACCGCGATGCTGGCCCGCTTGCGTTGCCCGCCGGACAGCGCGCGCACCGGCACGTCGGCCCGATCGGCCAGGTCGAGATCGTGCAGGGTCTCGTCAACGATCCGTTCCGCTTCCGCCGCAGTGGTGCCGGCGGGGAGCCGCAGCAGCGCCGCGTAGCGCAGCGTGCGGCGCAGGGGCATCTCCAGGTGGATGATGTCGTCCTGGGGCACGTAGCCGATCGGGAAGCCGGCACCGACGCGGGCAGCGACGCCGTCGTGCCGAAGCTCCCCCGCGGACGGCGGTTGCAGCCCGGCGAGGATTTCCAGCAGTGTGGTCTTGCCCGCCCCGCTGCCGCCGGCGATGGCGACCAGTTCGCCGGGTTCCACTGAGAGCGACAGCTCGTGGAGGAGCTGCCGCCCACCGACGCGCCGGCTGATGTCCATCGCGTCGATCCGCACGCCGCTGGGTGCGGATCGCCGGCAACCGAGCCGCTCGGTAGTCGTTGCCTTGCATGCTGATTCGGTCATGATCTGGTCTCCGTGCTTTCCTCGAAGTGGCTTCGTCACAGGCGATCGTCGGCCACCGCCGCCGCGGCCGCATGAGGCATCTGCCCCATCTGCCCCCAACTCGCTTGGACTAGTCAGAAATGACTAGTCGCCGGCGGGCGAAATTTGAGGCAAATGACCTATATGCCAGCGCATCTGCGCGGCGGACACTTGGGCCATGAAGCGTTACTTGATCATCGGTTACGGCGCGGCGGCTTACTTGCTGTTCCTCGCAGCCTTCTTGTATCTCGTTGGTTTCGTGGGCAACCTATTGGTGCCCCGATCCGTCGATCACGGGCTCCCCGCTCCGATCGGCCAGGCGGTGCTGGTCAACGCATTGCTGGTCGGCGCGTTCGGCGTCCAGCACAGCGTCATGGCGCGGCAGGGGTTCAAGCGGTGGTGGACGCGGTTCGTACCGCCGTCAATAGAGCGCAGCACCTACGTGGTGCTGTCAAGCGCAGTGCTGGTGCTGCTCTACTGGCAATGGCGAGACATGCCGGCCGTCATCTGGGATGTGCGGCAGCCGGCGGGGCGTCTGGCGATATGGGCGCTTTTCTGGCTCGGCTGGGCGATCGCGCTGGCGTCGACCTTCATGATCAACCATTTCGACCTGTTCGGCCTGCGGCACGTCTTTCTGGCGTGGCGCGGAAAGCCTTACACCGAGCTCGGTTTCCGAACCCACCTGTTCTACCGTTTGGTGCGCCACCCACTCATGCTGGGGTTTTTGATCGCGTTCTGGGCGGCACCCACCATGACGGCCGGACACCTGCTCTTCTCGATCGCCATGACTGGGTACATCTTGATCGCATTGCGAATCGAGGAGCGCAGCCTCGTCGCGGCGATCGGCGATCAGTACCGCGATTACCAGCGCGACGTGCCGATGCTGGTTCCGAAAACACGCCTGCCACAACGAAACTCGACCGAAGCGGTCGGCCAGCACTAACTCTCGAGGAGGCCGGCGATGCGCGCCAGGGTGGCGCGCATCCCGGCTTCGGTCTGCTTGGGCATCGAACCGCTGGTGATCATCCGCTGCTGCTTGTCCCGCGAGACGTCCCAGGTTTCGCGCACCAGCGTTCCGCCCTCGGCTGGTGCCAGTTCGTAGCGCCAGATGCGCCCGCCGACCAGGCCGCCCAGCCCGAAAGTCTGCCACGCGATGCGCCGGTCGGGTTCGTACTCGATGACGGTGTTGGTGGTGCGGTAGGGGATGAACAGCGTCTGCTTGCGCCCCTTCATCGCCATCGCGAATGTCGAGCCCAGCGATAAGGGAACCGACTGCTGTGAAGCGTGATTGACCGACTCCGAGCCGTCGAAGCTGGCGTGCTTGCCGGCATCGGCCAGCAGCGCGAAGACCTTTCCGGGTGGCGCATTGATGACTCGTTCGACGCTGACCGTGCTTGAATCCATGCGATGACACTAACGCCGCACGCCTGCAAGTATGGACGGTATGGATGTCAAGGAGGTGTTGCTGCCGGGCGTCGGTCTCCGCTACGAATTCACCAGCCACAACGGTGAGCGGATCGGGATCGTCGCGCGCCGCGGCGGCGATTTCGACGTCGTCCTGTACGGCCCCGACGATCCCGACCAGGCCCGGCCGGTCTTTCACCTGACCGATGACGAGGCCGAGGCCATGGCCCAGATCCTGGGCGCCCCGCGCATCGCCGAGCGGTTCACCGAACTTTCCCGAGAGGTGACCGGGCTCGAGACGGGGCAGGTCCACATCGTCGCCGGCAGCCCCTTCGTGGGCCACCCGCTCGGCGACACCCGCGCCCGCACCCGAACCGGGGCGTCGATCGTCGCGATCGTGCGCGACGAGGAGGTGCTAGCCTCGCCCGGTCCGGCCGAAATGCTGCACGCGCGAGACGTTCTGATCGTGATCGGCACCGAAGACGGCATCGCCGGCGTCGAGCAGATCATCGACAAGGGCTGAGCCGATGCAGGTTTCGGGGGCGCTGCTCTTCCAGCTCGGCGCCCTCCTGGCCACGCTGGCCGTATTGGGCACCGTCGCAAGGCGTTTCGCGCTCTCGCCGATACCCGTCTACCTGCTGGCGGGCCTCTCGCTCGGCAAGGGCGGCCTGCTGCCGGTCGCCGCGGCGGGCGAGTTCATCGAGACGGCGGCGCCCATCGGCATCGTGTTGTTGCTGCTGACCCTGGGCCTGGAATTCTCGGCGACCGAGTTCGCCAGCAGCCTGCGCCACCACCTGCCGTCCGCCGGTGTCGACATCGTCCTCAACGCCACACCCGGCGCCCTGGCCGGCTGGCTGCTGGGGCTGGACGGCGTGGCCATCCTGGCCCTGGCCGGCGTCACCTATATCTCCTCGTCGGGCGTCATCGCCCGCCTGGTGCAGGACCTGGGCAGGCTGGGTAACCGGGAGACGCCGGCCGTGCTGTCGGTGCTGGTGCTCGAGGACTTCGCGATGGCGGCCTACCTGCCGTTGTTCGCGGTCCTGGCGTCCGGCGGCGGCTGGGTGCGTGCCGTCGCCGGCATGGCGGCCGCGGTCGGCGCGCTGCTGGTGGCATTCGCCGCGTCCTACCGCTGGGGCCACCACGTCGGCCGGCTGGTCGAGCATCCCGATTCCGAGCAACTGCTGCTGAGGGTCCTGGGGATCACGCTGATGGTGGCGGCGGTGGCGGAGGTCCTGCACGCCTCGGCCGCCGTCGGCGCGTTTCTGGTGGGGCTGACCCTGACCGGTGCGACGGCCGAGCGGGCACGCGGGGTGCTGGGCCCGCTGCGCGACCTGTTCGCCGCCATCTTCTTCCTGGCGATCGGCCTCGCGGTGGACCCGCACGAGCTGCTTCCGATGCTGCCGGTGGCGCTGGCCCTGGCCGCCGTCACCGCCGCGACGAAGGTGGCCACCGGGATGGTCGCCGCCCGGCGCGACGGCGTGGCGCGGCGCGGGCAGGTGCGCGCGGGCACCGCGCTCATCGCCAGGGGTGAGTTTTCGTTGATCATCATCGGATTGGTGGGCACCTCCATCCCCGCCGTGGCGGCGCTGGCGACGTCGTACGTCTTCGTGATGGCGATCGTGGGCCCGGTGCTGGCCCGCTATGCGGTGGGCTGACCGTCAGCCGATGTGCAGCGCCACCACCAGCCACCGGGCAGTTCCGTCGCCGGTGGGCACCTGCTCCACCCGACAGGCGATGGCGTGGATCCGGTCCCCGCGGCTGTAGGACCCGAAAACCTCGGCCGCGGTGTCGGGGAGGCGCTGTCCGGACGGCTGCAGCCGCAACCGGCGCAGCACCGCGGCGCCCGGCTGTGCGGGTGGGTGTCGGCCGGCCGCGGCGCGGCCGATCGAGAGCACGGAGTCGAGCAGGCCGGGCGCCAGCATGGGCCGCAGCTGGGCGGCGGGACGGCGACGGTCGATGACTTCCAGCACCCGGCGCAGGGCGGCGTCGGCGAAGACGGCCGCGGCACGCATCGGCGCGGACGTCGGTGCCTGCGGTGGTCTCCCCGGTTGTCCGGTGCAAGCCCGGCGGGGCGCAGGCGCACGGCGGCGCGGGGTTGCGTGGGAAGACGGCCGGCACGGGGGGACGTCAGGCCGCACGTCCCGTCTGGGCGGCTCGTAGTCGACGACGGGCGTCACGGCGAATACGGTCAACGCGCACTCTCCCACTCGAACGGTTGCGTCAGAGCCTGCTGGAGAGTGGCAGACATCGGTTGGTCAGTGGTCATCATGGCACAGGCCGGGCCGGCGCGTATCCGCGCCGATCGAGCCGACGCGCACCCACGCCGAGCTCCGGCCCGTTGGGACGATTACGGTGGGCGGGTACATCAGTCCACTAAACGAACCGAGGACGAATTGATCAGGAGGACAGCGCCGTAATGGTGGCTCGGTTGTCCCCGGCGGACGCCTCCTTCTATCGGCTGGAGAACACGGCCACCCCGATGTACGTCGGATCGCTCTCCATCCTGCAGCGGCCGCGCGCCGGGTTGAGCTACGAGACGCTGCTGGCGACCGTGGAGAAGCGGCTGCCCCAGATACCGCGCTACCGGCAGAAGGTCCGGGAGGTGCGCGTCCCCGGGGCCCGCCCGGTGTGGATCGACGACAATGACTTCGACATCACCTATCACGTGCGGCGGTCGGCGCTGCCGTCGCCGGGCAGCGATGCGCAGCTGCACGAGCTCGTCGCGCGGCTGGCCGCCCGGCCGCTGGACAAGTCGCGGCCGTTGTGGGAGATGTACCTGGTCGAGGGCCTGGCGAAAAACCGGATCGCCCTGTACACCAAGTCCCACCAGGCCCTGATCAACGGCATGGCCGCGCTGGAGATCGGCCATGTCATCGCCGACCGGACGCGGCGCCCGCCGCCCTTCCCCGAAGACATCTGGATACCGGAACGCGACCCCGGCAACACCCGATTGGTCCTGGGCGCGATCGGTGACTGGCTGGCGGGGCCGGGCACGCAGCTGCAGGCCGTAGGTTCCGCGGTGGCCGGCGCGGTGACGAACTATGGCGAGCTGCTGGATGCCGGACGCCGCGTCGTCGACATCGCGCGCGCGGTGGCGCGGGGCAACCCGCCCAGCAGCCCGCTCAACGCCACCGTTTCGCGGCATCGGCGGTTCACGGTGGCTCGTGGCAGCCTCGAGGACTACCGCGCCGTCCGCGAGCGCTACGACTGCGACATCAACGACGTCGTGCTCGCCGTCATAGCCGGCGCACTGGGCAACTGGCTGCTGTCCCGGGGGGTGGCGGTGTCGCCCACCGCGACGGTCCGCGCGATGGCGCCGCTCTCGGTTTATGCCGACGACCACCTCGACGCGTCCGGGCCCGGCCAGACGATGAGTCAGGTCACGCCTTTCCTGGTCGACCTGCCGGTGGGGGAGGCGAACCCGGTGGTGCGGCTGTCGCAGATCGCCCATGCCACCGAATCGAACGCGGCGTCCGTTAGCCTGGTCGACGCGAGGACCATCGTCACCCTCTCGGGTTTCGCGCCACCGACCCTGCACGCCATGGGCATCCGGGTCGCCACCGACTTCCCGAGCTTTTCCAAGCTCACCTTCAACCTCTTGATCACCAATGCGCCGGGCGCCCAGTCGCAGATGTACATCGCCGGCACGAAACTGCTGGAGACGTACGCCGTCCCGCCGCTGCTGCCCAACCAGGCCCTGGCGATCAGCGTGACGTCCTACAACGGCATGCTCTATTTCGGAATCAACGCCGACCGCGAGGCGATGAGCGATGTCGACCTGCTGCCCGGCCTGTTGAAGCAGGCCCTCGAGGAACTTCTGGAAGCTTCCCGTTAGTTAGCCGGGGTGAAAATCGCTGCCTGGTTCTATCATCCGTTGTTGTGAGCACCGCGACAAACGACGGCTCGTCGGCCAAGCCGAGCGGCAAGCGTTCGGCCACGCCGCCCGCACACATCGTCAGCAACGCTGTCTACGAAGCCGAATTATTCCGTCTGCAAACGGAATTGGTGAAGATGCAGGAGTGGCTGCGGCATACCGGTGCGCGTCTGGTGATCATTTTCGAAGGCCGCGACGGGGCGGGCAAGGGCGGAACCATCAAAAGGATCACCGAATACCTGAACCCCCGGGTCGCCCGCATCGCGGCCTTGCCCGCACCGAGCGATCGCGAGCGCGGTCAGTGGTACTACCAGCGCTATATCGCGCACCTGCCCGCCACGGGCGAGATCGTGCTCTTCGACCGGTCCTGGTACAACCGCGCCGGCGTCGAAAGGGTGATGGGATTCTGCACGGCGCAAGAGTATGTGCTGTTTCTGCGGCAGACGCCGATCTTCGAGCAGATGCTGATCGACGACGGGATCCTGTTGCGCAAGTACTGGTTTTCCGTGTCCGAGGACGAACAGCTGCGCCGCTTCCGGGCGCGGCTGCATGATCCTGTCCGGCAATGGAAACTCAGCCCGATGGACATGGAATCGCTGTACCGGTGGGAGGACTATTCGCGCGCCAAGGACGAGATGATGGTGCACACCAACACCCCGGTAAGCCCTTGGTATGTCGTGGAATCCGACATCAAGAAGCACGCGCGGCTGAACATGATGGCCCACTTGCTGTCGACGATCGACTACCACGACGTCGAGCGTCCCAAGGTCAAACTGCCCAAACATCCGGTGGTCAGCGCGAACTACCAGCGCCCGCCGCGTGAGCTGTCGAAGTACGTCGACGACTATGCGGCCACCTTGATCGGGAAGCGATGATCCAGGTCTACATCCCGGCCACCCTGGAGATGTTGCAGCAGCTCGTCACCGACGGCTCCCTGTGGCCGGTCAACGGCACCGCGTTCGCGGTGACGCCGACTTTGCGCGAGGCCTACGCGGAGGGCGACGACGACGAGCTCGCCGACGTGGCGCTGCGCGAGGCGGCGCTGGCGTCGCTGCGCCTGCTGGCCTCCGAAGAGGACCGCGCACCGGAAGGGCAGGCCGGTCCGCCGCCCCGGCGCGCGGTGCTGGCCGCCGAGGTCGACTTGGGCGAATCCGGGGCCAAGTACCGCCCCGACCTCGACGACGCCGTCGTCAGGCTGGGCGCGCCGGTGACGATCGATCAGGTGGTCGCGGCTTACGTCGACAACGCCGCCGCCGAGCCCGATGTCGCCAGAGCGATCGAGGTGATCGACGATGCCGACCTGGGCGACGAGGATGCCGAGCTGGTCGTCGGCGACGCCATGGACCACGACCTCGCCTGGTACGCGAACCAGGAGCTGCCGTTCCTGCTTGACCTGCTGTGACGCGCCCAATGTGACGCAGTCCTGGCCGGCGCGTCTGGGCGCGCCGACGTAACCTACGGTACCGTAGCCTTTGTGAGGGGCGTCGTGAGCAGGAGTTTCGTATGAGCAAGAAATACGCGCCGGTCACCGCCAATGTCGTCGACACCAAGCGCCCGGTCGTCGCCGGGGCCGACCGGCATCCCGGCTGGCACGCGCTGCGCAGATTGGCCGCGCGCATCACCACGCCGCTGCTGCCCGACGACTACCTGCACCTGGCCAACCCCCTGTGGTCCGCCCGGGAATTGCGGGGCCGCATCCTCGACGTTCGCCGGGAGACCGAAGATTCGGCGACCCTGGTGATCAAGCCGGGCTGGGGCTTCAGCTTCGACTACCAACCGGGGCAGTACATCGGGATCGGGTTGCTGGTCGACGGGCGCTGGCGCTGGCGGTCCTATTCGCTGACTTCGAGCCCGGCCGAGACCTCCGGCGCACCGCGCACGGTGACCATCACCGTCAAGGCGATGCCCGAGGGGTTCCTGTCCACCCACCTGGTGGCCGGTGTCGAGCCGGGGACCATCGTGCGGCTGGCGGCGCCGCAGGGCAACTTCGTCCTGCCGGATCCGGCGCCGCCGTCGATCCTGTTTCTCACGGCGGGGTCCGGGATCACCCCGGTGATGTCGATGCTGCGAACATTGGTGCGGCGCAACCAGATTGGTGATATCGCCCACCTGCATTCGGCGCCCACCGAATCCGACGTGATGTTCCGCTCCGAGCTGGCCGCCCTGGCCGCCAACCAGCCGGGCTATCGCCTGCAGGTGCGGGAGACTCGCAGGCAGGGTCGGCTCGATCTCGATACGCTGGGCGACGAAGTCCCAGACTGGCGCGAACGTCAGACCTGGGCGTGCGGGCCGGAGGGCATGCTGGCCCAGGCGCAGAGGGTGTGGTCGTCGGCGGGCATCGGCGACCGGCTGCACCTGGAGCGATTCGCGGTGTCCAAGGCCGCACCCGCCGGAGCCGGCGGGACGGTCACCTTCGCCCGCAGCGCGCGCACCGTTGCGGCGGACGCGGCGACGTCGTTGATGGACGCCGGGGAAGGCGCCGGTGTGCAGATGCCGTTCGGCTGCCGGATGGGCATCTGCCAGTCCTGCGTCGTCAGCCTGGTGGACGGCCACGTCCGCGACCTGCGCACCGGCGCCGAGCACGATCCCGGAACGCGGATCCAGACCTGTGTTTCGGCCGCCTCCGGCGATTGTGTGCTCGACATCTAAAGGCTACTCACAGGTAACCTACGGATTCGTAGGTTACGATAACGTAGGTAACTGACCGGACAACGACCGCAGGGAGAAGAAGACGATGGCGATCACCGACGTCGACGTATTCGCCCATCTGACGGACGCCGACATCGAAAGCCTGGCCGTTGAGCTGGACGCCATCCGCCAGGACATCGAAGACTCACGCGGGGCGCGCGACGCCCGCTACATCCGCCGCACCATCGCCGCGCAGCGCGCGCTCGAGGTGGCCGCCCGGCTGCTGCTGACCGCCAGTTCGCGCCGTTCTGCCTGGTGGGCCGGGACCGTCACGTTGGGCGTGGCCAAGATCATCGAGAACATGGAGATCGGCCACAACGTCATGCACGGCCAGTGGGACTGGATGAACGACCCCGAGATTCACTCCTCGACGTGGGAGTGGGACATGAGCGGGTCGTCCAAGCACTGGCGGTACACCCACAACTTCGTGCACCACAAGTACACCAACATCCTCGGGATGGACGACGACGTCGGCTACGGCTTGCTGCGCGTCACCCGCGACCAGCGCTGGAAGCGCTTCAACCTGTTCAATCTGCTCTACAACACCATGCTGGCGCTCGGGTTCGAATGGGGCGTGGGCCTGCAGCACGTGGAGCTCGGCAAGATCGTCAAGAAGCGGATGGACAACGACGACGCCCGGCAGCGGGCCGACGAGTTCCTGGCCAAGGCGGGCCGGCAGGTGCTCAAGGACTACGTCGCGTTCCCGGCGCTGACCTCGCTGTCGCCCGGGGCGAGCTACCGGTCCACGCTGACGGCCAACGCGACCGCCAACGTGATCCGCAACGTGTGGGCCAACGCCGTCATCTTCTGCGGGCATTTCCCCGACGGCGCAGAGAAATTCACCAAGACCGACATGATCGGCGAAACCAAGGGCCAGTGGTACCTGCGCCAGATGCTGGGCAGCGCCAACTTCGAGGGCGGCCCGGCGCTGCGGTTCATGAGTGGCAACCTTTGTCACCAGATCGAGCACCACCTGTACCCCGATCTGCCGAGCAACCGGCTGCACGAGATCTCGGTGCGGGTCCGTGCGATCTGCGACAAGTACGACTTGCCCTACACGACCGGCTCGTTCCTGCTGCAGTACGCCAAGACGTGGCGCACGCTGGCCAAGCTGTCGTTGCCGAACAAGTACCTGCGCGACGACGCCGACGACGCGCCGGAGACGCGCAGCGAGCGGATGTTCGCCGCATTGGAGCCCGGTTTCGCGGGCACCGATCCGGCGACGGGCCGACGGCGCGGTCTGAAGACCGCCATCGCCACTGTGCGGGCCTGGCGGGGCGCCCAGCGCGCCAAAAAGCAAGGGGCACAGGCAGATACGGACGATCTGGCGGCCTGAAGCTCGACCGCTGAACGGCGGTTTCTCCCATCATGCCCGTCCTGCACGCCGCCTCCGGGCGGGTTATGGTGCAGCATCGGCAGGTCATCCGCTGGGAGGAGAGATCGCCATGGGTGATGACGATGTGCGCGCCGCGCTGCGGCGCCACTGGGCGGCCTCCGACGCCAACGACTTCGCGGCGGAGCACCAAATCTACCGAGCCGACGCGGTTCTCGAGTATCCCCAATCGGGCGAGCGGATCCGGGGTCGAGCCAACATCGAGGCGTCGCGCGTCGCCCAGCCGAACGCGAAGCGCTTCACCGTGCGACGCATGCTTGGCGGCGGCGACCTGTGGATCAGCGAACTCGTCCTGACCTATGACGGGCAACCCTATTACGCGGTCAGCATCATGGAATTCGAGGATGGCGAGGTGGTCCGCGAGACCCAGTACTTCGCCGATCCGTTCGAGCCGGGTCCCTCACGCGCTCAATGGGTCGAGCGCATGGAATGAGAGACCGGCCGGATCTACCCTCTAAGGGAGGCAAGGAAAGGTAGTACGCGATGCTCGCAGCGTTCGGATTCGAAGCCCTCGGTGTGGTCGTGGGGGACATGTACTTCGTCGACCCGCGCCCGCTCGCCGGTCAGGAAACCCCGGAGCGGGGAGTCAGGCTGGAACTCCGCCTCATCGAGCGGGGCGAGCCCCAGGGATCCATCTACGCCGGCGTCCCGATCGCCTTCACGCGGCCGGTGTGGCGGGTGGACCTTTTCGGGTCCACGGAGAGCCCGCCGGGGACGCTGGACCGCGCCCATCACCACCCCCGTTTCGACGGTTGGGAACCCGGACGCCGGAACTTCGTCCCCGAGCTGTCAGCCGACCCGCTGTCCTGGCTGGCCGGGCAGCTGGCCGACCCGGCCGCCGTGCTGGCCCGCGCGGGCGTCGACGCCGATGAGGTCAGCGAAGCCGACCTGGCCGGGCTCGCCGCGGCGGCGCCGGAGATCGTCGCCGCGGTGAAACGGATGCTCGACGAGGTGCGGGACGGCACGTTGGCGCCGGCGCCCGCCGAGCCGGTTGCGGCCGCCCGCACCGGCTGGCTCTGATCCGACCCGGGCGCCGGGGCGAACTTCAGGCTGGCATTGTATGACCGCTGCGCTGTAGCGTCCCGACCATGAGTGAGACCGTCCACCTGCTGACCATCACGCGCCTTGTCCGCGAAGGCAAAACGGAAACGGTCTCAATCCCCGCCGGGGCACCGCTCGACCACGTACCGACCACCTGAGACGGAGTCGGTAAGCACTGACCGCCGTCGTGGCATCGCATTCGGCGTCGGTATCGACGGTCAGCGTGCGCACAACCGGTCCAATGCCGCCCGGCTCTCGTCGTCCGCGGCGCGGCAGATCATCAACCGCTGATCCGTATCTTCAAGTGGCGTGAGCACTTCGAAGTGAATCGCGAGCGCGCCGACGTCGGGATGTCGCATCGCCTTGCGTCCGCGGCCGTTGACCTTGACCTCCCGCTCGTCCCACAATCGCGCGAATTCATCGTCGCGAGTGATGAATTCGGCGATGAGGTCGGTCAGGGCCCGATCCTCCGGATGGGCGGCCCACGCGGCGCGCAGGTGGGCGACCCCCTCCCGCACGACGCGGTCGCGGTCGACATAGAAGTCGCGGATCTCCGGATGCATCAGGCACAGCCACATCGCATTGCGCCGCGACGGCGGCAGGGTGTCGAAATCCAGCAGCAGCCTCGCCATCTCGCCGTTCCAGGCCAGGATGTCGAAGCGGTGGTTCATCAGCATGGCCGGCAGCGGCGACAGGTCGGTGACCAGCTGCGCCAATGCTGGCGCCGCAGCGGTCGCGGGCCTGTCGGTGTTGCGTGGGCGCTGCCGGGCCAGGTCGAAGAGGTAGGCGCGTTCGTCGGGGGCCAGGCGCAACGCGCGGGCCAGCGCCTCCACCACGTCCGCGGAAGGCCGCAGTCCGCGCCCCTGTTCCAGCCGCACGATGTAGTCGACGCTGACCCCGGCCAGTTCGGCGATCTCTTCGCGGCGCAGTCCCGGCGTCCGCCCGGACTGCCGACGCGACGGCAGGCCAAAGTCGTGCGGATCCAGCCGTTCACGTCGGGCCCGAAGGAACGCGGCCAGCTCCTGTGTCGTGTCCACGGTGCGGGTTGTCACGTGCGGTCCAACGGCCATGGTGGGACTCGTGTTCCCAGGAACTTCTTTCCCTTACCCCCTGCTGGTTGCGGTGACAGAGTTCTTGTCGAGAGCGTGATCACGAGCACAGGAGGACACGATGTCGCTCACCCTGGACACCTATCGGCTGCTGGGTCGCTCCGGCCTGCGGGTCTCGCCGCTGGCGCTGGGGGCGGCGACCTTCGGCACCGAGTGGGGCTGGGGCGCCGAGCAGGACGAGGCGCACAAGCTGTTCGATCTCTATGTCGAGCGCGGCGGCAACTTCATCGACACCGCCAACACCTACACCTACACGGACGGCAGCTCCGAGCGCCTGCTGGGCGAATTTGCCGCATGCAATCGCGAAAGCCTGGTGCTGGCAACGAAATACACGACGCTGCGACGGCCCCGCGATCCGAATTCCGGGGGCGCTCACCGAAAGAGCCTGTTCGCGTCGGTGGAAGCCAGCCTGCGGCGGCTGAATACGGACTACATCGATCTGCTCTACCTGCACGTGTGGGATTTCACGACGCCGGTCGAGGAAATATTGCGCGGCATGGACGATCTGGTCCGCCAGGGCAAGGTCTTGTACGTGGCGATCTGCAACGCCCCGGCCTGGCAGGTGTCGCGCATGCAGGCGATCACCGATCTGCGCGGCTGGTCCCCGCTGGTCGCGCTGCAGATCGAATACAACCTGATCGAGCGCACCGGCGAACGGGACTTGATCCCCATGGCACGTGAGATGGGGTTGGGTGTGATCCCGTATTCACCGCTGGCCGGCGGGGTGCTCAGCGGCAAGTACAGCCTCGACGACCTGACCGCGACGAACGTCGCTTCCGGCGACGGCAGCCGCAAAAGCTTCAACCTCGCGCTGGGCACGCTGACCGAGCGCAACCTTGCCATCGCTGACGTCGTGAAGGAGGTCGCCGCCGAGCTGGGCCACACGCCCGCCCAGGTCGGCCTGGCCTGGATCCTGCGGAACCCGGGCGTGACGGCGCCGATCATCGGCGCGCGCACCGCCGCTCAGCTCGAGGAGAACCTGGGCGCTCTGGAGGTCGACTTCACCGCCGCACAGCTGGCCCGCCTCGACGATGCCAGCGCGATCGCGCTCGGCTTCCCGCACGACATACTCGCCAGTGACCACATTCGTAATGTGACCGCAGGCGACCTCAAGATCGAAACGCGCGGCTGATACCCGATCGGGCCAGCTGGCTGAGCCGCCCACCCCAGCCGCTCGATAATGGTGGCGTTGGCCATGCCCCCGCCCTGGCACATGGTCTGCAGGCCGTAGCGACCGCCAGTCTGCTGCAGCGCGTTGACCAGCGTGGTCATGATGCCGGCTCCGCGAGCGCCGAGCGGGCGGCCAATCGCGATTGCGCCGCCGTTGACGTGGTCCGGGCCATCAGGCGCTCATCCAGTGACTTATCTTCGACACTTGCCGATGCACTGGACAGCCAACAAGTCGCTGCGCTGAGTGGTGCGGGTTTCCATGCCGCTCGCGCTTACCTCGCTACCTCGCGGCCTCGAATCGTCCATCACCCAGTCTCTCCGAACGGGCTCAGTGGAGCCGGTTCTGGATGACCTCACCGCCGCGAACAATGAGATCTAATCGGTCGCCCTGGCCACCAAGTATGGAAATGTCCTCAAGCGGGTTCCCGTCGACCAGAACAACGTCGGCGAATGCTCCGGGGGCTACGACGCCGAGTTCGCCGGCCTTTCCGATCAGCTCGGCATTCGTGATCGTTGCCGACCGCAAAACGTCAAGGGGCGACTGAACTTCCGCACGTAACTCGAACTCTCGGGACTGCTGGTCATGGGCTTCGCCGAGCAGGTCGGTTCCGAAGCCGATGCTCACTCCCGCAGCCACGGCGATCTCGATTGCACTCGCACCGGCCTCAAGCACGTCAGTCAGTTTGCGCAAGCTTTCGGGCGGGAAATTGAATTGGTTCCCGAGGCTGGCGAGGGCGTCGTATGTGGCGAGGGTGGGAACGAGGAAACAGCCGTGTTTTGCCATGACCCGCGCCGCCGATTCGTCGATGAGGTTGCCGTGCTCAATGGAACGGACACCTGCCTCGACCGCCTGAATGATCGCTTCTGGAATGTAGGCGTG